>JBEKTP010000011.1:0-16668 GCA_049515915.1 Patescibacteria group bacterium | reverse complement strand
AAACCCAGGCGAAAATATAATTCAATTTGCTCGCGATCATATTTAGTCAGCCTTCCCATGCTCCACCTTTCTAGGTTTTTAGCATACTAGAGGGTGGCGCATTCAGTATAGAATCCAGCAAGAGACCCTAAGACTTGACTTGGGCACGGTTTTGTTGTATAATCTTTCGATAGTCGGCCTAAGCCGACTTCAGGGAGGGAGAACCCATGCGGTGTAGTAAGTGTCATAAGCCCTTGGCAAATGTCGAGGGCGCCGCCACGAGGTTGGACCAATGTGAGGGTTGCTTTACAGCCACCCTCAATTCCACGGGGAAGGATCTGGCCTCGGTCAGATCCAGGGGACCGGTCCAGACCAGTCGGGCACAATTGTACCGGGACTTCACTCGGTCAACGAGCATGCCCCGACTGTGGTAGGTAGTCAGTGATTTTCGACGGCTGGGTGCGCATTCGCGTGCCCAGCCAATTGTTTTAATTGATGTCTTTTGTTTGAAATAGTATCTTAAGATCGTGATGGCAAAACTAAAACTTTCTAAAAAAATCCGCATTCCCAAAACTCATCACGAAGATTATCTGCACGAAATGGGTTTTAAAAAGATCGCCGGGGTTGACGAAGTTGGTCGTGGCGCGTGGGCAGGGCCGTTGGTTGCCGGGGCGGTCATTTTAAATCGGAGATTATACGGTTTGCGTGATTCCAAAATGCTCTCGGCTTATAAACGAGAGAAATTAGCTCAAAAAATTAAACGGACTTCAAAATGGGGCATTGGGGAAGCAAGCGTCGCCGAACTCAATAAATTGAAATTGACGAAAGGGACTCAATTGGCGTTTCGACGCGCGATCGCGGCCTTAAAAGTTAATTGTGATTTTATTTTAGCGGATGGATTTTTTTTCGATTCGCCTCTCCCCTGCCGCGCTTTAAAAAAGGGCGATATGATTTGTTCATCAATCGCCGCCGCGAGCATCGTGGCCAAAGTTTATCGGGATAAGTTAATGAGAAAGTTAGACAAAAAGATAAAGGGATACAATTTTAGTTCTCATAAAGGTTATGGGACCAAAAAGCATCAAAAGACATTAAAAAAATTGGGACCGTCAAGCGAGCATCGAATGTTTTACAAATCTTTAAAATAAAAAAATGAGGGGACGCGCATCGTAGCGCGTCCCCTTTGAGCTCATAGTGCTATCTGGGCTTGTTAGTCGGGAAGAAACAGCATTCCAGACCGTCAAAGACCTGAGGCACGGTGGCGTAGCCGGAGTTGTTCCAGCCGCCGAAGAGGATTGTTTCTGACGGGAACCAGCCAGCGTGACCGTCGGCAAAGCCGAGGTTACTGCCGCCCATGTGGCGGGCGAAAGTCTGCCGGTAGGTCGCGTCCCAGCCGAACTTCCCGTCTCCGCCGAAGCATAGAGAAAGTGGACTGCAGGTGGCCGCGACAGTGGGATTGCCGCAACTCGATTGGTTTGAACAGTTGCCGGCGCTGCCACATTCGAGTAACAGCTGGTCGAAGCGGGAGTAGTCAGGATAGGCGAAACCGGAAGTGCGCCACGGCTCGAGGTCCACGCCGCCATCACCGACGACAACTCGCTTAGTCACGTCATCGATCGCGCTTATCTTGACGTCGCGATTGTGGTGAGCAGTGGCCAGACTCTGATCAAAGGCGCCGTTGCCGAGGCCGCAGCCATTGTTCCAGCCCTGGGCGAGGGTGTCAGTGGCCATTCCGCCCCATCCGGGCGGGAAGTCATCCGCGCATTCCCTGGGCCTGGGACAAGTGCCGGCATCTTCGCCCTTTCGGAAATACGTGAACCAGTCGGGGATACAGGCGTTGATGGCGACAGTGTTGGCCGTATAGCGTGCGCTCGGGCACCGCCAGACGTCGCGGTTCTTGACGTATTCGTCCAAGATCACCGGGATGCGCATGTACGGGTTCGCCTGGGTGCCGCGGCAAGCCACTACCTGATCACAGGTCTTCGAAGGACACTTGTTGTGCCAGTAGGCGCTCGACACCGGGTTGTGCTCACTAGGCGGCAGCCGGTCAAAGTCGGTCAAGTAGATCTGGAACGCCATGGCGATGTTCTTGACGTTCGAGAGGCACTGAATCTTCCGCGCCGATTCACGCGCGCGGGCAAAGACAGGAAACAGCATGGCTGCTAGAATCGCGATGATCGCGATAACGACTAGCAGTTCGATCAAGGTGAATCCCTTACGTCGCATCTCGACATCTCCTTTGATTGCCGGATCCGGTCCACATCCGACACCGATGGAAGGTACGCACGGTCCTCCTTTCGTTTGGATTTTTGGACCGTTTGAAAAGACAGCCATATTATAACGATTAAAATTTAAAATGTCAATAGAACTCGTTTGTTCCAGGTAGATATGGATTGACAAAACGGAGTTTTCAAGGTATAATAAAAACGCCTTAAGTAATCAAGGTCATTGCCCCATCATATCGGTGGGGAGGAAAGTCCGAGCACCCGCAAACAAAGTAGCCGCTAACGGCGGCCGGGGGCGACTCTCGGGAAAGTGGAACAGAAACATACCGCCCGAAAGGGTAAGGGTGAAATCGCGAGGTAAGAGCTCACGCGCCACGATGGCGACATCGCGGTGGTCTAAACCCTACTTGGTGCAAGGTAAGTGGGTCCGATCATCATCATTTCGTGTTTGCCGAAGATGTCCACGGATCTTACCGCTTAGATAGATAATGGCCTAAAACAGAACTCGGCTTATTGGTTACTTAAGGCATTTTTAATTGAGAAATAAGTGCTGATATGGTAAAATTAAAATATCTCTTGTCTAATGTTCCCGGGTCGTCTAACGGTAGGACACGGCCCTTTGAAGGCCGGTGTCTTGGTTCGAATCCAAGCCCGGGAGCTTTGGACAGGAGATTTCTTGTTAAAAAAACAGTTGGGGCTTGCGCGTGAAGGCACAAGCCCCGTTAGGTTCTCGCTTTCTCTTTGTTATGTTTGGCCAAGAATCGGCCAAACGGTTCGTTGTAGAAGGCAAACTCCTTTGTACCGTAGTTGGCCCGAACAAAATAGAGCACATCGTTCAGGTCAAAAAGCTTGCGTCGAAGAGGGCCAGTGGCCGCGGGCTGTTCCTTAAAGGGAATTAAGCCCCGCTTTATCCATTTCCGTACCATCACTTGGGTAGCACCGAGTCTGCGTGACAGTTCAGCGATGTTTAGGAGACTCGATCTAAGCTTGGCAGGCGGTTTTTCGTTCTCACTCGGCCCGGATATCTCTATCAGCATTGCCAGCTTGATACGGCTGGCGCCGCGTTCCGGCAGAACAAAGCGCGCGTTTGACCGCCTCAAGCGTGCTGGCAAGGCTAGACGGATTTTGGCTTGACGCAGACGCTCTTGTCGATTGAAATCTTCTTCGACGAGCTTGATGCCCTCATAGAAATCGAAAGTCTGTAGTAGGAGCGGCTGATTAAGCCATTGGTTTGGGTCATTGTACCCTCGGAGATGTTTCTTGTAGTTGAAGAACATTCCGATGGCGTTGGTCGAAACGCCGAAGAGCATCGCGACTTCACCGACCATCCTACCTTCAGGACGAGCCGTCACATAGTCGCGATGGTCTGCCGGCAGTTTGCGTTTCCTTGTATCAAGGAACTCTTCAAAATGCTTGGGGCACCGATTGCCCAAAAACTGTACCTCCTCCGAACATCCTTCACACAGACATTGCGGCACTAGGTTCACCCCCTTTCGTGGCTCTATTAAATCAGCAAATAAAAACGGTGTCAATTATTTTTAACGAATTCAAATAAATCAAACTTCAAAATTCTTTGATGATATTATTAATATATGGACTTGTTTTAAAAAACAACGATTGATTTGGGTGTTGATCTAACCTATAATTTGTTATGAGGAAGAAAAATAAATCGCCTGACCAAAATTTTACTCATTGTCGCGGGTGTTGTCATTGTTGCCGGGATTGTTTCTCTGGTGTACATTTTTATAATTCATCAAAATTCAAACTTCAAAGCATTATTTACTGGGACAAAACCCACTCCAACCACTAGTGCAACCAGTACCAAGACGCAAGCTAAAACAATTGGAGCTAGTGCCATTACTCTCGTTGAAAAAAAATCAGGATATTGTAAAGCACTGGTGCCAAACGATTGGAGTTTTACTTCCATTTCACCTTATGTCGGCGCCGATATTTTTTCGGCCGATAAAACTATTCATGCCGGCTGGGGGATTGCCGGTATTTATAAAGCTTTGTATCCGACTACGGAGTCGGCGCTGACTTATCTTCAGACTGCCGTTGGCTATAAAGATTTTACTTTGACCAGTGCGCAAAAAGATTTGGGTAATGGTTTTTACATCCGCGACTTTAGCTCCAGCATCGGCCAAAAGGGCGAGGTTATCTATCAAGTCTATAATTTTGACACGAGTTTCTATGTAATTTCGGTTTACATGGCTTCAGCTAATAATAATTTATGGGATTCGAAAGGGGCACTGGCTTTATCTTCAGCAATTTCTATCCGCTGTGTTTCCCAACTTCGGCCAACGACCGCGAGCGTGGATTACAGCTCGTCTGATCCTTCGAGTGCCGCCGATAATCCAGAAGTTGATTTATCTGATCAATGGACCGAAGCAATTATGGGTTATGAAGATGTCTATTCGCCGACGACTGGCGATCACTACGAAGCGCCGCTTAATTCCTATTGGGCCGGCGGACCCGACGGCGGTGGTTATTACCGCGATTTGCCTAACGGCGGTTACGAGAAACTTTCCGAAGGCTTTGGTGATTATTAAAACAAATCACGCGGCGCTTAATCGCGAGATCCTATAAGTTTAGTTTATGAGAGTCTTTTGCAAAGTGGTATTCTATTTAGATCACCACTTTTGGATACATCCAAGCGCTAATAATTGAAATTATCAAAGCCACCCCCGCGAGAATGCCAATATCGAAGCCGACTCCAGTGGTCGTGCCCGAGAGCATTAGCGTCCGTAACCCATCCACCATATAACTTAAGGGATTGACGCGGGCGACAACTTGGAGCCAGCGAGGCATAATTGAAATCGGATAGATGGCATTCGAAGCAAAAAAGAGGGGCAAAGTTATGACCTGGCCAATGCCCATAAACCGCTCGCGAGTTTTAACGATCGAAGCAATAATCATTGAAATACCGGTGAAGGCGGCGGCGCCCAACATCACGATAACAATAATGCCCAGAATTGACAAAAGAGAAAGATGTAATTGAACGTTCAAAATCAGAGCGAAAATAAAAACAATGAGCGCTTGGCTTAAGCCCCGAAGGCCGGCGGAAATCATTTTTCCCCAGACTAAAGCTAACCGCGGCGTCGGCGTGACGAGAAATTTCTGTAAGATGCCCGTGTCTCGATCCATAATAATATAAAGCCCGTAGAAAATCGCTACAAAAGTGACTGATTGAGTCAGAATGCCGGGGGTAATAAATTGCAAATAGGTAAACCCTTGCGTGGGAATAGCGCGGACTTTGCTTAAGGCCTCGCCAAAAATGCCGAGCCACAAAATTGGCTGAACGGCGCGGGAAATCAGCTCGGTCGGATCGTGAATAAGCTTTCTGGCTTCCATTTCCGCTAAAACGTAAGCTTTAGTTATGGTTTGTGAAATATAATTGCTCATAGTTTTTTAACTTAATCTTTTTTCCGTTTGCCGCATTCGTCGTATCTCGCGAAAGTTGCCGGTTTCGTTAAGCGAATTACCGGTGAAAAAAATAAAGGCCTCTTCAAGTGTCGCCTCTTTTTTGTTGGTTTTGGCTTTCAGCTCGCTGACGGAACCAATGGCCACGATTTTTCCTTGATTTAAAATTGCCACTTGGTCACTGACGCCATCGGCTTCTTCCATATAATGAGTTGAAAAAAAGATTGTCGTCCCCAAATTATCGCGCAATTTGGAAAGCTGTTCCCAGACACTTTGGCGGGCAATCGGGTCGAGACCGGTGGTTGGCTCGTCCAAAAAAAGGACTTTGGGACGGTGAAGCATCGCTTGACCAACTTCCATTTTTCGAATCATCCCGCCGGAAAAAGTCCGAACCAAGGAATCGGCGTGATCTTCAAGTTTTAAAAATGAGAGCGTTTCTTTTATTCGGTTTTGGCGTTCGGCACGCGGAATATCGTAGAGACGGGCAAAGAGCATTAAATTTTCCGCGGCCGTCAGCGTCCCATCAACCGAAATCATCTGCGGCACGTAGCCGATTAAATGGCGAACTTCGCCAGCGTCTCGGATGACATCGCGCCCGTCGATTAAGGCCTGACCGCTAGTGGGTTTTAGCAAAGTAATGAGCATTTTAATGATGGTGGATTTACCGGCGCCGTTTGGTCCGAGACAGGCGAAAATATCGCCGCGCTTGACGGCGAAAGTTACATCATCAACGGCGGTGAATTTTTTGAATCGTTTGGTGAGGTTTTTAACCTCAATGATATTTGTTTCCGGCGGTGGTCCCATATAGTTCATTTTACTGAATTCCAACCTTTCACGCAACCGCCCAATCGCGCAAAACCTCTTCAGTTTTCTGATACAATTAATTTATACGAATCGAAACTTAAAATCGGGGAGTATTTAAGCGCCGAATGAATACGGCGGTTCGATACCCTACCCGATCTTAAATATAGTATATTATATTTATTTGTTATTGTCAGTTTATGCACTCACTTGATTATCTCCACAAAAAAGGAGTATAACAAGTTTGAATTAACAATCGCTTTAGAGAGGAGCAAGATGAATTATCTTTATGGGACAATCGCGTTCGTGCTGCTAATTATTATTCTTCGGGCTTTTCGGGTGATTCAGCAATATGAAAAGGGCGTGGTTTTTCGGTTGGGAAAAATCCGAAGTGAGAAAAATCCCGGTTTTCGATTTATTATTCCGCTGATTGATAATCTTCGAAAAGTTTCTTTGCGAATTGTGACGATGCCGGTGCCGGCGCAAAAAATTATCACCAAAGACAATGTCTCCATTGATGTCGCCGCCGTGGCTTATTATCGGGTTAAAAATGCCACTAAATCTTTGGTCGCCATTCAAAATGTGGATTCGGCGATTAATCAAATTGCCCAGACCACAGTCCGCAATATTGTCGGCCAGTTTATGCTCGACCAGGTGCTTTCCGAAACGGTCAAAATTAATGAAAGAATCAAAGAAATAATTGATGTTCACACCGAGGCCTGGGGCGTGGAAGTCACCACCGTGGAAATTAAAGATATTCAACTGCCCGAAACCATGCAGCGGGCGATGGCCAAACAGGCCGAAGCCGAGCGCGAAAAACGGGCGAAAATTATTGCGGCCGAGGGAGAGCTTTTGAGCGCCAAAAATTTGGGTGCGGCGGCCGATATTATTTCCGACCACCCGATTGCTTTACAGCTTCGTAATTTACAAGTGCTGACTGAAATTGCGGTGGAAAAAAACTCGACGATTGTTTTCCCGAATTCTTTCTTTTCAACCATCAACGACGTGAGAAAATTTTTGAATTTGGAAAAGTAGAATTAGCTAATTAACAACTTGGGCCGACGCCACAAGTTCGAAACATGATAAAATAGACAATCTGCCAAATAATCCAGGTTGCTAATAAGATGACAACCACCAAAATTATTTTTTTCAATATTCCTTTTTTCTTTTTCATCTCGGAAAATTAAAATGAACTCTGAGCTTGAAATGTCCCGTTACAACTCGATAACTTTTTTAATTTGTCTAAAATATCTATCATAAACGGACTATCGATCTCACCTTTGTCAACCCACTCATAATATTCGAGCTCGGTTCCGTCTTCAAATCGTTTATATGTATAACGAGTATGGTAATTACCATCGGCCGATTTAATTTCAAAAAGTTTGTTAGATTCTAAGACGGTTACAATATATTCTGTCCATTCGCCGTCTTTTCTTTTGTTGCGGTATTTCGTGCCAACTTTAATTGGCCACTCGTTTGTTTCTTCCGACTTAATCATCTCGAGCCATTTCGGTGTGTTTTTGGGATTAATCGTAAACTCAAAAACATCCTTTGGTAGTTTTTTAATTCTAACCGTTAGTTTATTTTCCTTTAACATTCGAGTTCTTACTTTTTAAATATTACTGCCTTATGATTGAACGAATTCAAGGTTGATTTGGTTATTTCCAACTCCTCGACTTCCTCAATATCCCAGCCGAGGGCGGCGGTGAATTTGTCAACGCCGGCTAAAGGAAAAGGCATTAAACTTTTTGCTTTGTAATGCATCGGCAAAACGATTTTCGGCTTGAGTTGATTAGTGACTTTGACCGCTTCGTCTGGACCGATGGTGAAAAAACCGCCGACCGGAATCATCAAAATATCGACTGCGCCGATTTCCTTAAGTTGTTCATCGGTTAAAAGATGGCCCAAATCGCCAAGATGGCAGAGTCTTAACCCTTCAACATCAAAAACATAGACGACATTGTTACCTCGTTTTTTCCCGTCAACGTTGTCATGAAAAGTGGAAACGCCTTTGATTTCAAAGCCGCCGGCCGAAAAATCGCCGGTCTTATCAATAATTTCCGGACTACCGGCCACGGCTTTGGTGTAATTATGATCCATGTGGGCGTGCGAGACCGTCACGACCTCAGCCGCTAAATCTTTCGGCATTTTACCAACCATCGGGTTATGCGGATCGGTTATCAGCGTCTTATTACTTTTGATTTCAAACGCTGATTGTCCCAACCATTTAATTTTCATCAAACTTCCTTTCTATGAATTATATTTTCTTTTTAATTTTAGTCCTTAAAAATATCAAGTTCAAGTGTAAAACTGCCAAATTTTTTGAATTTAATATAAAGTTAGGGGATCAATCCAACCGGAGAGCTCGGCCTTCGATTGAACGTAGCCTCGGATGTCGAGGCGGTTATTGGAAAGCACGGCAAAATGCAAATGGCGGCGTTCGCCGTCGGTTTCGGTAGAATAGCCTGTTCCCAAGACAGCCAGCTTTTCGCCTTTAGTAACGTTGGTACCGACTTTCGGCAAAGAGCTTGGACGAATATGGCCGTAAAGGACGGTGTGCGGCGCACCGTTAAGCTGGATCCCGATTATCAAAACGCCGCCGTAGCCGGAGGCATATTCTGAGAGCACTACTTTGCCGTCAGCGACGGCATAAACGGGCACGTCGGCGGTCACATCTTGATATTCGGCGTCGGCGCCGGTATGGTAACCGGTGAAACGTTCCGGCTGAATGGGCGAATTTTGGGGTGTGACATAAATGCCAAATGGCTTTTTAGTGACGCGTGCTTTAAAATCGGCCACCGGGTCGGCCAAACCGAACTTATTGGGAGTGTTACTGGGTGAAATTATAGGCGAAGAAGTGATTGATTGAGCGGCGGTGGGGGAAGGACTGGTGGCAGTCTGATGGCTGGGAAGTCTCGCAAGACGAATCACCAATAACCCGACAATTAAGATTACAATAATTAGAACGAAAACAACCTTTTTCATATAAGATATTATAGCATTTATGCTTTATCGATTTTTATATCGTTAGAGCATAAAATTATCTGGATTTATTTGGTAATCACTCGTTTGAAAACCGGTACGGAAATGCCTAAAGTGATTATACCAAAGCCAATGAGGATCGAAAGATCCATACTGACCGAGCCGAGGCCGGCGCCCAAAACCATGACTTGACGAAGAGCGGTAATGGCGTAAGTGAGCGGAATGACTTTAGAAATATCCTGCATAAAGTTCGGCATTAAAGCGATTGGAAAGAAAACGCCGGATAAAAAGAGCATCGGAAACTGGAACATAAACAAAAGCTGGGTAGCGGTTTCTTGCTCGGTGGCAATGGCCGAGACCAAAATGCCCAAACCGACAAAAGAGAAAATACCTAAAAGCAGAATCAATCCAACAAGTAAGATATTGCCGTGAATAGTCACGCCAAAAAGTAAAGAAGCCAAGAAAAGCACGATGGCGCCTTGGACTAAACCGCGAATGGATTGGGAAAGAGCTTTACCTAAGATAATCGCCAAGCGGTTAATTGGTGAAATTAAAATGCCGTCTAACGTGCCTTGTTCTTTTTCTCTTGATATCGAAGCTGCGAGTCCGGTTAAAACCGCCGTCATGACAATCATGGCCATGATACCAGGGGCGACAAACTCAAAATAGCTAGGGTTACCGGCAATGATGCCTTCAATTTTAGCTTGGATGGGCGCGAGAATCGATTCAGCGGAAATACTTGTCGGCTTAGTTCCCGGGACAGCCGCTTGGCTGACTAAAATCTGATTAACTTTTTGGAGACCAATTTGACCACTGAAACCACTGACGATATTGGCCAAAATCTGATCGACCATTTGGGAAATCTGCGGACTGGATTGATCTTCAACAATGGTAACGGTCGCTTGGTCGCCGGCGGCAATGGTCTGGGAAAAACCGGCCGGAATGACCAACCCGCCGCTAATCTTCTGGCCTTTAATGGCGTCTTTGACGGCAGAAATATCGCTATAATCGCTGACTTTGAAAGCCGGGGAAGTGCTGCCATTGAGTTTGAGATTGGAAACAGCCGAAACCAACTGGGTCGAGAGGGGGGTACCGTCTTGATTGGCCACCCCGATGAGAGTGTTTTTGAGACTGTTTTGATTGGGGAAAATAAACCCGACCATAATCATCATAAACATCGGCATGATAAAGAAAGTCACCAAGCGAAGCCGGTCGCGGGTAAATTCTAACAAATCTTTTTTGGCAATTTGCCATAAATCTTTAAAAACCATTTTGTTCTCCTTATCTTACTCTATTTTGGGGACTTGGTCTGAAATGATGACCGCCCGACGGCGCCGCTTTAGTGGCTGCATCGCGGATTTCGGTGCCGGTAATTTTCAAGAAAACATCTTCCAAAGTTGGGTTTTCTTTATTAGTTACCACTTTTTTGAGATTTGCCACCGTGTCGCAAGCGGCGATTTTGCCGTGATCAATGATGGCGACCCGATCGGAAAGTTCTTCGGCTTCGAGCATATCGTGGGTGGTCAAAAGAACGGTAATGCCTCGGTTATTAAGCTCGCGGATAAACTTCCGGATAAGATGAGTGGTTTGGGGGTCGAGTCCTAAAGTCGGTTCGTCTAAAAACAAAATATCCGGCTCGGTCAGCAAGGCCCGAACAATATTAATACGCTGTTTCATGCCGGTCGAAAATGTTTCGACCCGGGAGTTAAGCCATTCGGTCATATGAAGCTCATCAATCCATCTTGAAGCGCGTTTATCAATTTCATCTTTAGAAAGGTGAAAAAGTTGGCCGAAAAATTGTAAATTTTCACGGGCGGTCAAGTGGGGATAAAGAATTATTTTTTCGGCGACTAAACCGATGTGTTTACGAACTTCATCCTGGTCTCGAACAATATCGTATTTGTCCAATTTTGCTTCGCCGGAGGTCGGCCGAAGCAAAGTCACCAGCATTCTAATCGTCGTCGATTTTCCAGCGCCGTTCGGACCTAAAAAACCAAAAATCTCACCTTTTTTTATTTCGAAGGAAATGTTGTCGACCGCGGCAAAACTCTTGAATTTTTTGGTCAAATTTTTGACCTCGATAATGTTGTCAGCCATGATTCAGTTACTCCTTGTGATTAATAATTTTTTATTCATATCTTAAGGCATCAATGGGGTTTAATTTGGCGGCGCGTAAAGCTGGGTAAGTGCCGAAGATTAGACCGACCAAAGCGGAAATACCGACCGCTAAAAGAATTGAACTTTCGGTCGTCACCGGCGAAAAGCCAATATAATGGCCGGCGATTTTGGCCATGAGATAGCCCAGCGCGATTCCCAACACCCCTCCGGCTAAAGTTAAAAAGATTGCTTCAATGAGAAATTGGACTAAGATATCGGAAGTTTTAGCGCCGACCGCTTTGCGCAGTCCAATTTCGTGGGTTCTTTCCGTGACTGAGACCAGCATAATATTCATAATACCAATTCCGCCGACTAAAAGCGAGATGGCGGCGATGCCGGAGAGAAGCGCTGTGAGCGTGCCGGTGATATTGCCGACGGTTGAAAGTAAATCGGCCGGGGTCGTCACGGAAAAATCGGCGAGTTTTAAATCGCTAATATTGTGATTTTTAAGTAAAGTATTTTGAATTTCCGTTTTAGCGGCGCTGACCGAATTTTGGCTGGTTGCCAGCAAGGTCAAAAGATTAAATTTTTGGGTGGCCAGCGAATTCATCATCGCCGTGTAGGGAGCATAGGCAATTAAATTCGGATTATTGAAGCTGCTTTCGTTGGTTTTTGAAAGAACGCCAATGACCTGATATGAATCCGAGCCTAAGGTGAGAGTTTTACCCAAAGGGTTGGCATTGCCAAAAAGATTGGTAGCAAGATTGCTGCCCAAAACGATCACTTTATTTCCGGCCGCTAAATCCTGGTCGCTAAAAAGACGGCCAGAGCTAGCAGAAAGATTTCGAATCATAAATTGCGAGATGGTCACGCCGGTCACGCTGAATCTTTGGTTTCCGTAAATGCCGGAACCATCGACCGAACCGGCGACCGAGCTGATATCGGGATTTTTTGTTTTATCTAAAAGGGAATTGTAATCAGCCACCGTCAAAGTGGAAACCCCGCCGCCGGTCTCGCCGCCGCCCCGACCACCGCCAATTCCATTGCCGCTTGAAGATGAAGCGTTATTGGTTTGCTGGCCAAAGCCGGCGCCCGGTTCGACAATTAAGGTGGTTGTGCCAAGATTGCCAATTTGTTTAGTGACATACGATTTGACGCCGGCACCCAAAGAAATTAAGGCAATGACTGAACTAATACCAATGACAATACCAAGGACGGTCAGAAAACTGCGTCCTTTGTTGGTAAAAATAGCGCCGACTGATTGATTAGTGATCGTTAAAATTTTCATTTTCCTTGCTCCGGAATGATACGGCCATCAATTAAACGGATGATTCTTTTGGCAAATTTAGCAATATGTTCTTCGTGCGTAATTAAAACAATCGTGGCATCGTCTTCATTTATTTTTTTGAATAATTCCATGATTTCAGTTGAGGTTTTGGTATCTAAATTGCCGGTCGGTTCATCCGCTAAAATGATGGATGGATTCATAATCAATGCCCGAGCGATGGCCACACGCTGAATTTGGCCGCCGGAGAGCTGATTGCTTTTATGATTAATTCGACGTTCCAGACCGACTTCTTTAATAATCTTTTTGGCCTTTTCTTTTGAGCCGTTGGCGTTGCCGTAAATCGTTGGCAGTAAAACGTTGCCCAAGACGGAAGTTCGCGGCAGTAGATTAAATTGTTGAAAAACAAAACCGATTTTTTGATTTCTAAGTTTGGAAAGTTTGTTTTGGCTTAACTGGTCGACCGCTTCGCCTTCGAGCTGGTAAGTGCCGGTCGTGGGCGTGTCCAAAAGTCCAAGAATATGCATCAGAGTCGATTTGCCCGAACCAGAAGGGCCCATAATAGCGACAAATTCTCCTTTGTTGATCGACAAGGAAATATTGGAGATGGCGGCAAAATCCTCATCACCGCTCCGATAAATTTTCGAAACTTTATTTAGCTCGATGATTTTTTCGGGCATTTAATTCATACTTTCTATTTTTGAGAGCCATTTTTTCATTAAGCCGGACATATCGTCAAATTTAACAATACCGATTGAATGTCGGTGTCGGGCAAAGACGAGGAGTTTATCACCTTTGTCAAGCTTGAGCTCATCCCTGATTTTGGCCGGAATAACCACTTGACCTCGTTCGCCCATTGAGGTAATGCCGATAAGTTTTTCGTGATGTCCGTGTAACATTTTTTCCTTTTCAGCCTCTCCTTTTCATACATTTCATATTTATCATACCATACAAAAAAATATTGTCAAGAGCAAGCGTCATAAATATCTTAAATTATTTCCAATTAAATTCGCTATAAATTTCTTTTTTTCCGATTTGATTTAAAGCGTGTTTAATATAGGGAAGAGTATTGTTAGGAATCTTATCGAATGAAAACCAGCCAATTTCATCACACTTATCGGGCTCTGCAATCTGTAGCTCGCCTTGCCATTTTTGCCAGCTGTGCAGGTAGCGACATCACCGTTGACCGGGCCGCAGAGCTGGAAGACAATACTGACTTGAGAGGCCGGGCCATTGGGCATGACGTTGGTGACGGTGAACATGTCCCTCGTTCGGTGGGCTAAGCCATCTCGCTGGTACTTGAGGATTTTCTCCTCGTTCGTTCGTCCTCCGCCGAGGCCAGTGCCGATCTCGACCCCGATGTTTTCGTATCGGGGGCCAAATAGAATCCCAGCGTTAGCGAGCGCGTACCAGGCTGTCAGTACGGCCAGCTGGATGACGCGGTCGCAGTGTTTGATCGGCGGAGTCAGCCGGGAAGCGAGTTCGTTCGGCAACTCGGCAATCAGCGGATCCAGCTCACCTTCATCGAAGCGCGAAGTTACTCTTACTTTGAGTCTCTCATGGACTCCTTCCATAGAATGTGGTCTGATTGAGCCCTCGCCTCTAATCAGCTTGTCCCAGAAGGACTGATCCCATGGGCAGTAACGCATCCCTTTGGGTGCCAACCCAGCCTTGCCAACGACGACTATTCTCGGATCGGATTTCATGGTGCTTACCCCTTGGTAGCATTCTCCAGATATGCCTTAAGCTTTGTTACCTCAGGCATTGATAACAATATTATACTTAAAGACATCAAAAGTCAAAGATTTAGCATATCTACAAAAAGAGCCCTTTGACTTTCGCTTTTTGTTCGTTATTATAGATAGAGACTAGGATTTAGTTACTAGGGAAGAGAATATTTTAAAACCTTTGTCTGGCTTCGATGTTTGAGACCGAAGACGCCGCTCCAAACCGCATTCCTTTCGGCAGTCCGGAAAGATTTGGATTTAAAAAAATTGTATTCAGGGCTTGGCAATTTGTAATAATATATAGTACATTTGGGGCAGGTCAAGCTTAGACCAAGGCGCTCACTAGATATACTGCAAGTAAAGGAGACACAGGTGGCAAGACGAAAACGTTGGGCGTTAGTGTCGGTGTATGACAAGACGGGGATTGTTGAGTTCGCAAAAGCACTAAGGAAGCGCGGTTTCAGTATTATCGCTTCTGGAGGAACGGCTGGGAAGATCACCGAGGCGGGGATCCCCGTCACCGATGTGGCTACACTGGTTGGTGGCGGGGCGATCCTAGGCCATCGAGTGGTGACCCTCTCGCGCGAGATCCATGCGGGTCTCTTGGCCAAGGCTACAGATACCAAGGAGCTCAAGAAACTTGGGATCTCGTGGATTGACATGGTCGTCTGCGACTTCTATCCGCTTAGATCGGCGATCGCTAAGCCCGGCGCGACGACCGAGTCGGTCATTGAAGATACCGACATCGGCGGGCCCTGCATGGTTCGTTCTGGAGCCAAGGGCCGGCGGATTGTGGTTTGTCGTCCTCAAGACCGCCAGCCGCTTATCGAGTGGTTGGATGCTGGATCCCCACCGGACGCTCCATTTTTCCGATTCATGCACGCACGGGCGGAGTTCGAGGTGGTAAGCTACGTGCTGGCTTCGGCGATCTTCCATGGCGACGGACTCTTTGACGGTATTCTCGGTGAACGCGTTCGCGAGCTTGCCTACGGCGAGAATCGTCTGCAGAGTCCGGCTGTATTCTACTCGACAGGATCAGGCGATCGTCTCGGACTCGACTGTTTTGAACAGGTGGCGGGTGGGCCGCCGAGCTACAATGGATATACTGATATCGATCGGCTGCTCGAGACCATCACCCATATTGCCGCCAGTTTCGTTAGGAACTTCGGCTTCGTGCCGCAGATTGCGGTGGCTGTCAAACACGGCAATCCTTGTGGAGCGGCGGTCGGGATGTATCCGACTGACGTTCTTGCCAGGATGGTTCACGGTGATCCGCTGGCCATCTTCGGCGGCGTGGTGATGACGAACTTCGGTTTGGACGTGCACCTTGGCGAGATATTAGTGACGGATGTGCTCGCCGATGGTAAGGCACGCCTTCTGGACGGGATCGTCGCTCCATACATCGATAACGATGCGATCGAGACAATGGAGCGTAAAAGTGGCAAGTGCCGGATGTTTATCAACCGCTGGCTTGAAGGAGTCGGAGCCAATAGTCTCAATGAGGCCCCGCTCCGGCGGCCGGTGCGCGGCGGTTATCTCAAACAAGGGGCATACAACTTCGTGCTGGAGCTGGATGATCCCGAGATGAAGTGCCATGGTCCTGAACTGACTCTCACTCAGAAATATGACATGGTACTCGCTTGGGCGATCGCGGCGACGAGTAACTCCAACACCATCACGCTGACGAAGAACGGAATGCTCATCGGTAACGGTGTCGGTCAGCAAGACCGTGTCGGAGCGGCGAAGCTTGCTATCAGTCGTGCGGCCAGATCTGGCCATAGCACTAAAAACGCTGTGGCCGCGAGCGACTCGTTCTTTCCGTTCAAGGACGGGCCACAAGTACTGGTCGAGGCCGGGATCGCAGCGATCTTTGCCACCTCAGGCTCGAGAGCCGACAAGGAGGTTATTGACTATCTGCAGGACAAGAGGGTATCCTTGCGGATAGTTCCTGACGCGATCGGCCGGGGTTTCTACCGGCACTAGATGCTGGTACCGTCAAAACGGAGCGCGAATCGAAAGGTTCGCGCTCCATCTTTAACAGTTCCTTACAGAAGTCCTCGGGCTTTGCCCGAGGATGAATGAGCGGAGCCGATATGTTACCATCAAGATATGAAGGTACATTCATCCAGCCACGGCACATATTTTTGTGAATATC
>JBEKTP010000010.1:0-30603 GCA_049515915.1 Patescibacteria group bacterium | reverse complement strand
ATATTCACAAAAATATGTGCCGTGGCTGGATGAATGTACCTTCATATCTTGATGGTAACATATCGGCTCCGCTCATTCATCCTCGGGCAAAGCCCGAGGACTTCTGTAAGGAACTGTTAAAAAATCTCGCTGACCGCGAGACAATTAATTTATAAGTTAAAGATTAGACGTTATTATGAATGATCTTTATAACTTATAAATTTAAATCGCCTCGATAGGATTTATGCTTGCGCACCTATTTTCTTCGGCTAATATAACTGTATAATATTTAGATAAAAATGTCAATGTTAATACGACGGGGGCGCGGATTACCGCGCCCCGATTACGGGGCTCGCTTTTAAGCGAGCTTTTTTGAGAACATCGATGGGACGGTAGTTTCGCCCTAAAACTCCAAGCGAATCTTCGATGCAAAGCTGATCGACTCCGGCATAGCCGAAGACTTGCCACCCAAGCCATTGGACTCGGTTGGCACTTCGCACTCCAACTTGATACGTTTCGATGCGATGATCGACACTTTCGTCGATTAAGACCATGAAGATCGAGGCATCCTTGCGGCCCAGTTCTCCCCACGTGCAGGTGGCGATTTTGCCGGAGTCATCGAGATAGAAAACTTGACGTCTCCGCGTATCCCACCAGCCCAACGCGACTAACAAAAACACAACAACGGCGATAGCGATCACCACATAAGAAGACATTCCGTTCTCCCGCAAAACAGTGATGTCCCTATTTCTCAGGGCGTATCTTGACCCAAAAAACTTCAGGTCAAAACATACCCCGAGAAACGTTCTAATTGTTAAATTCGAACTTTTATCCCCGGGCCCATGGTCGCACAAATTGTCAAGGAATTAATTTTTTCTTTAGGCAGAACGTCCAGCAAGGCTTTAAAATTTGCCGATAATATTTCGGCTTTCGCTGAAACTTTACCGATAACTTGATGAATACTGCCGTATGAATCGGTTTTATATTCTACTTGACCGTCTTCGAACTCGGCTTTGGTCTTAAAAGGATCTGAGGTGATGGTGCCCGATTTCGGATTGGGCATCTTGCCTTTCGGACCCAATATTTTCGCTAGCTTCGCAATTTTCGGCATCATCTCTGGTAGAGCAAGATAAATATCCGCTTCCGCTTTACCGGTTTTTTCAATTTCCAACACTTTTTTCTCATCTAAAACCACCACCGCAATTTTCTGGCCGGTTGCATGAGGATATTTTATAAAGCCGCGTAAGTTTTCCGGTCTGCCCACTTTAGTTAAAAGTCGGATATGAACTTCGACGTTACCGTCAAACTTTGTCAGCGTTGTTTTTTTAACAAGTTCAATCGCATCGGAGAGATCATATTTTTTAGTTCTATCAACAAGCGTTAAAACTTCTTGATATCTTTTTGAGCGAATCTTCGCTTTACCCACTTTTTCTTTTGGGAGTTTTTCGGCTTTCGGCTCTTTGCTTTTTTCAGATTTTTCTTCCCCAGAAACCTCTTTAACTGTTTCGTCATCTTTTAGAGGTTTTTCTTTTTTAACATGTTCTTGTTTTACCTTTTCTTGCTTCCTCTTTTTTCCATGATGTTCGGCTATCGGCTCGCCAACTTCTGGCGCTTCTTCACCGATCACAACCGTTTTTTGGTTTCCCATTTTTTCCTTTCGTGGTTTTATCGCCCACTTTAATGAGGCTCCCACTTAATAATTATAAAAGTTTAATGTTTCTTCTTTAATTTCTTTAACTAAATATTCTAACACAAGCTCAGCTGTTTGGTCAAGAATAAATTGCAAACGTTCTTTTTCATTTTTTTCAAAATCCTTCAAAACCCAATCTTCGGTGGGAATTTTTTCGGACTTCCCTACTCCGACCCGAATCCGCCAAAAACTCTCCCCTATTTGATCAATAATCGATTGAATCCCTTTATGACCGGCCGAAGAACCGCCGTGCTGAATGCGCACTTTCCCAAAGTCTAAATCGACATCGTCATGGATAACCCAAATATTATTGCATTCCGCTTTGAAAAAATTCTTGACTTTTAGAACTGCTTGACCGGAGTTATTCATAAAGGTTTGAGGTTTAATGATTTTATTTTTTTCGACTTCGGCAATTTCCACTTCCTTTTTTTGATCAACTTTAAAATGGCTATCAGCTTTTTGAACGATCTCATCTAAAATCATAAAGCCAATATTGTGACGACTTTTTTTGTATTTACCGCCAGGATTTCCTAAGCCAAAGATTAATTTCATACTTTCTCTTTCGAATAATTTTACAGCCGAAGTGTACGGGGTAATTCAAAGCTTTAACTATTATAATCCCGGAATATTTAAGTTACCGGCGATTGCTTTCATTTTTTCGGCGGCCAAAGCCTGCACACGTGAAACCGCTTCAGAAATAGCTTGTTGCAAAGCCCTTTCCAAATCCCGTTTTTTCTCCGGCATAAGCATCGCTTCATCAATGGAAATTTCTTGAATATGTTGCTCGCCGTTAAAAACAACCGCCACCAAGCCACCAGCTGCTTTCGCTTCGACTTCCGTTTCCTTTAAATCTTTTTGAATCGCTCGGGCTTTTTTCTGTAAGTCCCAAAGTTGCTTAGCTTTGTCAATCGTACCCATTTTATTCCTTTCGAAGATTACTTTGTTTTTTTAAATAGCTTTCAATAAATCCGTCTAAATTTCCGTTCAAAACTTCATTGGGGTTAGTGGAAATAAACTCGGTCCGGTGGTCTTTTACTTGTTTATAAGGCTGCAAAACGTAGGAACGAATTTGATTTCCCCACCCCGCGGCCATATGCTCACCCCGCAGCGTATCCCTCTCGGCCTTTTGTTCTTTTAATTTTAAAGCCAACAATCTTGATTGTAAAATTTTCAAGGCGGTGGCTTTATTTTGCAGTTGGGAGCGTTCATTTTGAACTGCCACCACCAGGCCAGTGGGAAGGTGAGTGATTCGCACAGCCGAATCGGTCGTATTAACTCCTTGCCCGCCGTGCCCGCCCGAGCGATAGACGTCAATACGTAAATCTTTATCTTCGATATTTATTTCCGAGGAATGTTCAATTTCCGGAATAACTTCCACTAAAGCAAAACTTGTGTGGCGGGCTTTATCGGCATCGAACGGGCTAATGCGAACTAAACGATGCACGCCTGCCTCCGATTTTAAAAATCCGTAGACATACGGTCCGGAAATTTTAACGGTCGCTGATTTTATCCCCGCCTCCTCACCAGCGGAAATTTCTAAAATTTGATATTCGAACTGGTGGCGTTCAGCGTAGCGTTCAAACATTCGAAGGAGCATCTCCGCCCAGTCTTGAGCTTCCGTGCCGCCGGCGCCGGCATGCAACGAAAGAATCGCATTGTTCATATCGTATTTATCCGAAAGCATCGCCTTCAGTTCCAGCTCACGTATTTCTTCGGCCGTATTGGCACTTCCAAACTCATCAATTAATTTTTGTAAATTCGCCATTTTTTGCGCTTCAGTTTTGGATTTTTCAGGGTCACGCCAAAATGTGGGACTTTGCATCTCGTTTTGAATTTGGGAAATTGCCTCTCTTTTTTCATCAATTTTAAGCAACTTTTTTAATTCATCTTTGGACGTCATACATTCATTTTACCTGAAAAATGCCCTATTTACAAGAAAACCCACCTTGTAGGTGGGGTTTCTTGCTTAGGTCAAATACCACGTAACGATTTTCTTACTGAAGAAACGCTAGCGATAACATTCGTTTTTTGTGTTTGAAATAAGCGACCGCCGAAGTTCCCAAAGAAGCTAACGCTCCCGGGATAGCGACATCGGCACCGGCACTCGGTAATTTGCCACTCACCGGAACGGCTGATGCTTTAACGGTACTGACAGGTGCCATCACGAGCTGCTGTTGCTGCTGTTGTTGACCTTTATTGCCCTGTTGTTGCTGTTGGCCTTGGCCACCCTGTTGTTGCTGTTGTTGCTGACCGTTTTGGCCTTGCTGTTGCTGCTGTTGTTGACCGCCACCATTACTACCACCACTATTATTGGAGGTTTTGCCGGTATTGATCACCACTTGCTGTTGTTGTTGCTGTTGTTGCGAAGCAGAAGCATTGGCACTTGAACTCGAGCTAGAGGAAGAAGCAGCCGACGAGGCGCTTTTTGAAATTGAGCCACCGCCCAATGATCCAGCCTTCGAGCTTGCCGACGCAGCCGAACTTGAACTTGAGCTCGAAGAAGCTGAAGCGGAAGTGCTTTGCTGTTGTTGCTGTTGCTGACCAACAGTCACCGACCAAGCTTTAGCGCTCATTGGAAAAGCCGCGACAAGCGTCGCTAGACCTAAAGCGATAAATAATTTGTTCATAATAATCTTTCTGGTTTACACTTTTAAAGTGTAAACAAGTTAATCGACCTTTATTTTTTTATGATCTCTCTCGAAACTCGATTCTTTCAAAATCGGATTTCGAGGAGATCGCCCCGGTATGATGCCGGGGCGGTCCGTAGTCAGGCGCGGGCCAGCGCACCTAGTTGGCGGGGGAATCTCCCCCGCCGGAGATAGTCGTTCCTTGTTGCTGCTGTTGCTGTTGATTAGCAGACGCAGAAGCTGAGGACGACGAGCTCGAGCTGCTCGCCGCACTACTTGACGATTCAGATCCGCTACTTGCCCGGTTATTGACCGGGGCGTTCTGCGTGATCGTAAACCGCGAGGCAGAAAGTGCCTGACCAGCTGCACGAACAATGTCGTGCTTCAGGCCCTCCTCCCAGAAGAACATATACTTCACTTCCGGGAGCCCAACGACCTGTGGAGACGACTGGTAAAACGCAAACCCTTTGGTTTGCACGACCTTGGTTTGCGTGTTGATCGTATACCATGTCGGCTTCACCACAGTTTCTTTGACGATCCGTTCAGGACCAGGGACTGTTCTGACAATGGTATTGGCTTCCTTCTGCCAGTTGACCACCTTTGTTGGGTTCGCGCAGCGCGTGAACCAACCACCGATCCACAGCCGGACCGAGACAATCTCACCGTTCAATGCAAAGGTGGATGTCTCGGTGGTCGGGCGCATCTCGGTGGATTCCCCGGGATGGACGCGGATCCAAACGGTCTCACCACTCGCACCACTCGTCCAGGTGACGTAGTAGTCGATGAGGTTGCCGTCGGGATCTCGATCCCCCAGCGGATTCAGAGTGAATCCTTGGTGAGTGTTGATAGGCGCAATACCTTTGTCGCGCACAGGGTTGCTGTGCAGGACATAGTCCGCCCATCGTAGCGTCCGCCAGTCGGCGGGCGCCCCGTTCTCGACCACGGCCACATGGCCGGGTGAGAGTGGAACAATCTGGTAGCCAGATATCGGAGCTGCGGGTGCAGCCGATGTCGCAGTCGCCACAGCGGTCGTCTCCATCTCACTGGTGCGACCCGCCGGTTCCTCGTCATCGCTAGCGAATGCGAGATTCGCTGCGAAGACTAGAACGACAAGGACGATCAGAAATCCAAGCATTCGCTTCATTGTACCCAACCTCCTCGCTTCACATATACTTCCGCGTTCCCCGCGTCCTTAGCGATCCCGGTCAACATCTTTATATAGATACCGTTGGGATCAGCATACAGCTTCGGCGGCGGAACGATGCACGCAGTGGCGACTGTCTGGCCTCTTCTTTTGAAGACCAATAGGTCATCCATCGCCAAGTTCGTGGTCAGTTTGTAGGGCACCTTATCCCATCGGCGTCCGTTTTTGATGTAGAGTGTAACGTGATGCGCCAGCACTCTCGCCACAGTCGGTCTGGCGGCAGGCGCGGGTGCTACTTCCGTCTTCTGATCTGACTCCGCGGGCTGGTTGCCCGTTTCGTCGATCGCGTCAGCCGGAAGAGACGGTTTGGTTTCCGACTTCCGCACTGTCGTTTGAGACGTGACTTTGGGCTGGTTCGCTTCCGCGTACTGCTGAGCAGCCCTACGAAAGTCGTCGATCGTCATGTCCGAGACTTGGAACTCGCCTTGGGCGAAACCGGCCAAGCCGTTGGTCGAGCGAGTTAAGAACTCGACCATGTGTGTCGTCGCCGCCAAACCGCTAGTATCGATCTGAACCTTGTACGGGTCCATGCCAGTCTGGGAATACGGCATCAGGCCGTACTTTTTTGTGTCCCAGAGCGGACGACCCATATCGTCACGCGCTTCCATCGTGTACTTCGCGTCGAGAGCGTCTTTCTTGGCGAGCGGGACACCATTAAGGCGTCCTTCCCACCACTCGAGCCGTCGATCTCGGGTGAAGGCTCGGAGATGAGCGACGACGATCGAATTCTTCGGGGCCGGCATGACGTCGGCTCGCTTACTGCCACCGTCAGGCGTCGGCATATAGAGCGGGATAAGCTCCCCGCTCTCATTTCTCTCATAGACGTCGAAGACGACAACCCCAACAGGGTCACCGACCTTCTTCGGTCCGCCGTTCCACGCATCCGCGTGAGCCGGCGGAATCGCCATCGCCATAAAGACGGCGGCGATGATTACTCCTACCAATGTGAATGTACGCGTCCGCATCCGATCCTCCCGTTTTCTATGTGTATTCGATGCAAACTTCTTTTGTCCAAGGCTGGCCCCTTTTGGACAATGTGTCAGCCAAGACAAGGGAAGGAGGGGCAGACTCTTTATTTTTGAGTCTTCTCTCCCAGGTCTTAGCCGACACGCCATCCAAAAGCAATAAAAAAGAAGGCTTCTCCTTACCTCCTTTATACTTTCTTTAATGTACGAATTGTTTAGCGATCCACTTTACTATCTTATATGATCGCGACCTCAAACTATATCATATAACCTATAAAAAGTCAAGCTCTGCCCTCCTTATTCATCCTCTATTTATAAATGCGAGTTCCCATGGGTGTATCCTCTAACATAACACCTTGTTTCTCCAAGTTTTTTCTAATCTCATCTGCTTTTTGGTAATTCCCTTCCTGGCGAGCCGTTATTCTCTCCTGATAAAGTTTTTCCTGTTTAGGGGTGAGTCGAACGGCCTCTTTAAGTTTTAGTCCGAAAAGTTCCTCGAAATATCTAAAATCGTCTCTTGAAAGTTTGCTGATGTTTTTCATAACAACGGCTAGCACTTGCGGGACGTTAAAATCATTTTCCAAAGCCACATTTATTTCGGTTTTATACCCAGTTATAATCGCTTGCGACTGCTCTTTGGCTCTGACCAGTCTTTCTCGAATTTTTTTGGCCTCCGAAACGGCGCTTTTTTCCCAATTAAACGGTTTTCGCCAATGCGTACTCATAAAGGCGATTTTGATTGTGTCGGGATCGTATTTGGCCAACGCATCCTTGATCGTGATAAAATTACCAAGTGATTTAGCCATCTTTTGACCGTTTATTAAAAGCATTCCGCCGTGAAGCCAATACTTCGCTAAAGGTTTTCCTGTCGTGGCCACACTTTGGGCAATTTCATTTTCATGATGAGGAAACTTCAGATCGGCCCCGCCGCCATGAATTTCAAATGGTTGACCTAAATATCGCGAGGCGATCACTGAACACTCAATATGCCAACCAGGGTAACCCTCTCCCCACGGCGAAGGCCACTTTTGTAAGTGAGATGAATCAGCTTTGAGCCAGAGTACAAAATCGGCCGGATTTTTCTTTTTTTTATCAACTTTTACTCTCGAACCAATTTTTTCTTCATCAATTTTTCTGCCCGAAAATTTACCATAATCGGTAAAACTGGCGACGTCAAAATAGACATTCCCCGAAACAACATAAGCATTCTTTTTCTTAATCAGTGTTTCAATAAAATTGACCATATCACTGATGTGCTCGGTGGCACGAGGCGTAATATTCGGCCTTAAAATATTAAGGGCTTCTAAATCCTTAAAATGTTCCGCTTCAAAGCGCCGAGCAATTTCTTCCGGTTTTTTATTCTTCGCCTTAGCTTCCTTTTCAATCTTATCTTCACCAGTCTCGGCATCGCCGACTAGATGACCGACATCTGTAATGTTTTGGACGAATTTCACTTTAAAACCGCTGAGCGTCAGATATCTTCTGAGCCAGTCGAAAAAAATCCAGGTTCGAGCCTGCCCTAAATGATCAGAACTGTAGACGGTCGGCCCACAAACATAAATCCCAATTCTTTTGTCTTTCAACGGTTCAAAGAGTTCCAGCTTTTTCCCATCGCTATTAAATAATTTTAGCATAAGCCTCCCAAATCCGAAGATCTATGTTACTTAAACACCATCAAAAAAACTAAAAATCATCCTCTTTAGCATCCTTTAATACTTCGTCAGGATATTCTTCATTTTTACTCACCACGTCCTCGTCGATGTCAAGAGTTGTAATGGGCTGGCTGCAAATCGGGCAAGCCACTAGACCAGTCCCATCTCCCCGCCATTCACAAACGGTGCAAAATGCTTCGGCCTTCTTCAAGGTTTTCCTCCTCATTTTCCGACCTAATATTCTCTCCTCCCTTCGAGAGCTCGGGTCAAGGTAATTTCGTCAGCGTATTCTAAATCACTGCCGACGGGCAAGCCGCGGGCAATCCGCGTCACTTTGGGCGCTGAAGAAATCTTGCCTATTTCTCTGGCAAGATACATCGCCGTTGCTTCTCCTTCAAGAGAAGGGTCGGTCGCTAAAATAATTTCTAACACCCTCTCTTTTTTTATTTTCGCTAAAATTTCGCTGATACGCAAGTTTTCCGGGCCAATACCGTCAATCGGTGAAATGACACCGCCCAAAACATGATAAATTCCATCATAACCAGTCTTTTCCATCGCGACAATATCGAGCGGCTCTTCAACAATCATAATCTTTTCTTGATCACGCTTTAAATCAGAACAAATCAGACAAGGTGACTTTTCGGTAATATTGAAACATTTCTCGCAAAACTTTAAGGAATCGCGCAAATTGACAATCGCCTCACCCAATTTTTTGACATCCTCAGGTCTTTTGGTTAAAAGATAAAAAGTCAATCGGGAAGCACTCTTGGGGCCGATTCCGGGTAGTTTAGAAAACTCTTCGATAAGTTTGGAAACCGATGTGGGTAAAATTTTAGACATCGTTAAATTTAAAGTTTTAACCCTTGAGTCTTCAGCTTTTACCTTGCCAGTCGCACTTGCTGCACTTTAATATTTTAAATTGGCGATTTAAAGTTACCATGCTACCACATTCTGGACAAGGTTTCTCTTGCGGTTCATTCCAAAAAGCTGTCTTACAACGGGGATAGCTGTTGCAGCCCCAGAAAGGCTTGCCCTTACGGGTATTTTTTCTCACCAATTTCCCGCCGCAGTTTGGACAAGACACTTCCGCCAAAACTTCAACATTTTTAGTCGTTTTACAGGCCGGATAGCCCGAACAAGCTAAGAATCGGCCGAATTTACCCTCTTTAAGAACCATTTCTTTGCCGCACTTTGGACATTTCTCTGAAGACTTCTCTAAGATCGCTGTTTTCTCTGGGTCGCTGCCATTAAGATAAGGTCGGGTGTACTTACATTCAGGAAAACCCGTACAGGCTAAGAATTTACCGTAACGGCCCAATTTAATTTTTAAATTTTTGCCACACTGAGGACACTTCTCATCAATTTCCTCTTCAGTAATTTCTTTTTTGGATACTTCTTTACTTTTTTGGGCTAAATTCTGAGCAAAAGGACGATAAAAATCTTCAGTTACTTTTTGCCAGGAAAGTTTTCCTTCGGCAATCTCGTCAAGATTTTCCTCCATTTTAGCTGTGAAACCATAATCGATAATTTCCGGAAAATGTTTGACTAACAAATCCGTGACGATCTCGGCGATTTCCGTTGGCGAAAATTTACCCTGGTCTTTTTTAACATACCCCCGATCGATAATAGTTGATAATGTGGGCGCGTAGGTTGACGGCCGGCCGATCCCCCGCTTTTCTAATTCCTTAACCAGTGTTCCTTCAGTATATCGCGCGGCTGGCTCCGTAAAATGTTGCGATTTTCCCAACTTTTCTAAGTTTAGCTCTTCATTAACTTTAAGTTCGGGGAGAACCTGACCAAAAGATTTTTCTTCGCCATTTCGCCCGGTGATCTTGAAGAAACCGTCAAATTTTAGCTTCACCCCGACGGCCGAAAAACCAAATTTACCCGCCGCAATTTTGAGGTTGGTTTCATCCAAGACCGCCTCTTTCGCCCGAGAAGCAAGCATTCTTTTACGAATCAAGTCATACAATCTTATCTGATCGTTATCGCCGGAGATAACACTTTTGCTTAAGTCCGTCGGGCGAATAGCTTCATGGGCTTCCTGAGCACCTCGAGTTTTCGTTTTGTAAAAACGCGGGCTCAAAAGAGAATACTTTAAGCCATAATCTTTCTCAATCACCTTTCGAGCCTGAGCCAGGGCTATTCCGGAGACCTGAACCGAATCGGTACGCATATAAGTGATCAGGCCGTCCTCATACAGATCTTGAGCAATTTTCATCGTTTTTTTGGTGCTAAAACCGAATTTCCGAACCGCTTCCTGCTGCAAAGTGGAAGTGGTAAAAGGCGGAGCGGGATAGCGGTTTTTCTCTTGAACAGAAATATCTAAAACACAGTAATGAGCGTTTTTAAGATCATCTAAAATCTTTTGAGCCTCTTGACTATCTTTAATCTCGAACTTTGTGACTTTTTGGCCGTTAATTTCGGCCAATTCGGCCTTAAATTCCTGATTATCTTTGGTTAAATATGCTTCGATTTGCCAATATTCCCGAGGCCTAAAATCTCTGATTTCACGCTCACGCTCCACGACCAGCCTCACCGCCACCGATTGAACCCGCCCTGCCGAAAGGCCTTGAGCAACTTTTTGCCATAAAAATGGCGAAAGCTTATAGCCAACCAAGCGATCTAAAATACGTCGTGCTTGCTGGGCATTAACTAAATGAAGGTTGATTTCCCTTGGATGTTTAATGGCTTCAAAAATAGCCGGTTTGGTTATCTCGTGGAAAGTGATTCTTTTATATTTAAGATTTGAATTTTGAGATTTGAGTTTTTCTAAGCCGCAGGCCTGGGTAATGTGCCAAGCGATGGCCTCACCTTCTCGATCATAATCAGTCGCCAGATACACTTCTTGAACTTTAGCCATTTCATTTTTTAAGGCTTTGATAGTTTTTTTAGCCTTGGGCGGAATAACATACTCAGGCTTAAAATTACTTTTAACGTCCACCCCTAAGGTTTTTTGAGGCAAATCGCGAACGTGACCGAACGAAGCCATGACCTCAAAATCATTTCCCAGAAATTTTTTAATTGTTTTCCCCTTCGCAGGAGACTCAACGATAACTAAATTCATAATTAATTAATTCATACTACTTAAAATGGGTGAACTTGGTACCGAAAAGACTTCCCGATTATATTCTAAGGTAAGACGAGCTGTCAAGAGAAAGTCGAACCCTTTGGCACCCTCGACAATGAGAATTCCAAAATATGACCACTATTCTAATTTATACTATTTATTGACTTTTTGAAAAAAATATGGTATGCTATGATGATTGTAACGCCGATCCGGGAGGGTGACAGATGAGCAGAAAGCAAACGAGAAGAGAAAGAGGAAAACTCCCCCTGAAGATCCTAGCAGCCCAGCCGGTCATCCCCAAGCTGGGTTTCAGGCAACCGCGTGTGCCGGTGAAGTTCGTCCTGTTCGATGCTGAAGCCGAGATGACGGTCATTGGTTTCAATCATGCCGTTTCGGCTAAGGAATCCAGGGCGGATTTTCTCTGGCAGTACCGCCAGAAATTCCACGGAGAACCTAAGCCGGATGTGACCCCCATCGAAGAGACGGTCTTCCAGCCGTCATTCAGGCAGAAAATCCGGCTGGGGATGTACTATCGCGACATCCCCAAAGCCTAACCGCCCGCCCCCACCACGGGGGCGGGCCAACGACCCTTGACAAAAATTTACCCTATGATATAATCCACTGTTTACCTAAAGTAATAAGAAAAAGGCTGCCCTTTCTAAGAACAACCTCTTTCCTATTACACCCAACCCCAGTCTTATATTAAAATATTTATTAGGCTGGATAGATCTTCGACTTCGGTCGGAGGGCTGGGAATGTAAGGAGAGATTTAGAAAAAGGCTCTGCCACTTTATGCGGTCGGAGCCTTTTTCGTACATATACCTTTGAAATTTATTTTACAACATCTATCCCCATACTTTCGGCCGTGCCGGCAACAATTTTTTTGGCCGCATCGATATCGTTGGCGTTAAGATCATTCATTTTTACTTTGGCAATTTCTTCAACTTGAACTTGGGTCACTTTACCCACTTTCTCGCGATTCGGCACCCCCGAACCTTTCTCAATCCCGGCCGCTTTTTTTAAGAGCTCTGCCGCGGGCGGCGATTTCATAATAAAATTAAAAGTGCGATCTTCGTAAATGGTGATTTCGACTGGAACGATTGTCTCGCCCATTTTTGCCGTGGCGGTATTAAATCGATTAACAAAATCCATAATATTAACGCCGTGTTGACCTAGCGCCGGGCCAACCGGCGGGGCGGGATTGGCTTTACCGGCCGGACACTGAAGTTTTACAATTGTTTTAATTTTTTTTGCCATGATAATAATTTCTAGATTTTTAGACTTTTTTCGCCTGCAATGAGTCTAGATTAACCGGTGTTTCGCGGCCAAACATCGAAACTAAGACTTTAATTTTTCCTTTGTCCTCATCAATTTCCGTCACTTTAGCTTCAAATCCTTTAAGCGGCCCGTCGGTAATCCGCACTAAATCACCTGGTTTAAATTCGATTTTATATTTTGGTTCTTCCACCCCCATGCGCTTCTGGATCCGATCGATCTCTTCTTTCGACATGGGCGTTGGCCGAACGCCTAAACCGATAAAGCCGGTGACGTTGGGAGTGTTACGAACAACATACCAGGAATCATCTGTCACAATCATCTCAACTAACACGTAGCCTGGATAAATCTTTTTTTCCACGGTTCGACGTCGACCATTTTTAATCTCAATTTGCTTTTCTTTAGGTACTAAAACTTTGAAAATCTTATCCTTCATCCCCATCGACTCAATTCTTTGATTAAGATTCTCGGCAACTTGTTCTTCGTAGCCAGAATAAGTGTGAATAACATACCAACCGCGGTCGCCGGTCTGTTTTTGCGTTTGAAGCGTTTTTTGCTCGAGCTCTTCTTTCTCTAAAGCTTTTTGTCGAATGGAAAGGTTTTCTTGTGCCATTTTGTTAAATCCTAATTTAGCTAAAAATTACTTTTGGTTATAAACTAAAACTTGAATGAGACTAAAGAGTCCATAGTCAATCGCCGCCACAATACCCATTGAAACTAAAATCGAAACGACCACAATAATCGAATGGCTGGTCACTTCCTTGCGGTTTGGCCAGACCACTTTTTTCATTTCCTCGTACGAACTCGTAAAATAATTGGTAATTTTTTCAAACATCTTTGCTTATTTAATACTCTCTATTTTAATCGAGCTATACTTTTGAACATGTCCCCTCACCCTCTTGTATCTTTTTTTGGGTCTAAATTTTAAGATGCGAACTTTAGCGAATCGTCCATCACTAGTTAAAGTCGCCGCGACTTTTTTGCCACCTAAAATATCGTCAAACTCAATTTTTTTAGTCTCCGGCGACAATTTCTCAATTTTAAGGCTATCGCCAACTTTAACTTTATATTGTTTCCCGCCCGTTTTAATGACCGCCATGTCTGCCATTTTTTTCTCTATCTTAAAAAATCCCGCGAGGGAATCTTATATTATGTTTATATTATATATCTATCCATCTGAAAATGTCAATACTTAATGATTTTAGAGGGTGATTTTTCGATGACGGAGATAAATACTTTGTAAAATGCCAATGGCCGCCATATTGGTGAGCATCGAAGTCCCCCCCGAAGACATAAATGGTAAGGGAATGCCGGTCACCGGCATCAACCCGATATTCATGCCGATGTTAACGAAGACCTGAAAAAGCAAGGTGACACCCCAGCCAATGGCAAAATAATAGCCAAAATAGTCCTTCGAAACTTTAGCCACGTTAATCGCCCGCGTTCCCAATAAAATGAAAATTAAGATGAGAATTGTTGAGCCGACCAGACCAACCGATTCGGCGATGGTCGCAAAAATAAAATCGGAATGAGCCACCGGGAGGAAGTTGAGTTGAATTTGGGTGCCTTGGCCAATCCCCGCTCCCCAAAGTCCGCCTGAGCCAACGGTTATTTTCGCTTGAGTGACATTATAGCCCGACCCATATGGGTCACTGGCCGGATTAATAAAAGTATAGACCCTTTGTTTTTGATAAGGCTTCAAAAAATATTTCCAGCCGATGGGCGCCGCCACCAGCATGGCAACGACAATGATGGCCAAGACGAACTTTTTCGTTTTTGAAAAAAAGAGTAAAGCCAATGTACTGGCGATAAAAACCATGGCTGTCCCAAAGTCGGGTTGGAGTAAAATCAAAGCCACCGGCAAACCGACAATTAAAATAATTTGCAATATTTTTTTCCAATTAATTTGAGTATTATCGGCGAAAAATCGAGCCAAAAAAAGAACTAAAATCAGTTTCCCGATTTCAGAGGGTTGAAGTTGAAAAATTTTTAGATTGATCCACCGCGATGCGCCAAAAGCTCGGTTCCCAATAAAAAGGACGGCAATCAAAAGTAAAACAAGAATTAGATATAAAACGAGAGAAATCCCGCGAAGATTGCGGTAATCAAAAAGGGCCAAGGAAACCATCACGATGATGCCTAAAATTGAAAAGATAATTTGCGAGAGCGTTAAGCCCGGGTTGGTGGTATGGGCCACCGAAAAAATAAAAACAATGCCCCAAAAGGCTAAAAAGATCGGAATAATAAACAAGGGCCAGTCTAACCCCCAAGGTAATCGAAATTTGAAAAGTTTTCTCATTCAAGACCCAACCAAATGTTTTTGTTGTCCACTAAATTTTCTGATTGCTCGCTCGTCTTGATTCTACCAGAAATAATTTCGGTTTTGGTATGATCTTGAATTTGAGTTTTACTTTTTTCAATAAGTCGCAAGAGATCTTGATCGGCTTCAAAGTGAATTTTGGCAACGGCGTCCGGCTGCAGTCCAGCCTGCTTACGAAGATCCTGAATTAAGCGCACGATATCACGGCAGACACCTTCGTCTTTCAACTCGGGAGTAATTTCAGTATCTAATTTTATTTCCTTACCAGTCTCAATAGCGATCACATTCAGCTCATCTTTTAAAATATTTTTTAAATCTTCCGGCAAATCTTGATTAATCGTTAGACTTTTAAGCGGCTGGCGCGTTCTAATACCGCTTGCCGCCCGGAGCGCTCTCCCCTTCTCGGCCAGTAATCTAATCTTCCGCATATCGTCGATCAACTTAACTTCCACTTCACCGCTTTTCGGCCAATCGCAAAGATGAACGGAAACCGGCTCATTTTCTTCGCGCAAAACATGCCAAATATTTTCCGCCAGAAACGGCATAAACGGTGCGATCATAATGCTCGTTGATTTCAAAATATTATAAAGCATTTGATAAAAATTTTCTTTGTCAGCGCGCTTACGTGAACGTCGAAGATACCATTGCGATAAATCGGTGATTAAATCTTCCACCTTTCGCGTCGCTTGTGTCAAATCATATTTATCCATACTTTGTTTAATATCAGCCATGGTTTGGTTGGCGCGGCTTTTAATCCAACGGTCAAGAACATTGGTCGATGGAGTCTTTTTTTCGGGTTTCCAGCCGTCGATATTCGCATAGGTGACCAGAAACGACAAAGTATTCCACAAAGGCAAAATAACTCTTCTTAGATCGGTCTGAACATTTTCCAGGGAAAAACGATAATCCTCCCCCATCGGCGTCGAAGTCAAAAGGAAATATCGCAAGGCATCAACGCCGACTTTTTCGAAAACGATTGCCGGCTCCTCATAATTTTTAAGCCGTTTAGACAGTTTTTTGCCGTCGGCCGCTAAAACGGTACCATTGACAATACAATTTTTAAAAGCCGGTTTGTCGAACAAAATAGAAGCTAAAACATGTAAAGTATAAAACCAGCCCCGAGTCTGGTCGAGACCTTCGGCGACAAAATCGGCCGGGAATGACTCGGCAAAGTTTTCTTTATTTTCAAAGGGGTAATGATTTTGGGCATAAGGCATTGAGCCGGATTCGAACCAACAATCCAAAACCTCCGGAATTCGTTTAGCCTTGCCGCCGCATTGACAATTAACTTCGACTTCATCGATTTCGGGTTTGTGTAAATCTATTTTAGCAAGGTCTTTACCAGAAAGTTTACTTAATTCATCAATTGAGCCGATACAGATATTTTCCTTACAATCCTGGCACTGCCAAATAGGAATCGGCGCGCCCCAATAACGATTGCGCGAAATGGCCCAATCGCGGGCTTCGGAGAGCCACTTGCCAAACCGGCCAACTTTGATATGGGCCGGCATCCAATGAATCTCGTTATTATTTTTAACCAACTGTTCTCTTAGTTTTGAAACTTTAATAAACCAGGTCGTCGTCGCGTAATAAATCAACGGCGTATCACAGCGCCAACAAAAGGGATAAGTGTGATGAATAGTCTCCGATTTAAACATTAATCCCCGGCTCCTAAGATCATTGATAATATCGGCATCGGCGTCTTTAACAAATAAGCCCTTGCCAGGAATATTAATATTTTTGATAATATGTCCGTTAGAGTCAACGGTGGAAAAAATCGCAATTTTTTCTTTTTTCGCCAGTTCCAAATCGTCCTCGCCAAAGGCCGGCGCCATGTGAACGATACCAGTGCCGTCTTTGGTCGTTACAAAATCGCCGATAAAAATTTTATAGATCGCTTTGCCGCTTTCTGATTTTGGTAAGTATTTATTCATGTCATAAAGCGGAACGTATTCTTGACCAATTAAATCGTCAGCCGGCAATTCATTAACAAGATCATATGGGCCATCGATGAGTGAAAGACAATCCTTGGCCAAGATAAAATACTCGTCGCCGGTTTTAATTTTGACATACTTGATATTTTTAGCGATCGCTAACGCCATATTGCCCGGCAAAGTCCAGGGTGTAGTTGTCCAAACCAAAAAATATGTATCCGAATTTTTTTTGCTCTTAAATTTCACAAAAACGGAAGGGTCTTTGATATTATCTTTATAGCCTTGATTAAGCTCAAAGTTTGAGAGCGGCGTGCCGCAACGCGGACAGTATGGCAATGATTTATATCCTTGATAAATCAGACCTTTTTTGTAAATTTCTTTAAATACCCACCAAACCGATTCGATATAGTCGCGATCCATCGTTGTGTAAGCGTTTTCCCAATCAATCCAGCGTCCCATTCGTTTTATCGTTTTAATCCACTCTTTAGTGTAGTGCATCACCGATTCACGAGCTTTTTGATTGAAACGAGCCACGCCATACTTCTCAATTTCATTCTTGCCAGAAATACCCAGTTCTTTTTCGAGTTCAAACTCGACCGGCAAACCATGGGTGTCCCAACCGCCGCGACGCGGCACGTAAAAACCTTCCATTGTCTTAAATCGCGTCATCGTATCTTTAATGGTCATGGCCAAAATATGGCCGTAATGCGGCAGACCGTTCGCAAACGGCGGCCCGTCATAGAAAGAAAAATTAGGGTGATCTTGACGATTTTCGAGCGATTTTTCAAAAATCCTATTTTTCTCCCAGAAATCTAGAATGTCTTGCTCAAGTTCCGGAATCGGTTTTTTGGGATCAATATTTTTTAACGCCATTTTAATCCTTATTTAAAGCCTTATCGATTGCTATATTGACTAACTGATCAGCTTTCTGGTTACGCTCACGCGAGATGTATTTAAAAGTCACTCGGCCACCAAGATTCATCACTAAGTCCCGAACCTGCCAAAACAAAGGTTTTAAGCCTTCATTCTTAAGCTTATAGCGTTGGTTAAGCTGTTCAACGATTAATTCAGAATCAAGAAAGCACTCGATTTCTAAATTATCAGTTTCTAAATTTTCTTTCACCCAAGAAAGTGCTTCAATGACCGCTTGGTATTCGGCTTGGTTGTTGGTTGCTTCATCAATATATTTAGAAATTTCATGTTTTTTTTCGACAGCATCAATAATTACACCGATACCAGCAGGGCCGGGGTTGCCGCGCGCGCCACCGTCAGAAAAAATTTTTATTTGCATAGAGACAATATATCAAAAAATCCATCAGATTGAAAGTAATTTGAAAAATATTTGAGAACTCTTAGTAACAGCAACAAATGCCCTCAGTACCGCAGGCACAACCGCTGTTGCCGCCATGACAATATGTGTTAAGAAAGCTAGAACTTTTGGGTGAACCACAAATGCCATGTTTACCTCTTGAGGCACAGTAAGTTGAACAACCACCTAAATTGGGAGCAGGACAAGTCCCACCGCTGGCCACACAAACATTGTTTGTACAAGTATAGCCTGAACTGCAAGTGCCGCAATTGGCCACGCGTGTATTGCCGCAATTATCCTTATTAGTATAACTGCCGCAAGTTTTGCCATAGCTGCTACAAAACGCCGCATTGCTTTCTGCCGTGCAAGTTAAAACACAAGTATGACTACTTGAGCATGCTTGTCCAATGGGGCAAGTAGTACCACAATTAACCGTTCGGGAATTACCACATTGATCTGTGCCGGTAACGCTCCCACAAGTCGCATGATATTTAGCGCAAAAAGCCGTATCGCCTTCGTAAGTATTACAGACGCATGTATTCCCAGAACAAGTATTAGGTACAACACACGTGTTAGAGCAGGTGATCGAATAGGACTTGAAACAACTATCAGTTCCAGTCTTTGTACCACATGCAAGACCAGCACAATGATTAGTATTGTCAGTACAAGTACCACTCACAAATCCCTTGCCATATTGTGTCTTGTACTGTTTATAAGTATTTCCTATACTGCCAATGGAAATAATATCACAACCTAAGTTGGAAGTAGTCCCCGAACCTGAAATTGCCATCCAGATTTCAAACTTTTGCCCCGAACCAAGATCTGGAGAAGTATAATCTGGAGTAGAACTTAGAGAACCCATCGCTTTGTCACTATTGGGCGGTTCGTTTTTACATTGTAACATGCCGTATTCTAATCCTGCTCTCGCGGCTTCTTGAGCAATCATCGCATCACTGTCTCGCGAAGTTCGAGCGATGCTGCTGACAATCGACCGCGCGGCGGTGAAAGCAAAAACGGCCACAGCGGTGATAATTAACAAGGCGATGATTAAAGCAACACTTTTTTTAGTTTGAAAAATTTTTTTCATTTTTTATAATTGAGCAATGGTTGTGGTATGCAAAGTCAATGGTGTTTCAGTACTTGAAGCAAAAGCTCCATGCAAAGTCATATCTATTGTAACGTAGTTTTTGGTCGTAAATGATCCTTGAAGCCCACTAAAATTGAGGTCGGTCGGTCCCGAGCCTATACTCACATTTGGGGATGTTAAACGTTCAAGCCCTGTCGATCCGAAAGTTCCGCTTACCATCATTCCGATATAGCCTACGCCATTGGTGTCAACTGCACGAGAAAATTGGTAAGTATTTCCTCCTGAAACAACTGTTAATGTTCCAGTTGTTGTCGTACCTGTTGTGAAACTATAGCTGCTGGCGTTTTGAACTTCATTGACGATTGTTTCCATCGCTAAATTGCCAGAGGTTTGAATACTGGTATTGGTTTCACTTTTAGTGCGGTTTTGGGTCAAAGTAACGACGGTCGCTAAGCCGATCGCCACAACAATGACAAAAATGGTGACGGCTACCAAAAGTTCGATTAAAGTAAAGGATTTTTGTTTCATTTTAATAATTCGTTAAATAAGTCGTGACAATAACCGAATGGGGTTGGCCAAAGTCGGTCCAAGAAACAGTTGCGGTGATTTTTCTAATATCGCTACCAACAGCTCCGACATAAACTACATTGACGGTACGGTTAAACAACACACTATTACATAAAGGCGGACACATTGTTGAAGATGGTTCAGCTGATTTGGCCTTAAGGCCTAAATGCCCATTGCAATTTGGTTCAAGATAATTATCACCCTGCGGCAACCAACAACTATTATCCATGCTAGTTGTCCCTGTCCAAGCTATACCTTGCGATTTCGCCGTGTCGCGAACTTCCCGGGCAGCTTCCACCGCCCCACGCGCTAAATTAGCCGCTTGAAGCCGATGGGCGCTGACAACCATATTTTTTGAACCCACATCAAATAAAGCAATCAAAGAACCAAGGAATATGACAATAATTCCCACGGCAAAAACAACTTCAATTAAAGTAAAAGATTTTTTCATATTGGACTGTAACCATTGTCACAATTTAAGTCGTTGCAAAGATAAGCTCCGACCCTGCCAGTAATTTTATTGACACGAACTTCTTGGCCTTGATTTTTCCCTTTGATAACAATCACAGCGTCATCATAAGACGTGGTAAGTGAGCCGCCATAATCCCAAAGATTATTCCACGTGGTTGGGTTCGAATAGTCATAATAAATTCCATCAAAACCAGCCGCGTAATCATTTGTCCGAAAATAAATTGCCAAGTATGTTTTTGTACTATCGGGGTAGGGAGAATTTTGAATGGAATAAGATGTAATGCCTGTCGATTGTAGCAGGCCGGACTTAATTTGATTTCGTCCGCAGAGCGAAACTGTCCCGGGAGTATGAAGCGGATTGGACTCAGCAATTGAAAAGATACCGTAAGACCTTGGATCAACATTAGGAATTTGCGTTGATGGGCACGAAGCAGGACCAGTACTTGGTGATACTTCAGAAGTGCTGCTGAAATTTAAAACCAATAAATAATCGCTTTGATTTTTTTGTTCCGGACCCATGGCGTAAGTTTGAGTTTCAGAAATAAGATCGCGAATTTGAGTAGAGGCGGCATTTAAATTCGCCCGATTAATTTCGGGACTCAAAGCTGGGCCGCTGATGGCAGCCATAAAAGCAATAATCGCCGTCACCACCATTAATTCAATTAAAGTAAAAGCTTTATGCATTATAGATATAGATGTATTTACGAACCTGGTGGACCACAACTTGCGGCTGAATAACAAGGTTCTCCATCATAAATTAAATATGACGCATGGCCCGGTGTGGGATCATTTTGTACCGTTCCATTTGATGTTATTTCTACGGTTGTACCCAGTAAATAGTTCGTACAATCGCTTGTGGTCTTATTCAAAGATGGCCAACAAGTATAACGGTAACCCAGAGTGTTGTCACCCATTTTCACGGTGGAATGTCCAGCAGGTGTGGTAGGCTGGGTACAGACGTCGCCGCCGATTACGTTAGTCCAAAATTGCATGCAGTCAGCGAAACCTAGCGAGGAATCTTGAGGACATGAACTAAGATAACCATTAGCTTTTAAGGAGGTATATATAACATCAACGTAGACACATTTACTTGGCGGATATTGACCTGCTTCACCAACTGACCCAAAATTCGCAATATAATCTCCCCCTGGATAAACATGATGGTCGGCATAATAAGCCTGTAGAGCCGAGGCGACGGTATTTAAATCGGAAATTCGTTTTGCATCGCGCGCTTTTGCGCGCACCGAATTCACATTTATTACTACCATGGCGGCTAAGATACCGATGATAGCAATGACAACCAGAAGCTCGACGAGAGTAAAACCCCATCGACTGGATGCTTTGCGCTCAATGAAACCAAACTTTTTTTTCATAATAAGTCCTTTCTAAAAGATTCCTAAATACCAATTAACTATTTTATCTCCCCAAAAAACCGCAACGAAAGTGCCTAAAACCAGAAACGGCCCAAACGGCACGGCATCTTTGATGGTTTTTTTCTTTAAAGCCAACAAGACTAAACCAATAATCGAACCGGCCACAAAGGCGGCAAAAAGCCCCAGTAAAATATTGGGCCAGCCGACCAAAATCCCCATCGTTGCGCCGATGACAATATCCCCTGCTCCCATCCATTTTTCTCTTGAAATTGTCACCAAGAGCGCTAGAAATCCGCCCCCAACTAAAAAGGCATAAACGTAGGAGGTAAAGTTCGACCAGGTAAGCATTCTCTGACTTGATAAATTCACCAAGACAAAACCGAGGCCAAAAATTAAGGCGAGATAACTTAAAACGTCAGGCATTTCGTAATTTAAAATGTCGTAAGTGGCCACCGCGATCAAAAGTGATGAAGAAAACGCTAAAAGGAGCGCCGACCACGAAAGACCGAATTTCCAATAAATCAGACCAAAGACCAGCCCGGTCAAACCTTCGACAATCGGATACTGGATGGAAATCGGTTTTTGGCAGTAGCGGCATTTCGCGCCCAAATAAATGTAGGAAACAAATGGCACCAAATCGTACCATTTAATTTCCTTCTTGCAGTGCGGGCAGCGCGAGCGCGTCACCAGAATTGTTTCGAACTGATCAAATCTTAAAACTAAAACATTTAAAAATGATCCCACCGCCAGACCCGCAATCACGACGATAATGTAATAAATATAATTGCCCATTTTTATCGATCAAATTCAATCTTCAGCTAAAAGTAACTCAAGGAATCACCCCTTCGGGCCTGCTCTTCGGCTTTAGCGAAGTGGGGCATATGCCTTTTGCCACTTCGATATTGCTCGGCTTTACCAAAAAGAGGTGATCTACTTGATTACTGTTGTGTGCCACCTGCAGGACAAGCTGTAGCAGTGGTTGCCGGAGCACCAGCGGTATACTCATAAGTAGCGCCAGTCGAATCGGTACAAAGCCAGTTGACATTCGCACCTGTTTTAGTTGCCATAGCAGCATAAGCAGCATATGTTGAACCATCCGTATGCACTATTGCGCCGCCGCCATTAGCACCATTTTGAGTGTCGATATCACTCGATAAACTCGTAATGTTTGAATCGGCCGCTAAAGTGGTATCAGTGCCATAGCTGCTATTATTGGAGTCATAAAAATTTTCAGCAGCGGTTCGAATCTGGCTCATATCCGTTTTGACACGGGCGTCTCTGGCTTTTGCTCGAGCAGTATTTAAGGCTACCAAAACCATTGCCGCTAAAATACCAATGATAGCAATGACCACCAAAAGCTCGATTAAAGTAAAACCACGTTTTTTCATTTTTTTCCTTTTTTTATTAATAAATTACAGCCATATCGACCACTCTCATGGCCCATTACACTTAAAAAACTTGAACTAAACTATAAATCGGATAAAGAATTGAATAAACTAAAAAGCCGACGCCTAAACCAACAATGACAATGGTGACCGGTTCAATTAAATTAGTAATCGTCTTGATTTTATTGTCGATTTCGCGTTCATAATAATCGCCGGTTTTATCCATCAAGGTTTCCAATTTGCCGGTTTGTTCGCCGACCATAATCATTTGCGGCACCAGCGCCGGAAATTCTTTATATTTCTCCAAGGGCACTGAAATCGGAACGCCGCGCTCAACCTCAGCAATAACATCTTTAATAATTCGAATATAGATTCGGTTATTGAGCGATCGAGCTGTGATTTTTAGAGTTTCAATAATCGGCACGCCGGCGGCAATGAGCATGCCGAGCGATCGCGCAAACCGCGCCATGTAAAGATCGTACGAAACATAATTGACTAGCGGGGCTTTTAACTTCAGCCAGTCCCAAGCAAATCGCCCACTTCGGGTCTGAGTAAAATAAAACCAGACGGCCGCGACCACTACCACAACAATAATCAGCAAAAGCCACCAATCAGAAACCATAAAATTTGAAATGGCGATAATTACTCGGGTTGTCCAGGGTAACTTTACCCCGGAATCTTCAAAAACTGATTTTAAAACCGGAATAACTTTAATCATCATCAAAATAACCACCGCAATCATCGCGACAATAATAAAGATAGGGTAAGCCAAGGCGCTTTTGACTTTGCCTGAGAAAGTATCCATGATCTCCATCCGCGCCGCTAAATTTTCCAGGACTTTATCAAGTTTCCCGGTGGTTTCGCCGGAACTGACAATGGCAACAAAAACATCATCAAAAACCTTGGGATGTTTGGCCATTGAGGCCGAGAGTGATTCACCCCGCTCTAAATCTTTGTAAATTTCCTCCAAGACAGTTTTAAAAGCGATATTTTTGGTTTGAGTTTTAACTAAATTAATGGCATTATCAAGCGGGATCCCTCCCGAGATCATCACTGCTATCTGGCGACAGAAGAAATATTTATCTTGGCTGGTGACGCGGCTAAAAAGAACGATATTTTTCATCCCACTCCTTTTATTCAATCTGTATCTAATATACTCTCTTTAAATGTCATTTTCAATCTCAATTCAGTCAAAAGGGGCTAATAAACCATCATTTTAAAACCTTTGGGGTCAAGGGCCCAAGTGAGCGCGTTATCGATGGTTATTTCTCCCTTGGAAACCAATTCGGCTAAAACCTTATCGAGGGAAATCATCCCTTCCGCCGCCGAGGTTTGAATCACATTGGGCAGCTGATGAGTTTTACCTTCGCGGATGGTTGCTCTAACAGCGGAATTTGCGACCATGATTTCACAGGCGGCAATCCGGCCGCCGGATGTTCGGGGAATTAATCGCTGCGAAACCACGCCCAGTAAGACATTTGCCAGCTGCATCCGCACCTGCTGTTGTTGATGAGGCGGAAAAACATCAATGACCCGGTCGGCGGTTTGAGCGGCTGAATTAGTATGTAAAGTCGTAAAAACCAAGTGACCAGTTTCCGCCAAAGTCAGAGCGGCATCAATTGTTTCAAGATCCCGCATTTCACCCACCAGGACAATATTGGGATCTTCGCGCAAAGCCGAGCGGAGGGCGCGAGCAAAGGAGTTGGTGTCCGAACCGACTTCCCGTTGAGAAATAATCGATTTATCATGCTCAAAAACATATTCAATCGGATCTTCAATCGTCACAATGTGATCAGCACGGGTATGATTAATCTGACTAATCATCGCCGCCAACGTGGTGGATTTGCCATGACCGGTCGGGCCAGTGATAATAAAAAATCCTTGAGAAGGAGCGGTAAATTTATCCAAAATGGGCGGCAGGCCTAACTCTTGAAGATTTTTAATTATCTTGGGAATCAATCGCAACGAAGCGGCCAAATTTCCCTTTTGAAAATAGGTATTGGTTCGAAATCTGGTGTCGTTATAACCGAACGAAAAATCTACTTCCTTGCGAAGCTTAAGTCTTTCAAGCTGTTCGGCGGTCATAAAAGATTGAACTAAGCCTGCCACGGTTTCGTGGGTTAAGGCTGACTCGCCAGCTACAGGTATAAGCTGGCCATCAATTCTCATGGTTGGCGGAACCCCCGCGGTCAAGTGTAAATCCGACGCTTTACGCTCAATACTTAAATCCAGTAACTTTTGCATCGATTGACTCAAGGTTGATTGCATATTTCCCTCCAAACATTTAAATATTTAAACGCTAATAACTCTTAAAACCTCATTGACGGTCGTCAGCCCTTTGAGGGCTTTAATTAATCCGTCTTGTTTCATTGTCGTCATCCCATTTCTAATGGCGGTTGCTTTTATCTCTGATGATTGCTTTCGTTGAGAGGCCAATGTTTCAATTTCTTCCGTCATGGGCATGACTTCAAAGATACCGATTCTCCCTTTATATCCCTGTTCGCATTGATCGCAGCCCCGGCCCTCAAAAAATCGATAGGGCTTTTGAAGATTAAAGCCCGTTAATTCCTGCTCAATGGTTTTTAAAATCGGTTGAGGAATATGAGCTTGAGTTTTACATTTGGGACAAAGTTTCCTCACTAAGCGCTGAGCTAAAATGACATTAACCGACGAGGTGATTAAAAATGGCTCGATGCCCATGTTAATTAATCTGAGTAATGCCCCGGGCGCGTCGTTGGTGTGCAAGGTCGATAAAACCAGATGGCCGGTCAAGGCGGCGTTAATGGCCAAAGCGGCCGTTTCCGAATCACGAATTTCCCCCACCATGATCACATTAGGGTCTTGGCGCAAAATACTTCTTAAACCATTGGCAAACGTAAAACCGATTTTTGGCTTAATCTGACACTGGTTAATCCCCGGAATTTCATACTCAACCGGATCTTCTATGGTCACAACATTAATTGACGCGGTGGCAATGCGACTTAAAATAGCGTAAAGCGTCGTTGATTTCCCCGAACCGGTCGGCCCGGTCGCCAGAATTGTGCCGTAGGGCTTATCAATATTTTCCGTCAGAATTTTCAAATTTCGTCCGGCCAATCCCAGTTCTTCCATCGTATAAATCCGGGCCGATTTATCCAAAATTCTTAAAGCCACTTTTTCGCCGTGGACGGTCGGTAAAGTGGAAACACGAAAGTCAATCGCGTGACCGCCCGTAATCACGTCAAAGCGTCCATCCTGAGGAATGCGGTTCTCGTCGATTTTTAACGAAGAAAGAATTTTAACGCGCGAGATAACGGCCGGATGAATTTCCAAGGGTAATTTGATCACATCTTTTAAAATACCGTCAATCCGATAGCGCACACGTAAATTTTCTTCGGTCGGTTCAATGTGAATATCCGACGCTTTTTTAAAAGCGGCCAGCGCGACAATCGCCGCCAGCGTTTTAGGCACATTATTTTCCTGGGCCACCGATTCAAGATCTTCGACTGACTGGACAGCAGTTCCCAGAAAATTATCGAGATTATTTTGAGGTAAAACCAAGGGTTTAACTTCCGTCGGACTCATCACTTCTGGAATGATATTTTTTGTCGGTAGAGGTGTTTTAGAGCCGGGAAGCTCATTACTAAGCGGGCCGGTTGGCTCAAAAGTCACTTCTTCATCTTCTTTCTCAGTTTCCTCTTTCGGCCGCGGCAGCGGCTCATTGTAATATTTAAGAGCTCCTAAAACATCATCGGGTGCCGCCTTATATTCCTCAATCGCAATATGATTTTTTTCTTTGATAAAACTTAAAAGTTCTTTGACTTTCAGATCGTTCGGGTCAGCCACCGCTACTTTAATCAATTGAGGGTGGGGTGACCCGAAAACCACCATTTTATATTTTCTGGCAATGTCTTCGGGAAACTTCGAGACAGTATCATAAGGAATGATAATTCTTCTTAAATCAATTCTTGGAATTTCAGTTTCTACTTCTGCGGCATCCGCCGCCATTTTCTGATGACTGGTCGCATATTGAGAAAGAGCCAAGCCGTAATCATCTAAGTTGGTCACGCTTAAATCAATTTTAATGCCTTTTTTCTTTTCTAAATCGGCGATTTTTTCTTTGATATTGCCTGAAAGTTCGGCCGGATCGGCGACGGCAATTTTTAAAACTTTGCCGCCCAAAGTCCGGGAAGCAAATTCATAGGAAATTATCTTAAGTTCTCGCGCCACTTTTTCCGGAATCGCCTGAATGGCTTCCGGGGAAATCGTCAGACCCTTTAAAGAAACGTACGGCAAAGAATAGACGGCAGCGTAAGCTCTGGCTAAATCTTCAGGATTAACTTTATGATTTTGCCGGAGGACTTTTTCTAAATCAGTATTACTAAGACTGTGCCACGCTTGAGCCTCGCCTGCTTTAATTTTACCCTGATCGATAAGAACATCTAATAAATTTTTGGGCTTTAACCCTAAATTCAATCTCCCTCCTTTAGAGGAGAACAATACCTAATTTAAGTATATCTAAGGTATTTGGGGGTGTCAACCAGCGAAAAATCACGTTGAATTAACTGAATTTTGGCAGGATATTATCAAGAATGTTCGAACTTATTTTTAAATCAATTTAGATTATATCAAGATTCCTATAGTGAGACCAGTTTAATAGTAAATCCTCCCATTGGATACCCTTTCTCTTAATAATAAATAGTTTGGCGTGTTAGCCCAACTGATTTCGTTATTTCACTTACTGTTTTTTAATCATTACTAGTCATTTTTAAATCCTTTACTGAGTAGCACACTTGACAAAAATATATTATTGTCATACACTGTAGTTAAATAACAGCTGAATACTGCCCCTTGACGGCGCAAGCTAACATGGGTGGGTGTTCCGATGTTACATCGGGAATAGGCTGCTCCACCCTCTGCCTTTCGCTGAAATGCGGGGAGGTATGGTGGTTTTTTTATTCCAGCTCTGTTATTTGCCTCTTGAAACTTTTAAATTTGCTTTTATCTTCGTCTATTTCTCTAACCATTCCGGCGACTGAATCCGCTAATCTAATGATGGCGTTCGCCTCATCTCGTACGCCCCGCACTTTCCGAATTTTTACTCCCAAGTCACGAAGTATTTTACTAATTCTATTTTCCAGCTTCTTGCTTAAACCATCAACAAACACCGATGCCTTGTAATTTTTAATCTTTCTTATTCCAAGATAGCGATTGATTGCTTTGGCAACAACTAGGCAAGTTAAATCTTGATAAGCGGCGCTCTGATGGAAAGTTTGATAATAAACAATCTTTTTGATAATACTTGATGATAAAACTAATTCGATATATTTGGATTGGATTTCTTTTTTGGTTTTAAACCACTTTTTCTTCCACTTTTTGGTTTGTTTTTCCGCTTTTTCTAATTTATTAATCAGATCGTCTCTTTCATTCTCGATTACAATCGCCACTACGATAAACAATTTGCCTTTAGTATCCTGGCCGGTCTCATCCACATAACAATAAAGTTTTTGTGTCATTTTGTTTCTATCTTCTATAATTATAGTTATTGAAAGTTGAAAGTTATTTTAATTAGTAAAACCCTTTGTTTATATCTTAAATAGACCTAAAAATACAACTTGGCAGGATACTATCAAGAATGTTCGAACTTATTTCCTGACCAATCTAGATTATATCAAGATTCCTAAGTTGAGGCTAATATAGGAAAATAGACTCGAAATTGGTTGAGAAAAATTTTTAACAATTTTATATTTATAAATTTTTTGGCTCAAAAATCAAAGCAGCAGAATTCATGCAAAAACGTAGACCAGTGGGAGACGGACCGTCTTGGAAAACATGACCAAGATGCGAACCACAACGGGCACATTGAGCTTCTTGGCGGATCATCCTGAGCGAGCGATCATCGCGATAAATAACATGATCTTCCTGATATGGTTTGTAAAAACTTGGCCAACCAGTCCCAGAGTCAAATTTATGTTTAGAACTAAAAAGAATTAATTGGCAATTGGAACATCTATAGAGACCCTCTTTTTTATTATCCCAGTAAGCATTATTAAAAGCTGGCTCGGTTCCGTTACCGCGAGTAATCTCATATACTTCGTGAGAAAGAACTTTTCGCCATTTTTCGTTTGATTTAATAATTTTTTTAATCATAATTATTCTTTAAGATTATTTTTCTCATAATATTTTTGATGATATTCTTCGGCTAGATAAAATTTACTAAACGGCTGAATTTCTGTCACAATTTTCTTTCTTGTCTTTGCCTCGTAATCGGCAATAACTTCCTTAGCAATTTGTTTCTGCGATTCATCCATATACATAATGATCGAACGGTAGCGAGAGGATTCGTTGGCGGTTGGATTATGCTGGTAAAGAAATTCGGTTAAAATTTGACTATAAGAAATTTTTTTAGGGTCATAGGTAATCTCGATAGTTTCGGCATTATCACTTAAATCATGATAAGTCGGATTTTTGAATTTCCCACCACTATAACCGACACGGGTTTTGCTTATTCCGTTCAAGTGATCAAAATGATACTGTGGTCCCCAAAAACAGCCAAGTGCCAAGTAAGCTTTTTCCATTTTGCATCGCCCTTTTTCTTATTTAACTAAATACTTTAAGATGTCGGCAATTTATTTAATTATACCATAAAAAATCATATATTTCGTTATTCTTGGGTGAAAAAACAGGACGTAGCGAAGGAAGTTCGAACCTATTTCCTAACCAGTTTAGATTATATCAAAATACCAGAGTTGAGACCAGTTCTAAAACCCCGCGAGACCTAATCATCTCGCGGGGTTTGGGCATCGAGAAATCATGGCCGTCCTCCATCACTCCTTGATCCCGAGCTTGCGCAGATTATCCTGCAACCGTTGCTTCTCTGCGCCTGTCCTTTTCGCCTCTTCAGACTTTTCCCTTTCTATCCTTCCCTTTATCTGAAGATTCTCTCTCTCGGCATAAGTGCGACAAGCGAAATGCTCCATGAGCTTGTCGGAGAATCGACCCCAGCGTCCTGCCCAATGGCTTACCAGAGTCTCACCATCTATAAGCAAAGTCGTGGTCCGGGATCTCTCCTCGCGCCGATCTGACCACAGTACGGACTTGCCAGCGGAGCTCCAGCTGGAATGATTCTGGTCGGTGCCCTTGAACAAATGACCGTGATTGCGAGAGCTCACTATGACATACCATAGATCGAGAATCGCATTCCCGATGTGGGTCCGGAAGCTAAAACGCTCCCAAACATAAACCTCGCAATAACTAACCGATTGCCCTGAATCTCCGACTGAACGAAAGTTCATCTTGCTGGGCTCCGAAACAGAGACCAGACTCCAACTCTCTAGGGGAATCCCAGCAATCTTCTCGAAAAGCTGGTTTTCCTGCACGTCTGTAAGACCCATTCTGGTTTCCTTCCTTTTCGAAGCTTTGACAAAAAATTGTCGTTCTATTTATACTTAATTTTCACCAAAAAGTCAACAAAAATAACCCTTTCTGGGTTATTCTATAAAATAAACTGGCAGGAGCTGAGGGAATCGAACCCCCGTCACCTCTTTTGGAGAGAGGCATTTTACCATTAAACTAAGCTCCCATACCGTTGGGATCTAATGAAGCCATCTCCACGGGCTAAAGCCCGTGGTTTCAGGCCTGCTGTGGCATACTTGATATCTGCTCTTCGATATATTTCTTGATGATTACCTCGTCTACCTTCCCGACGGTCTCGGC
>JBEKTP010000009.1:0-32500 GCA_049515915.1 Patescibacteria group bacterium | reverse complement strand
CTTAAACCCAGGCGAAAATATAATTCAATTTGCTCGCGATCATATTTAGTCAGCCTTCCCATGCTCCACCTTTCTAGGTTTTTAGCATACTAGAGGGTGGCGCATTCAGTATAGAATCCAGCTTTTTTAAGTTACCATTGACTTTTATCAATAAATGTAGTATACTTTTAAAGTTCCTAGCCTAGAGCATATCTGATACAAGGTATTTTCTGGGGTAGAAATCATCAGCCAGGAGGAGCCGATGAGCGCGGACAACACCGTCGTGGTTCTGATTACTCAGGGGGATGCTTCTCCCGAGTATCGAGTCCGTCACATCCAGGTCAAGGAGAATTTGACCGAGGAGCCCAACTACCCAACAGGTAATCCCGTACTCAATCGGGAGTACCTGCTACGCCTCTTCGGGGATGCGCCGACTATTGTGGATTCTGTCGAGGCTTACCGCGAGGCGGTAAAGCTGGCAGACAGCACCCTCGTTCTTGAGTACGGCATCGAGGTCATCGACTGCAGGGATGTGGACTTCCCTACTGGCTGATGTGCCCGGTTGCCAACTCCCGTCCCGACCGCATGGGCTTCCCGCCCATGCGGTTCTTGATACTAATAGGAAAATTGCTGAGCCTTTTCATTCTAATTATCGGTTGCAGAAGACTGACGGAAGAGACTGTCTAATAACCAAGCGGCTTCAGGTTCAGAATATTTTTGAACGAAAACTTTACAGGTGGTCTTTTTAGTTGTTAGACGGTCTAGGGAGGAAGAATTAAAGTGATTGACAAAAAGATCAATTTTGATTTGAATAAGAATAGGTAAACTTTACAAAATCTCAATTTCAGATTACGATAAAAAAAGAGGGGTTAATTATTCCTCTTTTTTAAATGTATAAGGATACTAGTCGCACATAAAGGAAAAAAATGGCACAAATCGTAATTATTGGCAGTGGCTTTGTCGGTCAAGCAACCGGCAGAGGATTTGCAAAACACGGTAACAAAATTATATTTTATGATACTAACCCAGCAAAAGTCGAAGCGTTAAAATCAGAGAGCTTGGACGCCGAGCTTGTCAGTCCCTCCATAGTAATAGACGCGGATATTATTATGTTTTGCGTCCCCACGCCAACACGTGATGGCAATATCGACCTTTCGGCAATTAAATCTGCAGCTAAGTGGGTTGGTCAATCGATTCGTCAAACAAACAAATACCAATTGTTGGTGGTGCGCTCGACAGTATTGCCCGGCACAACAGAAACTGTGGTACTTAAACTAATTGAAAAAAATTCTGGTAAAAAGGTTGGTGCTGATTTTGGCCTGGCAATGCAACCAGAGTATTTGCGTCAAGTAACGGCTAATGAAGATTTTGAACGACCATGGTTCATTTTGATTGGTCAATATGATAAAAAATCGGGCGATATTCTTGAGAAGCTTTATCTTCCTTTTGCTCCTCCTCACATTGAACGATGCACTATTCGTGAAGCGGAAACCCAAAAATATATTCACAACATATATAATGCAATTAAAATTGCTTTTTTTAATGAAATGCGAGCTATTTGCGATGACGAAAACTTGGATGCAAAAAAAATGTTTTTAGCAGTTGCAGAATCGTGCGAGGGTATTTGGAATCCCCTCTACGGGTTAAAGGATAGAGGGCCATTTGATGGTGCATGTTTACCAAAAGACACCCAAGCTTTTGCCACCTGGGCACAAAAGAATAGCCATAAAGTAGCGATTTTAACAGCGGCAATCAAACAAAACGAGCAGTACGCCAAACGCAAAAATCAACACAAACAGGAGCATAAAAAATGACCCATCTTAAAGAAATCCTCCAAGCACTTTTGGTGTTAGTGCCATTGTCTATTTTTGGGCTTTGGCGCTGGAGCATGTGGTTGACGCGCAAATTGGGCGGACTTTTTTATCGTCCCGTAATTAAACCATGGCCAAAAGATCAGCAACGGCCGACTGTTAGCCTGGTAGTTCCTGTATATAACGAGGATCCGGCTGTGTTTGCTTTAGCAATGAAATCCTGGCTAAAAAATGGAGTTGATGAAATTGTCGCTGTTATCGATAGCTCGAACGTTGCCCATATAGTTAATTTTGAGCGTCAGTATAAAAACCATCCGAAAGTAAAAACACGTTTGATTGTAACTAAAAAACCAGGCAAAAGACCGGCGCTTGTTGATGGGATCCTGCAAGCCAACGGAGATATTATCGCGTTAGTCGATTCAGACACAATTTGGGCGGATAACACCAAAGAAAAAATACTACCATATTTCCTGCAAAAAAATATCGGCGGCGTATCGGCTCAGCAACGTATTTTTCAACCAAAAACGATCGCTCAAGTACTCTTCGATATTGTTTTATGGACCAGATACAACGAAGAGCTGCCGTTTTTATTGGGAGCTGGCCAAGTTGTCAACACTCTTTCCGGACGGACTGCCTTCTATCGACGCGAAGCACTCCTCGATGATAAAAACGATAATATGCATTGCTTAACACACGAGTTTTATTTTAAAAGCCGTTGTATTTCCGGAGATGATAAACGACTTACGCACCTCATTCTAGAACAAGGTTGGCTGGCTACATACGCCAAAAACGCGATGGTTTATACGCCCGGTATGAAAGATATTAAATCTTTTTTAAAACAACGATTACGCTGGACCCGAAACTCATGGCGAGCTGATACTCGGGCTTTTCAACGAGGATGGATGTTCCGCCACCCGACTCTATCTTTTTTTAACTTAGATCGTTTTCTTCAACCGTTTTTTATGTTAATCGGTCCAATTGTTTTTGTCTTCGCCTTGTATCAACACGCGTGGATAACAGCTGGAATTTTAGCACTATGGTGGTGCACCAGCCGAACAGTCCGTCTCTTTGGATACTTTCGAGAAAATCCCAAGAGACTTATCTATTTGCCAGCTTATATAATTTTTAGTTATTATAATGCTTTGATGAAAATTTACGCCTGGTCGACAATTCTTGAGCAAGGCTGGATTACCCGTTGGGATGAAAAAAGATTGAATAGAGCAAAACGGAAGAGTTTGTTTATCGGCTTGAGTGCTACCGTACTTGTTGTTTTAGGAATGATATTGTTTGTTAACTGGTTGCACCTTGATCTTGGGATACTTGTAAAAGGTGAACGCATTCCTTTGACTCAAGGTCTTGGTTTGTCTCCAATTAAAATTCCAGAAATCCCAGCTCAAGAGCCAAAATTACATCCGGATTCTAACACCGATACCGAGTTGGCAGTATATACAGTTGCACATAATGATAACATAATGCTCATCTCAAAAAAAATCGGTATTCCGGTCGATGTTTTAGAACGAACGAATAATCTCAATAAAAAATCAATCTTGGCGACAGGTGATCTAATTTATTATTTCCCTAAATAACTATGCCAATACATAAAAAGCACAAAATTTATCCTCGTTTTGCCACAATTTTTTTGGTTATTCCAATCCTTGCCATAGCCATTATATTTTTTGCTGCTCATATTTATCTTGTTCAGCAAGGAAAAATCGCTAATGCCGAGGGGGTGCAGCGAGCTTCAGAAAGTGTGTCGACTGAGGTTGCTGAACAGTATCAATCCGTTCAACCGAAAATAGAGCGTAAATTTGCCTATTACCAAGTTCAACCATACGAAACATTAGACACCCTCTCCGCTCATTTTGGAGTAAGCGTTGATAATCTTAAGGCATTAAATCCAAAACCAATTGTCACCGGTGAGACGATTAAAATACCGCCTATTGAGACCCCGTTTACTGACCAAGATTCTTCCCCGAGATCACTCATTAATCAGTTAGTAATTACCGATATTGGCAATAACACAATAACTGTCACAGGAAACAGTAAGCTACCTTTGATAGTGGTTAATCTTAACGATTTGCAAATTCCCTTAACAAATAAAGGTGGTCTCATAAAGATTGGCGACAAGAAGTGGCGCCTTTTAAAAAATATTGTATTTACCAAAAATGTACGAATTAATTTGACCGGACAAACGGTTTCCGAGCTTCAATTACTTAGCTTGCCTCAAAAGCCAATTGGTCTTTGCGCTCAAAACGCTGAAGTTCTTATTAAAGATACCAAGATTGATACTTATGACCCAACCACTGATAGCGTCGATAAAACCAGTGATGATGGTCGAAGTTTTATCCGCGCTCGGTCTAACTCTCGGATGGATATTATTAACTCCGATCTTGGTTTTTTAGGTCGGGATGCTCCAAACACTACTGACACGGCAATTATCAAAGATGGTGGCGTCTATGGAGTGTCGTGGCGAATTCCCAATGATACCTACGGGAAAGATATTGCTACCGGTTGGGTTGAAAACAGCAGTTTTCACGATAATTATATCGGCGCTTACACTTTTGGTGCTTCGGGCATGATGTGGCGTGGCAATCATTTTTATCACAATGATAAATACGGCCTTGATCCTCACGACGATAGCAATAACGCTCTAATAGAGAATAATTTATTCGAAGATAACGGCACTCACGGCTTTATCATGTCAAAGCGCTGCAATTTTAATATTATTCGTAATAATATTTCTCGTAACAACAAGTTGCATGGTTTTATGTTGCACGAATCCTCTAACTTTAATATTATTGAAAATAATGTTGCCGACGGTAATTACGATAATGTGGTAATCTACAACTCCAACTACAATATTGTTCAAAATAACCAACTAAAAAATGCTCGAGACAGTGGTGTTCGCATCAACCAAAACTCCCAGCTTGATTATATTCTCGGTAACACAATCACTGCTAATGTCCGATCTTTTTTGTTGTATGACGGGGTTAATAACATCTATATAGCTCATAATACCGCTATTACAACTGCTAATTTCCTGGAAACAAAGTCAAATGTCTCGGCGGTAGTTTTAGATTCGAACCATTACGGTCCCGGTGGTATTAGATTGGGCGGTGCGATTAATATTTTCGAAACAAATAACATTGAGGACAAGCCTGCCACCAATAAGAATAAACTTTGACACTGGATGGTGTAGATCAGAAACATATTACCAAGCGTGTTAATATAGAAAGAGACAATAATTACTATTAAGAGGGCATGTGTTTGATAGAGTGAAAATTAACACGAAACAAAAGATTAGATTGTTTTTTGATATTCTGCGAAGAAAAAGATCTATTATATTTACAATGATTTCTTTTATTATATTTTTTATCGTCGTTTTTTTCTTTTATAATATAAAATCTCGTCAAACCCTTAATTCTGAAAAACCTAAACCAAATGTTAGTATTAGTAACAGTGACACTAAACAATCGGCGCCTACAGAATCCACATCATCGGCTATTTCCTCGCCTGACTCGCTACTTAATCTTGTGAATTGGGAGTTGACATTGCCTATCGATACCAATCATCTTGGTAATCCCGACGAAATTAAATGGCCGGAACTAAAAACCTTCACCAGTCCGCCTTATTTTCAGCTCAATAATGATAAGACCGGGGTAGTATTCCGAGCTCCTGTCTCGGGCGTTACCACGGCTAACTCAAATTTTCCTCGTTCAGAACTGCGTGAAATGACTGACGGAGGTACGCAAGAAGCAAGTTGGTCCACTACCAGCGGAACTCACACCATGCGTATCAGGGAAGCCATTACTCACTTGCCCACTAGCAAACCTGAGGTTGTTGCTGGACAAATTCACGATACTTCAAGTGACGTGATTATGATTCGTCTTGAACGACAGAATTTATTTGTTCAAAGTAGCGGTCAGAATATCGGCACTCTCGACCCAGCTTATGTATTAGGCACACCGTTTACTGTAGAAATTGTAGCCGGCGACGGGCACATCAAAGTTTTTTATAACGATGTGCAGAAATTGAATTACAATAAAAACGGTGACAGTTATTATTTCAAAGCGGGTTGTTATACTCAGTCTAATATGAGTACGGACGATAATCCTGACGCTTACGGAGAAGTCGTCATTTACGAGCTAAAAGTCACTCATTCGTAATACGTGGCAATTCGTGAGATTCGGAAAAAAGGTGATAATTTTCTGATTCGTGTAGCGTAGTTAAAAAATTGACAAGGAATTTTCCTTTCTTATACAAAAATGGCTTCCCGGGCCGCGACAACTCTGGTTTTTCGAAGGAAAAATGCTATGATAGAGTCAAGAGACAAAAGGTCTAAAAAGAGCCATCAGTTTCAAGACTCCCGCGTTCCACCAAGCCTGCCGGGGTCTTTTGAATTTACCTTGATATTCGCTCAAAAATCTGGTATAATCCTTAATTATTACCGCTTTTGGCCGGCTGAAAATCATCTCTAAAAATCAAGATTTTCAGGCGCCCGAAAGGGTGACTACCAAGGCCATGGAGGCCAATCATGGTACACGATGCAGACTTCGGTTTCCACACGCTTGGACGATGGCATCGTCGTCACCGCTGGGTCGCGGTGGTGCTGATCCTCTGGATCATCAATCTCGGGTTTATCGAGACGGAGCAGGGGGGTATCAACCTCCTCACCCACCGCATCGACGCGGCGGATCATATCGCGGGGATTATCCGACTCATCATCGCCGGGATTGCCCTGGCACTCACGCTCGTCGGTTTTCTCCACGAGTATCGTCGCCGATGATTCCGGCTTCTGTCGGAATTGAGCAGGAGGGCCTTAATGGCCCTCCTTTCTCGTTTTAAAATGACATGTTTCAATAAAAAATGTATAATAGTAGCCAGCAGGGGAAAATTTTGAATAGTATATTAGATGAAAACGAGTTAAAATCTTTTTTTGAGTCGGAGCCGTCAGTAACTAGACCCAGTGTATCCACCCCACCCACGATACCGACCGCACCGGCGACGCCATCGATCTCCGCCACTCAACCAATCCGGCCTGAAATTTTTAACGGTTCACCGGTTCATCCCGCCGAAGAACTTGAACCCGGTAAAACTCTTCATGCCGGTTTTAAAAGTTGGCTGGTTAACTTTGCTAAAATTTTTTGGAAGTTCAGTCTAATTTTTATTTTAATATTTATTCTGGCGTACACCGTTATCAACTTTTCTGCGATTTCCAAACAATCCAACTATTTTTATAATTATTCATTCGGCAAAAAAACACCTTCTCAAGCTGCTCCCACCCCTCCGCAATTTAACCCAACCGATCAAGCCACCCTTTCTGTTCCGAAAATCAGCGTCTCGGCGCCGATCATTTGGAATGTCGATATCAATAATTACACCGATCAGCTTCTTTTGGGAGTGGTTCAATTTAAAGGAACCGCTTTACCCGGCCAGAATGGCAACATTTTTATCACCGGCCACTCCTCCTACTATTCTTGGGTTAAATCGCCCTACAAAGCCGTTTTTGCGTTACTCGATAAGCTTAACGTCGGCGATAAAATATATATTCAATACCAAAATTCCACCTACACCTATCAGGTCAATGACTCCAAAGTCGTTTCGCCGAACGCCATGCAAGTTTTAGGTTCGGGGAGCAAGCCCACCTTGACCCTGATGACCTGTGTGCCGGTGGGCACTAATTTAAATCGGTTAATTGTCACCGCCGACCAAATCGGTGTTAGTGGACAATTTTAGCTTTAGCACTCGAGGACAACGTATCCCAGTAGATGACTAAATTGCCGCCCTGTCTAAAAGAGAGTTGGGTCGCCTGATCGCTCGGAAGATCAAATAACAATTTATTGTTCGAACCATCAATATCGATGATTCGAATTTGTTGACCGGTTTGAAACAAAATATGAAAACCGTCGGGATAAACAACGGCCGTCGAAACATTTTGACTAAACCGCGTAATAAGACTGCCTTTGTAATAAATTTCTGAACCCAAGATATTTAAATTATTCTGATAATTTTTTGATTCAGCGGTCAGACGGTCCAAAGTCAGATCAGCGGGGGCATTAGTATCGGACGCGTTCGATTTAAATAGTAAGATGTGATCATAGACACTTGCCTCGCCATAATTAACGGCAATGGATTCTTGCCAACTTTGATAATTGGGATTAGTGATTTCAAGATCGTAAATTCCCGGGCTTAGTCCACCGATTTTTGCCGGATAGTCCGGCTTTCGCAGGGCTTTTCCGTCAAGATAAATTTTGCCCTGCGGGTCAGCATTAAGGACAATCATGCCGGTTTTATTTATTTTCCAGGTTTGAACGTTAAATTGATAACCATTCGCCTTCAAAATTATAAGCGCGCTAAAAAAAAGGAACGATCCAATCAAAAGTCCCCAAAAAACAATAGACAAGATTAACTTTTTAACTTTTTCTTTTCGAGGCTTCATCGGTTTATTATCGGTTGAAGAATCACGCCTAATCATTTATAATATAGGGCGAGTCATTCCTACTTCAGCCTTATCCGTGTATAATATATATAAACTTGGAAACTTTTTCAACAGGTTTAAATCTTTTGGAGGTTAATATTTCGAAATTCATCATCGACGGTGGCAAAAATCTTTCCGGCACAATTGAAGTTTTCGGGGCTAAAAATGCGGCTCCCAAAATGATTGCGGCCAGTATTATTATTAATGATAAAGTCACCCTGCATAACATTCCGGATATTTTGGATATTAATAAAATTTGCCAAATTATCGAAGAATTAGGGGCAAAAATAACCCGCCATCATCATACTCTCGAAATTGATACTCGAGATATGACTTATCAAAATCCCAATCCCGATTTTGTTAAATCGATGCGCTCGTCCGTTGTTTTAGTCGGTCCGCTCTTAGCCCGTTTTGGCAAAGTCCAAATTCCTCACCCTGGCGGTGATAAAATTGGCTCTCGCCCCATCGACCGTCACATTAAAGCATTTCAAGAACTGGGCGTTTCGGTCGAGCAAAAACCCGATCACTATCTTTTCATCAACGGCCATTCACTTAATAAATCAATTCAGTTTGAAAAAATTTCCGTCACCGGCACCGAGAACATTATTTTGTTTGCCACCTTAGGGAAGAAAAAAATTACCATCAATAATGCCGCCATTGAGCCCGAAATAATTGACTTAATCAACTTTTTAAATAAAGCCGGAGCTGATATTGTGGTTCAAGATCGCCAAATTACCATCACCGGGCAGAAAAAACTCTTCGGCGTTGAGTACACTTGTATTCCTGACCGGATCGAAGCGGCGACATTTGCCGTCTTAGCGGCCGCCAGCGGCAGTAATCTAACTATTAAAAATGTCGTTCCTGAACACCTCGCGCCATTTTTACAGAAACTCGTCACCCTCGGAGTCAAATTTGAAATTAATGGTGATTTATTGCATATTAAAAAGTCGGGGGAATTAAAAGCAACCAAAATTGAAACGGCTGAATATCCGGGATTTTCCACCGATTGGCAGCCACCTTTAGGCGTTCTTCTTACTCAAACACACGGTCTCAGTCAAATTAAGGAAAATGTTCATGAAAACCGCTTAGGATATCTTGATAAATTATGTCAAATGGGCGCCCATGTCAAAATCTTAAATAATCACCAAGCGGAAATCAGTGGACCCACCCAACTTCACGGCGCCGAAATTGAAAGTTTGGATATTCGCGCCGGGGCAACACTTATCATCGCCGGATTAATTGCCCATGGTAAAACCACAATTAGGCAAGCAGAAATGATTGATCGCGGCTACGAAAAAATTGAAGAACGTCTCAGTAAAATTGGGGCGGAGATCAAAAGGGTAAGCGAATGATATTAAAGCGTATCGGCGTTGATTTAGGCACAACCAATATTTTATTCTATCTCCCCGGCAAGGGAATTGTCATTAATGAACCTTCGGTGGTGGCGTTGGAGGTTTCGCAAAACAAGGTGATGGCCTTTGGGCAGGAAGCGAAAGAAATGCTCGGCCGCACCCCGGAGAGTATTATTGCCGCTCATCCCCTCAAAGACGGGGTGATTGCCAACTTCGGCATCGCCAAAGCAATGTTGCGGTACTACATTAACAAGCTGAGCGGCACGATCAGATTTTTTAAGCCGGAAATAATGCTTTCGATCCCGGCCGGGGCCACTTCCACCGAACGGCGGGCGGTGACCGATGCCGCCATCCAAGCCGGGGCTAAAGCGGCTTATCTCATCAAAGAACCGGTGGCGGCGGCGCTGGGGTCTGGTATCGCGATCGCCTCTCCTTCGGGCAATATGATCATTGATATCGGCGGTGGAACTTCCGAAGTGGCCGTTATCGCTTTGGGCGATATCGTCGCTTCCAGTTCCGTCCGCGTCGGCGGTAATCGCTTTGACGAGGCGATCACGAGTCAAATCCGAAAAAAACACAATTTAGTCATCGGAGAAGTCACGGCGGAGCAAATCAAGACAAAAATCGGTTCGGCTTTACCGTTAAAAAAAGAGCTTTCCATGGAAGTATCTGGTTGCAATGCCATCACCGGCCTTCCAGAAAGCGTTATTGTTTCTTCGTCAGATATTGTCACCGGGCTCCGTGAGCCGATCAACGAAATTATTTCCGCGGTCAAATCAGTTCTCCAAAAAACCCCTCCCGAGTTAGCCGCCGATATTATGGATAAAGGAATTGTTCTAACGGGCGGTGGTTCACTCCTGCGCGGCTTGGATATTTTATTAACGAAGATTACCGGTGTACCTTGTCAAACAGCCGAAGAGCCCACTTTATCGGTCGCCAAAGGTACCGGCATTGCCTTAGATAATCTGGATGCCTTTAAAAAATCCGTCTTGTGGCTGAAATAAAATAACGTTTCATTTAATAATTTTAAATTATGATTATCGGCATTGACGCCTCACGAGTCATCAAAAAATTTAAAACCGGCACTGAAACCTACGCGATCGAGTTGATTAAAGCTTTATCGCAAATCGACCGTCAAAACGATTATCTTTTATATACGCCCAAATCGATTGGCGAAAAACTGCCCCATTTAGGTGAAAATTTCAAGGAGCGGCTTATTCCTTTTGGTCGACTTTGGACTCAATTTAGGCTTTCGGTTGAAATGATTTCTAAAAAACCTGATGTTCTTTTTATCCCCTCTCACACCTCACCGCTTGTTCATCCTAAAAAAACAATTGTGACCATTCATGATTTAGGATTCAAGCATTTCCCAAATTTATATTCACCTTCAGAAATTCTCTATCACAATTGGGCCATGAACCATGCCATTAAATCGTCGTCGCATATCATTGCCATTTCAAAATTCACTAAAAAAGATATCTTAACCAGCTTTACCATCGATCCCGCTAAAATTACGGTCATCTACGAAGGATATGACGAAAAAGTTTTCAGACCCGATAAAACGAGGCTAAGCCAAAATAAGCCCTATATTTTATTCGTCGGACGCCTCGAGGAAAAGAAAAATATTACCGGTATGATCAAAGCCTACGACTTGCTTCGAAAAGAACCGGGCATTAAACACCAGTTCGTGCTGACCGGTCGACCCGGCTTTGGCTACGATAAAATTAAAAGTGAGCTGGCTAAATTGCCCAGCGAGATTCGAAAAGACATTATTCTTACCGGCTATGTTTCACAAGAAAGATATATAAGTTTGCTTAAAAATGCCGACGTTCTTTTTTTCTGCACCTTATTTGAAGGTTTTGGTTTGCCCCCGCTGGAAGCGATGGCTTCGGGTATTCCGGTGGTGGCGTCAAATCGAACCTCTTTGCCGGAAATTATTGGTAAAGCCGGTCTCTTGGTTAACCCCGAAAAACCGTTCGAAATGGCCGTCGTGCTTTCAAAGTTAATAAACAGCAAAGCTCTCCAAAAAGCCCTCATCTCCAAAGGTCTAGCCCGGGCCTCGATGTTTTCTTGGAAGAAAACCGCTGAGCAGACCTTGAAAGTATTGACAAACTTATAATTTAGCCATAATTTTAAAAAAATAGAGCCGGCGTTTTAATCTTGCCGTAATTTTGCTAGAATGAACTCAGGAGGGAAAATATGAAAGCTTTAGCCGATGTCCTCATTATTTTGTCGGTGATCGCGGTAATTTTGGCCTTTGCCGGGGCGGTCGGAACCGATATTTGGTTGGCCTCGACCCAATGGCTTTTAGTCAGCGCTGTTTTGGCCATTTGGGGTGTTTATGTTAAAATGCGTGACTAAAATTTAGACAAAATGAAAGTCGATATTTTAGGTGTTAAAATTGATTCGCTTTCAAAAAGCGAATGTCTTGAAATTATTGAGCGGCTGATTAAACAAAAAAAACACGCTCAAATTGTAACAGTCAACCCGGAGTTCGTGATGGCGGCTCAAAAAGATGAGAAATTTCGCCGGATTATTAATCGGGCCGATTTAGCTGTGGCTGACGGCATCGGTCTTTTAGTGGCGGCTCAGCATCTCGGCCGACTCATTCAAGAACGTATCACCGGCGTGGAATTAACTTGGGCAATTTCTCGCTTAGCGGCCGAAAAAAAGTACCGGGTCTTTTTTTTAGGCGGGGAAAAGGGGATTGCGGAAAAAGCCGCTAAAAAAATTAAAACTCAATATCCCAATTTAAAAATTGTGGGCACTTACGCCGGCCGGCCCAACGACCCGGCCACCTTATATTTTATTAAACGTTCCAAGCCCGACATCCTTTTCGTCGCTTTCGGCGCCCCGAAACAAGACAAATTTATTGACGATCTTAAAAAAATAATTTCCATCCCGCTTTCAATCGGCGTCGGAGGCACTTTCGATTATATCGCTGGAGTGGTCCCATATGCCCCAGCCTTCCTTCGAAAAATCGGTCTTGAATGGCTTTATCGTCTCATAACTCAACCGCGACGTTTCAACCGAATTTTTACCGCCACGGTTCTTTTCCCTTGGGCCGTTTTTTGGGCAAAATTCCGAAAGTAAATTGATCTTTTGTTTTTTTAAATCAACTTGACCTAAAAAAAGATATCTTTTATATTAAAAGTGGCTGTTCATCACCGATTCGACAGGCATATCCATGCACCGCCACGAGATTTGCTGGATTATCGGTACGGCGATCGTCGTCTTTGGTGTCATCTCCCTGGCTGCCTACCTCATCTGCACGACCAGAATCAAGCCCCACAATGCCTTTCACCGCCCCAACCCTATCCCTTTCTGCCAACGGCAGAAAAATGTGTCAGGCGGGCCATAACGGTCCGCCTGAATCTTATTTTGAAGCATATTGACAACAGAAAAGAAGTCGATTATAATATAAAGGTGATGGTAAGTCTTAGACTTACCATTTTTTGTACCACAAAGTCCGAGTAAATATTGACTGAATCGCTGACAATTGTTTGATCACAATTGTCAGGCCAAACAAGAGCGGGATGAAGGAACATAATAAAATGTTAAGTAAATTTCTCAAAAGCCGGACTTGACAAAAATTTAATTTATAATTAACATGTAAAGTAGGCTTGACATTTTGCCTTATGGAACAAAGTCCATAAGCATATTAAAAAGTCAAAGGAGAAGAATGGCTATTTCACCGTTTATGGCCGCGATTAATCAAATTTGCGACGAAAAAGGTTTATCCAAAGATATCGTCCTGGAAACTATCGAAGCGGCCATTGCCGCTGCTTATCGTAAGGATTTCGGTAAACCTAACCAGATTATTAAAGTTAAACTCGATCCCGACTCGGGCGAAACTAAAGTTTGGCAAATTTTCGATGTCGTTGAGGAAATTGAAAATCCTGAATATCAAAAAACTTTAAACGAAGCTAAACGTCTCGATAAAAAAATTGAAATTGGTGGACAAATCGAAATTCCCCTTGAGTCCAAGAATGATTTTGGTCGCATCGCGGCGCAAACCGCCAAACAAGTGATTATTCAACGCATTCGCGAAGCTGAACGCGATATGCTCTATCAGGAATTTAAAAACAAGGAACAAAAATTGGTTAATGGCGTCGTTCAGCAAATTGAAGGTTCGAACGTCATCGTCGATCTGGGCAAGCTCAATGGTTTAATGCTTCCTTCTGATCAAATTCCCCAAGAAAAATACTACACTGGCCAGCGAATGCGCGTTTATGTTCGTGAAGTCGAAGAAACCAATCGTGGTCCAAGAGTGCTTGTTTCCCGCACCGATCCTAAACTTATCGAAGGACTTTTCGAATTAGAGGTGCCTGAAATTGCTGCAAAAACGGTGGAAATTAAGGGCATCGCCCGGGAAGCTGGTTCACGTTCAAAAGTAGCTGTTTGGACCGATCAAGAAGGTTTGGATCCAGTCGGCAGTTGTGTCGGCCAGCGCGGTACACGCATTCAATCGGTTTTAGCCGAAATCGGTGAAGAAAAAATCGACATTATTTTGTGGGCCGACACCAATGAGCAGTATATTTCTAACGCCCTTTCACCGGCCAAAGTTGATAAGGTTAAACTTTCTAAAAAAGACCAAAAAGCCGTTGTCCAAGTGCCCGAAGATCAACTTTCGTTAGCCATTGGTAAAGGTGGCCAAAATGTCCGATTAGCCAGTAAATTAGCCGGCTGGAGCATTGACGTTGAAAAAAGCGAATCCCCAAAAGCCGAAGAACCAGAAAAAAAAGAAGCGGAGGCAAATGATATTAAAACGGTCCAACCCAAGAAAACAATCAAAAAGAGAGCCGGAAAAAAACTAAAACCCGTAAGCAAAAAAACACTTTCGCCGAAAAAACCAAAGAAAATATCCGCCAGTCCACGGTGAATGTGATATAATCTTGCCCTCAAAGTTTTTTAGGAAAATTTCATAAACTAACTCGCATTAACAAAAGGTTTAATATCAAATGGATAACGATAAAGACATTTTTAAAAAATTTTCCGAAAATTCTCGGAAGGTTTTAGTTTCTTCACAAAAAATTGCTCAAAGCACATCAAGCGCGATTAATTCTCAACACATGCTACTGGCCCTGGCCGTTACTCCGGGCACATTAGCATACTCGATTTTGCTGGAGCATATGATTTCGCTTGATCAAATTAGATTAGTGATTTCCCTGCAAGGTATCAAAAACAAAAATGATAAAAACGGGCTTTCACCCGAAGGTCGCAAGGTTTTGGAAAAAGCTTTTTTTTGGGCGAAAAACTTTCACCACAACACGATCGACCCGGAACATATTTTACTAAGCATCGTCACCCTGGAAGGATGTCTTGGTTACGAAATTATTGCGCGTGTCGGCTCAGAACCGTCGGTTATTCGCCGCCAAATCGAAGAATTATTTCAAGACATTGAAGATATTGATTTTAAAAATCTCACCCCGCCGCCGGCCAATCAACCACCCATGCCTTGGGGACAAGCGCCCATGATGCCGCCAAGTGGCTATGAATTACCCATGACCGAACAAGCGGTCATGCCGCCCCAACAGATCAAAAATGTGTTGGAATACTATACGGTTGATTTAACCGCTCAAGCGCGCGATGGCAAAAACGATCCTCTCATCGGCCGCGGCAAAGAACTCGAGCGAGTCATTCAGATTCTATCGCGCCGAACCAAAAACAACCCTGTTTTAGTCGGTGAACCTGGCGTCGGTAAAACGGCCATTGTCGAAGGCTTGGCGGAAAAAATTATTCATCATCAAGTTCCCCAAACCATTGCCGATAAAAAAATTATTATGCTCGATCTTGCTCTTCTCGTCGCCGGCACCATGTACCGCGGTCAATTTGAAGATCGTCTTAAAAAAGTAATGGAAGAATTGGAAAAACAAGGTAATATCATGCTTTTCGTCGACGAACTTCACACTATTGTCGGGGCCGGCTCGGCCGAAGGTTCACTTGACGCCGCTAATATTTTAAAACCAGCTTTAGCCAAGGGTAAAATTCGGCTGATTGGCGCCACGACTCTTGAGGAATACCGCAAAGTTATCGAAAAGGATCCGGCCTTAGAAAGACGTCTCCAAAAAGTTAATATCGAAGAGCCCACCCCACACGATACAATTGAAATTCTTAGGGGTTTACGGCCAAAATATGAAGAGTACCACCACGTTAAAATTACCGATGAAGCCCTCGAATCGGCTGTCAATTTATCGCGGCGTTACATTTCTGATCGATACTTACCTGATAAAGCAATCGATCTAGTTGATGAAGCCGCCGCCGCTTATTTTTTACATAAAGAAGATAAGGAAGTTTATCGCACCAAACACCTCGAGCAACAACTCGCGTTAGTAAAAACTCAAAAAGATAATGAAGTAAATAATCAAAACTATCAAAAGGCAGCGGAACTTCGAGACTTAGAAATCCGACTCTCCGAAGAAATTCGAACTCATCAACAAAATCATGTCATTAGCTCCGAAACCATCATCACCCCCACCGATATTGCCAAGGTTGTTTCGCTCTGGACAAACGTTCCGGTCGAAAACATCTCTAAAACCGACCGGCAAAAACTCTTACATCTTGAAAATATTTTAAAGCAATATATCGTCGGGCAAGATGAAGCCGTTCAAGAAATCGCCCAAGCCCTTCGACGTCGTAAAAGCGGCATTTCCGATCCCAACCGGCCGATCGGCTCGTTTATATTCTTGGGACCGACCGGTGTTGGCAAAACGGAATTAGCCAGGGTTTTAGCCCAAGAATTATTCGGCAATCGTGAAGCGATTATTAAAATCGACATGTCCGAATTTATGGAAAGACACAGTGTTTCACGTTTGATCGGCGCCCCACCGGGTTATGTTGGATATGATGAAGCAGGTAAACTCACGGAGGAAGTCCGCCGAAGGCCTTACTCAATTCTTCTTTTTGATGAAATTGAAAAAGCTCATCCGGAAGTTTTCAACATCTTGCTCCAGATTTTAGAAGACGGCCAACTCACAGACGCCCGTGGCAAGCATGTCAACTTTCGTAATACGATGGTTATATTAACTTCTAACATCGGTACCAATCAGCTTAACCGGCAAGCCGCGATTGGATTTCAGGCCAAAGGCCCCGGACGAAAAAAGGCCAATGATGAATTCGAGAAAATGAAAAACGAAATTACCAACAACCTTAAGCAAGAGTTCCGCCCTGAGTTTATTAACCGGCTTGATAACATTATCGTCTTTCGGCCGCTTGACCAAAGCGATATTACCAAAATTATTAATTTAAATCTTAAACAGTTAGCTGAACGTCTTCAGCCGCTCGGATTTAAGCTAGAATTTGACCGCCGAATCGACAAACTGATTATGGAAAAAGGATACGATCCAAATTATGGCGCTCGCCCTGTCCGCCGCGCAATTTCGGATTTAATTGAAGATCCTCTTTCGGAAGCAATTTTGGCTAACGCGATTAAAAAGGGTGATAAAGTCAAATTCTTCGTCAAAGACCATCATATTATCTTCTCCGTTAAAAAATATCGTCAAAAGCCAGCGCTCAAAAAAGTTTGACGGTAAAGTATGGTTCTGAAATAATATAATAAAGGAGGGAGAGTGAAACATCCTGTTTTAGCCGTATTTATTGTCATTTTTCTTTTTTTTAGCCTATCGATCGCCCTCACCAGCTTTCAACTTAAAAAAGTAACTTCGGCTAACTTTATTATTCAGACTTTAAATCAGTCCGGCTTTTACAATAATTTACCCCAACTCGTCGACGAATCTTTTAAAGGAACGCAAAATGCATCCGACAATATTGCCTTTAAAATCGTCAGTTCCGCGGTGGACCCGGCTTATTTACGCACTCAAGTCGAAAAAAATTTACCCAATTTTATTGCCTATCTTAACGGCAAACGGGCTGATCCGGGCGTCGAATTAGATCTTAGACCGCTTAAAACAGCGGTCGGTAACCAAACCCTGACTCAACTTGAGCAAACTATTTCTCAAGAACTTTCCGCTTTGCCGGCCTGCACTGGCACGGAGAATTCCCAAAGTAGCAACATTACCAATTGTCGCCCCGCGACGTTAGACACTAACCAACTCTCCACTTCTTTGGCTAAATCGCTCAAAAGTAATCCACTGCTTAGCACCTCACCTGATTTTTACAGTCTGACCGAAAATATTCCTCACCCCGATACCTATTTTTCCAGCGCTAAAAAAGCCTTCAAAGTTCTCAACTTAACTTTTATAATTTCTTTAGCCGTTTCGATTATTTTCATTGCTTTATTGATAATTTTAGGCCGAAACCCTTGGCAGAGGGCTTTACGGTGGACCGGTTTTGGGATAATGCTACCCGGCGCCTTTCATCTAGCGGTGGTGGCAATTGGCAAAGCCAGTCTTAACCCGGCTCTATCGGCTTGCGCCACCAAAGCCAATCCGACAGTGGCCAAATTTCTTAAACCGATTATATTGGTTTTTGCCAATAATATCTTTAACGTCAGTATGTTTTACGCCGGGATCCTTTTCTTTACTGGTCTAATCATGATTATCATTTCTTATATTTTTCACACCCTAAAAAAACAAAATGTGCAACCCGCTTAATAATTGTTTGAGCAATTGTATCGGTCGAATTATTTTTTTGATTATTTTAATCGCTCTAATTATCTATTTGTTGTGGGTTTATCCCCCGTGGTTTCAAAAAATCGCTGAAACCGTCTCGAACTTATTTCACTCCCTCAAATAATCTGTTTTATCTCGGCTTGAAATTTCGGGTTAAATCTGTTAGAATTATTAACAGACTTTAATTTAGCCTCTAAAATTTTAATTCGAGTCAACCCATGCCTTCCGAAGTGCTTAAAACTAAAATTAAATATTTAAAGGACTCGGAGCAAAAAGAAATCCTTCGGGCTTTTGAGTTCGCCAAGAAAGCTCATGTCGGCCAGCAACGCCGCTCCGGCGAACCCTACATTAACCACGCTCTTCAGACGGCCATCTTTATCGCAGATTTAAAAATGGATTCTCCCGCCGTCATGGCGGCTCTTTTACACGATGTGGCCGAAGACACCAATGTTTCATTAAATACTATTCAAAAAGAGTTCGGCCGCACCGTCGCTCATTTGGTCGGCGGCGTCACCAAGCTGGGTAAAATCCGGATGACCAAGAAATGGTTTTTTCAGCGAAATTTGAAAACGGAACAGATCAGCGATTTTGACCGCCAAATTGAAACACTCAGAAAAATGTTTGTCGCCATGGCCCGCGATATTCGGGTGGTTATTATCAAACTTGCTGATCGTTTGCACAATATGAAAACCCTCGAGGGGGTTGAGCCGGAAAAACGGGTCAGAATTGCCAAAGAAACTTTGGAAATCTACGCCCCGCTGGCTAACCGCTTGGGCATGGGAGAACTGAAAGGCCAACTCGAGGATTTGGCCTTTCCTTACGTGTATCCCGATGAATATCGCTGGCTAAAAAAGCAGATTGTTGAGGTTTTTCAAAAACGCAAAAAATATTTGGATAAAGTCAAAATTTACATTCAAAAAGCTCTTCAAAAAGAAAATATCCCGGCTGAAATTCACGGACGGGCCAAGCATCTTTATTCCCTTTGGCGCAAACTTCAGCGCTACGACAACGACATCAATCGTATTTATGATCTCGTCGCTTTAAGAATTATTGTTGAAAGTATCAGTGATTGCTATAAAACAATGGGGATTATCCACGAACACTTCAAGCCCCTTGTCGGACGAATTAAAGATTATATCGCGATGCCCAAACCAAACGGTTATCAATCGCTCCACACCACGGTTTTTTGTCTCGAAGGAAAAATTGTGGAATTTCAAATTCGAACTCACCAAATGCACGACCAAGCCGAAAATGGTATTGCGGCGGGTTGGCACTACGCCGAGGCTAAAGGCACCTTAGATTATATTTTAAAAAAGATTAAGCGGGCCCCGGTTGAGGATATCCGCTGGGTCAAAGAATTAGCCCGTTGGCAGAACTCCTTACCCGACAAAAACGAGTTTACCAATGACTTGGAAGTAGATTTTTTTTCGGATCGAATCTTTGTTTACACACCGGAAGGCGACGTCAAAGATTTACCCGCCGGTTCGACGCCGATTGATTTTGCTTATTTGATTCATTCCGAACTCGGCAACGCCTGCACGGGCGCAAAAATTAACGGCCGAATGGTTAATCTTTCAACGGCCCTCAGCAACGGCGATATCGTTCAAATTGTTAAGTCCAAAAAACCGCACGGCCCAAAACGCGATTGGTTAGAATTTACCAAAACTTCCTTGGCCCGCTCGCACATAAAACGCTGGATTAAAACTAAAGGTTCAGCCGATACGATGTCCCCACGCCCGTCTAGATAGCTAATAGAGCGGAAGCCCCTTGCTAAGATCTTATTTTTATTCTAAAATATACCTGAGTTAATCTTGCTAGAATTTGAGGGTCCGATGCCAACCTTTCAGACACCCCGCGGCACAAAAGACATCTTACCAGATGATCAAAAATACTGGTCCTACCTTGCCAAAATCGTTTCCGAAAAAATGGAGGCTTTTGGCGCCCAAAAAATTGAGACGCCGATTTTCGAATATGCCGATCTTTACATTCGAGCCATGGGGGCTGGCACTGACGTTATCGATAAAGAAATGTTCGAAGTTCGCCGAGCCGCGGGCGCAACACCCGATGAAAAAGATGACCAAGCAAAAATGATGGTTCTGCGGCCCGAATACACCGCCGGCATTGTCCGAGCTTACCTTCAAAACGGCATGGCCACTTGGCCACAACCAGTTAAACTTTGGTATTTCGGACCAAGCTTTCGCTACGAACGACCGCAAGCTGGCCGTTACCGTATCTTTAACCAGCTGGGGATTGAAGTAATTGGCGACGAAGATCCTTTAACGGATTCAGCTGTTATTTACTTAGGCTGGCAAATTTTAAGAGCCATTGGACTGGAAAAAAAGGTCTCTTTAGATATCAATAGTATCGGTTGTTCGGCTTGCCGAGCTAAAATGAAGAAAAAATTAGTTGAATATTTCCAAAATTTTCTGCCCGAACTTTGTCCCAACTGCAACCGACGTTTTATCGAAAATCCCTTAAGAATTCTTGATTGCAAAGAGGCCAGTTGCCAACGGATTATCGCCGGGGCACCGCAATTAATCGACCTCCTTTGCCAGGATTGTAAAACCCATTTTAAACAAGTCCTCGAAAATCTCGAAATTTTGCAAATTCCTTACAACTTGAACCCGCGACTGGTCCGAGGACTAGATTATTACACCCGCACGGTTTTTGAAATCTATCCCAGTGCCGACAGTAATCAATCAAGCAGTCGAACCTTGATTGCCGGTGGTCGTTATGATGACTTAATTAAAATGTACGGGGGCATAAGTACGCCCGCGATCGGCTGGGCGGCCGGCGTCGAAAGAATCATTGAGATCATCAAAGAAACCGATATTCAAATTAAAGACGAGATCGCTTCCGATGTTTGCATTGTTCAAGTCGGCGACAAAGCCCGAAAAGTCGCTTTACCTTTGGCTTCAAAACTCGAGGATGAGGGGATTAAAACAACTTTTGTTTTAGGCAAAGATTCGCTTAAAGGCCAGCTCCGTTCAGCCGCTAAACTCGGCTCACCGATGTGCTTAATTATCGGTCAAAGAGAAGTAATCGATAAAACCGTTATTATCCGCGATATGAACGAAGCTTCCCAAGAAACCATCAGACAAGACAAACTCGTCGATGCCCTCAAAGAAAAATTAAAAAAGTAGATCTTAACGGCTTAAAAGTTATCCCCAATTAAGTGGGCTTGACATTCGTTTTTTGTTCGTTTACGATGTTAATAGAGCGAACAAAAAGTGAACATATCCACAATTTTATCCCCACCCTTTAGGTCATTGTATTGCTAAAATTGGACGAGGAAATGTCTTGAGCAAAGCATGCCGATTGATAAGATAGCTCACCGTAAAGTAAAGGATGCTTTATTGAAAGACATCCTTCTCCCCAAAACTAATCACCGGAGAATAATATGGAATCTCTCACCAAACGACAAAAAGAAATGCTCGATTTCGTCAGTCAATACATTGCTTCTCACGATTACGCCCCCTCCTATCGTGAGATTGCTGATCACTTCCAGCTCGGGTCGATTGCCACGGTCGCGGCCCACGTTGATAACCTCAAAACGAAAGGTTATCTGACCAAAGACTATAACGAGGCGCGCTCCTTGCAATTGACCCCACGCTGGGATGAGCGAACTTTTGAAATTCCCTTACTGGGACAAATCGCCGCCGGCGCTCCTATTGAAGCGATTAGAACCGCCGAAACCATCGACATTCCCAGAGATATGATGGGACGAAATGTTTTTGCTCTTCGGGTAAGAGGAGACTCGATGATTGGCGACGGTATTTTCGATGGCGATTATATCATCATCGAACAAACCGCGAATCCCAATAATGGCGATATTGTGGTGGCCTTATTGGATAACGAAAACGCCACGTTGAAACGTTACTTTCGGGAAAAAGACCGTATTCGTCTCCAGCCAGCTAATTCGAAATATAAACCAATCTACACCAAAAAAGTCGTCATTCAGGGGAGGGTCAGGGGTGTTATTAGAAAATTTAAATAAAATTTTTGAAATCGTCATGGTTTTTTACACCTATACCATCAAAGATTTTTAAGGAGGGGTATGTCTAATCAAACCCTATTTATTCTTGTTTTATCCGCCCTTGTAATTATTTTCTTCTTGCTTTGGCGGCGGGCCAGCCATCTTCATGCCGAAGTGGCTTTTCAAAAAAGTTCACTCTCTTCTAAATACGGCAAAATGTCCGAGCAGTTTATGCCGTTTTTAAAAGATTACCCCTACGATCCGCAAAATTTCCGTTTTTTAGGCACGCCGATTGACGGTCTTCAGTTCTGTGACGATAAGATCGTTTTTATTGAGTTCAAAACTAACCGTTCTCAAATGTCCCCGCGCCAGCGCCAAATCGCCGAATTGGTTTGGCAAAAAAAAGTCGAGTTTGAGGAGCATCGAATGAAATAGAGATGCGTCGGCCCGGGATTCGAACCCGGGCCAGGTAAATAATATAGATAGACGATCATCATGCGGGCTCTTCCCGCGACATGCCGACGAAGAAACGGACTCCGCTCTCGTCAGCGATATTCGCCGCCGCTTGCCCCAGCAAAATCAGCATTTTCAGATAGACTTTGCGGTCATCTGGGTTGAGGTCGCGCACAGCTGGGTAGAAATGAAGGGCCCTGAGCAGGTCCTTGATACGTAACTCATAGACATCCCTCTTCTCGGCGGCCCGTGCTAAAACCTCACGAAGCGCCGGACACACGTCACTGGGCATCCCTTTACACAGGGGCGGATCGTTGTCAATCGGTCGCTGGATGACCCGCTCGACCGCCACCTTAAGCCAACGACAATCGAAGGTGTCCTGCTCGACCACCATTTCGACCGGCCCGCCCTTCTTCTTCAGTAACAACTCACGCCAGATCGTTACTTCTGTCATACCGTCACTCCGATCGGTACGAGGGTCTCCAGCTGTGGACTCATCATCCTAATCGCCTCACTGATATACCAACCTGGTGTCCGCTCGGGATAGATCTCGCAGTCAGACTGGATGACGTCCAAGACGTGATCAATCCTAACCAGACTAACACTGTAGATGAAGACGCTGCCGTGCCGGCATATCTGCACTCGCCACCAATCATGTTCAGTCCTGACAAATGCATTGAACTCGCATTCTTTGTCAGTGAAGGCAACCACCAAAAGCGTTCGGTGGCCCTCAAAAGTCGCTTTCATCTTCGAGCCCAGCTCTTCACCCACTAGCCATCCCCATGGACATGCCATCCGTATGGCCGCTTCAGCCAGCCCCGACGATCCCTGAAGTGTTTCCACCCCCTTAAGAAAAGACCGTAACGGATCATGCTCCACCAGCGGTGGTCCGGTTGCCATCTCCATAACCTCCTGCGATGAACTAATCACATCGTAAAAAACAAGCCCTCATTTTGCAAGGGCTTGCTTTTTTATTTCCCGCTTCCACCTTCCAGATTAGAGTTCAGCTGAAAAGTGGGAGTGGATGGGGCAGGCGCAAAAGCGCCTGCCCCTAATTCCCTGTTCAGATCGCTCCGAGAACCTTGACAGCTTCGACATCGTCTGGGTTAGGCTGCTGGAGATCTCGGACCTCCGTCTGATCCGGAATGGGAGACACGTTACCATTACTGGCAATGTGCCACATTGCCTTGACCAGCAAACGCCGTGCGCTGGGAAGGTAGTGCTTACGCACTAGCACCACAGCTTTCACGAGACGTTCGCCCGGCTTCATCTCCGGATTTGAGTCTTCCAGTACGATAATCCGCTCTACGTGAGCGAATTTCAGCTCGCCTTCGGGGAAGGTCTCGTCTGGCCCAATCCCAGCTTCCGTTCGTGCCCGTTCATCAGAATAGACACGCAAGAAGGGGAGAGTGTCGTGCGCCTCTTGCTTATGCTGATAAACAACCGCAGATTGGATCGCACGATCTCGTGTTTCACTTACCAGGTGTGCCAGGACATAGCCCTGGATCATCCCGGCAAGGTTTGAGATTACAACTTCCTGCCTTGCCATTTTACATCTCCTTTTATTTGGAGAAGATCTGCCAAACCAGGCATGGCGGCCTAACTTGGCGCACCGATTCACGGTGATACCCTCCCAAGAGGGAAACTGACTACCTTAAGAGTTCATAGATAGCCAGATTCCCTCCCATGAGAGATGACTTATTTTAAGGTTCAAAAACTGATTCATCATACCATAAAATTTCTTAAAAGTCAACCCCCCATACCAATCTTAATATCGAAACTTGATATTGACGAAGGGTGGGATTTCTGCTACATTATTATCACAATGCAAAACGTTTTAGTCTTCAAGCAAATTACCAAAAAAGCCGGCGAAAGCCGAAGGTAGTTTGCGTTAGACTAAAGTAATGTGGTAGCAAAGTCCTTCGGCCAAAAGCTTGAAGGGCTTTTTCGTTTCAGACTTTCCAATCTTAGCCTGGGGAGGACAACATGAAATACGGAGAGCCGAACAAGAATCCCAAACCAGATCCAAAAGTCGCTGAGGCGTCACCTCCACCGAAACCCAAGGAGGGGACAAAACCGCAGTGCAAGCTCCGAAAGGAGCCCGAGTACAACGCCGACGATTTCGGCCTCTTTGGCAAACAGCTGCGATAGCAAGCTTTTGTCATCTCGTAAGCCCCGGCGCGAAAGCGCCGGGGCTTTGCTGTATCTATGCTAAAATAAAGTTATGATTTTACCGCGAAAATTTTATCAAAAGCCGACTTTGAAAGTCGCCCAAAGATTACTCGGCAAGTATTTGGTTTTTAAAAATATGTCCGCTAAAATTATTGAGACCGAAGCCTATATCGGCCGGAATGATCTGGCCTGTCACGCCTCAAAAGGCCGAACCAAAAGAAATGAAGTGATGTTTGGCAAAGCCGGCTATACCTATATTTATATGATCTACGGCATGTATTTTTGCCTTAATATTGTCACTGGAAAAATTGATTGCCCTGAAGCGGTTTTAATTCGCGCTCTAGAGTGTGCTGGCTGCAACGGTCCGGGCAAACTCACTCGCACTTTTAGTCTCACCACCAAACAAAACGGGCTTGATTTAACTCGAAGCGAACTCTATATTGAAGATAGGGGAGAACCAGTTACTCGCGCCAACATTGTCCAAACCCGCCGTATCGGTGTTGATTACGCCGGAATTTGGGCGAAAAAACCTTGGCGATTTATTATTAAAAACTCGCCCCATCTTTCCAGAAAGTTTATATGATCAGCCATGCCAATCTAACCAAAATAAAATCCGAAGAATCTTTTCGTGTTGCTTTAGCCTCCGCCGAAGATCGCTATCAAAGTATTTTTAGCGCCTTAACAAAACTAACATCGGAAATAAATAGCCGCGTCAACCAATTAAATGAAGAAAATGACTATATTCTCTTAAAACCCAATTGCGTTGTTTGTCACCATCCTAACTGTGCCACCCGCCCGGACGCGATTAAGGCCGTTTTAGATTTTCTCGCCCCGATTTGGAATGGTAAAATTATCTTAGCTGAAGGTTCGGCTGATAATACTCTTGAGGCTTTTGAAAACTACGGTTATATCAAACTAAAAGACGAATATCCTCGCCTGGATTTTTTGGACTTAAATTATTCTGATGCCATTTTTGTCGATATTTTTGATAAGGACCTTAAGCCCGTCACCATTAAAATTTCTAATACGGTGGCAGAAGCGCCCTTGCGCATTTCGGTCGGCCCGGCCAAGACCCACAACAATGTTGTGGTCACCCTTTCAATCAAAAACATGGCCGTCGGCTCGGTTTTAAAAGAAGATCGTAATCTTATTCATCAAGGCAATCGCGCACTAAACCGAAGTATTGCCGCCCTCAATGAGTACACCTTTCCACATCTCTCTATAATTGACGCCTGGCAATCAATGGAAGGAGATGGACCGATTGACGGCAAAATGGTGGATACGAAGTTTGTAGCCGTCTCGACAAATCCATTGGCCGCCGATACTTTAGTGACGCAAATGATGGGTTTCAATCCTATTCAAATCGGCTACCTAAATTTGTTAGGCGCCGGCCGTATACAGAAAAAAATCGAGGTCGTTGGTCTTAATCCCCAACAATTCCAATTTCATCTTAAACCGCACCGGACTTATCTTCAGCAGATTAATTGGTTATAAAGGAGCTTTTTTTGCCAAAGGCCTGGGATATTATTGGGATTAAAAAAAAATCCACGCCAAGCGCACCCAAAAAGAAAAAAAAACAGAATTGTCTGTTTTTATTGTTAATTATTTTGGCTTTTTTGGCCTCTGTAATTTTCTTTGACAAAGTTGGGGCAAATTTTCTCTTTGAATCATCAACTCCCGCCCCATCACCATCTAAAAACACTTCTCAGAATAATCCAACACTTGAAATTATTAACGGCAGTGGTCGTTTTGAAGAAACCGATAAAGTGAGTCAAATAATTACCTCAGCAGGTTTCCAGGTCAGTAAAACTGAAACGTCAGTTAATTTAACCGATAAAACGATCGTTTATTATGAAAGTGATTATCAAAATACTGCTTCGCGCCTGGCGGCCGTCCTTAGTAGCTATCATGCAACGATCCAAGCTTTTAGCAGCCCGAGTAGTTATAACTTAGCGGTCATTATCGGCTCTCAGTAGCTCTCTAAAATAGATGGGTTTGTTTGAAAATTTCATTTATGGTATGATAATTATAATTTAATGTGATTAGATTAGACTCGTCTCAAGGAGGTAAATTATGGATTTAGGAAAACCCACTGACGAAGATAAGAGTTTGGTTAAAAACAATCAATCCGCGTCCGATAATTTCTCGGCACCGTTAAATCAAAACAATCCGATCGATCAGCCTAAAACACCGCCAACATCTCCCTTGGCCCAAAACATTCCAGTGAATCCGCCAAACTCTTCAATGCCAACTTCTCCCAAAACTGTCCCCGATTCGACTAATTCGTTTCAAACGAACGTCCCTCCGCCGATTACTCCAGTCAAAGAAGAGCCCAGCAAAAACGATATCGGCGTCGGACGACCTAATATCGGGGTAGAACTCGAAGAATCACCTAGCAGTAAAACGCCGACGACCGAAAGTCCCATCGAGCTAAATACATCCGAGACAAAACCAACGCTCGGTGACACTCAAGCAAATATTACGGCGCCAGCTAAAAATGTCGAAGCACCCACTCCCGCCAACCCCGACGGTTCCGTCGATATCCCTATAAACCGCCCCCCCGCCACACCTGAACCTTCTCAAAATATCGAGCCACCACCCACCACCCCGCCGCCGACAGCTCCGCCAGCCAGTATTCCACCGAGCGTCCCCACGCCGCCCATCAAAGCTCCTCCATCAAACGCCGGCGTTCTAATTGTTATTTTAGCCATTTTTGCCTTAGCCGCCGGTGGGTTGGGCGGGTTTTTTGGTTTTCAATATCTTAACCGCCTCAAATCATCAGCTTCAGAATTAGGTACAAGCCCAACGCCAACCAGCACCGTCAGTTCAGCCAATACCAACACCACATACACTTCAGCCAAGTACAACTTCTCTATCCAATATCTAAGCAGTTGGTTTATCAACACCACGAGTACTCAAGCCGATTCCATTATTTTAGCCTCTAATCAAGCATCGCTTGAAGGAACACCCACCGGCTACAAAGTTTCGATCGATTTTCAAAGTAACGATGGCAAGACCTTACAGGCCTGGGTCGACTCAAATAAAGTCACCAGTGGTGAAACTAATAATCCAACCCAAATTACCGTTAGTGGTTCTCCGGCTTACCAAGAAGTTCTGACTAAAAATGGCCCGGCGATCGCGACTTACGTACCTCTAACGGATCAAATTATGATTGTCACTTATACGGCCCCCGCCAGTTTATATGATAACGGAACAAGTCTTTATAACCAGATTATAAGTTCAATTAAAGTGACCCAATAATATGCCAACCGTAAAAATGGAGTTTTCGGCCGGGGGAATTGTCTATAAACATGAAGGTGAGCGAATATTATATGCGCTGATTTATAATTCTTACGATCAATGGACTTTTCCCAAAGGACATATTGAGAAACCTGAAAAACCGGAGGAGTCGGCCCTTCGGGAAGTGAGTGAAGAAATTGGTCTTACCGATATCAAAATTGTCCAAAAAATTGACCGAATTAATTACTGGTTTAAAATGGACGGCGTTTTATCCCATAAATATGTCTACTTCTTTTTAATGGAAGCGCCGGCCGGTACCACCCTTAAAGCCCAAACAGCGGAGATTAAAGACGCTCAATGGTTCAACGAAGAAGAAGTATCCGTAAATTTAAAGTATAAGGAAGATATCCAATTATTTAAAAAAGCTGTCATTCAGCTTAACACAAAGTGATTTATTGATGATCGAAGGAGAGAAGTGTCTGGGGCAATTGTTTATATTAAAGAAAACTTTAAGTTTATCTATTCTTTATTGCTAATCATTATCATACCGGCAGTCATTATCGCCAGTGGTTTATTAGATATCAAGAACACCCAAAAACAAATGGATAACGAGCTAGAAAACAAGGCCACCATGGCCGAAGAAGTTTTTGTGTCTTCCATCTCCGATAACGTTTTAAATAACGATTTTATTCAAGGAAGAATTAATCAGACGATCGCCGCTAGTCCCGACATTAAAGAGATTACCGTCCTGAAACCCCAAAGCAACGGATTTATGACCGCGGCCACCTCCAATACTCAAAGCTTTAGTTTAACGTTTACGTCACAAGATTATACTAAGGCTTGGGTTTCTCAGGAAAATGTGGCGACTTTAACCCAAGACACAAGCACCAACCCACCGAGCCGGGCTTGGGTGATCATCAGTCCGGTCAAAGATGGCTCTTTGCAAGAACAAGCCCTCGCCGTCATGAAAGTTTCATTGCAAAACTCTGACGTGCAGACCAAGAAAAATGTCGCTTTTGCTCTTATCACTTTGGTGGTAACTATTTTCTTTGTTTTACTTTTACTTATTAATCACTTCCGTTTCTATAAATACGCCGTTTCGTTCAAAAGCCTTTCGGACATCGACAAAATGAAAGACGATTTTATTTCCATCGCTTCTCATGAAATGAAAACACCGATGGCCGCGATCAAAGGTTATCTTTCGATGATTGCTGAAGGCGTCGCCGGCAAAATTGACCAACGGGCCAAAGACCACCTTGATAAAGTTAATGCCAATGTTCGTCGGTTAGATATTTTAGTCAACGAACTGCTTGATGTTTCCAGATTGGAGCAACAACGGGTCCAGTTTGATATGCAGCCGGTTGATGTCACTGACGTGACTCGACATATTTTTAGTGAACTTGAAGCAAGAGCAGATGAGAAAAAAATCTATTTAAAAACTCAAGAATTACCGACGCCGCACCCCTTGATTTTTGCCGACTCTGAACGCCTAGCCCAGGCATTAGACAACATTATCGGCAACGCCATTAAGTATACCGAAAAAGGGGGAGTCGAAATCACTTACCAAATTGCTAATGGGAAATTATATACCCAAATCAAAGATACAGGGATCGGGATATCGGAAACCGATCAAAAAAGATTGTTTGAGAAATTCTACCGTATCCAAAATCGCAAAACGATTGATATTTCCGGAACCGGTTTAGGGCTGTGGATCTCACGTGAAATGATCAAGCGTATGAACGGAAATATCGCGGTTAGCTCAAAAGAAGGTCTTGGCTCGGTTTTCACGGTTAGTTTTTCGATTATAAGAGAGAAGTAAATATTTCTGGTAAATCCTGATTTAAGCAAATTTGAAATGAAAAAATTAACTTGGCTTCTTTTTTTAGGATATTATTGTGTTTTTATTATATTAGGGGTCATATTTTATTTTAAATATCTCAACATTTATCTTGTCGCCGGCGCCAAACCGGCTCAAATCAGCGCCGCTAATACCCCCAAAATCTATTATTCTGCCAAAAGCAGTTTTTTTAGGGTGGACCCAAACTACATCAATTCGGGAGCCCTTATCAATTCTTCCGACCAAATTCAATCAGGCGGGGCGGTGGAAAGTCTCGAGGTCAGCCCAAATGAGCAGACTATTGCTATCAGTGTTAATGAGAGTTCGGGGCTGTCGCAGGTTCAGCTGCTGGAAATTTCTTCCAATCAACTTCAAACAATCAGCAATAGTAAATTAAAGGATTTCAACGAACTTTCGGACCCTCATTTTTCGCCTAACTCTAAACAGCTGGCTTTTTTAGCCATGACCTCTTCGCGAGAGGCCATATTTATCGAAGATTTGGCTAAAAACACCTTCACTGATTTAATCGACAAAGGTAACGTTAAAATTGCCGATTTCTCCTGGAATCGCGATGGCTCAAAAATCGTTTTTTGCACGGCCGGCGGCGCCCAAAATGCTTGTTCGGTTGTTAACACATCAACCGGCAAAGTTTTAAACTCTTTTAGCGCGGAGGTAAAACAAATTTCCTGGTCCAAAACGGCGGCGATTTTTTATTTAGGTTCGGCAAACAACATTGCCAATATCTACACGATTACTGAAAATTCAAGTATTTCCAAGCCCGTTACTAATATCGGTAGTCCCAAAACAGTCACCAATTTTGATCTCGATTCTCAGGGAAGGACGCTCGTCTATGAAGTTGATGAAAGTAATAACTCCGATGTCTATGTTTCTCGAACTGACGGTTCCAATCTTATCCAGTTAACCACCGATCAAAAAAGCAGCCAGCCGATAATTTCTCCGGACGGCCAAACAGTGGCTTTTTTACGGCAGGCCGATGGAATTTACACCATTGGAATAGATAAAACGAAAGAAAGTAAGCTTTTAAATTTAACCGAAAATATTAATCATTTATTAACTTGGAAGTAATATGACTCGACACAAGAAAATTAAACTCATCTTGTATTTTGTCTTGTTTGGAGTAATTCTCGGCGGGATAACTTTCATGACCTATGATTATCTCCACCCGGGTGGTTCAATTTTTAACTTTCTACCTAAAAAAAGTGCGGTGACGACCGTGGCCAACCCGCTCGACGGCACTCAGTCCGATCCCTCGCTGGCTAATCGACATCCTTTAGCGATTATTGTCGAAAACCACCCCGACGCTCGCCCCCAAGCCGGGCTTGAAGATGCCTCGATTATCTATGAGGCGATCACCGAAGGCGGGATTACTCGCTTTATGGCGATTTACGGCCCCAAAGATGACCCTAAAGTGGGACCGGTTCGTTCAATTCGAACGTTCTTTCTTGATTGGGCCGCTGAATATAACGCCTTTACCGCTCATGTCGGTGGAAACATGGACGCTCTGGACCGCATCGGTCCAGAAAACGTCCCCGATCTTGATCAATTTAGCTTAGGCAGTAAAGCTTATTGGCGTGTACCAGCAGCGGGAATCGCCATTGAGCATACGATGTTTACCGATACGGCCAAACTTTATACGGCCGCTCAAGCCAAAGGGTATAATTTAACCGGAAGCTTTCAGGCTTTTAAATTTTTAGATCCAAAAAAATTCAAATTCGATCCCAATGTGACGCAAACAATTAATATTAATTTTTCATCGGCATCTTACGCAGTTTCCTATAACTACAACCCGAAAACTCGAACTTATTTGCGCGATATGGCCGGCTCACCTCATAAAGATCGAAACACCAGCGACCAGCTGGCACCCACTAATATTATTATTCAAGAGGTTACTCGTCACGAGGGTTTAACCAGAATTAACGAGGACAGTTGGACCTTTGACACAATTGGAACCGGAAAAGCCATCATTCTTTACGGCGGTACGCGAATTGACGCTACTTGGCAAAAAAAGGATTTGCATTCGCGTACTTTGTTTTACGATACTTCGGGCAATGAAATCGAGTTCTTACCCGGTCAATTCTGGTATGAAATTACCCCTCCCGAAGTTTTTGATCAAGTAAAAATTCAAACCTCGACGACAAGCGTAAGCCCAAGCCCGTAATTTTTTAGATAGTCAGATAAAAAGTCGAATAAAAAGAACCAAAACTTTCACTGACAATGAAAATTACCGTTCGGGTTCACCCAAAGTCAGCTAAAAATAAGGTTATTCGTCACCCAGAAGGGGATTTTGAGGTATATACAAACGCTCCGCCCCAGAAGAATAAAGCCAACCAGGCCCTCGTAGGGCTTTTGGCGGGGTATTTTGACCTTCCAAAGAGCTCAATTTCAATCTTGGCTGGATATAAGAATAAATCAAAGATTGTAGAGATCTTACAATAAGAGAAGGGGAAAGAAGGGCCGAAAATGGCCCTTTTTTAGTTGACGAACTTAAGGGCAAATTCAAGAATTTAATGCGCCACCTCGTTGATATAAGCCCGTAATTTTTCATTGGGTGTTTGGTAATTTAGATTCTTTCTCGGATGGTTATTGAGCCGTTCCTGAATTTCTTGCAAGT
>JBEKTP010000008.1:0-36615 GCA_049515915.1 Patescibacteria group bacterium | reverse complement strand
ACTTGCAAGAAATTCAGGAACGGCTCAATAACCATCCGAGAAAGAATCTAAATTACCAAACACCCAATGAAAAATTACGGGCTTATATCAACGAGGTGGCGCATTAAATTCTTGAATTTGCCAACAAAAAAAGCCTTTGAGACAATCGCTAGCTCTTTTTGCGAATTTAAATTTTATCCCTGAATGCTGTTATAAACTTCCAAAACTTTGTTTACGTAGCTTTGTGAGTGGTTATAATTAAACAAGGCAGCGCTGATATTACCATCAGCCGCACCGCCCGCCGCTAAATAGTGAGCGGCCGTATAAATAGCATCATTAACATTGTCAATATTGATTTGACCGTCACCGTTACCGTCAACGGCATAGGCACGGAAAGTGCTCGGCATAAACTGCATCGGGCCTTGGGCACCGGCTGAAGATGTTTTAGAACCAGAATCGGAACAGCCAGATTCAACGTAGTGAACGGCTTGAAGTAATTTCCAAGGAACACCGAACTGGGCACCGGCCGCTTTATAAATATTTTGGAAATAAGAACCGTCGCGAGAAATAGCCGGGCTATAACTAACCGAGGCTAACTGGCCTTGCGGCTTAACCGCTTTTTGGGCATCAAGATTAGAAGTTCCTGAAATTATCTGAACTTGGTGAGACCCTTCACTCAACACTGATGAACTATTAGTATCCAATGAAATATTGGTATCAGCCGCATTATAAGTATTGGCCGTAATTTTTGGAGTACCCGGGATAACTGCCAAAAGGGCAAAAACGGAAGCAAATTTAAGAGTTAAAGAAAAAGTCGATAACTTCTTCCAGTTTCGCTTAATCAATTGTTTAAAATTGTTTTGGGCAGTTAACGCTTTAGTTAACATATCTGATGGTGTCCTTAACCTTTTGTCTTACCTTTCCAACACTTGTTGCTCGGAAGGCAAAACCTAAGGTATAAAAAAATCTTCCGGGACTTCCGAAAGACAGCAAATTGTAGCATATCTAAGTTAAAATGTCAAGCTTTCTTAAACAATTCGATTAGTAAGTCTTGACGCGGCTGGTATAATTAAATTAGAAGGGAGGTGATTTAATTGTCTTGCGGAAAATGTGACGTAAAAAGCAAAAAAAAGAGTACGAAAGAAGAAAAATCAGAGGGTAGCTCAATCGGTAAAATTACCCATTACTATGACGGTTTGGAAGTTGGTATTGTCGAACTTAAAGCCGCACTAAATGCTGGCGATAAAATTAAAATCAAAGGCCACACCACCGATATCGATCAGGAAGTTACCTCGATGCAAGTCGAACACAAAGATGTCGAGGCAGCCAAAAAAGGCGATGTCGTGGGGCTTAAAGTAACTGGCCGCGTCAGAGAAGGGGACCAAGTTTATAAAGTCAAATAAATTATATGTACCGACAAGAGGCCATCTTTCTTGTTGGAAGGGGTTTTTAGTTATCAAAAAGCCATCGGGCTTTTTTTAGTAATTTTTTAATTTTCACAAGGGTGTATAATACATTTACGATGAAAGAGAACGATTTATTTGATCAAAATTTAAAGCAAAATGTAGCTACTTTTGCCCCATTGGCCGAGCGAATGAGACCTAAAAAGCTAGAAGAAATGGTCGGCCAAGAGCATATTCTAGGCAAAGGAAAACCCCTATATGAAATGATTAAAAAAGGTGAAGTCCAATCAATTATTTTATGGGGACCGCCCGGCGTTGGTAAAACAACCATCGCCAAACTTATTGCCAACTATACTAAATCTCAGTTCGAAGAATTTTCGGCTGTTACCGCCGGCGTCGCCGATATCCGACGGATAACCAAAGAGGCATCGGAAAGGTTAAAGTTCCATCAAAAAAGAACCATTCTCTTTGTTGATGAAATTCACCGCTTTAATAAGGCCCAGCAAGACGCTTTTTTGCCCCATGTTGAAAATGGCATAATTATCTTAGTCGGCGCGACGACCGAAAACCCTTCTTTCGAAGTCAATGCGCCGTTAATTTCACGCTCGCAAGTTTTTGTTCTCAATGCCCTTGAAGATAACGAAGTTGAAAAACTAATTCGACGAGCGTTACACTACTTCCCAAAGCATAAGTTCGATTTAAAAGCGATTCAATACATTGCTAAAATGGCTAATGGCGACGCCCGGACAGCGATTAACGCCGTGGAAATGGCCGCTTATTTATCCAAGAAGGTAGATCTAAATATCGCTGAGGAAGCTGTTCAAAAAAAGGCTATCTATTTCGATAAAAAAGGAGACTGGCATTATGATACGATTTCCGCTTTTATCAAATCGATGCGCGGCAATGATCCCGATGCTTCACTTTATTGGTTAGCTAGAATGATTAAAGCCGGCGAAGATCCGGTCTTTATTGCCCGACGAATGGTGATATTTTCCTCCGAAGATATTTCGAATGCCGCCCCCACCGCTTTGGTCGTCGCCACTTCTTGTATGCATGCCGTCCATATGGTCGGCATGCCTGAAGCGGGGATCATTCTTGCTCAATGTGCTACCTATTTGGCACTAGCGCCTAAATCACGTGCTTCCTACAACGGTCTAATGGCCGCCATGGGTGATGTCGATGAACGCCGGCTCGAACCGGTGCCACTGCATCTTCGTAACGCCGCCACTAAATTAATGAAAGATCTCGGTTTCGGTAAAGACTACAAATGGACCGACGATCCCGAGTTCCATAAAAAGTTTTCATTTTTGCCTAAAAATCTCCAGGGGCGAAAATACTACCAAACAAAAAAGAAGTGATATAATAAAGTCGTTCAGATGATTTTATTTTTATCTATTTTAATCGGTTACTTATTGGGATCGATCAATCCCGCCTATTTTTTTGGTTGGCTTTTGAAGCACCAGGACATTCGCACTTTCGGCACCAAAAATGCCGGAGGAACTAACGTTTTAAAAAATATCGGGATCGCGCCTGGAATTATTACAATAATTTACGATCTATTAAAAGGGGTTTTGGCGATTTTTATTGCGTGGAAACTGGGAGTCCATGATCCCTGGTATCTTTTAGCCGGTTTGGGTGCCTTTTTGGGCCACGTTTTCCCTTTTTATTTAAATTTTCGCGGTGGCCAAGGTGTAGCGGTGCTGATGAGTTTATTCTTTTTCTCGTCGGTTAAACTTTTTTTGGTCATTTCTTTTCCCTGGCAAGAATTTTCGGCTTTAGTCGTCGTTGTTTTAAGTCTACTTTATATTGCTTACAAGGGTGATGTGTTGGGACTTGCCACCATCCCGCTTTTATGGCTGATTTTGATTAAGCTTTTGATTTTAAACCCTGCCAGCTGGTTCTATATCGCCGTTATCATCGCTATTTTTATCTATATTTTCGTTATCAATGTTTCGATTATTAAAAAGGAAGGTATTGTTCACCTCAAAGATCACACCAAAAATGAAATGCTCCATTGGCGCACAATTGCCAGACCATTAGCCATTTTAATTCCGATTATTTACATTTACACGTCAAAAGAGGTGATTCTTTGGATCTTAGGTATTTTAGGTCTGATTCTAATTATCGTTGATTTGGCTCGGCTCTCCAATCAAGGTATCAATCTTTTGCTTTTTAGATTTAAAGGTGTATTCAAAGAAAAAGAACGGTTAAGATTTTCTTCTTTGACTTATTTTATTTTAGCAAATTTTTTAGCGATTCTTCTTTTTGAACGTCAGATTGCTATTTTAGCGATTACTTTTATTATCTTTGGAGACTTGGCCGCGAAATTTTTTGGCGCTCAATATTCGAAAAGATTTATTTTTGGAGAGCGTAGTTTGGAAGGCTTTTTGGCTTACTTTAGTTTTTGCCTTTTCTTTGGCGTCTATGTTGGCACGATCTTTGGAATTTCATTCTGGCTTGTCGCCCTGGGCGCCTTGGCCGCGGCTCTAATTGATCTTTTCTCAGTTTTCGGGATCGATGATAATTTTACGGTCGCTCTTCTTTCGGGCGGTGCTCTCGAAGCGATTCGATTTTTTATTAAAATTTAAAAGTTCTTAAAAATACTAGAGCTGAGAAAAAATCGTCTCCAATGGCTATTTACTCGATAAGCTTGTTTTTAGTTTATTTTTCGATAATAATAAGGCCATGCAGAGAGATAACCGCTGGCTTAAAGAAAAGCTTGCCCAAATTTGGCAACGATACTTTCCCGACGTGCCGGTGGCCAACAATGTTTTTGTCAAATTCGGTCGGCCAACGCGAACAAGATTAGGTTCAATTAAATTCGGCCGACGCCGCGAGAACCCGAATACCATTATTACTATTAACGGGCATTTTATCGATCTGGATATTCCCGAGTTCGTCATCGAAGCGGTTTTAGCTCATGAATTAACCCACTACGCTCATGGTTTTGCCAGCCCGCTTAAACAAACCTATCGTCACCCTCACAAAGGCGGTGTTGTTCGTCACGAAATGGTTGATCGTGGCTTTCGAGATTTATTACAATTAGAAAAAAGATGGGTCGAAGAAAATTGGGTCAATTTTCTTCGATCGAGAAGGGCGTACTAAAATGGAAAAATGTGTTTTTTGCAAAATTATCAAAAAAGAATTGCCAGTGAAAGTCGAATATGAGGACGATGAGATTTTAGCTTTTCCAAGCAACGCTCCTCAAGCTCTAGTCCATATTTTAATTATTCCAAAAAAGCATATTAAGAATATGAATGAACTCGAAGAATCCGACTCCCAATTGATCGGTAAACTAATAATCGTCGGAAAGAAATTAGCTCAAGAAAAAAAGATTGACCAAACCGGATACCGCTTAGCTTTTAATGTCGGCCCGCACGCTGGACAAACCGTCCACCATCTCCATTTGCATCTGCTGGGCGGCGAGCCACTCGACAAATCGGGTTGACCCATTACTTAATTTGTGATATAGTTAATGAGAATTAATAGAAGGATGGTGATTTTTTTGGAACAACCCCGAGGTTATGATCGACAAAATCGAGGCGAAAGAACCGAACCTTTTGAAGTAATGTTACGAAGGTTTTTTCGTGATATTCAGCAAAGCGGTATTTTAACTGAAATCAAAAAAAGACGTTTTCGAGAGCGAGAACTTTCGCGCGAACAAATCCGCGAGTCGGCTCGCCGAAAAGCAGTTCGAAAAAAAATAAAACGAGGCTACTAAAATGATTACAAAATACAAAAAAGATTTTATACTTTTATATAATTTTGTAGTTTGTAAAGGTGCTTATGTTGCTTGAAAAAATTGATAAAGACCTAATCATCGCCTTAAAATCGAAGGACGAATCAACTGTTTCTGTTTTAAGAATGCTTAAAGCAGCGATAACAAATTTTAAAATCGCTGCTCAAAAAGAGCTTGATGACACTGACATTGCAACTGTTCTACAAAAAGAAATTAAGACCCGTCAGGAATCGGCTGAAGTTTTTAAAAAGGGTAATCGTCCGGAGTTAGCCGAAAAAGAAGAAAAAGAAATTGAGATTCTCTCTCAATATCTCCCCAAGCAAGCCTCTGCCGAAGAAATCCAGGCAAAAGCTCAAGATATTATTGCTAAAGAAAATTTTCATGGGATCGAAAACATGGGCAAGGTAATGGGCCAACTAATGGTGGATTTCAAAGGTAAAGCCGATGGCCGTACCGTTTCGCGTATCGTAAAAGAAGAATTAACAAAATGAAAATTTCAATTGATAAGACGCCAAAAAAATATTTTCAAATTACCCGCGAAACCATTAAAAAATTCTGCCAAAAAAACTCTCTCAATCCAAAATTATCCGTGAGTATTTTTTTTATTTCGGACCAAAAAATGCGATCGTTAAATAAAAAATATCGCCAAATTAACAAAACGACGGATATCCTAAGTTTCCCCATCTGGGAAAAACTGCATGATATTCCTAAAAAGGGTGAGGTTAACTTAGGCGATATATTTATCAGCTCAAAAGAGTTTATAAAAAATGCCGCCATTAAAAAAATCTCTCCAGAAGCTGAACTGGAATTTTTAATCATCCATGGCCTCAATCACCTCATTGGCAAACATCATTAATTTTGATAATATAGAATAAAAGGCTTCTTCAGCTCTGAAATGATTTTAATGTTCACAAATTAAACAAGGTTAGAGGAGGGTTGTTGGGTCATGCCAAAAGAAAGTCTCTTTATTGGGCTTGATGTCGGTTCGACCAAAGTTGTCGCGACTTCGGGCAGTATTAACGAAGGAATGGTTAATATAATTGGTTCGGTAAGAGTCCCAAACAATGGTGTCCGCAAGGGCATTGTGACCGATATTGAAGATACGGTTTCGGCCATTTCCGAATCGTTAGACAAACTTGAAATAATGAGCGGTTCACCGATTAAATCGGCCGTCATTGGCATTTCGGGTTCACATATAAGTACAAGTATTTCCAAAGGAGTGGTCGCGGTTGCTCGAGCTGACGGTGAAATTTCACCGGCTGATATCGATCGCGTCATCGATGCCGCTCGCACTGTTGCTTTGCCGCCAAACCGTGAAATCATTCATGTTATTCCGCGCTCTTATACTGTTGACGGCCAAGAAAAAATCTCTGATCCGATCGGGATGACCGGCATCCGGCTCGAGGTCGAGGCGTTAGTGGTCGGGGCCGCAACTTCAGCCATTAAAAATCTCACCAAATGTATTTATCAAGCAGGTTTGGGTATTGACGATCTGGTTTTTTCACCCCTGGCCACCGCCGTTGGACTAATTTCCAAAAAACAAAAAGAAATCGGGGTAATGCTTTTAGATATGGGTGGGGGTACCACCTCCATGATCGTTTTTGAAGAAGGCGATATTTTGCATGCGGCCGTTATTCCTGTCGGTTCATCGCATATCACCAACGATTTGGCCATCGGACTTCGAACATCGGTAGAGACCGCTGAAAAAATAAAAGTCAAATATGCTGCCGCTTTGCCGGACAAAATTCGTGAGTCCGAAACGATTTCCCTTTCACAATTTGATTCAGGCGATACTCAACGAATTGAACGAAAATATGTTTCCGAAATCGTTCAGGCACGTCTTGGAGAAATCTATGCTTTAGTCCGCCAAGAACTCAAGAGTATTGGTAAAGATGCTCTGCTTCCGGCCGGAGTGGTCTTGACAGGCGGTGGTTCGAAGTTAGAAGATCTAGTTGAAGCTACGAAAGACGAATTGAGGCTTCCTGCCATGCTGGGACGGCCAATATACGAAATAGGTGGTTTTGTTGACAAGCTATCTGACCCTGTGTATGCTACAAGTGTGGGCTTGATGCTCTACGCTTTTGAGCACGCGTCAAGTAATAATTTTCGCGGATCAAAAATTTCAGGCAATGTTTTAGATAAAGCGAAAGGCTTTTTCAAACAATTTTTGCCTTAAAGTCAAAAAACTCTCAGTGGTTTAATTTTATTTGGAGCTATTCAATGGAAAAAGGTCCCGAGATCGAAACGTTTGCCACAATTAGAGTGATCGGGGTTGGTGGTTCGGGTGGAAATGTTATCAACCGCATGATTTCACAGAAACTTAAAGGCATTGAATTCATCGCCGTCAATACTGATGCTCAAGCGTTAGTCCATAACCAAGCGCCCATCAAAATCCAAATCGGCAAAGAAACAACCCGCGGCTTGGGTGCTGGCTCAGATGTGGAACTCGGACGTAAATCAATTGAAGAAAACAAAGATGAAGTTTACGAAGCTTTAAAAGGTTCCGATATGGTTTTTGTGACTTATGGTTCTGGCGGCGGTACGGGCACAGGCGCCGGACCGTTGGTCGCCTCCATTGCCAAAGAGCTTGGCGCTTTAACAGTTGGAGTCACCACTAAGCCGTTTAGTTTTGAAGGTCAGCGCCGAATGAAAGTGGCCGAGTTGGGCATTGAGGAGTTACGCGACAAAGTCGATACCTTAATTACTATTCCTAATGATCGCCTGTTGCAAATTATCGACAAAAAAACTTCCTTGTTTGACGCTTTCGGCATTGTTGATGACGTTTTACGCCAAGGCGTTCAAGGCATTTCAGACTTAATTACTCTACATGGAATTATCAACGTTGACTTTGCTGATGTTCGCACAATTATGTCGGATGCCGGCTCGGCTTTAATGGGTATTGGCCGGGCGTCCGGCGATAACCGAGCTATCGAAGCCGCTCGGGCCGCTATTGATTCACCGCTTCTGGAACTTTCCATCGACGGCGCCAAAGGAATTTTGTTTAATATCACCGGTGGCCCCGATATGGGTATGTATGAAATTGATGAAGCAGCTAAAGCCATCACTGAAGCGGCCGATCCCGATGCTAATATTATCTTCGGGGCGATCATTGACGAAGCCATGTCCGGCGAAATTAAAATCACCGTGGTTGCGACCGGCTTTGATACTGACCGCAAACCAAAAACCGGTTTAGATAAAATGCCTATTCGAAATGCATTTCCAACCTCTCAAACACCCGAACAATCCATCCAGCCAGAACCGCCGCTCCAAACTAACGACTTTACCGCGGAGGAAGAAAACCTTGAGGACGATTTAGAAGTTCCCGCATTCATCCGACGCAAACTAAAATAAAACCTGTTTTTTTAACAAAGAAACTAAAGTTTAGATCAAAAACAAGCTTCGGTGGCCCAATGGCCCTAACGAGCTTTCATTTGACTAAGATCAAAAATAAACAATAGGAAAAATGCCCTTCCCTTTCTGTTGTTTGTTTTTGTTCTCACATATCCGATTTTTAATTGGAAATCGGACCTAAAGGAGGTTTTGTGTCTGAAATTATTAAACTTGAAAAAATCAAGCTCTCTGTTGATGACAACAAAGGTCCATTGTTTTCTAATCTCCTAAAAACCGAAGTTCCTAAAAAAGAAGCGATTAAGCTTGAGCCCGAAGCGGAATTGAAACTTTCCGAAAATGCCCTCAAAGTAATCGAGAAACGCTATGTCATTAAAGATGGTAATCGAAAACCGCTCGAAACGCCCGAAGATATGTTTCACCGGGTTGCCCGTCATATTGCGGGAGCCGACAAAATCTATGGCGCCACCAAAGACGAGATCGCTCAAACCGAACGAGAGTTCTATAATATTATGGCCCGCTTGGAATTTCTCCCCAACTCGCCAACTTTTACCGGCGCTGGCACGAAACTCGGCCAGTTAGCGGCTTGTTTTGTTTTGCCAATTGAAGACGATATGGGAGAAATTTTAAAAACCCAAATGCATATGGGATTGATCCATAAATCCGGCGGCGGGACAGGATTTTCGTTTTCACGGCTTCGCCCAAAAAATGACGTTGTTGGCTCAACCGGCGGCATTTCCTGCGGCCCGATCGGATTCTTACAGATGTACAATGATACCACCGAGCAAATTAAGCAAGGCGGCACCCGGCGCGGGGCCAATATGGGAATTCTCCGCGTTGACCACCCTGATATTTTGGACTTTATTGACTACAAAGAAAAAGATGGCACTTTAACCAATTTCAATATCTCCGTCGCGCTGACAAAAAAATTCATGGATGCTCTTGAAAAAGATGGCGAATATAATTTAGTTAATCCGCGTAACGGAGAAGTCGCCTCCACCTTAAAAGCCAAAGAGGTTTTTGATAAAATTGTCGCCGGCGCATGGCGTAATGGTGAACCCGGCGTCATTTTCTTAGATAAAATTAATGAGAAAAACCCGACGCCCCAAGTCGGTGAAATTGAAGCGACCAACCCTTGCGTTACTGCCGATACTTTAATTCCCACCAACAACGGCTTAGAAAAAATGGGCGATATCTACCAACGATTTCGTCTCGGTGGAACACTAACTTCAATTTCAACAGACGATCGTGTGATCGGAGCTGATCAGATTTCCTTAAGACCAATTACGAAAATTTTCACTAACGGCAAAAAAACCATTGCAAAAATTATAACCAAAAGCGGCTACGAGCTCGAGTCGACTTTAGATCACAAAATCCTTACCCCGAAAGGGTGGGTCGCCATCAAAGATCTGAAAGTCGGAAGCACGGTTTACATTCAAAACAAGAAAGGCCAATTTAGCCAAAACTATCTCCTCCCTGAAACTAAAGAGGGGAAGCTTAATTTACCCCGGAAATGGTCGAAAGAGTTGGGGCAGATTTTGGGATTACTGGTTGGCGACGGCTGGCTTAGAATTGGGGATAAAAACTGTCGGGTCGGTTTTACTTTTTCCGACAAGGATGCCTCTGTCTTAAAATATGCTCAAAACATTCTTAATCAATGGTATGGTCAGCCAATCCAGACAGTTAAAAGAAAAAATCACGTTTGGCATTTGTCATACCATTCTCAAGAGTTTGCTTCTTTCTTTAATAATTTGGGAGTAATACCAGTTTCAGCCGAAAGCAAAGAAGTCCCTGAGAAGATCTTTAATGCCCCAAAGGAAATTGTTATTGGGTTCTTACAAGGGCTGTTTACAGCTGATGGAACGGTCGGGATCAATGAGACTAATAACACCCACTATATTAGACTGACTAGCAAATCTCTCAAGCTATTAAAGCAAACCCAAATAATTTTAATTAATTTAGGCATTAAAACGACAATTTATAACCGTTCCCGTAAGGCCAGACAAATTTTTCCATACCAAACAATTAAAGGGGTTGAAAAAACCTATACCAGTGACGGTATCTGCTTTGAGCTGCAAATTTCTCGCGAAAATATTAAAGCCTTTGTATCCCAAATCGGTTTCCTTGGGATAAAACATATTGATAAAATTAAAAAACTTCAAAATTACGAGTTTTATAAAGAAACTTTTGAAGATCAAATTTCCTTCAAGAGAATAATTGGCCAAAAGGAAGTTTTCGATTTAACCGAACCAGTAACCTATTCTTTTATTACCAATGGGTTTATTAGCCTTGACTGCGGCGAGCAGCCACTTTTGCCTTACGAATCCTGCAACTTAGGCGCCATCAACCTTAAAAAATTTGTTAAAAAGACTTCTGACAAATTTGAAGTTGATTGGGAAAAACTTGACAAAACAATGCCGATTATCATGCATTTTATGGACAATGTTATTGACGTCAATAAATATCCTATTGACGAAATCCGCGAGATGACTTTTAAAAACCGCAAAGTTGGCATCACGGTGATGGGCTTTGCCGATATGCTCTACGATATTGGCGTGGCTTATGATTCGCTCGAAGGAATCGAAATGGCCGAAAAAATCATGGGTTTTATTGAAAAACGTTCCCATGAAGAATCAGAAAAGCTCGCTAAAACGCGAGGTGAGTTTCCGAATTTTAAAGGTAGTATCTGGGATAAACCCGGCCGGCCAAAGATGCACAATGCTGCTACGACTTCCTGTAACCCGACCGGCACCTTAAGTATTATCGGCACTGCCTCTTCTGGTATTGAACCGTTCTTTGCCTTGGCCTACACCAAAACGGTCATGGATAACGACGCCCTTCCGGAAGTCAACGAACATTTTTTGCGCACGGCCAAAGAGAAAGGATTTTATTCCGACGATTTAATGAAAGAAATTTTAGAGAAGGGGACCATCCAGGAAATTGACGGCATTCCGAACGAAGTCAAAACCGTCTTCAAAGTCGCCTCCGACATCGAGCCGGAGTGGCATGTTCGGATGCAGGCTGCTTTTCAAAAACATACTGACGGGGCGATTTCCAAAACAATCAATTTCCCTAACTCCGCCACCCTTGAACAAGTCCGCGATGCCTACCTTTTAGCTTATAAACTCGGTTGCAAAGGTTTAACCGTTTACCGCGATGGCTCGCGCGCCTATCAAGTTTTGACCAAAGGCAAAGGTGAAAAGAAAGACGAAACGCCGCAGGCAGTCGTATCGGAAAATGTCAAACTCGTTCCGCGCGAACGGCCAAATATTATGAATGGGCTGACCTACAAAGTCAAAACTGGCTATGGTAATTTATACGTGACGATCAACGACGATGAAAGCGGCGATCCGTTTGAAGTCTTTTCGCACCTAGGCAAAACCGGTGGTTTTTTCGCCGCCAAAGCGGAAGCCATTTGCCGGTTGATTTCGCTCGCCCTTCGCTCTGGTGTTGATGTTCACAATGTCATCGAGCAAATCAAAGGCATCCGCGGCCCAACACCAATTTGGGGCGAAGATGGTAAAATGGTTCTTTCAATGCCCGATGCCATTGCTCAAATTTTAGAAAAACATATTGAACGCGAACAAATAAAACTTGACTTGGATTTCAAAAACGGTGCTTCTGACGGCACGACATCAGCCGCCGATCCCGACGCGATCGCTCGAAAAGAAATTTCTCAAAATCTTTCGTCGCTCTCTGACACCGGCGAAGCTCCAGCCTGCCCCGAATGCGGCGGCCTTCTTGAGTTAAGCGAAGGCTGTATTAAATGTCCTTCCTGCGGCTATTCCAAATGCGCATAATCAACTCAGTCAAACATATAATGAAAAAAAGCAAAATTCATGTCTATACGGGCGATGGGAAGGGGAAGACAACAGCGGCGCTGGGCTTGGCGCTCCGCGCTGTTGGCGCGGGTAAAAAAGTTGCGATAATTCAGTTTATGAAAAAGCCAAACTATTCTGAACATAAAGCAATCAAAAAATATAAATTACCAATTGAGATTGAATCATTCGGCATCGGATATTATAAAATCTTGGGTGATAAACATACCCAAGAACAGCACCAAAAAGCCAGCCAAAAAGCTCTTAAGCGGGCTGAAGAAATTATTAAGAAAAATAAGTATGATCTCATAATCTTAGACGAAATCAATATCGCCATCGGCTTTGGGTTGATTGATCTAGACGACGTAATCACGATATTAAATACTCGCCAAAAGGCCGAAATTGTCCTTACCGGCCGCCGCGCCCATCCCAAACTTAAAAATATCGCCGATCTTGTCACCGAGATGAAAAAATCAAAGCATTATTTTGATAAAGGCATTAAAGCTCGAGAGGGGATTGAATTCTAAAATGTTCTATTTATATTCGTTGCTCGGTTAAAACTTGACAATTATTTGACCGCATTTTAGATTTAAATCGTTAACAATTAAACTTGCTGATGAATGGGCAATCCCGTGAGAATCGGGAACGGTCCCGCCACTGTGAGGAAGAAATTTAATTCTAGCTGGTCGATCGGAACACATTCTTCCAAGTCAGAAAACCTGTCAGCAAGTATTAACCCGAACCAAAAAGGTGAGGGGACGCTTCGGGAAAGAGCTTTAAGTTTACGTGCCCTTTCCGGGCCTTTTTAAAATCGGCTGGTGGGCAGAAAGGAAAAAATGAAAAATAACCTTAAAAATTGGGGGGTGATTAATTTACTGGCGGCCGCACTATTATTTATTATCGTCATTGTCGGCGGCAGCCTCCTTGGAGGTTACGTTAAAAACCGCCAGGCTAATCAATCAGTCAATGGCATCGAAGTCCAATCAACGCCGGTGACTCAACAAACTATTGCTTATAACGGCCAGGACGGCAAAAACGCTTTAGATTTGTTAAAGGCCAGTCATAAAGTTGAAACCGAAGATTCTTCGACAGGCTCTTTTGTCACTTCTATTGACGGTACCGTCAACACCGACAACACCTATTGGATGTTTTACGTTAATGGCCAGCTTGCTTCGACCGGGGCTGACCAGTTCGTGACCAAAAATGGCGATAAAATTGAGTGGCGATTTCAGACATTCCAGTAGGAGGAAAATTTGCTACCAATTGTTTTTATTTTAATGGCGGTTTTTATCAGAATAATCCCTTATGTTCCTGCCCTTCACCAAATTCCGCATTTAGCAAACTTCACACCTGTCGCGGCGATTGCTTTATTTAGCGGATTTTATCTCAACCGAAAATATTCGCTTTTCGTTGCCCTCGGCGCGATGTTGATTTCCGATTTGATCATCGGTTTTTACAATCCGGTCGTAATGGCTTCGGTTTACGGCAGTTTTATTTTAATCGGAACTTTGGGAATTTGGCTTAAAAAACATCATACGATTGGTAATTTAGTTATCACCACTTTGTTTGGTTCAATCATTTTTTTCCTTATTACCAACTTCGCTGTCTGGGCTTTTCCCGGATCATTTGTAATGTACCCAAAAACTTGGCAAGGTCTTATAGACTGCTATATAATGGGCTTGCCGTTTTTTAGAAATACGGCTTTGGGCGATCTTTTTTACGTCGGGGCGCTCTTTGGCGCTTATGAATTAGTAAATATGTGGATCACTAAAAGGAGAGGAAATTGGCAATTCAAATCCAAGATTTGAGGGAAGGGGAGTTTCGCGAAAAAATTGGTAAAGGAGTAACGGTCGTCGGTTTTTGGGCGCCATGGTGTCATACCTGCCATGCGGTGATGCCGATACTTGATAAAATAAGTGGGGCGATGAACGAAAAGGCCAAATTCTTTAAAGTAAATGTTGTCGAAAATCCCGGCATTTCTTCGCAATACGGCGTCATGAGTCTACCAAATATTTTAATCTTTAAAGAGAAAAAAGTGGCTGATCAAATTATTGGCTCCACTAATCAAAAAGTCATCGAAGCCAAAATTAATAAGATTCTTTAGATAATAAAATCAGAGTCCTGTTGGCGAAAAAGGCAAGGAGGGGAAAACCTAAATCGCCAAACAGGACTCTGATTTTGATGATCTGCACCCTTATCTGATCATCTCAACTTCGGTAATAGCATTATAGCAAAAAAGCCTCTTGTTGTCAATACTTTATAACGATCACCGGCTTTAAGTACTACGTAATTTTTTTGTATTTATTTTTAATCCTGTTACAATTGAAAAGATTTAGAAAGGTTTAAGATGGCTGAAAATAAAATCAAATGTCCCAAATGCGGTACTCAAATTCCCATTACCGAAGTTTTATCTCACCAACTCAACGAGCAGGTTGATGAAAAAGTGAGTAAAAAACTGGAAGCTGAGAAAAATATTTTAATTGAAGAATTTAAAAAAAAATACGAAGCCGAACAAGCCGAATCCTTAAAAGAAATCAAAGAAAAACTAGTCTTCGAAGAAGCCAAACGTCAAGCCGCCGAGAAAAAAGAACTTGAATTTTTAAAAATTCAAAACGAGCTCGAAGACAAACTCAAAAAACAGGAACTCGAAATTGCACGGCAGGTAGCTCTAGAGCGTAAATTAATCGAAGAAAAAATCCGGAAAGAAGAAGCCGAAAAACAAGACTTTAAAAATTTAGAACTTCAAAAACAACTCGAAGATACCAAAAAGGCTCTAGCCGAAGCGCAACGTAAAGCCCAGCAGGGTTCGATGCAGACTCAAGGCGAGGTGTTAGAGCTCTCTTTGGAAGAATCGCTTAAAACACGTTTTCCGACCGACATTATTGATCCGGTACCAAAAGGGATTTCGGGCGCTGATATTACGCATACTGTTTTGGACAAAACCCACACCTCCGTTGGTATTATTGCGTGGGAGTCGAAACGCACCCAAAACTGGACAGAGGATTGGGTCCAAAAACTCAAAGATGATGGCCGCAACATTAAAGCCAATATTTGCGTGTTAGTTTCGAACGTTTTACCCAAAGAAATCTTTCGTTTTGGTATTTACAAAGGAATTTGGGTCTGCGATTTTTCATCGGTGATTGGATTAACAATTGCGCTTCGAAATCAGCTCATTGCCGTTCATAAATCAATTGCCGCTCAAAGCGGTAAGGAAGAAAAGAAAGATATTTTATACCGTTATTTAACCAGCCAAACTTTTGCCGGCCGGATCGAATCAATCGTCGAAAACTTTATAAATATGAAGTCGTCGCTCGAAAAAGAACAACTTGCCATGAAAAAAATTTGGTCGGCCCGCGAATCACAGATCACCCGCCTCTCTGAAAATACTGTCAAAATGTTTGGTGATATTCAAGGAATTGCCGGCTTAAATTTGCCAACGGTAGAAATTCTTGAGCTTGAAACGGCTGCCGCTGATTTAGAAGAAGAAACCAAACTCAAAACTCCTAAAGCGCCGATCGACAAATCAAAAGATCCAAAGGATCAGTTTCAACTTTTTGAATAAAATGGACTACCAAAAGAAATTTGAGTCCGAATATAAGCACTTAAATTCCGAGCAAAAAGAAGCCGTCGAGGAAATTGAAGGACCGGTGATGGTTATTGCCGGACCCGGCACCGGCAAAACGCAAATTTTGGCCATGCGAGTGGCTAATATTTTAAAAAGAGTACAAGCTAACCCCTCGAATATTTTAGCGCTAACCTTTACTAATTCCGGTGTTTATCAGATTAAAAAACGGCTTTTGGAAATTATTGGCCCTGAAAGCTATAACGTACACGTCCACACTTTTCACTCTTTTTGCAACGAGATTATTAACAACTTTCCTGATAAATTTATTCTCGCTAAAGAACTCAACCAACTCACCGATTTAGAGCAGATTTTATTGATCCAGGATATTTTAAATAAAAGCGATATAAAATATTTAAAGCCGCTAAAGTCACCGTTCTACTACGACCATGCCATTATTAAAGCCATCGGTGACCTAAAACAAGAAGGAGTAACCCCGGCCGATTTTAAAAAAGTGATTTCAGAGGATTTTAGCGATCTTAAAATTAAAACCAAAGAAGGTAAAACCACCAAGATAGCCTTAGAAAATCTTCAAAAACAAATCCAAAAAAACAGAGAGCTTCAAAAAATCTACCAGAAATATCAAACACACCTTGAAAATCATGGTCGCTATGATTTTTCAGACATGATTTTATTTGTTCTCAATGCTTTTAAAAATGATCAAGAAATTCTTAGTTATTACCAAGAACAATTTCAATATATTTTAGTTGACGAATATCAAGACACGAATAACGCTCAAAACGAAATTGTCGAATTGCTTGGAGGTTTTCACGCATCGCCCAATATTTTTGTTGTCGGCGACGATGAACAATCGATTTTTCGGTTTCAAGGCGCTTCGATTGAAAACATCTTATTTTTTTCCGAGCATCACCCGGACACAAAAATTATTGTGCTCAAAGACAATTATCGCAGTGCTCAAAAAATTTTAGATGCTTCCCGAAATTTAATTTCCCAAAATAAAAATCAAATCTTCGACCGCTTAAAGGTGAGTAAAAAACTATCGAGCAAGCTCAATACAAAAGGTGAAATTCAAATCGGTGAGTTTTCCAGTGGAGCAGTTGAAAACTTTTTTGTCGCCAAAGAAATTCAAAAACTGATTAAAAATGGTCTTTCACCGTCGGAGATTACTGTCTTATACAAAGAACACCGCGATGCCGACGAGTTAATCGACATTTTGTCACGATTAAACATTCCGTACGTAATCGAGGCGGGCGATGACATTTTCGAAGATCCGGAAATTAATAAAATCATTAAAATGATTGGAGTGATCGAAAACTTAAATGATGACATGGGTTTATTTGAAATTATGCATTATCTATTTTTCAAAATTCCTGCTCTTGACGTTTATAGAATCACCAATGCCGCCGGGAAAAATAAAACTCATATTTTTGATTTCATCACATCCGAAAAAATAAATGAGGTCAAACTTTCCAAAGCTAAAAATATCAAACAACTCACTCAACTCCTGCTTAATCTCCGGGCCTTTGCCAACAACAATACTTTTGCCTCGTTTTTCGACAAGGTTATTAATGAAACTGGATACTTGGAGTATTTACTGAAGCTCGAAGACGCTGTTCATCATCTTAACCGTTTGCAATCGTTGTTTAGTGAAATAAAAAAATTGAATGTGCGCAATAAAAATCTAAATCTCAAAGGATTTTTAGAATATCTCTTAGCCCTAAATGAAAATCAAATAAAAATCAAAGAACAGTCGCTCGATTCTGATTACGAAGGTGTTCATCTGATGACCGCTCATAAAGCCAAAGGTCTTGAGTTTACGGCCGTTTTTATCATTCATCTTTCCGACAAACATTGGGGAAACACGACTAAACGAGAATTAATTAAACTCCCAACACGGTTGATAAAATATCCGACGGCGGCCGATGAAAACGATGAAGAAGAGCGCCGGCTCTTTTATGTGGCCATGACACGAGCTAAAAAATTGGTTTATTTAAGTTCCGCTACCTCCTATGGAGAAATTCTAGATGGCACGCTAGCCATCCCTTCAAAATTTGTTACCGAATTGCCTTCGACTTTTTTAACAATTGATTCTAAAAAATACGAAACGCAATTTGAAAGCCGACTCCGCCTTTCATTCGACAAAAAAAAGTGGACTCACACCCAAGCATTAAAAGATTTCCTAGACAGTTTAATCGAAAACTTTATATTAAGTGCCACTTCGTTTAATGCTTATCTTGAATGCCCATATAGCTTTCTTTTAAATCAACTACTTCGAGTACCTAAAGTAAAAGATTTTAATCAATGTTACGGCACAGCCGTCCATACCGCGCTAGAAAAATTCTTTAAAAAATATCGCCAGGAACTCAAATTACCACCTAAACATTTTTTAGTTGGTGCTTATTTAGAAGCGCTGAAGCTGGAAATTTTATCTTCCGACGACTTACGCCGGGCAGAAAGTCAGGGATCTAAGGTTCTAGAAAAATATTATGATTTTTATAAAGAATCCTTTCGGAAAATCGGTCCGCCGATCCACTGCGAATATAACTTTCGACATCACGACGTTCATTTTAGCCAAATTCCCATCAGCGGCATTATCGACAAAATCGAACTGATCGACGGTATTTCAAATCGGGTCAAAATTGTCGACTATAAAACTTCGGCGCCAAAGTCACTCAATCAACTTTTGGGTCAAACCAAAGAAAATCGACTCGACGAACTTTACCAAGCATTTTTTTACAAATTGCTTTCGGAAAATGATCCTTTATTTAAATGGCAAATTACAACGGTGGAGTTCGATTTTTTACATCCCAAAAACAATAAATTCTATAAAACCGCTGTACCGATCGATCAGCGCGAGTATCAAAAGTTTAAAGAGCTTGTTATAAAAACCTACGGCCAAATTATCAAACACGATTTCCCTAAAAACAAAAAAAGCTGTCGAAAATACAATTCGCGTTGTGAATATTTTGAACTTTGCGAATAAAATAATGATATACTTAAATAAGTGATGAAAAAAAATATTAAGCGCTATTACAACCGGTACAAACTCCAAATATTTTATGTTTATATTATTTTTTCTTTGATTGTTTTAGCTTTCGGTATTTATGCTCATCAAAAAGAAACGCGCGTTACGATTACGACAGTTGCTCCAACGCCCTCAGTAATTCCCTTAGTAACTCCCACCCCAACGCTACCACCTCAAGTTGAAAGTTATGAAGTACCAATTTTAATGTATCACTATATCCGCCCCGCTCCAGCTGATATCGCCGGGCAAAGACTTTCCGTCAGCCCCGAAATTTTCGAAAATCAAGTCCGCTGGCTAAAAGAAAACAGCTATATTTCAATTAAAATGAGCGATTTAGCCGACCCCAATAAAAAAGAAATTAGCGAAATTTATGCCGAGCATGATAAGCCAATTGCTCTAACTTTCGACGACGGGTATGACGATGCTTATTCGACCGTTTTTCCGATCCTTGAAAAATATCAATTTTATGGTACATTTTACATCATTCGCAATTTTGTTGGAGAAAACCGCTATGTTACCCAAAATCAAATTGACCAGATGGCGGCGGCGGGCATGGAAATCGGGTCCCACACCCTCAATCATCAAGATTTAACTAAAGTAAATTTAATTGAAGCCCGTCATCAAATTTTTAATTCCAAAGAGAACGCCCAAACTTTTTGTTATCCATCGGGTAAATTTAATTTAGCCGTTGAAAATCTTGTCAAAGAGGCAGGCTACGTTGATGCCACTACCACCCAATTCGGAATCGCCAATGAAAAATCAAATTTATTCGAGCTGCCACGACTGAGAATGTCCAATATGGGCCTGGATCAATTTAAAGAAGAAGTTGAGGGTAGAGGAATTAAAACAAATGATCCCAAAACTCTTTGAAGACGAAAATATAATTATTGTTGATAAACCGGCCGGGCTTGTTGTTCATCCTGGAGCAGGGGAGCACAGTGAGACATTAACAGGTTGGTTTACTCAAAACTATCCAGAAACCACTAAGTTTTCTTGGCCCGATTTGAAGCGGCCAGGCATTATTCACCGCCTGGACAAAGACACTTCCGGCTTGATTATTTTGGCCAAAAATCCACGAGTACTTGGTAAATTACAAAATCTTTTTCAAACCAAAAAAGTAACTAAAAAATATTTGGCTTTAGTTTTTGGAAAATTAGAAAAAGAGAAAGGGGAAATTAGCGGTTTGATTGGTCGCGACCCCCATGCACGAAGAAAACAGATAGCCAAAGAAATTCATTTTGATTTCGAGCCTGGCAAAGTCCGCGAGGCTAAAACTCACTATCGCGTCCTGAAAACATTTCGATGTAAAGTCGGTAAAAACGCTTACGATCTCACTCTTATTGAAGCCATTTTAGATACCGGACGAATGCATCAAATTCGCGTTCACTTTAAATCGATCGGTCATCCTTTAATTGGTGATCAAACCTATAACATTAAGCATAGCCGGCGCGTTTCTAAAGCATTGGGTCTCAATCGCCAGTTTCTTCACGCTTACAAATTATCTTTTAAAAACCCATTTAATAATAAGATAATCGATCTTGAGTCACCTCTGCCAGAAGATTTAAATAAAATTATTACAAGGTTACAATGAATAAAATTTTTGTCATTTCCGGGCCTTCGGGAGTAGGAAAAGGAACTGTCGTTAATGGTTTACTCAATAAACCGCAACTAAATCTACATTGGTCTAAGAGTTATACAACCAGACAAAAACGAGATTCGGATAAACTCGAAAGACATTATATTTTCGTTGATGAAAAAAAATTTAATAAGTTAGAAAAAGAAGGGGAGATATTGGAATCAAATTTTTACAATGGAAATTGGTACGGTTCGTCAAAATCGGAAATTAATAACGCATTAAAAAAAGGCTGTAATGTTATAAAAGAAATAGAAATAAATGGTGCGCTGAAGTACAAAAATATTTATCCTGATGTCGTTTTGATTTTTATTAAATCAGATATTAAAAAAATTGAACAAAGACTAATCGAACGTGGACAAAATACTCCAGAACAAATCAATGAGCGTCTCAAAATCGCCAAAAATGAACTGTCGTACGAAAAAGAATATCATTATTCAGTCGTAAATCCCGAAGGCAACCCAGAAAAAGCGATGTCTGAAATTGAAAAAATCATTAAGAAAGAACTGAGTAGATGAAAACAAAAACGCGGACTGACAAGCTTCTCGATTTTCTAAAAGAAATTGAGAAATTAAAGTTTATTGATCGAAAAGTTTATTTGTCAGATCAAAAAAGATATGAAAATGACGCGGAACACTCTTGGCATGTTGCTATGTTTGTCTTGCTCTTCGAAAATGATTTCCCTAATCTAAATATCAAAAAAATGCTTAAAATGGCTTTAATCCATGATCTAGTTGAAATTTATGCTGGCGACACTTTCACTTTTGACGAAGAGGGAAAACGGACGAAAAAAGATCGGGAGTATAAGGCAGCTAAAAAACTATTTGGAATGTTGCCGCGCGATCTTCAAAAAGAGTTCTTCAATTTAATGGAAGAATTCGAGGAGCGAAAGACCCGAGAAGCCATTTTTACCCAATCATTTGATAAACTGCTCCCGATAATCCAAAACATATTATCAAAAGGTAAGGCATGGAAAAAATATCACATCACAGAAAAAATGGCATATGATATTAAGATTCCGTATTTATCTTTCGATAAAAAAATTCTTTCTATCTATAAAAAATTAACTGCCGAAACAAAAGCAAAAAAACTTTTCGGAAATGATCTAAATGTACGATAAAAATAAGGCTCATTACATTGTGGCCACCGCTATCATTGTTAAAGATGATAAATATTTAATCGCTAAACGTGGACCAAATGAAAAAAATTTTCCGAATAAATGGACGGTACCAGGTGGAAAACTTGAATTAAACGATTACATTAAGCTTCCTAAAAGCACAAAAAACCAGTGGTATAATATCTCACAAATTCTACTAGAGCGAGAGGTAGTGGAAGAAGTCGGTTTAAAAATTAAAAATATTCGGTACATTTGCGATTTAGTTTTTATTCGTCCCGATAAAATTCCAACCGTCACCTTAAGTTTTTTAGCCGATTATGCTTCGGGAAAAGTAAATCTTTGTCAAGATCTCACTGAATATGTATGGGTAACATCGCGACAAGCTAAAAAATATCCCATGATTGAAGGAATTCATGAAGAATTATTGATGGCTGACAAAATTTTGCGCGGACATAAAATAAATAAGTGGCGCAAAAAGACATAGCACTCATATTTCTTGACCCAACTGAATTAAAAGGTTAAAATAGAAGTATGCAAAACTACTATATTGTAATTATGGCTGGCGGTTCAGGTACAAGATTATGGCCGATTTCCCGCACTAATCTGCCTAAACAACTCCACTCGTTTGGCAATGATAAATCCTTAATTCAAGAAACATACAATCGTATTAAAGACTTAGTGCCAGCTGATCATATTTATGTTTCGCTCGTTAATTCTATCCTTAAGACTTCTCAAAAACAACTTCCCGAAATTCCAGTGGAAAATTTTATTGTTGAACCTGAAGGAAAAAATACCGCGCCGTCGATCGCTTTGATCGCGGCAACAATTTACAAGTGTGATCCGCGCGGCATTGTGATTACCTTAGCCTCGGATCACGTCATTAATAAACTTAATAACTTCAAAGAAGCGGTTAAACACGCTTTTTCTTTCGTGGCTAAAAATCCCGCTTACTTTACCACGGTGGGCATTAAACCTGATAAACCAGATACTAGTCTTGGCTACATCAAAGTCGGGCGTAAATTCGAGCATTCCGCTGTTTATCGCGTTGATCAATTTGTCGAAAAACCAAATATTATTAAGGCCAAACAGTATCTAAAGTCTGGCAAGTACTTATGGAATGCCAGTTACTTCATCTGGCGCGCCGATAAACTGCTCGAAATGTATGAAAAATACTCTCCTGAAATTTATAAAGCAACCGAAAAGATTTTGAACGTATTGGGTAAGCCAGGTACTCAAAACAAAATCGACAGAATCTATCGCGAAATGCCTAAAGAACCGATTGATACGGCCATCGCCGAAAAAGTTGACGATATTGCCGTCGTGCCGGCCGACTTAGGCTGGTCTGATATCGGCTCCTGGTCAACTTTATACGATTTACTAGCGCAAAAAAGCGGTAACCACACTATTTCACAAGGAAACCATATTGGTGTTGATGATAAAAATTGCCTAGTTTACGCTCAAGATAAATTGTTAGCCACGGTAGGTTTAGAAAATATCGTTATTGTCGATACCCCCGATGTAACGCTCGTTTGCAATAAGTCAAAAGCCCAAGATATCAAAAAACTGATCGAAAAAATCAAAGAATCAAAAGAAGAGCACCATCTGTAGGAGAACATTTTGCGACGAAATCTTTGGATTTTATTTGGCATAATTATAGTTATTGTAATATTAGCTGGTCTCGTTGATTGGCCAACCGGGCCTAATATTTCGATTGGCAGCTTTCAACGCGAAATTAAAGTCCACGAAGGTCTTGATCTCCAGGGCGGTGTACAGTTGGTTTATCAGCTGGATACTTCTAAAATCAATTCGAAAGATGTTAGTGCAGCCGCTCAGTCCGTTATTAACGTGATTGAACGAAGAGTTAATAGTTTAGGTGTATCCGAACCGGTCATCCAGTCGGCTAAAATTGGCAGTAATCAAGCGGTTATTGTTCAGTTACCAGGGATAACAAATGTTAATGACGCTATTAATCTAATTGGCAAAACGGCCCAGCTTAAATTCCAGGATCAGAGCTCAAATAGTCAATGGCAAGACACCGGCTTGACCGGCGCCGATCTTAAAAGCGCCACGGTGGAGTTTGACAAAAATACCGGGGAGCCGGAAGTATCGATTCAATTTAATGGAGACGGCACCAAAAAGTTTGCGGACATCACCCAGCGCGATTTGCAAAAACAAGTGGCGATTGTTTTAGATAATGAAATTATTTCCGCGCCAACAGTCCAGACGGCCATTACTGACGGTCAGGCGGTTATCACCGGACAATTCACCATCAGCGAAGCGAGACAGCTCTCGATCGAATTAAATGCCGGCGCTTTGCCGGTTCCGATTAATTTAGTCCAGCAAACCAGTGTCGGCGCAACTTTAGGTTCAGATTCGGTGCAAAAATCCTTGATGGCCGGTATTGTGGGACTTTTCTTTGTCGCTCTATTTATGATTTTGTATTACAAGGTGCCTGGCGCCTTGGCCACAATTGCTTTACTCATCTACGCTTTAGTCGTTTTGGCTTTATTTAAACTCATTCCAGTCACTTTAACTTTGGCCGGAATCGCTGGTTTTATCCTTTCGGTTGGCATGGCCGTAGATGCAAATATTTTGATTTTCGAAAGAACCAAAGAAGAACTGGCAGCCGGTAAGACGATTGGCTTAGCAATCGAAGACGGCTTCAAACGGGCTTGGTCTTCAATCCGAGACTCTAATTCCTCCTCACTTATTACCGCCGCCATTCTTTACTACGGGACGACCGGCTTAATCAGAGGATTTGCCGTCACGCTCGCTCTTGGTATTATTATTTCCATGTTTACGGCGATCACGGTCACGCGAACCTTTTTAAGACTGGGTATTGGCACGTTTTTAGAAAAAAGATTGGTGGTTAAATGAATATAATTGGCCGCCGCCGAATTTGGTATATCCTCTCACTCGTCTTAATCCTGCCCGGAATAGCAGCTTTAATTTTCTGGAAATTACCGACAGGCATCGATTTTAAAGGAGGTACACTCCTTGATATTACATACAAGAATAGTCCTTCCAAAACCGAAGTCAATAAAGCGCTCGGTAACGCGGGTGTCAAAGACGCCAATATCCAACAATCGGGGAGTGATTTCATCATCCAGACGACCGTTCTCGACAGTGCCGCTCAACAAAAAGTTCAAGACAACCTAACTAAAGTAGGGGATTACACCCAAAATCGTCTTGAAACTGTCGGACCGACCGTCAGTTCAGATCTAAAACAAAAGGCGATTATCGCCGTGATATTGGCCTCGTTGGCAATTATTATTTATATCGCCATTGCTTTCCGTAAAGTTCCAAAACCAGCCAGCTCTTGGCGATTTGGTGTTTGTGCCATTGTGGCTTTAATTCACGATCTTTCGTTTGTAGTCGGAATGTCTGCCATTTTAGGCCACTTTTTAGGCTATGAAATTGATTCCCTTTTTATTACGGCCCTTTTGACAATTATGGGCTTTTCCGTCCACGACACGATTGTCGTTTTTGATCGAATTCGGGAAAATCTACGAAAATCCCCTTCTTTAGACTTCGAGACAAATGTTAATAATAGTATCCTTCAAACGATTAATCGGTCTTTAAACACATCTTTTACCGTTCTAATTGTTCTTCTGGCCCTTTATCTGCTGGGCGGTGAAACGTTGAAACATTTTATGCTCGCCTTACTTTTAGGCATCTCGATTGGCACATATTCATCCATTTTTAATGCATCGCCATTGTTGGTAAGTTGGCAAGCATGGCAGTTAAGACGCGCGAGACGAAAAGTCACGTCCTAGAGGCTTATAGAGGCTTAAATAACAGGTTAAATGATATAATGTCACGGTCGTGTATTTAGTACTAAATTGCATCATTTTCGATGTATTTTTGGGTTTATGTTTCCCGGAAAATAGGGGAAAACCAACGAGCAATATTTAAGATATAGATAGATAGCCGAAAACAAGGCCATTATTAATAAAACTCAAGGCCTCTATTTAGGTTAGGTAACAGTTTACTCTAACCGGTTTTTAGATTTACCCACCTGATTAAATTAACATTGGGTCGTGAAATCTTCCTTTTGCGTCCCAATAGTACTTAAAAACGCGTGACAGGTTAGAAAAAACCAAATATGAACACGATTTATTTAATTCAAAAGTGAAAGAATTAAATTATAATTATTACTATATTCTCTATTTGGCACGGATGATCACTGTTCGCATTTCCGAAAAATAAAAATATAATAATTTTGAAAAAATGCAAATCACTCAAATTCAAACCATTCCCCCACCAATAGGGAAAAAATATTTATATACGACAAGATGTAAATGGCGTTTAAGCCCTTAAACAACTTTAAGTTTCGTTATCTCGTGCTCAGACAACGAACGGCTTAATCTATTCCAAAAGGTATCTTCTGATAGTACAATAACATTGCTTTGCAGCTGGTTTTTTTTGTTTTTTATTAAATCGTCAATTTGGACCTGAGCAATTTGATGGTTTAAGCAAACAATGTATAGAAGTTCTTTTGACTTTAAATTGGTTAGCTTAGACTGTTTTATATTGATGCATCCCATCAAATTTTTGGGTCCGTTAGGGTAAAACACGTCGATACCAAAATTATTAGGTTTAACATAGATATAAAAATCATAACGCATCTTATAATTATCAGATATAGGCTTTTCACGATGGATACAAACATCTGCAAAAATTTTTTTAAGCTTTTTGTAAAACAGATTTTCGTTATCCTTCGAGATCACATTAAGATTCTTTACAACAACCGAGCGATACTCCCCTCTCGATAAATCAACTTCACCCAAATTATATTTTCCGCGAAATCTAATAAGACCACCAAACCGACGCTGGATTGATCTAGAAGCTGGTAAATATGGGCAATGATCTACTTCATGCGCTGAAGGAAAATGTCCGTTTTCTTTTTGAAATCTTAGAAAATTATCCGCAAGCCGTTCGTCCGTCCAATAGATCTCACTCGTTTTAGCTCTTAATGGTTTAATGATTCCACCGCAACCACAGTTCCGTTTTTCGAGATCATTATATGATTTAAAGCATTTATCGCAAGCAATTTTCATCGCTACCTCATTCAAATTTAACCGTCTGACCGTCCTCCAGCGTCTCTAAATCTAATCGGTCGTGGTGAGCACTAGTATTATGATGCGATGACGTCGCCGAAACACTTTCCTCAATATGTTGTTCTCTATGCTTGGAAATATGTGCCATCATTTTATTTTTGTCATCTTCTAATTCTAAATCGTGGAGTTTGGAAGGTTCAGTAGATTGTACGGTTGACACCGGCTCAACTTGTCTGGGTTTTTCAGTTGCAACCGGAGCCCGCTCCTTCCCGCTCTCCCCTTTTGGTTCCAGTGCCCTAATGCGTTCTTCCATCCAAGCCGGTTGACCCATCCGATCACTATCTTCTCTGGCTTGTTCTATTTTAGTTTGAATAACTTCTTGGGTTAATGGCGCATCCTCAGTCCCCCCACCAAAATACCAGCGGACATCGCCCGGCGTTTGAATCTCACGATAATAGGTCTCCCCTATCTTAGGCGGTAATTTAGGAATTTTATTTTTTTGAGCGCGAGTTAAAATCTCATCAAGTTTAGGCATTTCCGAAAGCGAAGCGATCTTTTGTTCAATATAATCCCGGCGCTGAGAATAGTTAGCCCGCGAATGTTCGATGATCGTTTCATAATTATTATTTTTGTGAGCCTCCGGCGGCAAGGTAGTCGCCGAAAAAGCAGGTGAAGTAACACCATCAACCGACATTTTAACGTAGATATGATAATTATCCAGATTAACCAAATCAACCTCTTCGAAAACCGGCGCATATTCTTGTTTAAGGGCCGCGGCATCTGGTGCGCCCACGCGAAAACTAATTAAAGTTCCAATGTTACCTAAAACAGCAGCCATTACTTCTTCAGGAACTTGAGCTGTATATTGATTGGTCATAATTAAATTAAGATGATATTTACGGGCTTCCGAAAGAATAGTGGCAAAAGATTCCGTCGCGAAGTTTTGAAACTCGTCAACATAAAGATAAAAGTCGCGGCGTTCTTCTTCGGGAAGAATGGCACGCCGCATCGCCGCCAGTTGGATTTTAGTAATCATCATGGCACCAAGCAAAGCGGATGAGTCTTCGCCGATTTCACCAATCGAAAGGTCCAAAAAAAGAATTTTGCCGGTGTTCATAATATCTTCAATATTAATTGTTGATTTCGGTTGACCAATAATATTACGAATCGTCGTCGAAGACAAAAATTGACCGACTTTATTTTGAATCGGCGCAATTGCCTCGGTCCTGAATTTCGGGTCATATTTCTCATACTCGCTGACGAAAAAATCTTTAATGACCGGATCCTGAATTTTTTCCACGACACGGTTACGAAAATCTTGATCAACTAAAATTTTTGTAATGCCAAGCATAGTGGCGTCGGGATAATCAAGTAAAGCCAGGATTGTATTACGCAAGATGTATTCTAATCGGGGCCCCCAGGACTCACCAAAAATTTTTTTAAAGATACCGACCACGCCAGAGGCAACAATATTTTTCAACTCGGGATCAACATTTTCAAGCAAATTAAAACCAACCGGATAAAGACGGTCAGCCGGTGAAAAAACCACCACGTCTTTAATTCGTTCGTCGGGAACATAATGCATGAGATGTTCGATGAGATCGCCATGGGGATCAACCACCGCTAGACCACGGCCTTCTTGCATGTCATCAATGACCATATTTTCCAAGAGAGTCGATTTACCAGTACCGGTTTTTCCAATCGCGTACATATGATAACGCCGATCGGGAATTTTAATGCCAAATTTACGTTCAATGTGTCGGAAATCAGTTTTAGCAAATATAGTCAGTTGATCTTCGGCCACATTTTCCTCGATTGGCAAATCAGCGGGCGGTTCACCTTTCTTTGAGCCCGCCCACACAATACTCGGTGTTTCAACCGAAACATTTGGTAAATGAAAAATTGAAGCTAGTTCTTCGATGTTAAATATATAACCGGGTTCCATAAAGAGTCGCCAACGATATTGGTTATAAAAACTTAGAGAGTCGGTAACCGGGCCAGCTTGAAAACCATTAATATTTAAAACATTAAATTGTTTAAAAGCCGCGACTGCCGAAGTTAATTTGGCACGGGCGATATTTTCGTCCGGGGCCAGAGCCATAATTCTGATCTTTGTTTCAAATCCCAACTTCGTAATTTTTGTTTCGACGCCTTTAAGCGCTGTTTCAACCGTACCTGAAAGTTTCGCTTCCTCTTTTTTTTCTTCTTTTTTTGCTTCTTTGCCTTCCGCCTCTACCCCGCTCAAAATGGCGCTAAATATCTGACCAATGATTTTAACAAAATGGCCAAAGAGACCTTCGATTATACCCGCTTGATTGACATAGCCAGATTTAACATTTCTAACGTGTGAGACCCCTCTATCTTGCCAATTATCACCAACCGGTTTGACTAAAACTTGGAGCCAGATTTCTTCACCTTTATCCACTTTCGATAAAACACCGGTAATCGAGGCCAAAGGGTCGACTTCAAAATTAAGAAATGTTTTAATCGGATAAACATCGAGCTTAGTCAGTTTAAGTTCCGTTCCCACAAATTTTAGCTTCCGAGCTTCGATGTTGGCAATTTCTTCAGTCGTGTAATCATCAACTTCCGCAATCTCGGCGGTCGGATACTGAGAATAAATTTGGCCTTCCACAAAATCTTTCATCTCAATAGGCACGTGAGCATAAAACTGGATATATTTATCTTTCGATGCAATTTCAAAAGATAAATAGTCCTGATATGACTTTTCGGGACGATAGATGCCGTGAAGCGCCGCGAACATTTGCTCAGCGGCCAGCGGGGTTTTTTCATTATTTTTCGGAACTAAAATTCGCAAGGTGGTAAATTTCATTCCCGAGGCCCATCTCATTTTACGCTGATTCTCGCGTGCTTTTAAAATCATCGAGATAATAATAATCGGCGTTCCGATAACAATCACGTAAACAATCACTTGATAAATTATGCCCATACTAAAACCGGTCATTTAACCCTTTACGCCTCTTTTTTATTGAGACAATTTTCAATGGCGGCCCAATCGCTCTCCCCTGCTTTCGGGACGATAATTGTGACTTCATCGCCAGACTTAGCTCGAAAGTAAGTAACCGAGGCTTGTAAAACATGATACTTTTCCCCATCACTGGTCACTTGCCAGCGACCCCCTGTTTCTGAAAGCAAACCAACCATTCTTTTACGATCAACGGGGCCGATTTGTTTAAAGATAAAAGTGCCGTCGGCCGTGATGGTCAGTTTGAGTTTATCGCCAGGAATAAGCTTAGATTTGGAGGCGTAGTTTGAAGGAACAGGAAATTTTTTGCCCGAGCCGTCGATCATTTCCTCGCCGTCGAAAACGCCTTCAATAATTGTATTGGGCCCAGTCGATTCATCACTCATTAAATCGAAGTTTTTAGCTTGCTCTTGATAAACTTGTTCAAATAAAATTCTTTTGGCGGCCGCGACTTTCTCTTCCGCTTCATCTAAAAGGTTTTTGAGCTCTTTGAGGTTTTTATCCGAAGGTTGCATTTTATCCTTTCTTTGATCTTTGTTTTTAGTCAATGCCTTATTTGAGTGGGCATTTTTAATCATAGATGATTATAACACAGTGGGGAGAATTTTACGAGGATTTAAAGATTATTAAGCGGACCGTTTGAGCCAGTTGGCGGCGGTGGACCCATTGCCTGAATTGCCTCCTTAATTTGAGATTCAATTTGAGCTTTCGGTTGGGCTAAAGTTCTCGAAATAGCGCGGGCTTTTGAACGAATTTCTTCTGAGCTTGGCATCTTCGACTTTATACCTCTCATGCTAAACGGTTTTGAAGGGGTCCCGTCAATCAGGAGCTTAGTGTAAGTGTTAAAACGATCAAGATTGACCATATCTTCAGCAGTCACTGCCGGAAATTCCTTAACCATAAATTCCGCATCGGCCGCGCCAATTCGATAGCAAATCATCGTTCCCGCATTGCCAATCACCGCATCGCGAATTTGTTCAGTGAGTTGAGCAATATATTGGTTAGCGATAGCTAAATTAAGACGATATTTTCTCGCCTCCGAAAGAATACTCGCAAACGAATCAGTCGTAAAATTTTGAAATTCATCAACATAAAGATAAAAATCTTTACGGTTTTCTTCCGGAATGTTGGCTCGTGAAAAAGCGGCCATTTGAATTTTGGAAACTAAAATCATGCCCAAAAGTGAGGAATTGACTTCGCCAATTTTTCCTTTACTTAAGTTGATGAGCAAGATTCGGCCTTCATCCATCGCCCGGCGAAGATCAAAAGACGATTGTTTCTGACCGATAATATTTCTCATCAATTCATTGGTCGTAAAACGGCCGAACTTGGAAATGAAATAGTTATACATTTCTGATTTATGAAAATCGGCCGTCTTAGCCAGTTGCTGCTGCCAAAATGCTTTAACAATGGGATCTTTAATATAGCCAATCAACCGAGTGCGAAAGGCGTCATCAGTAAAAATCCGCGGGACATCAATCAATGTTCCGCCGCCTGGTTGAGCCATAATCGTTAAGGCGGCATTTCTAAACCAATGTTCCCACTGCGGGCCGACAATCCCCGTTTGTCCCGGATCAAAAAGTTTGTAGAAAATTTGGATGGCTTCTTGAATAAGAAAATCCCGCTCGTCGGCCGTCCTCCACTCAAGTAAGTTCAGACCCATAGGAAATTCCACATCCGACGGATCGAACAAAATCACGTCTTTAAGTCTATTCGGAGGAATTTTACCCAGTAAATCTTCAATCGCGTCGCCAAGCGGATCGATAAAACAACAGCCGCGGCCCTCAAGCATATCTTGCTCAATCATATTGGTATAAAGCGTCGTTTTCCCGACGCCGGTCTTACCAATCATAAAAATATGACGACGGCGGTCATCAATTTTTATTTTAACCGGTTGGACTTGACCCCGATAAATACTCTCGCCGATAATGACCCCCTCATTGGGGAGATTGGTCGGCGGCGACATTTCTTTAGCCAAAAGCCAAGCAATATTCGGCGTCTCGACAAAATGACTCGGAAAATGAAAAACCGAGGCGAGTTCTTCCGAATTTAATATCATCCCTTTATCAATGAAGCGTCGCAAAATATAATCACGGATATTGCTGTTAGGAGCAATCTTAACTTTAAAACCGTTTAAATCGGGACTTGAAAACTGGCCGAAAGAAGTAGTCACGTTTTTTAAGTTAAGAATCGCTTGCCCGTGATCCGGCGCCACCGAGACAATTCGGATATTAGTGCCCAAGCCCGTTTTCGAAGATTTTTCGTTCAGCATCTTCAATGATTGCTCTTGGATGGGCGTCAACTGCACCGGCTTTTGGATATCCATCGTCGCTGGTCCTTTAGAAGAGCTGGCTGCTCCCCCGCTCGAGGAACCATGAAAAATATTACCCAGCCCTTCAAAAATAAAATGGATTATTTTCATCCACCAAGTTTCAGTGGCAATTGATTTACCTTCCATCACCTTCTTGGCGGTAATACCGGCGGCCCGACGCCAATCATCTGAGATAGGTTTAACAATCAATTGAATTGCCATGGCCGAATCCTTGCCCAGTTTAGAAAGCGCATTGGTAAGTGAATTAAGCGGATCCGACTCAAGATATTTATAAGTTCTAATGGGAATCACAAATTTTTTATGTAAGCCGAATGCACAGGAAACCATCTCGCCGGTCTTAGATTTAAAAATATTCGGAACGGTTTTTTTGAGAATACGAGCGGTTGGCCAAAAAGAATTGATTTGCCGCTCAACCACCTGATCAAGCTCTTGAGGAGAAATGCAATAAAACTCGATGGTTTCGTCCATAGCGATAATTTCAAAAACTATTTGAGGATAAAGACCGTATATCTTTTTACCGATGTTGGAATCATAAAGTTGTGAGAGCGACGAAAAAAATTGGTCGGCGACACCAATAATTTCCTTAAAATCTTTAGGAGTTTCATTCTGCTTGGCCGCGGCGGCTTCCTTCGGGATCGAAACTTGAAAAACCCTCAAATCTTTGATTCTTTCGAGTTCGTTTTTTTTCCTTTTAGCTGTATATAAAAAATAGACGACAAAAAACACAACAAAAATAGCGACGATAATTAGAACTTCAATTAAAATTCCGCCGAGCGCTCCGTCCAAAACCCCTCCTTAACAATCGGTCAAGTAACAGTTTTAGAATCTTCGCCGCCGATAAGCTCGTTTTTATCGGCTGCCTCCGCCACATTTTCAGGTATCTGATCGATAATAGCCGGAGTTATTTCACTTGAAACCGATTTTGCTGGTTCTTTACTTTCCACCGCCGGTGGCTTGAGATTTATCTGCCCCGGTAATTTAACCGCCGGCTCAACCTCTTTCTCTTCCGGTTTTGTTATTCCTCCCTCTGGTTCTGACGCACTCGGGATTTCTAATGAACCAGCGGGTTCAGATATCTCAGGCTTCTGAATACTCTTTTCTTCCGGATGCGGCTGACCTTCGGGATTAGATATTTCTAAACCAGGAACACCTGGGGTTGGCATGATTCCTCCTTAAATATTCCTTATTTAAAGTATAGCGCCAAAATCGTGATATCGCAACACAGAAGATTTATTTAAATGCTTTTTCTGATTCTCTTCATGAGCTCACTTAAAATCCAAAGATTGTGTAAGGAAGCTAGTCTCATTCCCAGCATTTCGTTATTACGAATCAAATGCGAAATATAAGCCCGTGAATAACCGGCTGAACAGGACGGACATTGACAATTTTTCATAATTTTCTGGCTATCTTGGCGATAGCGGGATTTTCTTAAATCTATTTTTGGAAATTTTTTCCAGTTTGTCGTCACCCAAACTGTACCATGGCGGCCAAGCCTGGTTGGCAACACGCAGTCAAACATATCAAATCCCCATTTGACGGCTTCCAAAATATCTTCCGGCTCCCCTACTCCCATGAGATAATGCGGTTTATTCGACGGTAAGATCGGACCAACCCATTTTATAACTTTGTACATATTGGCTTTGCCTTCGCCAACAGAGACGCCGCCCACGGCAATACCATCAAAACCAAGCGAGTTAATAAATTCTGCCGCTTTTTCTCTGAGATCTTGATAAACCGAGCCTTGAATAATCCCAAAAATGGCTTGCTTTTTATGACCAAATCTTTGCCAATAATCGATCGAGCGTTTCGCCCAAGTGTTGGTCATTTCCACTGAATGTCGGGCCCTTTCTTTAGTGGCAGGAAATTCGGTACATTCGTCTAAAACCATCAAAATATCGGAGCCGAGATCTTTTTGAATCTCTAAAACTTTTTCAGGAGAGAAAAAATGTTTTGTTCCGTCAAGATGTGATTTAAACCATGCCCCGTCGGAGCGGACATTAACCAATAAAGCTTCTCTTATTTCGTCACCATAATCACGAAAGTTATGTCCCAGCGAAAATATTTGATATCCCCCCGAGTCGGTTAATACTGGGCCGTGCCAGTTAATAAATTTCTGAATCCCTCCTAATTTCTTGATTTCTTTCTCGCCCGGCCTCAAGTATAAATGATAAGTATTACCTAAAATTATTCCGTAACCGAGAACTTTTAACTCTTCAGCGGAAACTCCTTTAACCGCGCCAACAGTCGCACACGGCATAAAAACCGGCGTTTGAAATTCGCCATGTAAAGTTCTCACTATACCCTTTCGGGCAAGGCTATTTTTAGATTTTTTGGTAATCTTGAAAATATTCATTAATTGTAGTTTATGATGGATTAAACCATATTGAAAGGGGTTATCTGCCGCACTATGTTTTAGTGCTTTAGATAACCCCTTGGGATGCGTGCGGCTCATGGCCGCACGAGCTGCTGCTCCGAACCTCTTCTGCCGTTTCTGTCGCCATTACCCTCGCCCTCCTGGTTGAGAATCTGCCGGATCTCCCCGAGCTGCTGAAGTTGGATTCTGAGCTTCGTCAGCTCGGTCTCGTTGCCACCCAGGGAACGCTTTTGAATCGTCAGGACTCTTTCCGTGGCTTGAATGACCGCTTGGATCTCCACGATCTGATTCGAACCACGAATTATGCCCAGAAGTCGAAGTTGACCGTAGCGTTCCTGTTCCTTCTCGGTAATCAGGAGACGGCTGGCTTCGATCTTCTCGACGATCCTCGTGCGTTCCTGTTGGGCTCTGATGAACTGTTGGTTGACGAGATCGAGAAGAGTATTAATCTCGTCAAAACTCAACCTTACTCGGCGGCGATGATCCCGCCGAGCAATCAGAAAAGCTTCGACCCTGGCGATAAACAGCTCCAGGGTCCGGCTGAAGGGAGTCCGCAGTCTCTTGTTCAGAGGCTGAGCGACGAGGCAAAGTCCGACAACAAGATTGTTGTCTAGAAGGAAGGTTCGGAGCTGGCCGAACATCTGCTCGACCATCGGTTCTTCCCCCTTTCTTGGACACAATGGGTGTCCTTGATAGCAGGTATTGTATCATATTTTAACTTCTTTGTCAAATATTCGTTATTAGATAGCAAAAATCCCGCGATCGCGGGATTTTTGCAGTCAGATGGAAATCAATATTTTAATTTACTTCAACTCAACTTTGGCACCTGCAGCTTCAAGTTTCTTCTTGGCCTCTTCGGATTTTTCTTTTGAAGCATCTTTTAAAATCTCTTTAGGCGGCGCATCGGCTATATCTTTTGCTTCCTTAAGACCCAATTCCTGATTGATCTCGCGAAGAGCTTTGATTACCGCTATTTTCTGCGCGCCAGAATCGGCCAAAACAACGGTATAAGTGGCCTTCTCTTCAGCGGCTTCGGGAGTACTGGCGGTCCCCACGGCGGCCGGGGCCATCGCCGCCGGAGCGGCGGCAGAAACGCCAAATCGCTCTTCAAGAACTTTAACCAATTCCGCTAATTCAATCGTGGTTAAACCCTCAATTTCCTTGATTAAATCTTTGAATTTGCCCGTTGGTTCTGGTTTTGCTTCCACTTTTTTAACCTCTTTTTTTGGCTCTTCTGGAGCCGCTTTTTTGGTTACTTCAAGTGCCGTTTCATTATCAGTATTAACCGCTTCCACTTCGGCCGGAGTTTCTTCTTCGGCTTGGACGGCTTCCTCGACTTGAGCGGCCACTTCCGCTTTCTCATCAGGATTAGCGTTTTCCTCTTTAGAAGCTTCTTTTTCTAATTTCGCTTCGGCTTCCGCTTCTTTTTCAGCCGCTTTTTCTTTTTTCTTCATGTCATCTGCCATAGTATTTCCTTTCCACTTATCGACTCATTATGAACTTTTATATTTTGTAATTTATTAAGTTAGATTTTACTTTCTTGCAAAGCACCGTATTGTTTTAAGATGGACACTAACGATCGTAAATTGCCCTGCAAAACGTTCACTAACCGATACATCGGCGTATTTAAACTGCCAATCAATCTGGCGTAAAGCTCATCTCGACCCGGAAGAGCCGCTAATTGTTTGATGATTGATTCGTCAGTATAAGACTGATCAATAATTCCGCCGATAATATTCATTTTTTCGGCGGTTTTACCAAACTCAACCGTCAATTTAGCGGGGATGACTTCATCATCGAGTCCCCAAACCGCCGCGACCGGCTGGTCCAAAAGTTTTTCATCAAACGCAACCCCCTTTTTCTTTAAAGCGATTTTAAACAAGGTATTCTTGATAATCTGAAAGCCTATCCCCTTTTCACGTAACTTCTTTTTTAAATCCTGAATGTCTTTTACGGTTAATCCCTGATAATTCACTAAAATAACCGCTTTCGACTGATCTAAATGCTCAACGGCATCCGAAACCAATTGTTCTTTTTCGGTTCGAGTTAACTTCATGAATCGTTCCCTTCAGCCACTCCGCTCTAAACTACGATTTGTAGATACCCACGGGCATAGCCCGTGGCACTACTTCAGGTCGATCTTCGATCGCCCTGAATCCTGGGCTTGTTGGTATTTAACGTATTCAATAATTTGTTGTTCGTTGAGACCCACGGTGGA
>JBEKTP010000007.1:0-68504 GCA_049515915.1 Patescibacteria group bacterium | reverse complement strand
GCCGAGACCGTCGGGAAGGTAGACGAGGTAATCATCAAGAAATATATCGAAGAGCAGATATCAAGTATGCCACAGCAGGCCTGAAACCACGGGCTTTAGCCCGTGGAGATGGCTTCATTAGAGATAGTCGATATACGGGATAATAAAAGCGTTCTTTACTACTTGGAGGAGGGATATGAATACGCAACCGGTGCCGCTGGCGAAAGAATTAGAACCCGACGCCACTGAATCGACAACTGAAAGTTCTCAAAACTCCGAGACGAAAGTTCATTTTGGTCAGGAACTTGGCGATTTTTTGGCGGCGGCCGAAGAGTCTTATGCTCAAGCGGGTGATCTTGAAAAAGCCGCCGAAATCCGTCAGGCCAAAGAACAACTCACCAAGCCTAATTTACATTCGGCTGCTTTAGCCGAAGTTTATATCTATGCCCAGGCGTGGGAGGCCGAGATGAAAATGCAAGAGCTTCTCCGCGAGCAGGGCCAAAAAGATGAAACAGAAAGGGCAAGCGAAAATTATTACGGTTCGCGCCGAATATTTATGGAAAACAGTCAAGCCATTTTTCCTTATATTCCGGAAATTGCCCGGGAAAATATTGGATCAGAACTCAAAGGCATGGAAAACCTTCTTGTCACCAGCTGCCCCGATGTGAATTTGAGTCGGCTAGCCTCAGTCAGAATTAGAGAACGGACGACCGGTCTTGAAGAAAAGCTCGCCAGTAATCTAGGCGAAGTGCTTAATCTGGTTGACGATATTTCGGCGGCCGTGAGCTTGAGTGTCGAAGAGGCGCTCAAAACGCATGCGCGCGAAATGACGGTGGAATTCCAAGCTCAGCTTAATATTTGCGTCATGGAAATGTATCGGCTTCAGCTTTTGAGAGATAATCTTGAAAAAGATATCCGCCGCGGTCAGTCAGCCGCACCGGAGCCGGCGGAAGTTACGCCGGTCGAGACCGTGGCGACGGCGGAGAAAAAATCGCCTTTAGATATCAAAAAAGAAGCGGAGGAAAATTGGGTCCGGCTCAAACTTTCCGAACAATTTAAGATGTCACTGGACGATTGGATTGATCAAGGTCTGGCGCGCGATCCGGATATCGAAACCTTTGGTAACGATCTTGATAAATGGCGGGCCTTTGACACGGCGATGCGAGATTTGAGATACTGGTATCAAGATTTTTCGCCGGAAGAAAAACCCACCCATCGCGGCGAATTGATGGAAAAATTAAATAATGTTTTTATCCAATTTTGAACTAAGGAGAAAAATTGGCCGAAATCGATAATATTTTAAGCAATTTCCAGCGCGAAGACGAAGAAAAACACGCCCAGGAAGAAGCCAAACGGCTGGGACTGGAATATATCAATCTGGTCGGCTATCCCTTCGCGCCGGATGTTTTGGCGATTATCCCGCCGGCCCAATCAATGACCCATCAAGTTGTTTCTTATTTAAAAGTTGGCGAAAAAGTTAAAGTGGCCACTGACCAGCCGGCGAACGAAAAATTAAATCAATTTCTCAAAGATTTAAGCCTGGCCACGAAATTGACCTTCACGATCAGCTATTGTTCGAAAACCAGCCTCGAGTATTCAATCTCACTTTATCGAGTGCTTAATCCGACGGTTGAGGAAAAAAAAGTCGAGGTTACCGAGCAAGCCGAAAGCAGCTTCGAAACTGAAATTCAGTCGATGGAAAAATTGAAAGAAAAAATTTCAACTGTCTCGATAACCGAGCTTTTAGACGTTGTTTTTGCCGGGGCGATCAAGCTCGATGCCAGCGATATCCATATTGAACCAGGCGAGACCAATTTAAGGATTCGCTATCGCATCGACGGTGTTTTACAAGACGTCGCGGAGTTGCCGATGGCGACCTATCATAATTTAATCTCTCGAATCAAATATCTTGCCAAGCTGAAGCTCGATATTAGCCGTCCCCAAGATGGCCGTTTTGTTGTGGAAGTCCTTTCGCAAGAAGTTGATATTCGGGTAGCAACCTTGCCGACGACTTATGGCGAGGCGGTGACGCTTAGGCTTTTGCCTAAAAATAAATCATTTATTTCAATCGAGAAACTCGGTTTTTCCGAAAAAGCTTTGGCGGTCATCAAAGAGGCGATAACGAAGCCTCAAGGCATGATTATTAATACCGGCCCGACCGGTTCGGGGAAAACGACGACTTTGTACGCCATTTTAAAAGTTTTAAATCAGCCGGGCAAAAAGATTATCACTTTGGAAGACCCGATTGAATATCGAATCGAGGGGATTGAACAAGTTCAAATTATCCATCCTGAAAAAGAGCGGGGCGGTAGCGAAGAGACCGAAACGCTGGCTGAGCGAGAACAAACCGTCTTTTTAGACGCTCTCAAAGGGTGCCTCAGGCAAGACCCGGATATTTTAATGATTGGTGAGATCCGTGACAAAGAAACGGCCGAAGTCACGCTGCAGGCGGCTCTGACGGGTCATTTGGTGCTGACGACTCTGCACACGACTAATGCACCGGCCGCCCTGGCGCGATTGACCGAAATGGGTATTGAACCGTATTTATTGGCGGGGACGATTGACCTTATCATCTCGCAACGACTGGTCAGAATGATTCATAAAGTTTGCGGCGGCAAAGGCTGTGAAGAATGCCATCACACCGGCTTTAAAGGAAGATTAGCGATTATTGAAGTTTTAAAACCGGGCGCGGAAATCGAAAAATTGGTTCTTGAAAAAGCGCCTTTGCGTTCGTTTGAAGAGACCGCTCATAAGTTGGGGATGGAAACAATGCTGGAAGACGGGATGAAAAAAGTGGCCGCCGGTTTGACCACTAAAGGAGAAGTCGAGCGGGTGACCCAAGAATAAAATAAGTTAATTAAAAGTTCTTGCCTTTAGACCAATTTTTGACAGGTTATTCAACCTGTTATTTTTTATATGGAATAAATTGAACCTGTTAATCATATTGACATTTGATGCTATGTGTGCTATACTATGGGGTCTCAAGGTGGATGGGTTGTACCTTGACACTTTATTCACCTGCTGGTAGCAGGTGTGACGGAATCTTTTTCAGGAGGCGCACTAGAATGCGCGCACAGGTTTATCTGGTCGTTCTGGTAGTAGTTCTGATGGTGGCAATCTTGCCGTCGCGGGCTTGGACTCAAGCGGAGGAACCGGCTGGCCAAACAGGTCAGCTGGAAGCTACCTCCATGGCGCCTCTTCAAGTGGCGCCCGAGGTGAAGATCACTGAACAAGCGGTGAGACCGGTTATGCCGACCATCCCCAGATTCAGTGTCATGTTCACTGGAAGCGAGGCGGACTTCGTTCGCCAGGGCTTCCAGGTGTATGCCCGCGAGCTTGGCCAGCCGGTCGATGTTTTAACCGGCGGGGCCAAGTATGTCGTCTTTTTGAACGAGAGACAGCTGACGGACAAAGATGTTTGGGCGAATATCTCGCAGGGAGTTCTTCGGAACTTCCGGGCGAGAGCCGACATCAATGTCCAATTGGAAGGTTGGCGGGCGGTGGAACTCCGAGCTGACATCCAGAATGGAAGTCAGTATCTCGGAGTGCCGGTAACCGTGCAGACCTCGCAGGAGGCGATTCAAGTCAGCGGCCAGTTGTGGTCGTGCTTGACCTCGGCCTGGGGGGGCGTTCAGAACGACCCCAGTAACGAGGTTCGGATGAAGGCGGTGGCGAAAATCATCCCACCGCTGATGACTGAACTTCAGCGGCTGGCGATCGAAGACGCTAAGGTAAAAACTGCAGCTGAAAGAGTGCACGAGGATGAGATCGCCGCCCGGCCAGCCGAGCCAGACCCGGCATCAAAGCCGGCGTCGAGGATCAACCCTTGGTTGCTGAATCGGACAGCTCATCTGGCGGCCAAGCCGCGAGTAGCGGCGAAGCCACATCGTATCGTCAGTACCCCGGCCGTTACGACGGTTTTGGCGCTCGACGGGGGGACGAGAGTTTTCCCCGGCCGCGTCCATCAAGGGGACCGGATCAAAGTGATCCGAGGGACAAAAAAAGTCGGTACCATCTGGTGCCGATATTGTGAGGATAACGGCCGCCAGGCCGCCATGGCCGGAGACACCTCACTGGCCATGGAAAATGGCATAACCTTTCGGCGCTAGAAAGCACCGAAAGCACATTAAAGGGAGACTACGCAAAGGCGCGTTGGTCTCCCTTTTTCTTTTACACCGAGAATCTATTTAGGAGGATGCGTTTTGGACCGCGTTGTTGACGAACATGACGATCAAGAAAGCCAAGGCGATGATGATAATGCCGATGATCGCATTGACAATCGCCACTCGGCCTTTGGTGGCTTTTTCGGCATCGCCGCCGGCGGTGATATACAATATACCGCCGTAGATGAGATAAATCACCGCGAGGATTCCAGCAATCAAGAAAACCCAGGTTAGGATGGTAGCAATCACACCGATCAAGCCATTAGTCGTTCCCGTTAATGACGGAATGGCTAAGCTATTTAGCTGAGTGCTAGTGATTGCCGCATAAGCTCGACCAACTAATAAAGATAACATCTGTCCTCCTACTTAATTTATTTTAAATTTATTATTTTTCTAACTGATAATTTTGGTTATTTCTGAAATTATTATACTCGCACACATTATAACAACCACCCCCACAATTGTCCAGATGATAATTTTTTTAGCCATCGTGGCCCGTTCCTCGTTGCCGTAAGCGGTCACGTAGGTAAATCCCGCGTAAATCAAGAGTAAGACCGCCACCCCGCCGCCCAGCCCGTAAAGAAGACTTTTGAAATTATTAAAGACCTCCGGGATTTGATTGAGCGTCCAGGACTCCGGCGAAGAGGTTGGCAGGATGGCCGCTTGGGCTTTTTTAAAAACCAAAAAAGTAAGAAGGGCTAAACTGATCGGAAGAATTTTTTTGAGAGTTTTCATCTTATTTTATTTGGGTGATAACTTCATGGATAATTAAATAGGCCAAAGCCGAGATGATTAAACCGGTAATCGCCCAGGTGAGCGTTTTTTTGGCCGTTTCCACTTGAGTTTCATTTTGACCACTCGTAATAAATAAAATCCCGGCGTAAACAATAGCCACCACGGCCAGCGCGCCGATAATACCCAAAAACCAATTAATAATTTTGAGCAGTAAATCTTGGGGCGTTCCCGAGCTTGAATGCCAAGGAAAATTGATCGTGCCGATGTTAAGATTATCGGCATAAACTTTAGTCGCCAAAGTTATCAATAAAAGCGGCAAACTCAGCCAGACAACCTTTTTGATTTTGGGTAAAATTTTTATCATGGGATGACGTTAGCACCGAGCGTTTTAAAAAGCAAGCTGGCCAGCCAAAGCAGCGCCAGTCCCAAGACGACGCCGATGATGATATCTTTGGCGTTTTTGATGGAATCGGGATTGCCTTGGGAAGTCATATAAATATAGCCGGCAATGATGAGCATAATGATAGCGAGGGTGCTAATAACCGGCACGGCCCATTTCATGATAGCGTTAACATAATCGCCAATCGTCGTGACAGAACCAAGATCGGTCGTTGTCGACACGGTGGAGTTGGTCGTTGTGGGCACGCCAGAGTTGGTCGTTGTCGGCACGCCGGCCGCGAAAGCGTGGGGGAATAAACCCCTGGCGAGAAGGCCGGCGCCGATTAAAACGATAATAAAAGCCAAGGGCCAATTTTTTTTCATTAACTTCCTTTTAAAGCGGCCAGCAAAGTAGTTACTTGAGCGGCGGCGCTTTCGACGACCGTCTGGGAGTTCTGGCCGCTTAAATTTTGATCAATGGCATTGTTGAAAATACTTTGGACTTTAACCGGATCCGGATTATGCCAGCTTTGAGCTTCTGCGGCTTGGGCCTGGTTGTAATCACTCGAATCTTGATTTTTCGACTGATAAGGATTTTCCAGATGTTTTTGGCTCAAATATTGTCCCAAAAATGAAGCGTCGGCCGTGGTTGCTTTGATAAAATTCCAGGCCAAGGTGGCGTTTTGACTGCTTTTAGGTACTGTCATGATTTGGTAGTTGGCGACATCAACCGGATGGCTGGTTTTGGTAATTTGTGGCAGACCGGTGACGTTCGGCTGGTTGCCAAGATCTTTGGTCAATTGGGTGAAGATTTGACTGTAATTAATCATCATGGCGACTTTGCCCTGGACGAAATCGTCGTAAGCGCTTTTTTCATTTGGACTCCAGGTGTTGTGGGGGTCGCCGCTCTTGGCGAAACTGGTAAAAAATGTCAAGGCTTGAGCGCCGGGGTAAGGTGCGCCGCCGAAGAGATTCGTCGAAGTGTGGAACAAAGCGGCCGAGAAATCATCGGCGTTCATCTGGGCGCCGTCCTGCATCATCATGGCCGTCAAAATGTCGCTGGCTTGCTCGACTTGGGATGTGCCTAAGGCGATCATATTGGCGCCGCAATATTTGACGATATTAGTGATGTCATCCCAGGTCGCCGGCGGATTATTTAATAATTTGTTAAGGGTCTGGGCATCAGCTGACGGGTGGGCTTGGATGTAAGTCTGGTAGCAGTTGCCGAGCGTGTCAGCGTTGTAATAAAGCGAAAGAGTATCCATATTAAGCGGCACGCCGTAGACTTGGCCGTTGGCAATACTATCAGTCGTGGTCACCGGCACGAAAGTATCTTGAAAATAGGACGCATTATCTTTTTTCCCCTTGGGATCCAAAGTTTTCGCCGGCATCGCCGCTAATTTGTCGAGCTGGCTGGGCATCCAGTTGGAAGGGATAATCCAAACATCCGGTCCGTTCCCGCTGGCAATGGCGTTGATGGAATCAGTTTCATAAGTGGCGGGGTCTTTTTTGACGAAAGAAATATCCAACCCTGGGTGGTTATTGGTGAAGTCTTGAATCGCTTGAGTAAAATCACTCTGATTATCGACGGAGTCCCAAACAATTAATTTCGAACCGACGGCCGTTTTACTTTTACTTTTTCCACCCATTGTTAAAACCAAAATTAAAAGGACAATAATAAGTAAAACGCCGGCGCCAATAATGATATATCTTTTATCCATTCCCCTCCTTTAGAAATTTAATCGAGATTTAAACCTTTAAGGAAATCTTTAAAGGGTCTGTTAATATCTTCGCGCTTGAGGCCAAATTCGACATTGGCCTTTAAATATTCCAGTTTGTTACCCGCGTCATAATACTTGCCGTTTTCGATTTCTTTGGTGTAGATTTTATGCTTCGGTTTTAAAGCATTAATGCCGTCAACCAGCCAAACCTCGCCGCCTTTGCCGGGTTTAAGATTTTTCAGCGCCTCGAAAATATCGGGGGTTAAAATATAAGCGCCGTGGGTGGCTAGGTCGGATGGAGCTTGATCCGGTTCGGGTTTTTCGACAATTTCTTCAATTTCAAAAATCTTATCTTCGACCTCTTTAACTTTGGCAATGCCGTATTTATTGAGATATTCTTGGGGGACTCTGACAGCCGAAATCACCGGATCATTGTATTTATCGAAAACCTCAATCATTTGTTTGAGTCGCGGCGGTTCAGCGTAAATAAATTCATCGCCCCATAAAACGGCAAACGGTTCGTTGCCGATAATCGGCTCGGCGTTGAGAATCGGCGTGCCGTTGCCGTAAGGGCCTTTCTGACGAATGTAAATAAAGTTGGCCATTCGGGCAATACGGCGAATTTCTTCGAGCTGTTCGGTTTTGCCGGCTTTTTCTAAATAATTTTCCAGCTCCAGATTATGATCGAAGTGATCTTCGATGGCGCGTTTGTTGGAGCCGGTGACAATAACAATATCTTCGATGCCCGAAGCGATGGCTTCCTCAACGACATATTGAATAATCGGCTTGTCGATGATTGGCAGCATTTCTTTGGGGGAAGCTTTGGTCATGGGTAAAAAGCGCGTACCATAACCAGCGGCTGGGATGACCGCCTTTCTAATCTTCATTAAAACTCCTTGACATTATTCTTCCGCTTTTATCTCAATGGTTTTAGTTTTGGTCTTCTCGATTTTTGGTATCGTAATCGTCAGAATGCCATTTTTGAGTGAGGCCTGGGCTTTCTCGCCCATCACCTCAATTGGCAAGACGTAAGAGCGTGAGAATGGCCCCCAGTAGCATTCTTGGCAAAGATAACTTTCACGGGCTTCGCCCTGGTGTTTGCGTTCGCCTTTGACGGTGACGACTTCGTCGGTGATGGAAATTTCGAGATCTTCCCGGCTGACACCGGCAATGGGGGCTTTAATAATCACGTTGTTATCGTTTTGATAAACATCAATGGCTAACTGACCTTCGTAGGTTTCCATCCAATCGCCTGATTCCGTGATCGATTTGTCATTGCTCATCTAATCCTCCATAAAAAATTTAAAAACATTAACATTAACTCCAAAAATTTAGGAAGTAAAAACTATCCTAAGTACAATATAACTTTCCGTGCTCGGATCGTCAAGCCAGCGAGGGTATTTTTGACAAACGGTTCAGATTGTGATATGCTCTGCATATAGATATAGAAGTCAAGGAGGGTAATTGGTCAGAAAAACTTTTCGTTATCAAATTGTTCTATTAATATTTGCACTTTTATCATGTTCTCTTATAACGTTAGTTAAACCATCCAAAGTGGAAGCGGGCTACGATCCCGGCAACCTTTGCTCGGATCAAGCTTTCATCAATACCAATATACTTGATTTAACTGGCATTCAGGCCTTTTTGGTTGCTCAGGGCAGTTATTTGCAGAGTTATTCGGAAAATGGCATCAGCGCGGCCGGCATGATTTACAATGCTTCTCAAGCCTACGGTATAAATCCAATCGCCATTTTAGCGACTTTGCAAAAAGAACAGGGTCTGATTACCGGGCCTGCCTCGACGAGTTTTGACCAAACCAGATCCGATTGGGCGATGGGCTATGGTTATACTGATTCGGGACAGATTGTTAAATATAAGGGTTTTGGTATTCAGGTTGATTTTGGGACCTGGCAGCTAAGGTACAACTATGATAACTGGGCTCAAAATGGTTCGGTTTGGAATGTGGGTAATAGTATGACGATTGACGGGCAGCTGGTCACTTTTCGAACTAAAAGTACCTCGGCACTTTACCGCTACACGCCCCATTTACAGGGGAATTATAATTTCTATTATTATTTTAAGCTTTGGGGCGGCGAAGGTGTTTTTAATGCCCAATATCTTGGACAGGGACCGAGAAGTGGTCTGGGTATCTACGGCACGGCCTTGCTGCCGGGCCAGTCCTTCACGGCTTGGGTTAATTTTCTTAACACCGGCAATACGACGTGGTCGAGCACCGACGCGGTCACGCCGGTGCACCTTGGCACTTGGGGTCCTAATGATCGCTTGAGTCCGATGATGGGCAACCAAAATTTAAGAGGAATTTTGGTTCAGGATACCGTGCCGCCGGGCCAAATTGGGACATTTATTCTAAATTTTTCGGCCCCAGCCCAGACTGGAACTTATTTTGAAAGATTCCGTCCGGTGGCCGAAAATGTGGCCTGGTTCGGTCAGGAAATGAGCTGGACATACACTGTCTCGCCGCAAATGGCGGGCAATCAAACCTCTGGTCAGTATGTCTCTCAAGGTCCGGTTCGGGGCCCTGCTTCATATGGTACTTCGATTGCGGCTGGCGATAGCGCTACCCTTTCGGTAACATTGCTTAATACCGGGAGCGAGCCGTGGTTTGCCACTGGTAATTTTCCCGTTCACTTGGGCGATTGGGCACCGCAAGATCGAGGCAGTGCCTTTACCGGCGGCGCCAATGCTCGCGGTCACTTGATTGACGATGTCTATCCTGGACAAACGGGCACTTTGTTGCTTGATATCACCGCGCCGGCGACTGCCGGTACCTATATTGAGCACTTCCGACCGGTCTTGGAAGGTATTACGTGGTTCGGACCGGATATAAGTTGGCAAATTATCGTCAGATAAGTCAGAACTTAAAACTAAAAACTCAAAACGATCGGGAAGAAAACATTGTCGGTTATGATTTGCATAGTTTTAAACTTTGCGCTTTGCGCTTTTTATGATATCTTTCTATATAAATGAAGATTGGGATTGATGCCAATTGTATTATTTTTGATCGCTCAGGGTTTGGGCGCTACGCTTTAAATCTGGTCAAAAACGTTCTGAAAGTTGATCAAATAAATCATTATTTTTTGTACGCGAGTTTTATCAGAAAACCGGAGAGGCGTAAGATTTTGGAAGATTTGGTTACCGAAGCCAAGAACAACAATGTTAAGGTGAAAATTATTCCAATACCCGCTCGATGGAAAGAACTCCTGACGGGCTTTCCTATCTCACTTAGAAATTTTATCAAGGAAGATCTTGATTTGTATTTTGCCCCTCACTTCGCCGGCATACCGGTCAAAGGTTTTGATCATAATATTGTCTCGATTCAGGATCTGGTTTTTATGAAATATCCTGAACATCGCGGCCGTCGGTTGAGCAATTATTATCTTAAAAGAACCAAGATAGCCCTAAAAAATTCCGAGCAGATTATTGCTTCTTCGCGGTCAACTAAAAACGATTTAATCGAACTGCTCGATATCCCAAAAGAAAAAATCGATGTTGTTTATCTGGGTGTCAGCAAAGATTTTATGGTGAATAAGAATGTCATAAAAACCAACGAGATTATTGCCAAATATATTCCTAAAGAGACCAAATACATTCTTTCAGTCAGTACACTCGAGCCCAGAAAAAATCTGCCTGTCCTTATCAAAGCCTTCAGCCTTCTCCCCAATCGCTTGAAGCAGGAATACAAAATCGTTTTAACCGGCGGTAAAGGGTGGAATAATCGGGAACTCCAAGATACGATTGAAAATTATAATCTGACCGACAAGGTTATTTTTACAGGATTTGTGCCTGATCGCGACTTGTCTTATATTTATAACAGGGCAAGCGTTTTTGCTTACCCCTCTTTGTACGAGGGCTTCGGTTTACCGCCGCTGGAAGCCATGGCCTCCGGGACGCCGGTCGTTTGCTCAAATAAATCTTCATTGCCCGAGGTGATCGGGAAAGCCGGCATCTTAATTGACCCGACAAACGAGGGAGAACTTGCCCATGCGCTGGAAAAAGTTTTGACCTCAAAGAGAATTTCGGAGCAGATGATTAAAAGAGGTTTAAAGCAGTCGAAGAAATTTAGCTGGAAAAAAGCGGCTATTGAAACCATCGCGGTATTTAATCAATATTCATCAAAATATCATGCCCAAAGAAAAAAAATTCCCCCAAAAAAAGCTCTCTGATATTCTTTTTATTATTCTGCTGATTTTAGGATTTGCTCTAAAAATATATATCGTTTATTTTGGCTATTTTTATTATCAATATATTGTTCCGCCGGGATCGGACGTGATTTCTCATTTCCAGCTTATCGAAGCGCTCTCAAGTGGTGTTTGGTCTCATCTTTCAACTTACCCGCCACTCTTTCACTTGATCGTCCTTTATCTCGCGAAAATTTTTCATCAAGATGTTTGGCATATTTTAACGACTTGGACGCCGATGCTCATCATTTTACCGTCGCTGGCAATGTTTTTTCTTCTTAGGCAGCTTTTTGACACCAAAGTTTCGGTGCTGGCGACACTGGTTTTACTTTTGACCTCAAATTATCCGCTCTATGCCTTTGTTGATGGCAATTATCCCGATATGCTTGCTTACGGACTTTTTACCGTTCTACTTTTTGCTTTTGTGATTCGATATGTCAGTTCAAAAAGAAGAGCGGATTTGATCGCGGCAATCATTTTATTTTTCGCGATTACCCTTACCCACCATTTCACCTTTATCAATGTTTTCGCCATTCTTTTAGTCTTTAGCGCTTTGCAGCTTTCCTTTTATTTTAAAAATCGGAAAACAAAACAAAACCTTTCCAAAGAGATCAAAAATATTGCCATTGTTGGAGCGGCGCTACTGGTTATTCTGCTGATCGCCGACAAGCTCTACGGCGCGTTTGTTTTTGATTTCATTAAAGGAATGCTGACCAATCGGCCGAGTTTGCAAGATGCCTATCTTAATTCGGCTTTATCATATAACGATTATCCGCAGGTTACGGGTGGAATTCTTTGGTACGGTGGGATTTTAGGATTTATCTGCCTTATTTTAAGCAAAGCAACCACTACCAAAGAAGCGGCCGCCAAGCAACTGGTGATTATTTGGCTTTTATTTTTCTACCTTGTCTCTCGAATTGCCTCTTCAGCTGTGCCGGCGCGCTTTGCTCGGGAATTAGCTCTACCTTTGACGGTCTGCCTAGCCTATTTATTAAATTATATTTTCAACGCTCAAAACATCGTCATCAAAAATTATAAGACCATCCTCGCCCTGGGCTTGATTGGTTATCTTGTTTTTATGAACTCAGCTTTTTTCACCGGCTTAGACAATTTGCCGGATTCGTTTAGCTGGCAGATTTGGTTTTGGCCCAAAGACCAGCAAAAGCTTGATTATCTTTCAGAAAAGATTCCTAAAAGTGAACCGATTTTATTTAACCCAGCCGCCAATCTTTTTATGCCGATTAAGACAAAAAATAACTTAGTGCCACTTAATTTAACGCCGGCGCAAGCCGACACCGTTACCGCTTATCTGAACGACCGGAAAAATGAAAACGATTACAAAAAGGTTCTTACCGAAGTAAAAGATCAATATGGCAATATCAACCTCCTTTTCATTGATGTTAAACCACCAAGCAACCCGAGTGGGATCACTTTCTCCAAATATGCCCAATTTGAAATTAAAGATAAGCTTTTAAGAGATCTCGGGCACGATGGCAAAGTCATCAAAAAATTCGACGACGGCGCAGAGCTTGTCCAAATTTAAACTGGCTAAAGAATTTCTGTTCGATCTTTCCCCCGAAGTTTTATGTCGGTTGTAACTCGGAGATTTCTTGGGGAATTTGATGACTCACGCTTTAAAGGATAATATCGATACATCTTATTAACCTTGCATTTTGCATCAATCATGTTTAATTTATCCTTGTATGAAAATCATTCCATTTAAAACTAAAATTGCGATTTGTGGCTTGGGCTATGTCGGCTTTCCGGTCGCCTTGTTGTTTGCCAAAAAAGGTTTTTCGGTTGTCGGTGTTGATGTCAAAGCCGAGCGCGTCAAAAAAATCAATCGCGGTGGATGTCCGATCGAAGGTAAGGAACCGGGGCTTAAAGAACTGATGGCGGAAGTTCGTCAGAAGAAAACTTTTCGCGCGACAACTGAACCGGAAGCCTACCAGGAAGCCGAAGTGATTATCGTGGCGGTCGAAACCCCCGTCCAAGATGACACTCACGAACCGGCTTATACGGCGATGAAAGCGGCGCTTATTTGCATTGGCCGCAATATGACCAAAGATACACTGGTGATTGTTGAATCAACCATCGCCCCGGGGACAATGGCTCATTTGGTCAAGCCGATTTTGGAGGATGAATCGGGTTTAAAGGTTAATGAAGAGTTTCTTCTCGCCAACTGCCCCGAAAGATTAATGCCTGGGCACTTGCTCGAAAATATCCAAAATTACAACCGAGTGATCGGCGGCATGAGTAAGGAGGCGACTAAAACGGCCAAGGACCTCTATCAATACATTGTTAAAGGAAAACTTGACGAGACCGATTCTGTCACGGCCGAGATTGTCAAAGCCGGCGAAAATGCTTATCGAGATGTTCAGATTGCTTTTGCCAACGAAATGGCTCTGCTTTGCGAAGCTCTCGGCGCTGATGTTTGGCAAGTGCGCACCTTAATCAACGACTGTAAAAAGGTCAAAGAAACTCGTCCTGAGGCGTTACGTCAGATGCATTTACCAGGAGCCGGCGTGGGCGGTCATTGTATTCCCAAGGATTCATGGCTTTTAACTTATGGCGCCAAAAATCTGATGGACCCCAAAATTATTCCTTTAGCTCGCCAGATCAACGATTTTATGCCTCAACACACCTTTGATTTGGTCAAGCAGGCGTTTAAAGAAGCGAGCAAAAATATGGTCGGCGCTAAAATCGTCGTGCTGGGATTTGCCTATGCCGGCAATTCTGATGACATCAGGAACACCCCAGCCGAACCGTTAATTAGCTACCTTGAAAAAGCCGGGGCGAAAGTTGTTGTTCATGATCCGTATGTTAAAGCTTTTAAGGGTTCGCTGGCTAAAATTGTGAAAGGCGCGAGCGCATTAGTGCTGGTGACAGACCATGACCAATATAAAATTTTGAGTTACAATAGACTCAAGGGGTTAATGAAAATTTCCAAGCCGATTCTTGTTGATGGCCGCAATGTTTTTGATAAAGCCGCGGCGACACAGGCTGGGTTTATCTATAAGGGGATTGGGAATATCTAAATAAGTTAAAGGTAAAAAGTCAAAAGTTAAAACTATATGTAAAATATTGTTAGAAGAGCTCTAAATAGCTTTTTTTGATTGTTTGTGGTATTCTTAAACGCTCTATTTCGGAATGGCATCAGACCAAGGAGGGACAAGGATGAAGAGCGAAGTTTCCGACGTGCGGCTGAGACAGTTTCACAGGGCGGACGAGGCTGGTTGGGCTGACGGAGTTGTCGCGAGGAGCGGAATGGAATATTCGTTCAAGGCGGTCCTGGGTGCGGATGGATGGTCGATCATCATCCATTGGTCCGTTCCCGAGGCCATGCTCGACGCGATTCAGTCCGCGCTCCAAGGACAGAGTGGCGCGGGGCCGGTAGTTTTGCTGCCAAGGGCGGGAGCGCGCCTGTACCTCGATTACTACGAGGCGAGTGGTAACCGTATCGACGGCCGGTTGGAGATCATCGAGGACGGTTCGATCTTTGAGATCTCTTACTGTGGCGCCCAGTTCTGCAAGCCGTCAGATCTCTATGGCGGCAAATATAAGCAAATCTGCGCCGCGCTAGCTAAACTAGTGAGCGAGCATAACGGCGTGCTACCAATCGAGGTGGTAGCAAGATGAGCGGCAAAAGTCGTATCGGAACGCAGGGGGCGGACAGAAGTCCGCCCCTTTCTCATCACGCGGTAGCTTGACACTATTTGACGAAAGAATTAAATTCTGCCACATTAAAAGCAAGGGTTTAGGACTAAAGGCCCCGCACAATTCCTTTCTGTAAAACGGATTACATCCTGTTATTGGGAGATGCGTCTTATGCGGGGTGAAGGGGATTTGTTCTATCACAACAGAATTTAAAGATTAAGAGGAGGCGGAGTGAAATTAAACGCAGGGGTTATTGGTGTTGGGAGCATGGGGAAACATCACGCTCGCAATTATTCGGAAATTGCGAATGTTGATTTAGTCGCGGTGGCCGATTTAGATGAGGAAAAAAGCCAGGAAATTTCTAAGCGATTTAAGTGTAAAGGTTACACCGATTATCACGAGATGCTGCAAACCGAAAAGTTAGATCTTGTTTCGATTGCCGTACCGACCAAATATCATAAACAGGTCGCTTTGGATTGCATCGCCAAGGGCGTTAATATTCTGATCGAAAAACCGATCGCTTCGACGGTCGAGGAAGCAAAAAAAATTGTTCAAAAGGCCAAGGTGAAAGGAATAAAATTTACCGTCGGTCACATCGAACGCTTTAATCCGGCCGTTCTGAAGCTTAAGGAAATGATTGACAAAGGAAAATTGGGGGAAATAGTTTCCGTGGCCACTTTTAGATTAGGCCCAACCCCTCTTCATATTAAAGACACAAATGTAGTCATTGATATTGGCGTTCATGACATTGATATTATGAACTGGTTTTTTGGCAAACTGCCGAAAAATGTGGTGGCGCGTGGCGGTCAAGTTCTTAATCGGATTTGCCAGGATCATGTCGAAGCCTTTTTGGATTATGATTCGGGTACGGGCGTGATGTTTTGCAATTGGATCACACCTTTGAAAGTCCGAAAGTTAACGGTTTCAGGGCGTAAAGCCTATGTTGAACTTAATTACATTACTCAGGAAATTGAGTTTTACGAATCGAATGTGATAATGCAATATGATGATTTTGGTGATTTCTTGATTAAATTTGGCGACAATCAGAAAAAAAAGACAATTACCGTTAAAAATATCGAGCCGTTAAAGGCCGAAATCCTCTCTTTCATTAAAGCGATTAAAACTAATACCCGGCCGATGGTGACGGCGCGTGAAGCAATTGAGGCGCTCGATATTGCTCAAAGAATAGCAAAACAAATAGCATAAAAAATTAAAAATTCAAAAGTCAAAATGCAAAATTAAGAAATAAAAACACGATTAATAATGTTTGCTTCCTAAGTTTTGAGATTTAGATTATGGCTTTTATTAAAAGAAAGAAAACCAATCAAAAAAAGCAGATGCCTTTAAAAAAAGAAAAATCTTCTTATTTTGTCCATCCGACGGCCATTATCGAAAAAGATGTTTTAATTGGTGATGGGACCAAGATTTGGCATTTTGCCCAAGTTCGGCAGGGTGCTAAAATCGGTAAAAATTGTATTATTGGTAACTCGGCTTTCATCGATAGTGATTCAGTAATTGGCGATAACGTCAAGATTCAGAATCATGCTCTTATTTATCATCCAGCCATCATCGAGGATGGTGTTTTTGTCGGGCCGAACGTTTGCTTTACTAATGATAAAATTCCTCGGGCGGTCAATCCCAACGGCAGCCTGAAATTAGCCGATGATTGGGAAGCGACGACCATTAAACTCAAAAAAGGCGCATCGATTGGCGCCCATTCAGTCATCTTGCCGGGAGTATCGATTGGTCAGTTTGCCATGGCGGGGTCCGGTTCGGTCATTACCAAAGATGTCCTTGACTTCGCTTTAGTCTTCGGCAATCCGGCCAGAATCCGCGGCTTTGTTTGTCAGTGCGGCCGGCGAGTTGAAGTTTTTAAAAAAAAGGCTGATCACGTTTTAGGAAAATGCCGTTGCGGTCTAGAGATTAAAATTAGCAAGGAAGATTATAAGCTTTTAGGAAATGATTCCAATAAAAAACATATTTGGCTTCGATAGGAGGAAATTATGAAAGTAAATATCGCCCAACCTCAAATTGGTCAAGAAGAAATTAAAGCGGTCACCGAGGTATTAAAATCGGGCATGCTGGCCCAAGGCCCGAAAGTGGCCGAGTTCGAAGAAAAGTTTGCTCAATTTATCGGCGTAAGATATGCCATTGCCACGACTTCTGGCACGACCGCTTTACATGTGGCTTTACTGAGCGCCGGCATCGGTCCTGGCGACGAAGTGATCACCGCTCCCCTCACATTTATTGCCACCGCTAACGCCATATTATATACCGGCGCCCGACCGGTTTTTGTCGATATTGATGAGGTAACCTTTAATATCGATTCTGAAAAAATCAAGAAGTCGATCACCAAAAAAACCAGGGCTATTATGCCGGTTCATCTCTATGGCCAAAGTGCCAATATGACTAAGATTATATCGGTGGCCAAAAAGCACAAGCTGACGGTGATCGAAGACGCTTGTCAAGCGCACGGGGCGAGGTGGAAAGAAAAAAAAGTGGGTTCCTTCGGGGTAGGCGCATTTTCATTTTATCCGACCAAGAACATGACCACTGGCGAGGGTGGGATGATTACGACTGATTCGAAAGAAATCTATGAAAAAGCTTGCCTCATTCGCGCCCACGGCTCAAAGGTTAAATATTACCACGATATTTTAGGTTATAATTTTCGGCTGACCGATATTGGCGCGGCCATTGGCATCGAGCAACTCAAAAAGCTGCCACGTTTCAATAAAGCCCGTCAAAAAAACGCCGCCTTTTTATCGAAAAAACTGGCTAAAATTGCTGGTCTTATCGTGCCGCACGTTGATAAAAACGCCGAACACGTTTTTCATCAGTACACCATTCGAATCACGCCGGAGTTTGGTTTACCGCGCGATGAAGTGCTCAAGAAACTCACTGAAGCCGATATTGGCACGGCGATTTTTTATCCGTTACCGATTAATGAGCAAAAATTTTATCGCCAAATGGGTTATCGGTCAAAGACGCCCATTGCCGAAAAATTAGCCAAAGAAGTTTTGTCTTTGCCAGTTCATCCGGGGTTGAAACAAAAAGATTTAGAATATATTGTAAGGGTGATGAGGAACTGTGCCGAATCTCAAAAATAAGAACATTTTAGTCACCGGCGGGGCCGGTTTTATTGGCAGTCATCTGGTTGACGCCCTGATTTTAGAAAAACCGGCCAAAATTGTGGTGGTCGATAATTTTTTCTTGGGCAAGAGAGAGAATCTTAAAGAGGCAAAAGAGAATTTTGACAAAAATCTTAAAATCATCGATCAAGATGCGACTGACTATCAGGCGATGGAAAGAATTTTGCACCGCGAAAAGATTGAAGTCGTCTTCAATTTGGCGACCAAGGCCCTCGAGTATTCCTTCGTCGATCCCGACGATGCCTACATGGTTAATGTCAATTTGGCCAGCGTTCTCTTGAGACTGTTGCGCCACCAAAAATATCAGACTTTAATCCACTGCTCCTCTTCTGAGGCTTATGGCACGGCAAGACACGTGCCGATTGGCGAAGATCACCCAATGATGCCAGAGACTTTATATGCCGCCGGCAAGGCTTCCGCTGACCTGATGGTGATGTCTTACTTTAATAATTTTAAGCTTGATTTGGCGATCGTTCGTCCCTTCAATAATTACGGTCCCAGGCAAAACGAGAAACTTTATGCGGCGGTGATTCCCATCACGGTCAAAAAGATTCTGGCCGGCGAACCGCCAGTGATCTGCGGTGACGGGCGCCAAACCAGAGATTTTATTTATGTTGGCGATACGGTTTCTGGCATGATCGATATTTATAAAAACAAAGACACTCGAGGCAAAGTGTTAAATATTGCCACCGGAAGAGAGCTCAAAATTAAAGATTTAATTTTAACCATTGCCAAAGAAATGAATTATGAGGGCAAAATACTCAAGAAAGCAGCTCGACAGGCCGATGTGCGACGCCATCTGGCCGACATTCGGTTAGCTAAAAAATTGATTGGTTTTAAGGCAAAGACTAATTTTAAAGAGGGCATAAGAAAGACGATTGAATGGTATGAAAAAAATTCCACTAATTCGGCCAAAAATTGACGAAAAGAGAGTCCGCTTAGCGCTCAAAGACATTGCCAAAACCGGCATGTTAACTAAAGGCAAATATCTTCATGCCTTTGAAGAGAAATTAGCGAAAATCTTGGGCAAAAAATATGCCTACGGGGTGACTTCTTGTACTACTGCTTTGCATCTGACTTTGGTGGCCGGTGGCGTCAAGGCCGGTGACGAGGTGCTAGTTTCGGATTTTAGTTTCCCGGCCACCGGGAATGTGGTGGTCCACGTCGGAGCCAAACCAGTTTTTGTTGATGTTGATTTAAAGACTTTTTGTATGGATCCGGATGATCTAGAAAAAAAGATCACCAAGAAATCAAAGGCGATTATCGTGGTTCATGCTTTTGGCTATCCGGCGCCAATGGAAAAAATCCTGAAAATCGCCAAGAAACATAAGCTACTTCTAATCGAGGATGCCGCCTGCGCCATTGGCACAAAATATCATGACAAATATCTGGGGGCTTGGGGGGATATCGGTTGTTTCAGTTTTCACCCGAGGAAAGTGGTTACCACTGGTGAAGGCGGGGCAATCGTAACTGACTCGAAGAAAATCGCCCAAAAAATTGAGATTTTGAAAAACCATGGCTCGGTGGTGACGGATAAAGGATTGAGCTTTGTCGAGGCCGGCTACAATTATCGTTTAAGTGAAATTCAGGCGGCCATGGGCATGCCCCAGTTGGAGAACTTAGGCAAAATCGTTAAAGCGCGCCAGAAAGTGGCCCGGAAGTTGATCAAGCTTCTTTCGAAAATTCCAGATCTGAAGTTGCCAGCCGAGCCAAAAGACGTCGATTTTAATTTCCAGTCGTTTGTGATAGTTTTGCCGGAAAAAGTCAATCGGGATAAAATTATCGAGTTGATGAGGGTAAAAAACATCGAAACTACCATCGGCACTTATGCCTTGCACCGTGAACCAGCGTTTAGTCGGTTCGGCTATCGCCCAGGCGATTTGAAAAATTCTGATTATGCCTATCATCACACTTTGACCTTACCGCTCTTTGAGGGCTTAACCGACCGAGAACTTTCTTTAATCGCTCAAGCTCTGAAAGACACTTTAAATGCCTAAGAATGTTTTAAATAATACGGACTTGCGGATTAAAAAGCTCATCGAAGAAACTATTGCGACCTTTAAGCTCAATCTAAAAGGGTTGACAGTTTTAACTGAAGCGGCCACCGGTTATTACTCTTTGGGGCCGATCATCGCCGCCAAAGCCGGGGCCAAAAGGGTTATCGCCTATGCCAAGAGCTCTCGATATGCGACAGCGGCTCAGGCCAAACGTGTGATCGGAAAGATCAGTCGACTATATCAGACTGAGCAAATTGAGGTGATTACGCGATTGAGTAATGGCATCATATCCGAAGCCGATATCGTAACTAACTCCAGTTCCCTCAGGCCGCTCGATAAGAAATTTATTGAGGCGATGAAAGAGGTAGCCGTGATCGCGTTGATGTACGAATCTTGGGAATTTCGTCCGAGCGATTTAGATTTAGAGGCGGCCAAAGCAAAAGGGATTATGGTCATGGGCACAAATGAATCAGCAGCCGGGATTTTCGATTATGTTAAACCGTTAGTGGTGAAAATGATTTTTGAGGCTGGTTTAGAGGTTTGGGGCAATAATTTCTTGATTATTTCCAGTGATAATTTTGGCCCAAAACTCAAAGAGGTTTTGATCAGTCTGGGCGCTAAGACTAAATTATTTGGATCTAAAGCGCCTTTTGATTTAGCCAAATTGGGTTGGACGAGGGTCGACGGGATTATTATGGCCGATGTGACTTCGGATAAAACCCTTGTTGGTAGGGGCGGAATCATCGATATAGCAGCGCTTAAAAAGAACCATCCCGAGGCTAAGATTATTCAGTTTGCCGGTGAGGTTGAAACCGAGCAACTTTCGGCGGCAAACATCGATTATTATCCCAAACACTATGTTGGCGCCCGTCATATGGGCCAAACAATGGCTGACTTAGGGCCGAAAGCGGTGATCGAATACCTAGCCGCAGGTCTAAAGGTAGGGGAAGAGATGCGGCGAGCCAGGGATAATTATGATGATTTTCAGAGGGTAAAAAAAGCGGCTTTAAAGAACCCGATTTGTCAGGACCTATGAGAAAAAACAAGCGAAAGCTAAGATTCTTCATCGGCTTGAGCAACCCGGCAGGAATTGGCACCAGTTACGCCAGCATCTTACGATCGCTGGGTTATCAAGCTTCCTGTGTGACCTACTGGCCGCACAGTTTCGGATATGAAAAGGGAAACTCGAATGATTTTTCGCTTAATTTAGATCAAAAGCCAAAAATTTTAAGACCAATATATTTGTTAGGATATTTTATTAAATCACTTTTTACTTATGATGTTTTTATTTTTCTTTTTGGGGACACCTTTTGGCTCTTTAAAAACCGCTATTTTACTAATTTAGATTTACCAATTCTGAAATTATTTAATAAAAAGATCGTCATGACCTTTGTCGGTTGTGATATCCGTTATCGTCACAGCCAGCATTACTGTTGCCAGGGCTGTCAAATTAAGTGTGACAACTGTTTAAAAAAACAGGTCGCTCTGGGGGCGCAAAAGTATGCTGATTTGATTTTAGCTCAAGAGGATTATGCTGAGCTCTTAGGCAAAGCCCAATACGGCAATTTGTGGATTCCTTTTAATCTTAATCAATACCGTCCCAGCTACGCCACTCACTCCGAACCGATTGTGCTTCACGCGCCCTCAGATCAGGGGATAAAAGGAACAAAACACCTCCAAAAAGCGGTTTTACGTCTTAAAAAAGAGGGCTTCCGTTTTCAATTTAAAATCATGGAGAAAAAACCTCACCATGTCATCCTTGAGGAATTAGAGCGGGCCGATATTGTGGTCGACAGCTTATATGGTGGCTGGTACGGTGTCTTTGCGGCCGAGTCACTTGCTTTTGGCAAAGTTGTTTTAGGCTACCTCAATCCGGAGGTGATAAGAAAAAAACACCTTAATCCACCAATGATCAACGTTGATTCCAAAAATATCTATGAGAAACTAAAGATGGTGCTCAAGATGAAGCCCGAAGAACGTCTGGCTCAGGCCAAAAAAGGCCGCCGGTTTATTGAAAATTACCATGATGGCCAAAAGATTGTGAAAAAAATACTCCGTAATCTTGACGTTAGCTCCCTCCGAAGCTATAACGAAAAGAGAAGAAAATGAACGAACACCGCTATAAGTCCCATGGTTCAGGAAAATTTAAGCGCCGAGACTTTGGTAAAATCGGCAAAAATGTGGTGATTGAGCCAGGGGTTAGGGTCTTTCATCCTAAAAGTATAGTAATTGAAGATAACGTCTATATCGGTTATGACACGATTATCGACGCTAATTACCGAGGAAAAATCTTGATCAAATCCGGGGCATGGATTGGTCCGCAGTGCTTCATTAATGGCTTGGGCGGGATTGAAATTGGTAAAAACGTTGGCATTGGTGCCGGAGTGAAGATTATCACCTCGTCTCATCGTGGTAAAGATCGTAAAATACCGATCATTGATTCGGAGCTTTCGGTCAAAGAGGTTAAGATTTCTCAAAACAGTGATATCGGCATTGGTGCCATCATTTTACCGGGTGTCACTCTCGGAGAGGGAGTCCAAATTGGGGCCGGAGCGGTGGTGACCAAAAACGTGCCAGATTTCGAGGTTTGGGCCGGCGTGCCAGCCAAAAAATTAAAAAAAAGAGGAGTAAAATGACCCGACAAAGCCCCAGAAATATTGAAGCGAATATTGATTATCACACTAAGTTAGTGAAGATTTACGAGAAATCGCAACCTCATTTTCGACCGGAGAACCAGGCTAAGGTTAAGAAACTCCTCAAACGATTTGCTGATAACACCAGCGGCCAAAGCTTATTAGATCTCGGTTGTGGTACTGGTTTTATTCTGGAATTAGCGGCGCCGTATTTTAAAGAACTGGTTGGGGTAGATATCACCCCGGCGATGCTTGAAGTGGCGGAAAAGAAATTTCGAAGAAAAAAATTAGGCCACAAAATCAAATTAATTGAAACTAGCACTGATAAAATGCCTTTTTCCGATAAATCCTTCGACGTCGTGACTGGTTATACTTTTCTTCATCATTTGTCCAGTCCTCTGACAACAATTAAGGAATCATACCGAGTGTTGAAGAAAGGGGGAATTTTTTACTCCGATTTGGATCCAAATTATTATTACAGGTTGGCTGTTAGCAATATTGCCAAGGAAAATCAGAAAGATCTTTCATCTCTTTTTAAAGTTGACGTCGACGCTATCTGCCACATGACCAAGGTAATTGGGGATTTAACAGAAGGTTTGGATAGCGAAACAGTTAGAGACGCCGAATATGTGGCCGGTCATGAAGGCGGCTTTAAAGAAGAAGAAATCAAAGAGTTGTTTTTTAAGGCCGGTTTTAAGAAAGTGGACTTGATCTACAATTGGTTCTGGCAGGAAGGCAAGGTCATACACGACCTGAACCCTAAAATCGGTCTTTATATGGAGGATCACTTAAGATTAGCTTTGCCATTGACCCGGAACCCTTTTAAGTATTTTAGAATTGAAGCTCAAAAATGAGGATTTTACTAACTGGTGCAACCGGATTTATTGGCTCAAACCTTTTTTTAAAGTTGAAAAACAAAGGTCATCAGGTAACTGGTTTGGCCCTTAAGCAAGATAAAATCGCCGGCTTAAAAATTCATGCCTTGGATCTGAAGAGCGGTAAAAAAGTTCAGGATTTTTTTGGCCGCCATAAATTTGACGCGGTGATTCACTTAGCGGCCGCCGTACCGCTAAAATTCAGCGGTTCGCTTGAGGAAAAAAAGATTTTTGACGACAACTTCCTAGGTACTTCAAATCTTCTAGATGCTTTCAGCCTTTCAAGTGCAAAACTATTTATTTATGCTTCCAGTATTTCTGTTATCGGCCAGCCACTTTTTAAAAGTGTCGACGAAACTCATCCTACTCACCCAAGTAATTTTTATTCGTTAAGTAAACTATTTAGTGAAATGCTTGCTAGTCAATATGCCCAGGCAACGGGCAAAATTTTTGTTGGTTTTCGGATCACCGCTCCTTATGGTCCTGGCCAAAGATTAAAAACAGTTATAAATATTTTTTTAGAAAATGCTCTTGAATCGAAGGATTTAATAGTTTTTGGTCAAGGCAAAAGGGCCCAGGATTTTATCTACATTGATGATCTGACCGACGCTTTTCTGCTGGCTATAAAAAGCAAGCAATCGAATATTTTTAATCTCGGCAGCGGGCAATCGGTTTCTTCTCTGGAATTAGCAAAGACGATTTTGGCCAACTCTCCTGAGAGTCAATCAAAAATTATTTTCAAAGGAGTGGATAATCAAGAAAATTATCGGCTCAGAGTTAATATTAAAAAAGCCAAGAAAATCCTTAAATTTAAGCCGAAATATGACGTTGAGAAAGGTATTAGAGAATATCTAAAATATTTGGTGAGAAAATGAAAATAGGGATTATTTCCGACATTCATGGCAATGTTTATGGCCTGCGGGCTGTTTTGGAGAAGTTAAAAGACGTTGACGTAATCCTTTGCGCGGGTGATATTGTCGGTTACTATCCATTTGTCAACGAGGTTTTTGAGGAATTAAAGAAACACCGAGTGATTTTTATCAAAGGTAATCATGATCGGACCTTCTTGGGCGAAGAAGAAATGGCTTCCAAGGTGATTAACGATTCTCTTAAAGTAGCTCGGGAAATTATTTCGAAGGAAAATCTTGCTTGGCTGAAGAAAACTAAGCCATATCTCAGGGTCGAGCTTGATGGTATAAAAATCGAGATCGATCACGAGAGTCCTTGGAACACTAGCGAACGGGTTTATCCGGATTTTTCAGGATTTGAGAAATTTAATGAGGTTAACGCAGATGTGATTATCTTAGGCCACACCCATTATCCACTGGTTAAAAAAGTAGGCGAAAAGATGGTGATTAACCCTGGTTCATGCGGGCAGCCGCGAGACAATAACCCTTTAGCTTCGGCCGCTATTTTTAACACAAAAACCAGAAAAGTAGATATTATCAGAGTTGCCTACGATCAAAGGCCGGTCATTGAGGCAGTTAAAAATTACGGGCTAAGTGACGAATTAATTGACATCCTAAAAAGAGGTTAAGATGAAAATACCAGTGGTCATTACCGGTGTTAGCGGCGGTGGGGTTGGTCGACAGTGCATGAAGGCGCTGAAGCTTGGTCGCAAACAATACCGAATGATCGGTACAGATATTTCACCCTTGAGTCTGGGTTTGTACGCTGTTGATAAGGCCTATCTTGTGCCAAAAGTCTCCGATCCGAGTTACATTTTAATTCTTTTGGATATTTGCAAAAAAGAAAAGGCTAAAATTTTAATTCCTGGTTCGGAAGCCGAGCTCCTGGTTATTTCCGAAAAAAGGACCGAATTTGAAAGAGAGGGAATTTTACCACTAGTTAATAATCATCAGGTCATTTCAACCTGTCTCGACAAATGGCAAACTTTTCTATTTCTGAAAAAACAGGGTTTCAAGATTCCCCAAACCTATATCCCCAAAGATAAGAGCGATATCAGAAAAGGTCTTAAATTTCCTGTCGTCGCCAAACCTTATATTGGTAGTGGCGGCTCCCGGGGAGTATTTATTGCCCAAAATCCGAAGGAACTCAGATTTTTTATCGAGTATTTGATAAAACAAGATGTCTCGGTCATTATTCAAGAATATATCGGTTCGCCTGAAGAGGAATATACGGTTGGCGTTTTACATTCGCTCAAAGGCCAGTTTTTGGGCTCTTTTGCTTTGAAACGCCTGGTTAAAGGCGCACTTTCGATCAAACAAGCGGTCAAGGATTATCGTAAAGACGCTACCTACACCATTTCGACCGGCATTTCTCAAGGTACGGCCGATGATTATCCTGAGATTCGCGCGTTTTGTGAGAAGGTGGCCAGTGCTTTGGGTTCAACTGGTCCGCTCAATATTCAATGCCGAAAAGACGGAGAAGACATCTATGTTTTTGAAATCAACCCGCGGTTTTCAGGGACGACTTCAATGCGTGCCCTCTGCGGGTATAATGAACCAGAAACTCTGATCAGAAAACATTTGCTCAAAGAAAAAATCGAGAAAATGTCTTATAAGCCTGGCGTGATCTTGAGAGATTTGGAAAATAAGTATATTAGCTTTTCTAAAATTCAAAAGATTCAAGATAACCGAAAGAACTTATGAAAAAAAATAATCGAGAGTTGGATTTTTTTAAAATTACGGATTATTTTGTTAAAAAAGAGATTGTTTGTTTTACTTTAGATATTGATTGGGCGTCTGAAGCGATGATCGAGAAAACTCTCGAAATTTTCGAGGTCGCTCAAGTGCCAGTAACCATCTTTTTAACCCATCCTTCCCGTGCAGTCCAGAAAAGGTATGATAATGATAAAATGTGCCGATACGTTGGTCTTCATCCTAACTTTCTAGTTAAAAATGATTATAAAAAGGTCATTAATTCCTCTTTGAAACTTTGGCCCAAAGCCAGATCTTTTCGGTCTCACGCTTTTTTTGATAATTCTTGGATTACAAAAGAATTTTCAGATCGAGATTTTCTCTATGATTCTAATCTTGGTCTTTTTTTGCAACCAAAATGCATTCCGTTAAAACATCATTCGGGATTAGTGAGATTTCCGGTTTTTTGGGAAGACGATCTTCACTTAGCCAAATTTCCAGCATCGCCCAGATTGAGTCAAATTAGAAAAGAAATCGAGGAGACGGGCTTAAAGATTTATAATTTTCACCCTTTTCACGTTGCTTTGAACGTGCCGTCGCTAAAGTTTTATGAAGAGCACCGTTTCCTCTATCAAAAAAAATTAGATTTTTCGAGGTATGTTAACAAAAGACAGGGAATGCAAAATTTCTTGGAAGAGTTGATTCAATATCTCAGAGAGAAAAAAACGCCTTTTTGGTACTTGGATGATCTTTATTTAGAGCTTTTGAGGTTCAAAAAAAAGGAATGAAGTAGTGATAGACTCCTTCAAAAAAATCGGCCAGCAATCGGTTGTTTACGCTATCACTCGTGTTATTGCGGCCCTTTCGGGGCTAGTTTTAGTGCCGATTCTGACGCGGCACTTTTCTCCGAGTGATTACGGGGTGATAGATTTAATTTTAACGGTCAATTCTTTTTTAGTTATTTTTTTAATGTTAGGACTCGATAGCGCCGCGGCGCGATACTACTATGACGCTAAAGATAAGGCTGAACAAAAAAAATATTTAACGAACGCCCTCATTTTTTTGGCTTTCATTCTTATTATTGTCACGGTAGTATTAACGTTTTTTTCGGGGTCAATCTCATCGATAATCTTTGGCGATGCTCGATATCAGGAGGTTCTAAAAATTAATTTCTTGACAATGCCATTTATTGTTTTATTTAACTATTTCCTCTCGGTTTTCGTCACTCGACTTCAAGCGGGCAGATATGCCATTTTGTTTCTTTTTAATCAAGCTTTGGTTTTAGCGATGGTTTTGGTTTTTCTAATCAGAAGCCACTATCAATTTCGTTCAATCTACGAAGCCTATTTATTGGCCGCGGTCATTTCTTTTGTCATCAGTTCGATTTTGGTGCGGCGGAATCTACTTTTCTCGTTTAGCAAAAAATATCTTCACACCCTTCTGACTTACGGTTTACCTTTATTGCCAGCGGGCGTGGCTTTATGGTTCCTGGACTTATCAGATCGATTTTTCGTGGTTAAATATATTGGTACCTTCGAGCTCGGTATCTACGCCCTGGCGGCCAAGATCGCTTTACCGGTTTCACTCGTCGTTTCAGCTTTTGTTTTGCCATGGATCCCCTTCGCTTTCTCGATACTGAAAAGAAAGGAAGCCAAAGCGATCTATGCTAAATACTTTACCTATTTTTTGCTGGCCGCTGGCTTTTGCGCCATTTTAGTCGCCTATTTTTCAAAAATTATCATCCTGATTCTTTCAAATGCCAATTATTTAGGTGCGACAAAAGTAGCCGGGGTGCTCGCCTGGGGGATGGTCGCTTATGGAGCCTTTTTTATTCTTTCGCTTGGTGCTTATGTCGCTAAAAAAACCTGGTATGTCTCTTTAAGTGTTTTGGTGGCGGCAACCATCAATATTTCCTTGAATTTTTATATGGTACCAAAATTCGGGATCATGGGCGCGGCGATTACCACTCTTCTGGCTTATGTCGTGAATACTTCTCTGATTTACAAAATCAGCCAGAAAAAATATTTTATTCCCCTGGAGATCAAACGGATTATGAAGGTATTGGTTTTAGGAGTCGGCTTAACGGTTGCGTACTGGTTTTTGCCACTCTCTAATATCCAGCCCATCCTGGTTTCGATTTTGGGGCCAGTCATCTATTTGCTATTAGGCTGGACCTTGATCGTTTCTACGATCGAACGAAAAACCTTAATCGAGTTTATCCGGGCGAAAGCGTCGATCGTTCTGAGGAGATTGTCATAAATTTATTTCACAAATAAGTTCTTATTAGACTCCATGTCGAGCCAAATGGCAAAGCCAAAAGAAAAAAAGCCCATCATCGAAGCAAACGAAAAAATTGTCAAGGTGGTGAGTGGTGCTAAGCCATAATGAATATATAACACCAAAAATCGGATGGCCAGCGGCAGGGCGATCAAAATAATATTGACAAAACTTAAGAGATAAAAAAGAACTAACGGATGAAAGTCGCGGAACAAATATTTCTCCTTAAGCCGTTTTAAAAAGAGCTTAAATAGAAAAAAGCTCACATCGATAGTGTAACGGAAGAACTTAATGCCGCTTTTTTCGCGACCATAGACAGGTTTAACCTCAACATCGGTCATCTTAAAGTTGTAAATGTTCAAGCGTACCAAAATGTCGGCGTTATAGCCATATCCTTTTTTAAGGCTGGCGATATCGATGCGGTCCAAGGCTTGTTTGGCAATGGCCGTATAGCCGCATTGCGGATCGATCAATGGCCAATAACCGGTGGCAAACTTGGTCAAAAAGGTAGCAACGATATTGCCGACGAAACGATATTTGGGCATCACCTTGGAGACATCTTTAACTAACAACCGATTACCTTTAGTATAAGAAACTTGACCGTCGATAATTGGCCTAACGACATTTTTAAGATCGTGGGGATCCATTTGATTGTCACCGGCCATAACGGCAATCACCTCTAAACCCAGCTCGGAGGCCTTAAGATAACCATCGGCCAAAGTAGCGCCGAGTCCTTTGTTTTCTTTATGGTCGATGAGATAGATTCTTTTTTGCTTTTTTTGCTCAAGAAGGATTTCCTGCTTAGTTTTGTCAGTCGAGGCGTCGTTGACCACAACGATTTTATCAACAAAAGCCGGCATGCTCCGAAGCGTATCTAAAATAAGTAGTTCTTCATTATGAGCGGGGACGACCACGCCGATTTTTTTACTTTTTAACATTGGATAAACTTGTTTTCATCGATTCATAAACTTCCGAAAGTCCCGGTGACATATTGGTGACGAAAGTCAGGCCGAGTTTCTTGATTTTTCGGTTATCGATATTGAACTCCTTAATATCTCCCGGGACCCAATCGTCATAAATGATCTTAAATTGCTTAGTCTTGTCGCGGAAATGATTATTGATTTCATCGAGCAACTGTTTAATCGTCACATGAATGCCCGAGGCACAGTTGTAAACTTCTCCCTTGGTCTTGGGGCGACTCGCCACTAACAAGTTAGCATTAACGACGTCTCTGACAAAGGTGAATGATCTTTCCTGTTTACCGGTGCCGAAGATGGTGGGGTTTTCGTTTTTAAGACAGTTGCGCATAAAAATAGCGACGACGCCGCCGTAGGGGCTGAACTCCTGGCGCGGCCCATAAACGTGAAAATAGCGCAAGACGGTCGTATCCAGGTCATAAAGTTTATGAAACAAGATCGCGTATCGCTCGCCGGCTAATTTACTGACGCCGTAGTAAGAGGTCGGCGAAAGGGGATGATTTTCGTCTTGAACTTTGGTTTGGAGTTCCCCATAGACCGAGCCGGTTGAGGCATGAACAAATTTTTTGACTTTATATTTTTGAGCCGTCTGAAGTAATCCCAAAGTTCCTTTACCATTAACCTCTAGATCTCGTTTGGGATCTCTTAGACAAATGGTTTTTTTAGAGGCAGCTTGATGAAAGACGGCCTCAAAACGATATTTTTTAAAATAGCTTTCGAGCTTGGGAAAATCAGTAATGTCACATTCGATATTGGTGAATTTCTTGTTTTTCAAAAACGATTTGATATTTTCCCGTTTGCCGGTTGAGAAATCATCGATCGAATAAGTTTTGACTCCGAGACTTAACAATTTCTCGCAAAGGTGGCTGCCAATAAAACCGGCTCCGCCGGTGACGAGAACGCGTTTGTAAAGTTTGGGGATGTCTTTGCCAAAATCCTTCAGCATGTTGTTTTCTTTCCATTTTTGTTATCTTATGAATATGATATTAAGCATTTACTAATAAAATGTCACAAAACAATAAGTTACACAAGGAATATAACACAAAACCATATACCGTCAAAGATTATCTGTTTCATGGTTTGTTTTTCTTTATTTATGGTTTGGTTAAGTATTTCCCTTCGCCGCTCGGCGATTATCTTAGATTTGTCCTTCTCAAGCTCGTTTGCCGGCATCTGGGCAAAGTTAGAATTTATGAAGGCGTTACTTTCTGGTATCCGTATCGTATCAGTATTGGCAACAATGTGACGCTCAACGAATGGGGCTATCTTTCGGGCTACGGTGAAATTGAGATTGAAGATGATGTTCGAATCGGCCATCGCGTCTCGATTCTGACTTCTGACCACCGCTACACTGATCTTAAAACCCCAATCTATCGACAAGGTTTAGTATCGAGCAAAGTAAAAATTTTAAAAGGGGCGTGGCTTGGCTGTAATGTCACAGTGCTGCCTGGAGTGACCATTGGCCAGGGCGCGGTGGTTGGTGCGGGGGCGGTCGTGACCAAAAATGTTAAAGATTTTGAAATTGTTGCCGGCGTGCCCGCCCGTCCGATCGGAAGTAGGAAAAAGTGAGGTTGCCTGTTTCCCGTAAATTTCAAAAAGATGTTTTGTGGAACTTGGTCAGCCTCATTATATTAAGTGTCAGCGGATTACTCATTAATGTTTTAGTTGGCCGATATTACGGGGTGGCAACTTTAGGTTTTTTTAATGAAACATACGCCGTTTATATTCTCGGCTCACAATTGGCCGTCGGTAGCGTTCACCTTTCCTTGCAAAAATATGTGGCTGAAACAGGTAATCAGAAAAAAATCAATCAGATTATTACGCCAGGCTTAGTCTTAGCGGTCTTTTTTGCCTTTTTTGCCGGGGCGCTGATCTATTTCGGGCGGAACTTATTTGCTAAATTCCTGCAAAGTCCCGAGGTGGCGGTGGGAATCTATTATATTGTGCCAGGCTTGGTTCTTTTTGCCTTCAATAAAACATTTTTAGGAATTTTAAATGGACTGCGTCAGATGAAGGCTTTCGCCTTTTTTCAGGCGGTCCGTTATATTTTAATCGTCAGTTTTATTATTTTGGCTGTTGCCCGAAAGTCACCCAGCCAAAACTTGCCCCTGGCCTTTACTTTCGCCGAAGCCTTATTATTCTTGAGCTTACTTTTTTACACCAAAAGATTCTTTCAGTTTGTCGGTCCGACTCATTGGAAGGGGTGGTTTAAAAAACATTTTACTTTCAGCTATCATTCGCTGGGGGGAAATGTCTTAGCAGACGTTAACACGCGGGTGGATATTTTGATTCTTGGCTATTTCCTCTCGGATCGGCAGGTGGGCATCTATAGTTTTGCGGCTATTTTGGCCGAAGGGTTCAGTCAGGTACTGGTGGTCTTAAAAAATAATGTTAACCCGGTGCTGGCAAACTTAAGCGGCCGCTCTCAGATTGTCAAACTTCAAGATGTCATTCGATCGGGTGTGAAGCTAACCTACCAATACGCGGCGGCTTTGGGTGGAATCGCGATTCTGCTTTATCCCTTGCTTTTAAAAATCTTTACGAATGGAGAATTTAAGGATAGCTGGCCGGTTTTTATCATTTTAATGGCTGGCATTATCGCCTCGAGTGGTTATCAACCCTTTCAGATGCTTTTGGCCCAAGCCGGTTTCCCCCAATACTACACCCTTCTCGTCGCTCTTGTTTTCTTAAGTAATGTTATCCTCAATATAATCATGGTGCCCATTTTGGGCATCTACGGCTCGGCGCTGGCCACGGCCATTTCGTTTGTCATTTCAGCGGGTGTTTTGAAACTTTTGACAAGAAAAACGATCAAAGTTAGTATTTAAATCGAGGTTTATCATGTGTGGAATTTTAGGGGTGTTTTCGCCCAACAACGAGGAATTTAATCGAAAATATTTCAAAAAAGTGACCGACGAATTATTTAAATTCTCTGAAAATCGCGGCCGAGAATCGGCAGGGATTTGTTTACTTTCGGATAACATCATTAAAGTCTATAAGCAACCCACGCCGGCTTCAGAGCTGTTAAAAAGCCAGACCTATAACGAGCTTTTCCGTTTTCAAGACTTTCGCCATGTTTTTGCGATCGGTCACGCCCGTTTGGTGACCAACGGTGATCTTGATACCAACATTAATAACCAGCCGGTTTCCAAGGATAACATTATCGGCGTCCATAACGGGATCATTACCAACGTGGAAGAACTCTGGTCGAAAAATAAGAATCTTAATCGGAAATACGAAGTTGACACCGAGCTTTTTTTAAGCCTGATTCGCAAACATCTCAAAGCTGAAAAAGGTTTGTCTTATGCCATCGGCCAGACCTTTAAAGCCATCGAGGGGGCGGCTTCAGTCGGACTGATGTTTACTGACCTGAAAACCAATGTCTTGGCCACCAATACCGGCTCGCTTTATTATGCTCTTTCTGATAAAAAAGATATTTTAGTCTATGCCTCGGAATATGATATTTTACATTCTCTTTTTAAGGCCTTAAATTTTAACAAATTTTTTACCAAAGCCAAAATTGAGCAGCTGCCGCCCGGCCGAGCGCTGATTATTTCTCAAAAGAATTTAAAAATCCAAAAAGTCGGCATCTTTGAAAGTGCCAAAGTTACTCTTGAGCAGGCAGATTATGACTTGGAAGATCTTTCCCGATATCCGAAGTCTGCCTCAATACGGGCAATCATCAAACCGTTGAGTGCCAAAGTCAAACAAGATTTCAAAAAGAGCGCTCAAAAAATTGCCGAACTGAGACGTTGCTCTCAATGCATTTTACCGGAGACAATTCCTTTTATTGAGTTTGACGAAAAAGGTGTTTGTAACTACTGCCGAAATTACGAAAAAATGAAAGTTAAAGGTCCGAAAAAGCTCGAGGAATATCTGCGGAAATATCGTAAAAATAATGGCCGTCCGGATGTTTTAATGACGTTTTCTGGCGGGCGCGACAGCAGTTACGGCCTTCACTATATGAAAACATTGATGAAAATGAATCCGGTTGCCTATTCCTACGACTGGGGCATGTTGACCGATTTGGGCCGCCGCAATCAGGCCAGAATGACCGCCGATTTAGGGGTTGAGCACATTTTGATTTCGGCCAACATCAAGAATAAAAGGGATAACATTCGGCGTAATGTGCTGGCCTGGCTTAAAAAACCGGATCTAGGCACGGTTCCTTTATTTATGGCGGGGGACAAACAGTATTTCTATTATGCTAATAAGCTTGGTCAGGTGATGGGGATCGATTTGATCGTTCTTTGCATCAACCCTTTAGAGAGAACCGATTTCAAGTTCGGTCTTTGCGGGATTAAGCCGAAGGTCAATGTGACTTATCGCTTAACCTCGGCCGACAAGATGAAGCTGGCGTTGTATTATGGGAAAAAATATCTGACTAATCCGAGCTATATCAACCGTTCACTTTTGGATACCCTGTTTGCTTATTTTGCCTATTACCTCATTGCTCACGAGTATCTTTCACTTTACGAATACATTCGTTGGGATGAGGAAACAATCAATAATACTCTGCTTAGAAAATACAAATGGGAAATGGCCGATGACACCAAAACGACCTGGCGAATCGGCGACGGTACAGCCCCTTTCTATAATTATATTTATTATCTCTTGGCCGGATTTACCGAAAACGATACTTTTAGGAGCAATCAAATCCGAGAGGGAACAATGACCCGCGCAAAAGCGTTGGAACTTTCGATGGCCGATAATCTTCCGAGGTATGATTCAATGCAGTGGTATACCAACACGATCGGGATTGATCTTGAAGAATCGCTCCGTATAATTAATAATGCTCCAAAACTATATAGATAGATTCAAGTGCCATATCAAAAAACCCAAAAAATTCTCAAAAATCGCTGTCTGTGGGAAGGGGTTGCCCTCCTTTTTCTTTTAGTTATTTATGGATGGTTTTTCTTTCATAAGTTGGCAATGCTTCCGGATCCCAATGATCCGCTTGAATATATCGAGCCGTCCGTTTGGAAAACCTTTATTGGAGGATATTATCCTTGGCCCGATCGGTTAATGATTGCTGACGGCATTCGATTTCTCTCTTTATTTTTCAGACCTGAATTAGCCGGTGAAATCTATTTTGGTCTGATCAGCTTCAGTATTGCCATCGTGGCCATCATTTGGGCTTATCTCAAAAAAGGTTTTTGGGCGGCGTATCTTGTCGGTCTATTCCTGATTATTTCTTATCCTTTAGTGCGCTATGCCAACTATGGTTATCCTGACGCCACGGTCGCTCTTTTTGGATTGTGCGCCGCCATTTTTTATCTCAGAAGTCAAAAAACCCAAGGTTCGCTTTATTTAGCCGGAATTTTCACCGGTTTGGCAATCTTTAGCAAAATCACGGGTTTGGCTTTTCTTTTATTTTTTGTCGTCGATCTCATCGTCAGTAAAAAATATGCTTATCTTAAACCGTATTTTGTCGGTTTAATCACGGCGAGTGCTTTTGTTCTTGTGGCGACCGGGCTTCTTTTTGACTGGGCCTCGGTTTCGTATGCGATTAAATCGTTTGGGACTGATATTTCTTCTAACACCGAACCGCGGGCGGTCCTGCGATCGATCGGTAATATTTTATGGCCTGAAATAAGCCTACCGGCTTACTTGGCCTTGATTGTTTTTATCGGTGCTTATAAGGATAAGCTTATTAAAAAACTCTTCTTGATTTCCTGGACTTTTATTGGCTTTTTCTTGGCTCTCTTTATTTTTTCATCTCACGTCAAAGTTTACCCACATTATCTTTACTCAGCCTACCTTTTCGCCTCGATCGGCATGGCCCTCTACCTTGCTGATTTGACGGTACGCTTGAAAAATAAATATTTCTTCAGTCTGGTATCCCTGATTTTGGTTTTTCTTGGTTTTAGCCTGGGGATTCGTCAATCGAACGACTTTGACGGACTAAAGATTTATTATGATGGTTTAAGTCACTATGCCGCTCCTTTATGGTTAAAAATCAGCTATGTCGCCTTCACCCTCTTAATAGTATCTTTAATGGTGGCGATCGGAAAATTAAGGCAATCAAGGCTGGCCATCGTTTTTGTGGTTATGACTTCTTTTTTGGGCAGTTACTTTGTGGCTGGTTCGGCGATGAACACGATCCGAACGCAAAAAGACGCCGCGAAAGTCATTTATGCTTATGCCCAAGCTCTTGGTGAGATACCGAAGGCTCAGACCGCGATTTTCTCTAACGCCATCGACAACAATAACTTTCCGAAAGTTCTTTGGGTTTATCGTCTTTTTGTTGATCAAAAATATAATCGATCCTCAAGAATAATTAATCAACAGGAAGTTGAAAATGATATTAAACAGGTTAACAAACAAGATATCGGTCATGTCGAATGGAATTATATCATCACTGATAACCCCAGTGCCGTTCAGACTTTCTTCCCCGATTTGAAGGAAGTTAAAGAGTCTTCTGATCAAATTTACATTCTGACTAAAAATGCCCCAAAATCTTAAAAACAAAAAAATTGTGATACTTTTGGCGAGCGATTTTAGTCATGATTCGCGGGTTTTAAAAGAGGCGAAAAGTGCTCAAAAGGCCGGTATGAGAGTGACCTTACTGGCCAGAAAATCATTCGACACAAAGTTTTCTGAAAGTCGAGATGATTTTAAAATCAAGCGATTTCAGACCTGGATCGATTGGATCTGGTCAAAAACTTCAGCCAATAAAGGCCGAGAAATAGCCGGCAGCCAGAGCGCCGGCACCCATATCCCGGGCTTTCTCGTCACCTACACCTCGATTCTTAATCTTTGGTTTCTTAACCGACTATTTGTTCGGGCATGCTTACAGATCAAACCTGACGTTATTCACGCTAACGATTCAATTACTTTACCAGCCGCTTATGCTTTAAAAAAGCGAGGCTTTAAAGTTATTTTTGATGCGCACGAATTTTATTCGGAATCGGTTGCCAATCCCCGCTATCTTTGGAAACAATATTACATTTATCTAGAACGGCGGTTACCTCGGTTGAATGGCATTTTCTCGGTCTGTCAGTCGATTCTAGACGAGTTAGATCGAAGATATCAGACCGATCAATTACCTCAGTCTATTTTGTATAACACCCCGCCATATCGCAAGTTTGCGGCCAAGAAAGTGGCCCGGCCGCTTAGGTTGCTCTACTTAGGCAATTTACAAGGGACTCGTGATTTTTCGAAACTTTTTTCAGCGATTGAAAAATGCCGAGGAGTTTTATTGACTAATATCGGACCAGGTTGGCAAAATCGGCGCACGGGGAACATTATTTCTTTAGGGGCAGTGCCGCCAAGTGAAGTGATTGAAACTGCTTCAAAATATGATGTTGGGATCATTCCTTACATTGGTGATAATCTTAATAACCGATATTCCACGCCCAATAAACTTTTCGAATATATGATGGCGGGTTTGGCGATTGCCGCTTCCGATTTACCAGAAATAAAAAGAGTCGTGACCCGTGCTCAAAATGGCATGCTTTTTTCGGCCGATCAATCGGCAAGCATTCGTGAGGTAATTACCAGTTTAACCAAAAATCCCCAGAAAATCTTGCAATTTAAAAGAAACTCATTAAAGTGGGCTAAAGATTATTGTTGGGAAAACCAAGAAAAAAAACAAATCGATCTTTATGAAAAAGTTATCGGCTCAATATAGAAAAAAAAGAATTCTGCTTGGGCCGCTCGACAGCGGACTCAATTTTGATTTAAAAGTGGCTTTAGAAAAACTTGGCTACAGGGTCACTACTCTTAATTTTATCGAAGGGGATTTTCAATTTCGATCAGATATTAATTTAGAAATTAATCGGGTCAGTTGGTTTAAGGCCGCCGTGAGGATATTTGGTAATTTCATACGTTCGAGAAATTATGATATTTATCATTTTCGTCAAGGACAATCTTTGTTGCCATGGAATATTGATCTTCCGATTTTAAAGTTCTCCGGCAAAAAAATGGTGATGAACTTTGATGGCGATGATCTTCGTTTAAGTTATAAATTTCATAAAACTCAAGCAAATACTCTTTTTGCTCAAAATCGAGGCGAGACAATATTTCTTCGATATAAGAAAATCTGGCGAACTTTTTGGATTAAGCTTTGGACTGATCAAATTACCGTCGTAACCCCTGATTTATTAGAATTTGCGCCGGGAGCAAAGTTAATTTATAATCTTGTCCCGACCAGTATTCAATCAAAGAAAAATCCTGAAAATCACCATAAAAAAATCATCATTATGCATGCCCCAACCGATCGAAAAATTAAAGGAACGAAGTATTTAGTTAAAGCGGTTAAGCGGCTAAAAAGAGAAAAATTTCCGGTTGAACTATTGATCGTTGAGAAACAGCCCCATCAAGATATCGGTCTTTTCTATCGCCGAGCCGATATTGTGGTGGATCAATTATTAATGGGTGCCCTGAGTGTGGTCTCTTATGAAGGTATGCTCTACGGTAAGATTGTTATTTGCTATCTTCGAGCTGACTTAAGACAATATTACCCTAAGGATTTGCCGATTATTTCGGCTGACCCGGACACAATTTATAGTGTCTTAAAAAAAGTCCTGTCCAATCTTGATGAACTGGTTATTATTGGCCGAAAAAGTCGTCAATACGTCCTCAGAAATTATTCCCCGAAGATTATTGCTAAAAAGTGGCAAGCGATATATGAAAGTATCTAGCCGGAAATAAAAAATGTGTGGCATTACCGGAATCTACAACTTGGATAGGAAACGACATCCTGAAAATCGGAAAATCATTAAGAAAATGACCGAGACAATTATTCATCGCGGTCCAGATGATGAAGGGATTCTCGTCACCAATGATTTGGCACTTGGTCATCGTCGCCTCTCGATTTTAGATCTCTCTCCTTTGGGTCATCAACCGATGTTTTACGATCGCGGTAATTTAGTCATCGTTTTTAACGGCGAAGTCTATAATTATCTTGAAATTCGTGAAGAGCTTTTAGATAAGGGTTATCAATTTAAATCGCAAAGCGATACCGAGGTTATTTTAGCGGCTTACAAGGAGTGGGGCGCTAGGTGTTTAGATCATTTTAATGGAATGTGGGCTTTTGTTATCTATGATCGAAGAAGGCGAGTGCTTTTTGGTGCCCGCGATCGGCTGGGGGTCAAGCCGCTTTATTACTTTCACGATAAAAATATTTTCATTTTTGCTTCCGAAATCAAGGCGCTGCTGGCCCATTCGAATATCAAAGCCAAACCCAACGATAAAATCGTGTGGGATTATTTAATGCAAAACGGCTTAGTTGATCATACGGAAGAAACAATGTTTGCCGGGATTAAAGATTTGCGCGCCGGCCATTGTTTTACCATCCAAAACGATAAAATCAAAATTGAGCAATGGTGGGATCTCGATCATCAAAAAACCACCCGTTTTTCTAACGATCGCGATTACCAGGAAAAATTCCGCGAACTCTTTTTCGATTCAATAAAATTACGCTTAAGAAGCGATGTCCCAATCGGGAGTTGTCTCTCGGGCGGCTTAGATTCCTCGGCGATAGTTTGTGTCGTTAATAAGTATCTCAAAGATGAAAATACGAAACAGGTTGGCAAGTGGCAGACAACATTTTCGGCGGTCTACGACTCAAAAAAATATCCCCGTTATGATGAGACTCCTTACATCCGAGAGGTGATTCGGAAAACCCATGCCCAATCTTTTTTTGTCAAACCTTCAGGGGCCAAGCTTGCTGATGAAATTGAAAAACTCGTTTGGCATCAGGATACGCCTTTCGGCTCGACGAGTATTTACGCCCAATGGGATGTTTTTCGTTTGGCGGCCCAGCATAGAGTCAAGGTGATGCTTGATGGCCAAGGATCCGATGAATTTATGGCTGGCTATCTTTTTTATCGGGAGATTTTTCTTCTTCAAATGTTTAAGAGTTTCCAATTGATCGATTTTGCCAAAGGGTTGATGGCCTATGATTTCTCGGCCAATAAGTTTGCCTTCAGGGATTTTACCAATAGCCTTTTAAGCCGAGGGGTTTTAGGAAAAACACTGGCTTCCCGTTATCGTAAACACCAAAAGGAATTTGAGATTTTTGATCCGGTCTTCCAACAAAAATATCATCATAATTATTCGCTTCGTCCAACCGGGGATGTATTTAGAAACGCTCTTTACACTTCGGCCAAGGTCGGGCTAGCGTCTCTTCTGCGTTATGAAGATCGTAACTCGATGGCCTTTGCAATCGAATCGCGGGTGCCATTTTTGGACTACCGGTTAGTTGAATATTTATACTCTTTACCTCATTCCCAAAAAATCCGTTCCGGGAAGACAAAATGGATTATGAGAGAAGCCCTGGCGGGAATATTGCCGGAAAAGATTAAGAACCGGCCTGACAAAATCGGTTTTGAGACCCCTGAAAAAAAATGGATCAAGGAAAATTTAGCCCAAGAATTCAAAAAGGTCTTTGCTTCAGAAAGTTTCCGCTCTCGAGGATATTTTAACTCTCTAAAAGTTAAACAATCATTCGAGGATTTTCTCAGCGATAAGACGGGAGACTACCGATTTTTTTGGCGATTATATAACTTGGAAATTTGGTTTAGAACTTTTATTGACTCTTCAGCTCGAGTTAAACCAGGGGATAATCTATGAAAAAAATTGTTACCATTGTCGGCGCGCGGCCTCAATTGATCAAAACGCCTTTAATCTCGCAGGCGCTGAAGAAAATTGCCCGAGAAATTATTGTTCATACCGGCCAGCATTATGATTTTAACATGTCAGACATTTTTATTAAGGAACTGAAGATCAAAAAGCCGGATTATAATCTCGGTGTCGGCTCGGATTCGCATGGCGTCCAGACGGGCAAAATGCTCCAAAAAATTGAGGCGGTTTTGCTTAAAGAAAAACCGGATCTGGTCTTAGTCTACGGCGATACAAATTCGACGGTGGCTGGATCATTGGCGGCGGCCAAACTTCATATTCCGGTCGCTCACGTCGAGGCGGGAATGAGGTCTTATAACCGCCAAATGCCCGAAGAAATCAATCGCGTGGTAACCGATCACGTTTCTGATTTGCTTTTTTGCCCCACCCAATCTTCAGTTAAAATTCTTAAAGGCGAAGGAATTACTCAAGGCGTTTATTTTACGGGCGATGTGATGGCGGATATCCAGTTAAAGCTAAAAGCTCAAATGTCAAATGTCAAAACTTTGAAGAAATATAACTTAAAACCGAAAAACTATATATTGGCGACGGTTCATCGGGCAGAAAACACTGATCGGCGCAAAAATTTGGAAAATATTATCAAGGCTTTGATAGAACTCGGTCAAACGATAATCTTCCCGGTGCATCCGAGAACGGTCAATTATCTTAAAGAGTATAAACTCGATATACTTATTTCTCATTACCCTATAATTCGGCTGATTAAGCCCGTCGGGTTCTTTGACATGATTGCTCTGGAAGCAAACGCTTCATTGATTCTGACCGATTCTGGCGGTGTCCAGAAAGAAGCTTATTTGGATTATGTGCCGTGCGTGACCCTGCGAGAACAGACTGAATGGATCGAAACTGTCGCGGCCGGCTGGAACCGACTGGCCGGCACCAACATAAATAAGATTGTCCGACTTTCTAGGAACTTTCCTGAACCCAAAAATCACCCTAATTTTTTAGGGGATGGGAAAAGTTATACCAAGATCACTCAAATTATTTATAGATTTCTAAAAAACCGATAAATTTACATTCCGTTTTTTAGTCCCAATAAATTTTGTGCTATGATAAAAAGAGATTAAAGATCTCATTTCTTAATTTTAGGGTAACCAATGAGAAGTTTTTTTAAAGCCAAAAAATTACTTTTTGCTTATACTGTTTTGGTTTCTTGGATATTTTTGGCGCTTGCCTTCCGGATTTTTATTAGTACTAATTTTATCACTTTCTCAATAACCTTTTTGTTGCTGTTGATTTTACCCGGTTTTAGTTTGGCGAGGTTGTTCAATTTTGATTTAAAGGGGTTATCGGAACGGTTGGTTCTTTATTCCAGCATTGGTTTTGTCTACGCTTTTTTATTGATTTCTCTTTCGATTTTGACTTCTTTAACGATCAATACCTTGCTGATAGTTTATCTTATCTTAATGGGAGGATTGTTTTTAGCGGCGTTTTTAAAAGATTTGTACGGTCGAAATCCAAAAGAATTTTCTTTTAATTACCGCAAAGTTTTTCACGCTAAAAACTTACCAATCTTAATTTTTGGTCTCGTTACAGGCGCTTATTTTCTACTCATCAGCGCTCAAGGATCTAATTTTAAAGGCGATCCACTTTTTCATCTGTCGTATGTCCAAAAAGCCATCAGTGGACAAGCCCTTTCGATTGATAATCTTAGTTTTGTCAAAAATACTCTTCATATCGCGTACGGCTTTCCTATCTGGCATGTTTTCGTGGCGTTAGTTTCCAAGATTGAGAATCTTAACGTTTTTGGCGGTTGGTACCTGATGGTTGCGCCATTATTTTTATTGACGATTTTGGCGTGGTATTTTATTTTTCGTCTGATTCTCCAATCGCGTCTCTGGGCGTTTATCGCCGTATTTTTCTTTCTCAGTTTTATGAGCAATCAAGCCGGTTATATTTTTACGCGCTTGACTGTTCCTGACACCTTAAATCAAGTTCTGATGCTGCCATTGCTGGTAGGAATTTCCTTAAAATTTATTTTTAACAAAAAAATAAACTATAAAATCCTGGGTATAATCCTGACTCTTTCCCTTTTTATCGGTTTAATTCACGCCGTGCAATATTTTTATTATCTGGCGATTATTATTACCTTCGCTCTCGCCTACCTGGTTTGTAATTTTTGGCGAAAGAATTTTTGGGACGATCTGAAAAAGATTCTTCTTCTTGTCGCGATCAATCTTTCGGCAATCTTTATCGTGCTAGTTATTTTACAACTTAAAAGTCATTTTGTTTCCGAAAACATCAATTTATTTTTCAATACGCCGAGAAGTCTGGTCTATAAAATGGACTGGACATTCTTGCTGTTTGTGCCGCCGCTTTTATGGTTTAATCGGCAAAATCCGCGCGTCAGCTTTATTTTAGCCAGCCTCTTGGTTGTGCCTTTAATTAGTATTCACGCTGTTCAGCAATTTATTGTCCGGTTGCCCAATATCGGAAGTGTCTTTTTAGATCGAATTCCTCAAAATGTCACCTGGCCGTTTCTTTTTTGGGCTTTGGCCCTCGGCTTTTTGATCATGATATTTGACCGGTTTTTTGATTTGGTCAAAACGCGATTGCTTAAGATGTTACTCAATGTTTTTCTCGCTTTGGCCGCCGGCATCTTAATTTGGCTGCAATTTGGCAAAAATCCGCCAGATTTTTATTTGATTTGGACTCAACCAGTCGCCAATTGGTTTTACGCTCATCTAACCTGGGCAATTATTGTTTTAACGGTTATATCGGCAGGGCTTTTGATTTGGCAACACTTCTCTACTCGGTTGAAAAACGGGCTCGAAAAACTCGAAAGCCAGCATCACCTTTCGGTCGCGCTCCTTTTAATAATTTTCTTTTTAACCATTATTCCGAGTTGGCGAGGTAATCTATCGCTTATTAATTCAAAAACCGCTTTTGCTTCGCCACAAATCATCCGAGATCGTTTGGTGGACATAACAACTTTTGGCGGCCAAGATGGTTATAATTTTATAAGGAATAATCTGCCGCCCAAATCAGTATTTTTGGTCTTTTCTGGTCACGCCACGATGTTCGCATCTTTGTTTGATCAATTTATCGTTGGCTACCCTCAAAGTCCGGAGTTAGCGGCCTATCAGACGATTTATGATCCGTCAGTGGATTTTAGTCAAAAAATTCCGTTGTTAGAACAGGGGAATATCGATTATATCCTCCTGGTTCATACCGAGGTTTATAACCCTCAAATGTTTGATTCTTATCCTATCTATTTAACAAAGATCTATAATAAGAATCAAACCGCAATATATTTAGTCAAAAAGGCGAATTTATAGTTGGCTTCAATCACGCGCCGATGTATAATAAAAGCGAGGGGAAATGAATGGTGAATTGAAAGTGGCCGAAAAAGAACTCGAGAAAGATTTCAAGCGGGGTTTTGGCGTCTTAGAAAAAATTACGTTTGTTTCCGATCTTTTGAGTAAACAAAACGAAATCCGTAATATGCTGGACATGCGGGCCAATATCATTATCGGTTTTAATTCCGCTTTGATTGTCTTTTTTGTGACCCGTTTTCAGGACACCGTCGGCAACAGTATTGTCTTTTTAATCCCCATGCTCGCTTTTGGCGTGTCGCTCGCTTTGGCGATCGTGGCCTTAAAACCACCGCGGTTTATGGCTAAAAAAGGCCAAAAAGAAAGTCTTTTTTACCATCATTACATTGATTCGATGGCTTTGGATGAGTACCAAAAAAATGTTTATGAGGCCATGGGCGACGAAAATAAAATCTACAACGCCTACATTACCGAAACCTACAATCTGACGAAATATTCCAACATTCCTCGAAAAGTTTATCTTTATTTAGCCATTCGGGCTTTAATTTACGGCATTATTCTTTCGGTTTTCGCCTATGGCATGACCTATTTACTGGCTTACATTTACCGGCCTTAAACGCGAGCGATTTCTAATATTTTGTCGAGCGTTCGAAAGAAAACTTGATCGGAGAATTTTTTTAAGGCAACATCACGAGCTTTCCGGCCCATATTTTTGAGTTCTCGGCGTTTTTGAAAAAGTTTAAGAATGGCTTGAGCTGCTCCGGTCTCGTCACCGCCGGCATAAATCGACCCAATTTTTTCTTTTTCGATAATCTCCTTTAAAGCTCCCTTGACCGAGGCGATCACCGGTTTACCGCAGGCAAAATATTCGCTTGATTTTGAAGGCATGGCTTCTTGAAAGACTTTTGTATTAAGAATTGGCACAAGGCCAATATCAGATAAATTGATTAATTTAACGACTTGAGCCGGTTCTTGCTGGGGTAAAAAGACACAATTTATCAGCCGAAGTTTTTTGGCTTGATAGATAAGTTTTTCTTTTTCTTCACCTTCGCCGACAAAAAGAAATTTGATTTTCGGGTATTTTTTGAGCTTAAAAGCGGCTTTAATCAAGGTGTCTAAATCCTGAATGGCGCTCATCGAGCCGGTGTAGCAGGCGATAAAATCGTCGTCTGAAAAATGATATTTTCTTCGGTTGACTTTCTCGGGTTTAAAAAAATTGGTGTCGGTGCTGTTTAAAAGAAGTTCGACTTTATTTTCCGGCACCCCTTCGCTGATGATATGATCTCTGATGGCTGGTGTCGCGGTGGTAATTTTGGTGGCTTTTCGGTAATAGAGTTTTTCGAAATATTCCATTATCTTGATAGTCCAGCTACCTTGTTTGGCCATTCCCATATCAACGGCCGAATCTGGCCAAAGGTCGCGGACATCAAAGAAAAATTTTGATTTATAAATTGTACTAGCCAAAATTCCCGGAAGGCCGGCGAAAAAAGAAGGGGAACTCACAATGACAACCTCATGCTTTGGTAAAACTAAAGAAGCTATCGAAGCCGAGACCATAAAAGAAAAATAATTTAAAAGCCGTTTTAAGATACCCCTGTTTGGGGCGGGGAATTCATAAGTGCGCAAGATTTTGACCTTACCATCGGTCTCCTTGGCCCAAAGTTTCCACCGATATTGGGGAGGTAAAATTCCGGTCGGTTTCGAGGGAAAGCCAGTTAAGACGGTGACTTCGTGTCCCTTTTCGGCCAGATGATCGGCTATGCGGGCCATCCTTTTAACTGCACCTTTGATTGGTTTATACCACTGGGTGATAAGGAGTACTTTCATCCCAACCTTCTCTTTATCGCCCTCCTTTTGCCTTTCTTTTTAAAAACATTTTTTAAGGCTAGCGCTCTGACTAAGCGGGTAATTTCCTTCTCGGCTTCGTTACTTTTAACATAGAGACGATACGTGGCGTAGAAAAGAGCGACGATCGCTAAAAAGAACATCGCGTCGTTGCCGCGGTCTATTCCTAAAAGTCGGGCAAAAAAGTTCGTTTTGCCTGGAATAAAAACCAGCACGATCATTAAAAGCCAGACCAAGGTCCAAAAAATCAGCTCTTTAATATTGAGGTCTTTGGCGTAAAACCTAATCACCGCTCGTGACCAAGCAAATAAAGCGAAAATCGTAAACAAAGTTTTGACTAAGGCTAAACCATGAAAAATGTTGGTATTCAATTTAACAACCCTTTAATTTATTTGTGTTGTTTTGTGGTAAAAGAATTCATTATTTGCTAAAAAATCGCCGGTAGGCCATTTTGGCCAAAATTTTAAAAGCATTAATGCTTTTTTGCCCCTTATTAAGCGAATAATCAGTGTAAATGCTCTCGATTGAAACTTCAGTGATTTTCAAATTTTTTTTACCGGCCTCATAGAAGAACTCCGAGGAAACTTCCATACGATTGGCTTGAATATTAATCGAGTGAATTGCTTTTTTAGAAAAAGCTCTGAGACCGGATTGTGAATCGGTTGTCCAAACCCAGAAAAAAAGATAGGTGACAAGGTTTAAACCCCAGATGCCGACCATTCGATGCCAAGGCATTCCTTTATGTTCTTTTAGTCTTGAACCAATCGAAACGTCCGCCTTTTTATAGACGATCGGCCGAAGGACCGGCCAAATGTCCCGGTAGTTGTGCTGGCCGTCAGCGTCAAAGGTTAGTAAATAGTCAAAATCATTGATTTTGGCGTATTCAAAGCCGGTACCCAAGGCGCCTCCCAAACCGCGATTTAAATCGTGTTCAATCACGGTGGCACCAAGTTTTATGGCAATATTGGCGGTCTGATCATGTGAGCCATCGGAGATAACGACAACTTCGATTTCATCGATGTGCGGCAGTTTTTGGGGTATTTTTTTTAAAACCTGCCCGATTGTTTTTTCTTCATCGTATGCTGGGATCAATATCGCTAATTTCATGTTTTAGCTTCCCTTCCTTTTAGTAAGGCGAAAATAAGACATTAAAGAATAGTTATCCTATCGTGATTTTACTATATGTTGCGATCAACAAAAAAAGCAAGCCAATGTTAATTATGCTTGCTTGCTATCTAGCAGAACACTTTGGCCTAGAACCTTTTATTGTCGGATTGAGCGATGGATTACTTTTGACTCAGGTCTTTTAACCAGTTATTGATTCTCTGGTGGTGTTTATGGTTTGGCAATATTTAGATCTGTATTCTATTGAGGAATCGGTATTGATAGAGGTATTGGAGGATTTCTTTTTGTTTTGGAGTGATTGTTTGGGTCATTGTTTTTTGCCTGAGTTTTGTTTTTTCTGTATCAGCTCGCTGATACAGACCGCTGATACAATTTAAGAGCGGATTTGGGAGTCTGTCAAGCCGATCTTTTTGTCACAGTTCTTGATTTGCAAGGTAATTGCATCTCATTTGGCGGGCTGGATGCACTTCCATTCAAACACCTTTTAGCCTGGCTTGACCAGTTAAGACAAGCATTTAATCAATAGATCAAAGGATTTGATTAAGCAAATGTTTTATCAGAAACATTGACTCTTATTTTAGGCGCATACAAAACCTGATCTTGATGAGATTTTTTAATAACATCGTATAGAGGAGTTAAATTTTCAGGAACTTCGATGATATTAATACGATTTTTCTGACATAATATATATAGTTCATCAAGAAAAGAGCGAGAAACGGATTCTATTTCTCGAAAAGAAATCTCATTACTTTTTTGATCTTTAGCCGATTCAACTGCAAAATTAGCAAAATCTCGAGTCGCCAAAACAATATTTAATTTTTTTAAGTAAAAGGTTTTTTTCATAGAATCCAACAATTATCCTGTCTCATTTGGCGGTGAGGGTGGGATTCGAACCCACGAGAGGACAAATGCCCTCTAGAAGTTTAGCGAACTTCCGCAATCGGCCAACTATGCGACCTCACCCCGTACAAACATCATACACTAAAACTGGCGGAGAGTGCAGGATTCGAACCTGCGATCGTCTTGCAACGATACCTGTTTTCAGGACAGGCGCAATCGTCCACTCTGCCAACTCTCCAGGGTTTCTGACCTTATTTTACCAAATTGTCAGGTAGAAATAAAGATGTGATGAAGTAGTGCACTTAGTTGATTTTTAAGAGAAAATAGAATAAAATTTTATTGTCATGCGCCTGTAGCTCAGTGGATAGAGCGTCAGCTTGCGGAGCTGAAGGTCAGAGGTTCGAATCCTCTTAGGCGCGTTTTTAAGAAAATCCGATTTTTTGCAAATTTAGGGGCATCCATTTTCTAATTGCATAGATTAAGATTCCTAATCCGAGAAGGCAGGTCAGGGTCAAAGTAACGGCCGACATTAAATTTCCTTCGGCTAAAGGTGAATAAAGGTGAGAAAAAATAAATTTTAAAATACCCAGGGCCACCGGATGGAAAGCGAAGATATAAAGAGAATTTTGACCCAAAAACTCAAGAAGGCGATTTTTATCCAATAACATCGCGACGAAAACGATCAAGATGATTCCGGCGAAGGCAGCCAAATAAAAAAGAAAATAATTACCATAATAATTCGTGAACATATCCACCCGTCCGTTCAATCGGCTTAGGAGAAGATTGAAACCTAAAAAAATGAGGCTATAAATAATGAGGCGATATTTCGAAAGATGTTGGGATATTTTTTTAAGAATCTCAGCCTGCTTTATTTCATGCCCTGCCCCATAAAATAGAATGGCCAGCATGGCCGTATCTAAGCTCCACGGCAGGCGGAAACTTAAATGACGACTGAGCCAGAATCCGATAATTGATAAGATTAAGGCAATAATGATCGCATAGTTCTTAAAAATGCGTTTAAACCAATAAAAGATGAGGCTGGTAAGAAAGAGACAGTTAATAAACCACAAAGCCACAAAAATATCGGTCAGCTTGTTCGAACCGTAGAGCGCACCCCAAAGAGGCTGAAGGAGCGAAACGTTGTTCTCGGTTTGAGCGCCAAAATGGCGGGCGACAAAGACCCAATAGAGGTAAAGAATCAGAACAAAAAGAAAATAGGGAATCACGAGAGTTTGAACTTTTCTCATCAAAAAGGGCCCAAATTTAGGATATTTTTTAGTCGAAAACAAATATCCGGAAAGAAAGAAGAATAAGGGTATGTGAAAAGAATAGATGAAAGTCAAAAGAGGGATAGAAAGAGTATCGTGGCCAAAAACGACCAGGCTGATGCCAATTCCTTTAGCCGTGTCAATCCAAGCAATTCTTTTTTGATTCATAGCCATATTCTATCAGAGCTCTACCAAAGCTAACAGATATTTGATAAGATTGAGGCGATTTAGCTCCGTAATTTTTAGTTATGTCTTATACGCGGGCGGTTGCTTACAATACTTTAGTTCAAATTATCGGGAAGGTAATTACCACCATTATCTCTCTTTTCTTGGTGGCTGCTTTAACGCGGTATTTGGGCGTTTCGGGTTACGGGCAATACACCACGATTTTTGCCTTTGTCCAGTTTTTTGCCGTGATGGCTGACTTCGGCTTTTTTTGGATCTTAGTAAGAGAAATTGCTAAACCGGGAACAGATGTCGATACCACCGCTTCTAATATTTTGACCTTACGAACGATTATCGGCATCTTGGTTTTTACTCTATCGTTTTTGATTGGAATTTTTATTCCGCAATACGCGGCTTTTAAGTGGGGGATTGGTGTTGTTGCGCTCGCTTCTTTATTTTTGTCTTTGAATTCCACTTACGTGGGTATTTTTCAGAATAGACTCCGGATGGATAAAGCGGCCATTACCGACGCGAGTTCACGAGCCATTATTTTAATCATCACTCTCTATTTAATTAAACTTCACCTTGGACTAAGCTCTATCCTTTGGGCTTACACCGTCGGCAACTTCATTAACTTTGCCATGAGCGCCTATTTGGGCCGGGTCTTTATCCGTTTTCGACTCCGTTTTGACTTCGATTATTGGCGAAAACTTTTTGCCGAGGCGGTGCCGATGGGCATTGTCTTAGTCTTGGGTTTAATTTACTTTAAAATCGATACTTTTATGCTCTCTTTAATGAGAACTTCACGGGACGTGGGTATTTATGGCCCGCCTTACAAAGTTTTAGAAATCTTGCTGCTCTTGCCCGCCATGTTTATGGGTAATGTTTTCCCAATCGTGACCAAATATATTTATCAAAATGACGAAAGATTAGCCGGGGCGATTCAAAAATCTTTTAACTTTTTAGTTATTTTAGGTTTGCCAATTATTTTAGGGGTAATTTTTACGGCGACGAGGATTATCCGGATTGTCGCGGGCGAAAACTTTGTCAAGGCTCACACTATTCCGCCGGTTTTCGGTTTGGCAGCCACTTCGCCGACGGCCTTGCAAATTTTAGTGATTGCCATTTGTTTATCTTTTATTTCGAGTATGTTCGGCTATCTAATTATTGCGGTCGGGAAACAAGCTAAATTGATTGCGCCTTATTTATTTTTGGTTGTTTTCAATGTCGGTATGAATTTGATTTTAATTCCCCGAATTTCATACATTGGCGCCGCCATCGATACGGTTCTAACAGAGGTCCTGGTCTTGTTTTTTTCGTGGTATATCGCTCATCAATATTTAGCCATTAAACTTAATTTAAAAATTATTTGGCAGGTTTTGTTTGGCGGTTTAATTATGGGAACATTCTTGTACTTTTTTGCTAATAATTTTAACTTAATAGTTCTTATTCCGCTGGCGGCCATCATCTACGCCCTTTCTCTTTGGGTGGTGGGGGCGCTGAAAAAACAAGAATTGCTGATCCTTTTTGAAAGAGAAAACCGATGAAAATAGCCATTGACACCCAAACGACTCTTGGTCAAAAGTCGGGTTTTGGTTTCTACGTGAAAAATCTGGTCGAGAATCTTTCGAAAGTTGGCCTGAAAAACGAATATCTTTTAATTTCGCCCCGTTCTAAAAAAGATCTTTCCACGCCCGAGCGCTGGTGGTGGGATCAAGTAGGTTTTCCCCGGCAAGCCAGAAAAGAACGGGTAGATTTGATTCATCAACCTTGTTTTTCAGCGCCCGTGTTTTACAAAGGTAAAATTGTCGTCACTTGCCACGATCTGATTTCCGTTTTCTTCCCGCAAAACCTGCCGCTTTTTTCGCGGCTTTTTTATTCCCGCTGGATGCCGTATTCATACCGGGCAGCGGATATCATTATTGCCAGCTCTGAACATACCAAAAAAGACATTATCTCACTCTTAAAAATCCCTGAAGAAAAAATTACCGTCATTCATTTAGCCGCGTCAAAGGATTTTAGGCCGATCAGGCAGAGCAAAAAAATCAAAAAAGTCCAACGCAGGTACAAAACAAGTCCAGATTATATTTTACATGTTTCGACGATTGAACCTCGCAAAAATTTGCCTTTTTTAGTGAGAGCTTTTGCGCTGGCGCGGCGCGAAGGGATCGATTCTAATTTAGTCATTACTGGGAAAAAGGGCTGGTATTATGATGATCTTTTTCGGCTGGTTACTGATCTTCATCTGGAAAAGAAGGTCATCTTTACCGGTTATGTCGCCGACGACGATATGCCCGCGCTTTATTCGGGCGCGAAGGCTTTTGTCTTTCCGAGTTTATATGAGGGTTTTGGTTTGCCGCCGCTGGAAGCGATGGCTTGTGGGACGCCGGTGGTTTCATCAACCACTTCCTCAATGCCGGAAGTAATCGACCAGGCCGGCATTTTAATTTCACCACACGATGAGATGCTTTGGGCCAAAAGCATCGTCAAAGTCCTTAAAGACAAAGGTTTAGCCAAGACGATGAGCGGTTGGGGGCTGAGGCAGGCCAAAAAGTTTTCGTGGGAGGAAACGGCCCGAAAAACGATTGAAGTTTATGGAAAAGTTTTAAGAGAAGGGTAATAGGGTGGCAGCGTTTAGTCTTTTACTATCGCTCTAAATGCTATTATCCCAAACGCTATTATGAGAATTGGTATAGATACACGGGCGCTGGAGACCGGTCATCGCTTCCGGGGGATTGGCACTTACGCTCGAAATTTACTTAAAAACATTGCCCGGCTCGATAAAGAAAACGAGTATCTTTTTTTCACTCAAAAATCACCGAGCGATGCTTCCCAAATTGTGCCTCAGGCTTTTAAATATCAGGATGTATTGGTTCGTCAGACAGCCGATCCAACTCGCTATAACTGGTCTAAAGATCAGTATAGTTTGCCCCGGGCGATCCGAAAAAATAAAATTGATCTTGTCCATTTTTTAGACCAGCTTTCTTGCCCGATGATTAAAGGCGCCAAAACAATTGTGACGGTTAATGATTTGTTTCAACTCAAAGGTGGCCAGAAAAATTGGAAAAATTCCATCAAAACTTGGCCGCTCAAAAGAGCAGATAAAATTATTGCGATCTCTTATTATGTCAAAAACGATTTGATCGAGTTTTTAAAAGTTGATCCGGGTAAAATTAAGATTATTTATGACGGATTTGATCGAGATATATTTCGGCTAGCCGAAGATCCCAAAAAAGTTGAAAAGTTTCGCCAAAATTTATTAAAAAACAGAGCAAAAAAGTATTTATTTTATATTGGCAGTTTTATTGATCACGAACCGAGAAAAAATTTGGATTTTTTATTGGAAATTTTTGAAAAATTTTTAAAAAAATCTGATGAAAATATTAAGCTGGTCATTGTTGGCAAAACCGGCTCCGAAAGTGAGCGCTTAATCAATTTGGCTAAGAAGACAGGCGTGGCTGATAAAATCATTTTCACCGGTTATCTTGAAAAAGACGAGGAATTACCTTTATACTTTCAAGCGGCCGAGATGCTGATCTTTCCTAGTTTACTCGAAGGTTTTGGCCTGCCGCTTTTGCAAGCGATGGCTTGCGGAACGCCAGTGGTTTCGTCGAACACTTCGTCTTTGCCGGAAGTGATGGGCGAAGGCGGCGTTTTAATCGATCCTCAAAATATCAATGCCTGGGTTGAAGAGATAATGAGAATTGTCGATGAGCCAGAATATCGCCAAAAGCTGATCAAACAAGGGTTAAATCAAGCCGAAAAGTTTTCGTGGGAAAAGTGCGCTCGAGAAACACTCGAAATCTACAAAGAAGTTTATCAAGGAGAAACCAGATGAAAATTGCCATTGACGCTTCGCGGATCGCCAACGAGAAAGCCGGCGTTGGCCGCTATACTGCTGATTTAATCAAATCGTTGCTCCAGCTTGATCGGCAAAACGAATATCTTTTACTTGGCGTCTTTTTTCGGGGCGAAAAAGCCAAAAAAGAGATTATGAAACTTTATGAGCGCCCAAACGTTAAAATCAAATACCTGAAACTGCCGGGTAAACTTAAGGAGGCCGTTTGGCATTCGAAGGCGCCGATCGCTTCTAAATTCTTAGAGGATGCCGATATCTATTTAGCGCCCACTTTTTTGGACGTTATCGCCAATCTAAAAATTCCTCAAGTGGTGGTCATTCATGATTTATCCACTTTTAAATATCCTGAGCATTTAGGTGAAAAGTTAGCCCCTTATTTTAATAAATGGACACATGAAGCGTGCCGGAAGGCGACGAAGATTATCGCCATTTCGAAGCATACCAAAAAAGATATCGTCGAGATTTTAAAAATCAACGAAGAAAAAATTGTTGTTATTTATCCGGGGGTGACGGAATTTCCCGCTCCCGCTGCCGAACTGCCGGGTAAGCTCGTTGCTAAATCATATATTCTTTCGGTCGGGACGGTTGAACCGCGAAAAAATTTAAGCGGTCTTTTTAAGGCCTACGCTTTGCTGCCACGCGCTTTGAAAGAAAAATATCCTTTGGTAATCGTCGGTGCCAAAGGGTGGAATGTGGGTCCTATTTTTGAACTTGTCGAGCAATTAAATCTTTCCGACAAAATCAAATTTTTAGGCTTTACCACCGACAAAGTTTTGGCCAAATTGTATAAGGAGGCGGCGGTCTTTTGTTATCCTTCGCTTTACGAGGGTTTTGGTTTACCCGTGACGGAAGCGATGCATTTTGGCTTGCCGGTCGTGACCTCCAATTTGTCTTCCCTGCCCGAAGCAGCCGGAAAAGCGGCTTTGTTGGTTAATCCTAACGAACCAAAAGAAATTTCCAGCGCTTTAGAGCGTCTCTTGGAGTATCAAGACGAAGCTCAAAAACTGGGCCAGCAAGCAGAAATTTGGGCCAAAAAATTTAATTGGCCAGATTCGGCCCGTGAAGTTTTAAAGTTGTTCCAAAGTTTGGTAAAATAGAAAAGACATTAAAAAATCCGAGATAGTTTTTAAAAGGGAGGTTTTTTGTGAAAAAGGTGATTTTTATCTTGGTTGGTGTTCTTATTTTAGGAGCGGTGATTGGAATTATCGTTCACCAAGTTCTGGTCAATAAGGGGGCAACGAAAACTTCTCCGCCCAGTGCGACTCCGACGGTTGCTCTACCTGACCCAACCGCTTTTCAGTGGGGAATCAATACCGGGCCAAACGCTTTAGGGGATTTTACGGCTGAAAATTGGCAAGAGCAGATCGATATTATGAAAAAATTGGGCGTCAAATGGGTTCGTTTTGCTTGGGAATATCAAGCCGGCAATAAGGTTTATATTAGAGAAAATCAGGTTCTTCAGGCCCTTTGGGACAATGGCATTAATGTAATTTTAGTAATCGAGCCAACCGGCGATTGGGAAAATATGGATACCTATCAAAACGGTTACAACAATGCTCTGCAAATTTCCTCTTATTATAAGGGAGAAATCAAATACTATCAACTTCTCAATGAGGGCGCGGCTATGATTGCCAAAACCCCGACGAGCGACGGTCAAAGTGAGTCTGATTATGATCCCGCTAAATACGTCAAAATTAAAAACTTTCTTTTGGGTGCCGCTGAAGGAATCGCGGAAGGGGATCCGGCGGCTAAAACAGTGGTCACTACCGTCGGCACCCACACAGCATATTTAGATATGTTAACACGAGACAAGGTCCCTTTTGATATTATTGGTTTGGATTGGTATTCATGGAGCGGCTCTTTTGCTGACAAAAAAATCGCCAATAATCAATTAGAATCGGACAAATTAAAATCCTACGGCAAACCGATGATTTTCACCGAAGTTAATGCTTGGCCAGCCGCCGATCCTTCAAATGGCGGTAAAATGACCAAAGTCAACGAGGATCTTCAGTCAAGCTTTATCTCTGAAACGGCCGAATATGCTTATACCCATAAAGATTGGATTAAGGGCTTTTATGTTTTTTCTCTGTTTGACGATCCATTCAGTACCAATCCGCTTTATCTTGGAATCTACGGATCCGAGAAAAACGGTAAAATCTGTGTGCCAACAGTTGCCAAGAAGGCCTATACGGCTTATCAAGCCATCATCAAGAAGTACTCGGAATAAAAAGGGGAGAATCTCTTGCCAAATATCCTTAAAAGGGTATAATTAACCCATATGAATAAGCTTTCGCTAAAAGAAAAGCTCTTTGTTGGTGTCGCAATTTTAGGTGCCACTTTCTTGATAATTGTTTTGTTAGCTAAACTCGGAACGTTCGGAGCACTGATAGCCGCCGCTTTGGTTATCACCGCCGTTTTAGCGGTCTTTATCTTTCGCAATCCTGATTTTGGCTGGTATTTAATTGTTTTCTTTTTACCGTTTGAGCGTGTTCCCTCGCTTGAGATTGGCGGCATCAATATCAAGATTAATACTATCTTGGGTTTTATCACTCTTCTTGCCTGGATTTTGGCCCTGATGTTTAACGCTAAAAAATACAAAGTTCAGCCTTACGCTATCAGTGTGCCGATCATTCTTTTTTGCTCGGCTATGTTAATTTCCTTAACGCAGGCCTACAATTTGTCTCGCGCTTATTCGGTTCTCTTTTTTATTTTCTTTACGATCGCTCTTTCGGTCCTGACCGTCAATATGGTCCGTTCTAAGGAAAATCTCCGTAAAACCTTGCTGATTTTGTTTTTGACGAGTGTGATCGCCGGGCTTTTCGGGCTTTTCCAGTTCGGCGGCAACCTTATTGGCTTGCCTGATTCAATCACTTTGCTTAAGGCCGGCTATGGCGCGTCGACGTTTGGATTTCCTCGCATTCAAGCTTTTTCGGAAGAGCCGTTGTATTTTGCCAACTTTCTTTTGATCCCCATTTTTGTCGGCTTGGCGCTCTTTTTCAATAAGATTAATATTTTTGTCCGAGAAAAGATGACCGACCAAGGCCGGGTCCATTGGCTTTGGGTGGGCGTTTTAATTCTCTTTTTGCTCGATTTTGTTTTAACCGTCTCGCGCGGTGCCTATGTAGGTTTGGCTGTCGCTTTTATTGTTTTGGTCATTCTTCTTTATCGAAAAGTGGTGACTTGGAAAAATGTTTTGACTTTTATTGTTGTTATTGGCATCGTCGGCTACGGCGTGGCCTTTGCGCTCTCAAAAGGTAGCACTCAAGCGACCAATAATTTTATTAGCCATGTTTTAATTCAGGATTTTTACACCGGAGAATCGGTTCAGGGTCGATTAGTGACTTATAAAGCTGCTCTTGACGCTTACCACGAAAGTCCGAATTTTGGCGTGGGAATCGGTAACTACGGACCATGGCTTGTCCACTACCCACCCGCCCCGCCGGTTGGCGGGTGGCAGACGGTTAACAATGAATATCTTGAAGTTTTAGCGGAGACGGGTCTGCTCGGTCTCATCACCTTTACTTTACTAATTGTTTTCCTTATCTATCGCACCTTTTTGGCTTTAAAATACGCCCGCGATCCTTTTTTGCGCGCGGTTTTGATCGGACTTTTTGCCGCTTTTGTGGGCGTTTTAGTCCAGTATAATTTCTTTTCAACTTTGTACATTATTTACATTTGGATTTTGGTTGGGTTGCTTACGGCCACTCAAACGCTCATACTCAAAGAGAAGACAAATTAATTTTTTAAGAAAATGTCTTATTTAATTTCTTTTATTGTCTTAATTTTGCCCGCGTATCTTATCCGTTTTTCAATTGGGCCTGTTCCCACGACATTATTGGAAATCATTATTTATGTCGTCTTTCTCATTGGGCTTTGGCAGGCGTGGAAAGTTGGTTTTAAAAAAATTCCCTGGTTGGCCTGGCTCCCAGCCGTTTTACTTTTAATTGCTGCGATAATTTCAACTTTAGTTTCTCCTTTAAAACACGAAGCTCTCGGTGAACTCAAAGCCTTTTTTATTGATCCAATGATGGTAGTATGGCTGATTTTCCAGTTCGTCAAAAAAGAAGATCTCGAAAAATTTATTTGGGCTTTTAGTCTTTCCGGACTTTTTGTGGCTTGCCACGCCATTATTCAACGCTTAAGCGGACAGGTAACCACCGATGGCCGAGTCGTCGGCATCTTCGGTTACAGCCCCAATTATTTAGCCTTATATTTATCGCCGATTGCCGTTTTAGTGGCCACTCAAAGCGTCCGATTTCAATCAAGAATGAAACACTTGGTTTACTCGATCCTACCCGAATTGGTTTTTGTCATTATTCTCGTGGGGATTTATCTTTCGGGCAGCCGGGGCGGGTTACTGGCGGTGGCGGGCGGTTTGGGAACTTTTGTCATTTTTCGTTACTGGTTTTGGATTCGCGAACGTTTCTCGGCGAAAATTATGATTGTGATTCTGATTTTAGCGGCCCTTTACACCTCTTGGACCTTGTTTAAACCTAACTTTAGCTTGCCTGGTTCAGCCGGCGGACGGGTAGTGACATCCAACAATGTTCGTTGGCAGATTTGGCAGACGTCGCTTGAACTCGGGCGCGACCATCCGATTTTAGGCATCGGATTGGCCAATTATCAAAACGCTTTTAAAACTCTGACGCAAAATCGAGTCAATTTTCCCGAATATATCTCGCCCGAGGCGCTCACCAGCCACAATATTTATTTAATGTTTTATCTTACGACCGGTCTTTTAGGTCTCGTCGCTTTTTTGGTGTTGGTGGTGGTCTTTTTTAGAGAAATTACCGCCCGTCGTTCGGAATTTTCACCTTACTTGGCGGCGATGATGGCTTCCATTTTAATTTATGGCTTTATTGACACGCCGTACTGGAAAAATGATCTGGCGATTATCTTTTGGGTGATTTGGGGGCTTGCTTGGATAATTTAAAAAAGCATTGGGTTGACCTTGCACTCTTGGCTATTATTTTAGGATCAGCGCTGTTGATGTTTTTTTCGGCCCGAACCGATTCGATTACGGTGGATGAAAAAGTTCATATTTCGGCCGGCTACTTGCACGTTTTCGAAGGAGACTATTCTTTCAACACCGAACATCCGCCCTTGTTGAATGATCTTGAAGGTTTATTGGCCAAAATTGCTCGGCCCAAATTGCCGAAGACGCCGATTGAAAATTATCAGCCTTATGGGAGTGGCCAGTGGAATTACGCCGCTGATTTTTGGTATCACAGCGGCAATAATGTTGAACAAATCACCGCTTGGGCGAGATTGCCGATCATTTTGCTTACCTTAGGTTTGATTTATTTGGTCTTTTTATGGGCGAAAACTTTATTTGGGCCGCGGGCCGGGCTTATCGCCGCCACTTTGACGGCTTTTTGTCCAAATATTTTGGCCCATGGGCGGCTGGCGACCACCGATATGGGCTTAGTTTTCTTTTTTGTCCTGGCCCTTTGGCTTTTTCGAAAATGGCTACTTCATCCGACCTGGAGAAATATTTTTTGGTTTTCGTTGGCGCTTGCCGGAACAATTTTAGCTAAGTTTTCGGGATTACTGATTTTGCCGATTATTTTGGCAGCGGCGGTTATTTTTATCCCGAAAAAATCCGCTCTAAGGCAAATTTATCAACTGATGTTTTCGTTGGTCGTTGTCGTTATTCTCACTTGGATTTTGTACGCTTTTTCGATGCGTGCCAATATTGTTGACGCCGGCTTGGTCAAATGGTTGGTCATGCCCTTCGAAAAGTTTTGGGCCGGTTATCAAATGGTTTCAAATCACAATTCGGTCGGCCATTGGAGCTATTTTAACGGCAAAATGGATTATCGTGGCTGGTGGGATTATTTTCCCGAAGTTTTAGCTTTGAAGCTGCCGCTAGAAGTTTTTGTCCTATTGATCTTAGCGATTTTATTTTTTCGTCAAACAGCTCGGAAATTTTTTGAAGAGTTTTTAATTATTTTTCCACCCTTATTTTTCTTGGGGGTGGCGATGACCTCCCGAATTGATATTGGGATTAGGCATATTTTGGTTATTTTGCCCTTTTTATTCATTTTGATAGCAAGGTTGGCCGTGGCTAAAGGAAAGCTCATTAGTGTTGTGGTAACCCTTTTGGTGGCCGCTCAAATTTTGGTCGGGATTTTGGCTTATCCGAATTATATTACTTATTTTAATCCTCTTGCCGGTGGAGTGGTCAAAGCGAGCGCTCATATTGCCGATTCCAATTTGGATTGGGATCAAAATATGATTCGTTTCGCCGATTATGCCAAGGCTAACAATATTAAAAAAGTCTACGAACTTTGCTGGAACTATGATGCTTTTGGTTATTATGGTCTTAATGCCGAAATTTTACCGAACACGCCGCCATCGGACGGATGGGTGGTGATTTGTATTCAACAAATTAGAGTGCCGCCGTCCGGTTTTGATATGAGTTGGGCAACTAAGTATCCCCCCGATAGAATTATCGGCGGGACAATGTATGTCTGGGATTTTACCAAGAAAAGATAACGAATTAATCGTTCGCTAATATTTAGTTAAATCTTATTTTTAGTTCGAAAAACCAGGGTGGCGGTGGTCAGAAGCGCAATAGCCCCAAGCCAGATTAAGACGAGCGGCCAATCATTAATGACGGTGGCGGGAGCTCGGTCTAGATCGATTATCTTGGGAAAAAAATGAGTAAAATCAATTAATTTTGAACTTATTGCTTCAAGGTATTTTGGTTCAGAAGTGCTGTAGTTGAGGCCGGGATGGATAATTAAAAAATAACCGCTCATTATGCCCCAGCCGGCGGCGAAAAAGAAAATCACTTTATTCCACGTTTTCATTAAAGGATAGAGAACGCCTAGTGAGACAGTCAGCATTGGTGAAATGGTGACAATAAAACGACCGGTGGGTGCCCAGCCAATCAAGAAGGTGGAACCAGCGTGCTGTAAAAAAACGGCCAAGAAACTGATGGTCAAAAGAATCCCTAAAAAACGATCGCGGATAAAGGCGGCTATCAAACCGGCGAGCCCAAAAATGTAAATAGGCGCATAAGGAAAAAGTCCAAAATGAGAGTCGAGTAAAAGCCCTAAAGTGCCCGTGCCCAGTTGATTGGGTTGAACCAAGGCCATACCTGCGGGGTATTGGGCGTTGGGTAGGTAACTGCCGTACCAAACTTTAAAAAAGTAGGCCATCAGAGCGCCGGAGAAAAGATAGAGGAGACTGAGAAAGAGGATGGGTGAAACATTAAAACTTAATACGGGACGCTGTTTTTTTGAGCCTCGGGGTCGCCCCTCACTTTTGGTTGCCTTAGCCAGCCTAGACTCGAACTGCGTTCGGGTCAGCGTGCTTTGTGGCACTTCGTTTGGGGCATCCTCCGAGGCTCTTTTGCGAAATAGATTAAGGTATAGCCAAACCAAAAATAGAAATAAACTGATCCAAAGATATTTAACGTGAATCCAGGGCAGATAAGAAATGGCGGCGATGCTTAAAAATTGACTCAAAAAATTAGGCAAACGTTCCCACAAAACTCGAACGGCATAGCAGATTAATAAAGCGGCCGAAATTTCACTAAAAAGTTGGACGGAATAAGTGATAAAGGGGATCGAAAAGGCCGTGGCGGCAAAAACAATCCAGGCAATTTTGGTTTGGCCGGTGATTTTTTTAATAAAAAGAAAGATATTTAAGGCCAAAAGAGCGCCGATAATCTCTGAAACGGCTCGCGCGCCGGCGACACCCCAGCGGCTGAAAGGGAAGACAAAAATCAAGGGCCAGCCAATGTTATGGACCGAGTATTGGTGACCGTTTTGGCTATTCACTGAAACGTGGGCGTCGAGGGTAATACCCGCATAGCCCCAGGCCTGGTAATCTTTCTGGGCATAATTATTTTTTAAATCGAGATCATGATCTTTAATCAGGCTTTCGGCGATAATGAGATAGTGCGGTTCATCGCCGGTCGGGCGCTGACGTGGCATCCAGTAGTTGCCGGCTAAATGATAAATATAAAATGATAAAGCTAAAACAACAGCGCCCATTACCAGATTAAAAATGAACTGTTTAGTCACGGTTTTGATGACGGCTTTCCAGATTTTTCTTAAAGAACGCTGGCGAATTTGATCGTATTTTGACATGGCCTGATTTTAACATCAGAAGGGAATAAGGTCAAGAATCTAAGTGCTTGAGTTGGCGTAGTCTGTCGAATCTGATAAAATAGCGGAGGAGAACTGAATGTTTTTATCGATTATTTTGCCGGCTTATCAAGAAGAAAAAAGAATTCCGAAGACTTTGGAGAAAGTGCGGAGTTATTTATCGAAACAACAATATTCATGGGAAGTGATTGTCGTCAACGATGGTTCGCCGGATAAGACCGGTCAGGTTGTCACCGAAAAAATCAAAGGGTGGGAGAACTTTTACCTCATTGACCATAAGGTTAATAAAGGTAAAGGTAGCGCGGTCAAAACAGGCATTTTGGCCGCTCAAGGGGATTGGCGTCTAGTGATGGATGCCGACAGTTCGACGGACATTTCGGAAGTCGAAAAACTTCTGCCATTGATCAAAGATTATCAAGCGATTATCGGTTCAAGATATTTAAAGGCTGATTCCATTAAAGTCAAACAACCTTTTTATCGCCGGGTAATTTCAAGAATGGGCAACTGGGTGATTCGAGTGGCTCTGGGTATCAAATTCGTTGACACCCAATGTGGTTTTAAGCTCTACTCGGCTGAATTTGCCCAAGATGTTTTTTCTTGCCAAACAATCGACCGTTGGGGCTTTGATGTCGAGATCTTGGCGATCGGAATTAAAAAAGGATATCAAATCAAAGAAGTGTCGGTTGATTGGTATGATGATACTCGCACGACCGTCAAAAAATCTGCCGCGTTTAAGACACTTCACGAACTTTTTATTATTAAAAAGAATATGATTTTTGGAAAATATCGCTGACTCTGGCAAATTTCCCTGTTTTTTGGTATATTTCTAATATGAATTCATTATTAAAACGCCGCGGAGTTCGGCAGTTTGTTAAGTTTGGCGTTGTCGGAGTTTCCTCGACCGTGATTGATTGGGGAATTTATTTGTTGCTGACCCGCTTTACCTTGATTTTTTATCTAATCGCCAAGGTCGTATCATTCGCCGTTTCCGTTATTAACTCTTATATCTGGAATCGCCGCTGGACGTTTAGGTCTTACGATCCCAATAAGTTGCATCAATTTAGTAAGTTTATGGTCGTTGCTTTAGTCGGTTTGGGATTAAATACTTTAATTATGTATCTTGTTGTTTCCTGGTTTCATTGGCGCGATATTATTGGTTTGGCGCTGGCGACTTTGATTGTACTGTTTTGGAATTTTTTGATTAATAAGTTTTGGACATTTAAAGAGGTGGTAATGTGACTATCGGCATTGACGCGCGGATGTATCGCTCATCGGTAGCGGGGATCGGGCGATATAGCCAAAACTTAATTAAAAATCTTTTAGAAATCGATAAAAAGAATCGGTATGTCTTTTTTATGACCTCCGATGATATCAAAGAGGTCAATCCGAAATCCGAAATTCGAAATCAGAAACATAAAATAGTGGAAGTTGATATTCCCCACTACAGTCTCGCTGAGCAAACGAAGATGCCCGACATTATCGCCAAAGAATATTGCGACCTCATGGTTTTTTTAAACACGAATTATCCGGTTCGATATCGCGGTAAATTTATTGTCGTCATTCATGATCTAACGTTGTACTTTTTCCCGAAAACGGCGAGGAAAACTGGGTTTTTGCGTGAAAAAGCTTTTAATTTTGTTCTAAAAAGCGCCGTCAAAAAATCAACTAAAATCATCACCGATTCTGAAAATACCCAAAACGACATTTTAAAAGTTTTTCATCCGAATCCGAAAAAAATTGTCGTCATAAAATTGGCCGCCGATGATAAAACTTTCGTTGATGCATCAGAGAAGAATATCGAAAGAATTAAAAACCAATTTAAAATTGATACGCCGATGATTTTATATGTTGGGCAATTTCGGGCCCATAAAAATATTGCTCATTTAGTCAAGGCCTTCGATATTATTAGAAAAAAAACGCCGGCTAAATTGGTCTTAGTTGGTAAGCCCGATCCGAACTATCAAGAACTGGTGGAAACTATTGACAAATCTCCCTATAAATCAGATATTATAATGCCAGGCTTTGTTAGTGACGAAGATCTGACTGCTTGGTATCGAATAGCGACTTGTTATGTTTTTCCTTCGCTCTATGAAGGATTTGGCTTGCCTGGGCTGGAAGCCATGATGGCCAAAACGGCGGTTGTCTCTTCGAACCACTCGTCATTGCCCGAAATCTACGGCGAGGCGGCTTTATATTTTAATCCTGAAAAACCGGACGAGATGGCGGAAAAAATTGAGAGAGTATTAACTGATGAAAACTTGCGCCAAAGCCTGATTAAAAAAGGTTCGGAGATGATTAAGAAATATTCTTGGCGGAAAACGGCCGAAGAAACACTAGCCGTCTTCAACGAAATTTTGAATAAGAAATAAATATTGGGGAGGTATCATGTCCACGGCATCTTTCTCTTACTTAATTGCTTTAGGTTCGGCGGGCTTGGCCATTATCTACGGTCTTATTCTTATTTGGCAAATTTTAAAAGCTGATCCTGGCTCGAAAAAAATGCAGGAAATTGCCGGGGCGATTCAAACGGGGGCGAAAGCGTATTTGAATCGTCAGTATAAAACCGTGGCGGTCATCGCGGTTATTTTAGCGGCGATTTTGTGGTTTGCTTTGGGCTATAAAACGGCCGTCGGCTTTCTCATCGGGGCGATCCTTTCCGCTTCGGCCGGTTATATTGGGATGAATGTGGCCGTTCGGGCCAACGTTCGAACCGCCCAGGCGGCTTTCAAAGGTCTTAAGCCGGCTCTTTCGATGGCCTTCCGCGGTGGGGCAGTCACAGGATTATTGGTGGTCGGCTTAGGGTTGATTGGCGTGACGGGTTATTACGCCATCACTCATGATATTTCAGCGTTGATTGGTTTGGGTTTTGGCGGCTCGCTGATTAGTATTTTTGCCCGTTTAGGCGGCGGCATTTATACCAAAGCGGCCGATGTGGGTGCCGATTTAGTTGGTAAGGTGGAAGCCGGTATTCCTGAAGACGATCCGCGTAACCCGGCGGTCATTGCCGATAACGTTGGCGATAACGTTGGCGATTGCGCCGGCATGGCGGCGGATTTATTCGAAACTTACGCCGTCACGGCCATCGCGGTCATGCTTTTGGGGTCTTTGACTTATCAATCAAAAAATGCCATTTTCTATCCGTTGGTTTTGGGTGGCGTTTCCATTTTGGCTTCAATTCTAGGCACCTTTTTTGTCAGATTATCGGGCGAAAAAATAATGAATGCTTTATACAAAGGGTTGGCGATGTCGGCCATCTTGGCCGCCGCCGGTTTTTATTTTGTCACTAAATATCTTATGAATGGGATCGCGCCAATTAATCATCTTTATTTCGCTAGCCTCGTTGGTGTTGCCGTGACGATGCTGATGGTGATCATCACTGAATACTACACTTCGACCAAGTATCGACCGGTCAAAAATATCGCTGAAGCTTCCGTAACCGGACACGGCACCAACATTATCGCGGGGTTAGCGACCTCAATGAAAGCGACAGCCTGGCCGATTTTGGTGATTTCGGCGGGCATTTTAGCAGCCTATCATTTTGCGGGTTTATATGGCATCGCGGTGGCCGCTTTTTCGATGCTTTCAATGACGGGTATTATTGTTGCCATTGATGCCTACGGCCCGATTACTGATAACGCCGGCGGCATTGCTGAAATGGCTGAATTGCCGGAGTCGGTTCGAAAAGTGACTGACCCACTCGATGCGGTCGGCAATACGACCAAAGCGGTGACGAAGGGATATGCGATTGCTTCTGCCGGGTTGGCCGCCTTGGTTTTGTTTTCTGCCTATCTCCAGGAATTGACAAAATCACATGGTACCTTGGCGTTCGATCTTTCCAATCCCAGACTCATCGTTGGTTTATTTATCGGTGGCTTGTTGCCATATCTTTTTGGCTCGCTTAGTATGGAAGCAGTCGGCAAAGCGGCCGGCGCGGTGGTCACGGAAGTTCGTCGCCAGTTTCGAGAAATCAAAGGCTTGATGGAGGGTAAAGCCAAGCCGGATTATTCGCGGGCGGTCGATATCGTCACGGCCTCGGCCATCAGGCAAATGGTGCTGCCGGCCTTGATTCCGGTTTTGGTGCCGATTATCGTGGGATTCGCGTTGGGTCCGATTGCTTTGGGCGGGATGCTGGTGGGGGCAATTGTGACTGGTCTTTTTGTCGCTATTTCAATGACGACTGGCGGGGCTGCTTGGGATAACGCTAAAAAATATATTGAAGAAGGAAATTTGGGCGGCAAGGGGAGTCTTGCTCATCAAGCGGCCGTCACTGGTGATACCGTCGGCGATCCGTACAAAGACACGGCCGGCCCGGCAGTTAATCCAATGATTAAGATTTTAAACATCGTCGCCTTGCTGATAGTTAAATTCCTGAGATAAACCTACTAAAGTACGAAAATAAAACACGCAAAGCATTCAAATATAAAAAGATAAAATTCGCATTTTAATGTTAATTTGATAATTTAGTAGATAATATTATGACCATTCATGGAATTGAGTGTAAAGTTATTAGTAGGCAAGGTAAATCAGCTGAAGTTGAAATTGAAGGGCAAAAAATTACCGTGCCAGCCGAATTTATTCCGGAATCAGTCAAGGCTGGCCGTGAACTGAAACTCTATTTTTTGGATTCGGACGAGGCCGCTGGCCAGGAAAAAAAGTTGGCTAAATCGATTTTGGAACAGATTTTAAATGGAAATTGAACTTAAGGGAAGGGAAAATGGAAGTGATTAAGTGGGAGAAAAAATTAAAAGAGAAAGTTGAAAAAATTTTTAAGAATGCCAAGGTCAAGAAAGGGTTAGCCATAATCGGGCTGGCCATTGTCGCTTTGGCGGTTCTCTTTTTAATTTTTAATTTGTCTTATCAAAATAAAATCTTTCCCAAAACTTATCTTGGTTCGGCTAACTTCGGCGGGTTAAATCAAGCCCAAGCCTCGGCTAAGCTGACCGAACTTATTGCGGCCAACAAAGACGGAGAGCTTCAATTTAGTTGGGACGGCGAAAATTTTTCGAAGAAGATTCAAGATCTCGATGTCGATTACGCCAGTTCCTCCGATCAAACGGTTCAGTCCCTGATGGACGTGGGCCGCCGCGGCTCTCTTGGAAAAATTTTGGCCGAACAACTCCGCGCGGTTTTTTCTTCAAATCAGACCATTGCCTCTTTCAAATATAATGACGGAAAACTCAGCGACTTCTTAAATGAGATGGCCAAGAAAATCAACAAAACTTCGGTGAACGCTTCGATTGGCTTTAACGGTTTGGATCCTTTTGTCACGCCGGCTCAAATTGGTCAAGATTTTCCGCTCTCGACTAATAAAAAGATTGCTCTTGAAACCATCGGCGGATTTAAGTTTGACGACAAAATGGCTTTTATTGTCGACGAAATTCAACCGGCCGTTGATACAGAAATGGCCAATGATGCTTTAGGCAAAACCAAAGATCTCATTAACCACCATTTGACGGTGAACGCGAAAGATAAAACTTATCAAATCGGACCAACGGAAATTGCCGGTTTTTTGGACTTCAAAACCAATCAGACATCAATCCTACCTAGTCTCAATTTGGGTAATTCACCGGGTTTGCCCGGTCCACTTGAACTTCTGCCACAACTTTCAACTGACAAAATCGGTTCCTATGTCGACACCATCGGTAAAGATGTTAACCAAGATGCCAAAGATGCCCAGTTCAAAGTTGATAATGGTAAAGTCGTAGCCTTTCAAGTTGCTCAAACTGGGTTTCAAATTCAAAAAGACCAGGCAGTCAAAATGATCATTGACGCGATCAATACCGGGCAGACGACCGTGAATCTACCCGTCAAGCAAACCAATCCGTCGGTCGCTTCGAGTGATCCCGCTCAAGCGGGGTTGACGGAACTGGTGGGCGATGGTAAAACTTCTTGGCGCGGCTCGCCGGCCAATCGAATTTATAATATCGAGCTCGGCTCCAGTAAAATTTCCGGCACCATTGTTGAGCCCGGGCAGGAATTTTCGACGCTGGCCGAAATTGGCGAGGTCGGTCCCCAAACAGGTTATTTACAGGAGTTGGTGATTAAAAACAGCACCCAGGTCGTGCCGGATTACGGCGGTGGTCTTTGTCAGGTTTCGACGACGTTATTTCGCGCTGCTTTGAGTGCGGGTCTAAAAATCACGGCGCGGACAGCGCACTCTTTTCGCGTCAGTTATTATGAACCGCCGGTGGGTGAGGATGCAACGATTTATTCGCCGGCGCCGGATTTCAAATTCGTCAACGATATGAAGACGCCGATTCTGATTTGGGCGATTGCCGGCAATAATAGTTTGGAATTTCAAATTTATGGCACCAAAGACGGCCGCCAGTCAAGCATCTCAAACCCGGTGGTGGGCAATTACGTTTCGCCGCCGCCGCCGGTTTACACCGAGTCAAATACGATGGCCGCCGGGGCCGTTCGCCAAGTTGAAAAAGCTCTCGCCGGCTGCACCGCTTCATTTAACTATAAAGTGACGGCCGCCAACGGGCAGGTTTTGGAAAATCAGACGTTTACGAGTAAATATGTCGCTTTACCGAATAGTTATTTGTATGGCCCGGGCTATCTGCCGCCGGGCGCAACTCCGGCACCGACCCCCACAGTTCAGGGCACCGAAGCGCCCACGCCGACGCCTGAAATATCACCTTCACCGCCAACACCGTCGCCGTAGGACTTGAATAAATAATTTAAAAGTGCTATATTAAGGCGCTAAACTCAAGCGGTTCCTTTTTGCGGCTTTTTTAAAGCATCAGAGCGGATGCCACTTGCAGTTTAGTGAGCATATCACATCTCACGGAGGAATGCCGTGGCAAGTTGTATGGAGGAGTTGAGAAAGAAGCAGAATCCGGTCACTCTGTTCACCGGCCAATGGGGCGATATGCCTTTGCCGGAACTGGCGGTCAAGGCCAAATCCTGGGGCTATGACGGCCTCGAGCTGGCTTGCTGGGGCAAGCACCTCGATGTCCAGCGCGCTCTCGTCGATGACGCCTACGTCGTCGAGATCATCGGAATCCTCGAGCACGAGCAGCTGGGTCTCTGGGCGATCTCGAATCACCTCGTCGGCCAGGCGGTCTGTGACCGAATCGACGAGCGTTACGAGGTGATCCTGCCCGCGCACGTCTGGGGCGATGGCATTCCGGTTGATGTAAACGATCGCGCGGCCGAGGAAATGGTCGCCACGGCGAAAGTGGCTAAGAAGCTCGGGGTCAAGACGGTCTGCGGTTTCACCGGCTCGCCGATCTGGCATCTCATCTACGCCTTCCCGCCAGTGTCGCCCGAGATGATCGCCGAAGGCTACAACCTGTTCGGCGTGGTGTGGGACGGTATCCTCGATGAGTTCGATGAGGAGGATGTCAACTTCGCGCTCGAAGTCCATCCCACCGAGATCGCCTACGACATCGTCACCTTCCAGCGGGCCCTCGACGCAGTCGATTTTCATCCGCGTTTCCGGATCAACTTCGACCCGTCGCATCTTTACTGGCAGGGCATCGAGCCAGTCGAGCTCATCCGCGCCTTCCCGGAGCGGATCGCTCATGTTCACGTTAAGGATGCCGCGTTCCAGCTCAGCGGCCGCGGCAGTATCCTCGGGAGCCATCTGCCCTTCGGTGACGTCGAGCGCGGCTGGGACTTCCGCTCGGTCGGACGCGGCAGCGTGAACTTCGAAGAGATCTTCCGGGCGCTCCGACAGATCAACTACACTGGTCCGCTCTCGGTCGAGTGGGAGGACTCGACAATGGACCGGGAGTTCGGCGCCAAGGAATCACTCGACAATGTGCGCAAGTGGCTCTGGCCGGCGGCCGGACAAGGCTTCGAGAAAGCCTTCGCTCACGAGTAGACGCGGTGTACAATACGAACAACAAGATAGGAGGGAGAGGCGGGCATCGGTTACGGTGCCCGCTTTTCCATTTTAACAGTTCCTTACAGAAGTCCTCGGGCTTTGCCCGAGGATGAATGAGCGGAGCCGATATGTTACCATCAAGATATGAAGGTACATTCATCCAGCCACGGCACATATTTTTGTGAATAT
>JBEKTP010000006.1:0-80645 GCA_049515915.1 Patescibacteria group bacterium | reverse complement strand
GATATTGCTTGGGAATTAAACAATCGTCCACGAAAAATATTGGGCTTTCAAACACCTTGTGAGGTCTTGGAGGGTGAATATAACAAATTAAATAATGTTGCATTGAGTTCTTGAATACAGCATATTTTTTAATATCTCTGAATAATCGCGCAAAAATTGTGCGTCCTGATACAAAAAATAAAAGCGTATAATTAAAGTATAAAATAATGAAATTTCAAAATCGATTTTTAGAATTTGGTGCGAAGTCAAAAATTATTCCAAGGAACATTTGGTTAGCCGATATGGAGGTCTCAACGATTTCTAATGAAGAAATAGAAGAGTATATAATAATGGCAAAGGAATTGGGTTTTGAATTTAAAGATGACGAAGAGGCTTGGCAATGTACTTACAATTTTCTCTTATTTATAGAGTCGCTTTATGATCAAGCTGTTGCAGAATTGGAGAAGAAGTCAAAAGGAATCGAACACCATTAACCTGTGAAAAAATAAAAAGGGCTTAAGTTTAAGCCTTTTTATTTTTTCTAACCTGTTGCTGTCCGTTTTGGCGGGCCCGACCGGAATCGAACCGGCGATCTCCTCCGTGACAAGGAGGCGCGATAACCGCTACGCTACGGGCCCATCAATGACTATTATACTCTATTTTAAGATACACATCAATGAATTTGCCGATATAACCCTTGACGAAGTCTTTGCAAGTATGATAGAATCAATTTCAGCTCCAAAGGTCTACCCATGAAGACCTTTGTATAGATAGACGTTTCCATTTTACACGAGGGAGAGGAAAATGGGAGTGCTTAAGGTTGCAAAGAGATCAGTACCGAATGCGGTGGCCGGCTCCCTCGTGAGTGTTGTTCGCGAGATGGGAACAGCCGAGCTGCAGACGATCGGGGCAGGCGCGATGAATCAGGCGATTAAAGCTATCGCCATCGCCAGAAAACGTCTTGACTCTCAGGAAATCGACCTCATCTGCCGACCGGCTTTCGCAGTCGTTATGTTAGAGGGCCGGGAGCGCACCGTCATTCGGCTCATGGTTGAGTCCTGCTCTAAGGGAGATCTGATCGCGATCTCTACTCCAGATGACACAGTGTCAGTCTAGACATGGGACTACCATCGACGCCGGGTCAGCCGCAGGATAACCTGCAAGATGCTGATCCGGCGTTTCTATTTTGAATACCCCCAGGCCTTTCCTTTTATTTAGGGTTTAAATTTGGTAAGATAAAAAAGGTTTTTGGCCAAATAAACGGCTGTTTTGTGGGATTCGTATAGTAGTCATACATCACTTTCCCTCGATGATTGCTGGGGTTGAGCGGTAGTAGTTCAGTGGTAGAATGCTTCCTTCCCAAGGAAGAGGCCGGGAGTTCGAATCTCCTCTACCGCTCAGCCTCAGCAATGTCTGCTAATTGCCGCCTTAGCTCAGTGGTAGAGCAGCACTTTCGTAAAGTGAAGGTCCCGAGTTCAAATCTCGGAGGCGGCTCCAAAAAAAATGGCCAAAATTTTTTCTTCGATCCAACAAGCATTAAAGAATTTTTTTGTTAACCCGTTTTGGCGAACCTGGTCTGTTTTAGTTTTATTTTTTTTGGCGTTGGTTATCAACGGAATTTTATGGTATATCTACGCCACCAGAATTAAACAAAATCCCAACCCCATTATTTTTGCGTCAGGAGTTATTGTCTTAAACGCCATTTTGGCCAATTATTTATGGAATCGAGAAAAGATGGCCGGTATTTTTCTTCTGATCATCATGCTCACCATTGAGATTTTTATCTTGGCTTTCGTAAGATATTTAATCGTTTTTTAAGGATGCAAAGTATGCAAAAAACAAAGTTTTGGCGATTCTTGGAAATTTTTCCCGGGACGGTCACATGGGCCGGTCTTATTTTGCCACTGGTTTTCTCATTTTTTTGGCCGGCCGCCGTCGCCACTTTTGTTTTGATTTTCGATCTTTATTGGCTTTATAAATCAATTTTAATGGGTTATCATCTCATCAACGGTTATCACCGGCTCCGGCGCGATACTCGAGTTGATTGGCTTGAAAAATGCAAAAATCTGCCCAAGGAGGAAGTTGGGCCAAACTGGCGAGACATTTATCAGGTAATTATTTTTACAACTTACAAAGAAGAGATTGAAACTTTGATGCCCTCTTTTCAATCAATTGCCGATTCGGATTTTCCCAACAACCGGATGATTGTTGTTTTAGCTACCGAGCACCGCGATCTGGTAAAAGCCCGCCAAAACACGGCCATTTTAAAGGAAAAATTTGGCCAGAGATTTTTCCATTTTATGGCCACGGAGCATCTTGATATTCCGGGTGAAGTTAAAGCCAAAGGTGCTAACGCTCGATGGGCAGCTCAACATCTTCAAAAATTCATCGACGAAAAACGCATTCCTTACGAAAACGTGGTGGTGACCACTTGCGATGCCGATACGCGCATGCACCCGAAATATTTTTCCTGTTTAACCTACAAATATCTCACTAATCCCAATCGGACTCGCCGCAGCTACCAACCCGTGCCGCTTTACAGCAACAATATTTGGCAGGTCCCAGCCCTTTCGCGCTTGATTGCTTTTAGTAATTCTTTTTGGCAGCTCATTGAAGCGACTCGCCCTTGGCGCTTAATAAACTTTTCCACTCATGCCATGAGTTTAAAAACGCTTGTCGAGATGGACTTTTGGGACACCTCGGTTGTTAATGAAGACTCCCGTCAATTTTGGCGTGCCTATTTTAAATTTGATGGTGACCACCAAGTGGTTCCCATCTTTGTGCCGGTTTATATGGATGCGGTTTTGGCGCCGACCTATTTTCAGACGATTAAAAATCAATATTTACAAAAAAAACGATGGTATTACGGCGTGGAGCATTTTCCCTACGTCGTTATCAACTCGATTAAATCAAAACAAATTTCTCTTTGGGATCGGATCGTTAAAAATTATCGTCTCTTTGAGGCGAACTATTCATTGGCGACGGCTTCGATCTATCTGGCGATCATTGGTTGGCTGCCGCTTGTTTTTGGCCCAGGTTTTAGAAACACGGTTTTAGCCCAAAATCTGCCGGTTATTATTCGTGTCCTTCTGAGCTTGACTTGGCTTGGATTACTTACTTCGATGACAATCGCTACTTTGCTAATGCCCGCTCGGCCGGCCGGCTACCGCTGGGGTAAATATCTGGAAATTTTGGCACAGTGGATTTTGACGCCGGTCATGGCCATATTTTTCTCGTCGCTACCAGCAATCGATTCTCAAACAAGATTTATGCTGGGTAAATATTTAACTTTTCGGGTGACCGAGAAAAAAGCGGTCACCTAAAGGCATCCGTGATGAAAAAAAATATTTTATACAATTTATTACTGGCCTTCATTATTCTTGTCGCTTTCGTCATTTTGATCAACGTGGCCAGAGGAGATTCGCAAACAACCGATGAAGGGGTTCATCTTTTTGCCGGCTACACTTATTTAGTCAAAGGTGACTTTCGGTTAGATCCCGAACATCCGCCTTTTTTGAAAGAACTGAGCGCCTTGCCGATTCTTACTTTTTCTCATCTTCGCACCCCCATTGACGGTCCTAATCCTTTGTGGGACAAAGCGAGTAATTATTATTACGATTCATGGCAGGAAACCCGATCGATGGCCGTGACGTTTTTTTACTCGCTCGGAAACAACGTCAATAAACTTCTTTTTTGGGGACGGTTTCCCTTTATTATTTTGACGCTCATTTTGGGCTGGGTGACTTATTTTTGGGCCAACCGTTTGTATGGTAAAAAGGCTGGTCTTTTGGCGGCCGCTTTAATTCTTTTTATGCCTAATGTCTTAGCTCACGGTCACCTCATTGATACGGATTTGGGGGTGGCGCTCTTTATGTTTATTGCGACCTATTTTTGGGGAGAATATCTTAAAAAGCCGTCGTGGTGGGGGGTTACTTGGGTCGGGCTGTTTAGTGGCTTGGCGTTTGCCTCAAAGTATACCAGCGTGATGCTTATCCCGATCTTTATCATTTTAGCGATCATCAAACTTTTCTTAGATAAAAACATCAAAAACTGGCTGAAATATTTTCTCGGTTTTATTGGTTTGGGGGTGATCGGCTTCCTTGTCGTCTGGGCCACTTACGGCTTTTCTTTGATGGTGCCGCCGCCGCCGATCGGCAGCCTTTCAGAAAATATTCGCTTGTGGACGTCTTATAATTATGTTCCCACTTTCTTTGACGGAATTTTTAGCAAAATTCGGCCCTTGCTTTTCCCCGCCGACTTTTACAAAGGATTTGCCTTAATTACCCGGCACGTTGTCGGTGGCCACGGCTCTTATCTATTAGGCCATAATTCCTCGACCGGTTGGTGGTATTATTTTCCGGTTCTGATTTTTTATAAAACGCCGTTGGCCCTTTTCGGATTGTTGGGCCTGGCAATTATATTTTTCAAAAAAATCCGCGCCAAATTAATCTTTGACGAATTAATTTTGATTGTCGCGCCGTTGGCCTATTTACTGATGAGCATCAATACCAGAGCAGACCTGGGTGTGCGTCACGTTTTACCGATTTTTCCATTTTTAGTCGTCTTTGCTGCCAAGTCGATTAATTTGGTCAATTTTTCTAAACTAAAAAAGATTTGGGAATTATGGCTGGCCGTTATTTTAATTTTATTGATCGGTTGGTATTTCTATTCGTCCCTTTCGGCTTACCCGAATTATTTAAGTTATTTTAATGAGGCGGCTGGCGGTTCAAGCAATGGTTATAAAATTGCCACCGATTCCAATCTGGATTGGGGTCAGGATCTTGCCCGAATCAAAGCCTATGTTTATGATCATCCGGACGAAAAATTCAGCTTAATTTATCCGTGGGATGGCCAACCGTCTCTGGTCTACTACGGGATCGATTTGCCTTTGGTCACGCCCGATGAGACCAATGTGACCGGGAGTGTGATTGTGGCGGCCACTTATGCCGAGACCGGCGCTTATTCGTGGCTTTGGCACTACCCGTATGAAGAAATTACCCCTGGTGTTTTTGTTTTTCATATCAGCGAGGAGGGTTGATCGGGTGATGATTTTCGGCTATAATCTAGGATAGACCACGGGGACTGGCTCAATTGGTTAGAGCGCCGCCTTTGGGAGGCGGAGGTTCCGAGTTCGAGTCTCGGGTCCCCGAAAATGTGCGGGTATAGCACAGTGGTAGTGCACTTGGTTTCCAACCAAGCAACACGGGTTCGAATCCCGTTACCCGCTCCAATCTGGTCATTAATTTTATGTTGTTGGTGTTAGTTATTGATATAATACAAATGACTAACAACAAATGGCTAAATAGGCCCTCGTGGTGAAATGGATATCACGCCAGACTTCGGATCTGGCATTGGGGGTTCGAATCCTCTCGAGGGCGCCAAAGATGGTGGTCGTGGCGCAATGGTAGCGCACCTGGATGTGGCCCAGGCGGTTGGCGGTTCGAATCCGCTCGACCACCCCAACAAAAAACCGACCCAGAAATTTTACGAGTCGGCTTTTTGTTTTGGCTCAAAAAGTTATCCTTACTGTGGTCGGCAGAAAACGCCAGCCATTGGGCAGTCGCATTTTGGGCATTTAGTCTGGATACAAGGTACACCTCGCTGATGCGGAACTTTTTCACTACATTTGGGGCAGAGACATTCAGCCGTGCCGCCTAAACCTTGTCCTCGACCGCGTCCGCGGCCAACGCCCATTCCTCTTCCTGTTTGCGGACCTTGCCCTAATGGGCCAGTACCATCTAAATTTGGCATGATATAATCACCTCCTTTCATTTTGATTGCTTTACCATAAATTAAACTGGCGGCAATTTTCCGGTGGGCAGCATGTACAATTCTTAAAAATGTTATTCTGGAAACACCCATTTTCTTTGCCGCTTCTTCTTGGTCCAAATCATTTAAATCAGCTAATCTTATCGCTTCTACTTCATCCAAAGTTAAAACTTCCTCTGACAAATTTCTTAGAGGTACTCCCGCTGGTTTAAAGTAGGTAATTTCGGGATTGAATCCGATTAATCTTTTTCTCTTTGGTCTTCCACGCATAATTTCCTTTCAACTTAATTTTAGAACATATGTTCATAATTGTCAAGTGCTATAAATATATGAGGGCTATATTTGAATTGATTTCAGATTTGGTATTCTAATATAATTATTTTGCAACTAATTTCTAACATCCCTAACCAAAGGGCCCCAAATATTGTCTAGGTCCAGACACATCGTGAACACTTCGCTATTTATGTTTTATGTGTTTTTGAATACTGATCCAATACATGGTTGACGCTTTTGAGATTAATATCGAGCATGGGTTTTGACTAAATTTACATGGTACAAAATTATCTAAATGCATTATGGATCAATCTTGCACAATCTCCAAGCTATGTTAGTCATTTGTCATCGTTGTTAAGGTTGAAAAGTGTACACGATGTATTGGACCAGCACAAATATTTGACAAATTAGAGTATAAGGTTTATATTGTTTTTATCGTTGGGACCTTTGACAAAACCAAGAGGACCAGTAAGGACTGGTTCTTTTTGGTAAAGGAGAGGAATGATGGCGCGTCGGGTTGAAGAACTGAGACGGAATCCAATCTCGGGAACCGTGGTGATTATCGGTTCTGACCGGGAGAAGCCACTGGAGAAGCTGCGGCGGCAAGGAGATCGTGACTGGTCCAAGGTCAATCCCACTCTTGTGAGCGGTGCGACCTGTCCTTTCGAAGAAGGTCGGGAGGGAAGGACCCCAAAGGAGGTCAATGCGTACCGGGCTAAAGGGACGAAGGCCGATAGCCCTGGCTGGTGGGTGAGAGTGGTACCGAACCTGGCGCCGGCGGTGAACGCCTCGATTCCCTCTGAGATTCTGGAGGTGGAAAGGCGTGGCCCGTACGCGGTATTGCCTGCGTTCGGGTTTCACTATGTTATCATCGAGTCACCTCAGCATGAGGCGTGTCTCGAGACCTTCGAATCCTTCTACTTCCGCGAAGTGCTGCATATGTGGCGGGAGCTGACGCTGGCCGTCGGGAGTAACCGCAACATCCACTGTATCTTCCTGTTCAAGAACTACGGTCCTTTGGCCGGTGCTAGCCAACCCCATCCCCACAGCCAACTCATGGCCTTGCCGATGTTGACCACACGTATTCACCATGAACTGGCGGGCGCCCGGCACTATTACGACCAGACTCGTTCCTGTTTCTACTGCGACGAGGTCGAGTGGGAGATCAAAGAAAAGGAGCGGCTGGTGCAAACCAGCGCGAACTTCATGGCCTGGTGTCCGTTCACTTCTCGCACGCCCTATCAGGTGGTAGTGGGGCCGCGATATCACCAGAGCTACTTCGCCAACATCTCCACTCATCCTCAAGGGACTGACTTCCTCTCGGAGTTTACCCGTTTGTTGCAGGCTGTGTTGATGAGGCTTCGGGTGGCGCTCAACGATCCCGACTACAACCTCTACTTTCACACCGCACCGACAAACGATCCGGAGCTGCCGACTTACCACTGGCATTGCCAAATCGAACCGATCACCGAGGCGATTCAGGCGGCCTTCGAGAAAGGTTCGGGCGCGTACATCAACCCGCGCTCACCCGAGAGCGCCGCTGAAGATCTGCGAAACGCCGATCTGGGAAGCGCCAGATAAGCATTAGAGGCCGTTATGAACACCAGCACCGCAAGAATCCTTGCGGTGCTTTCTCTTTTTTAGGAGTAAACCACTCGCTAACGCGAATGATTTATAAAAGGTTAAGTTTTTAAGCGTGCGGCGTAGCCGAAAGCATTAAAATAATTATTCCATAAATGTTCTGATGATTTGTATTGATTGTCAAAAACAAAATAGTCTGCCAGGACTTCGCGCAGTCTTAAAAGTTCTTTTAGTTTGGATTTATTTTTGGGATCGATGATCGTTAAATCCAAAAGCTCCAAAGCGCGCTCGAACGCCAATACCGAATCTTGGTGATTTTTTTTCTTCCAAATATTAGCCCGGCCAACTTCTGAACCAATATTAGCCATTTGGTAAAAAATATTTTTTGAAAACCAATTTTTTGTTGTTAATCCCTTGTGGTAAATGAGATTCATTTTTTAACAAGTTTATTGACTATTTCGGTAATTTTTACTCTAAGTTCGGGATCATCGATGCTTCGTGTACGATTGTTGGCTGATGGACGGATGTTGATCATTGAATCGAACTCAATAAAATTTTCTTTCTCGAAATGCTCTGGGTATAAATTTATCCCCCATAGATTTTCCTGTTTAGAACCCTTTTTTAATAACTCGGCTTCTTCATCGGCATGCATCGGCGCGTCGAGAGCCATAATTTCTTTTTGGATATCAATAACCGCTTTGACAAAATTGCCAAACATATTTTTTGACATTTTTTTGAGTTTGGAAAGATTAATCGAGGCGGCAATTATTTTCATATTTAGATATTAGCATATTGAAGATATTCTGCAAAACAAAATTGGAGGTTATGGCAATATAGATTTATAGAAAATGTTCAATGGTTTTTCAAGAGTTTTGCGATTGAGTTGCCAGGCCGCCCCGCCATACCCATTATCGCTTTCATGAGTAGCAATTTTATCATTTTATTTATATAATTAATCTATGGCTGTTCTAAAAATAGAGAACCTTAGTAAATACTTTGGTCAAACTAAAGCTGTCGATGATGTTTCTTTAGAAGTTGAAAAGGGTGAAATTTTTGGTTTTTTGGGCCCGAATGGTGCTGGTAAAACGACGACTATTCGCTGTATTATGGATTTTCTCAGGCCGACAAAGGGAGAAATAAAAGTTTTTGGATTCGATTCGACGAAAAATTCAAGTGAGATTAAACAAAAAGTCGGTTATCTGCCGGCGGACGTTTCACTTTATGACGGTTGGACCGGCCAGGATCACTTTAATTTCAGTGAGCATCTCAACGACCAATCAAAGGTTTTAAGCCAGTTGATTTCCGATTTTAATTTTGATCCAAAAATAAAATTTCGCCATCTCTCGACTGGCAACAAAAGAAAGCTCGGTATCATTTTGGCCTTAATGCATCAGCCGGAATTAGTGATTATGGACGAACCGACGGCCGGCTTGGACCCATTGCTCCAAAATGTTGTCTATAAAATTTTGGAAGATTTTCAAAAAAAGGGCAGCGTTATTTTTATGTCGTCCCATAATCTTTCCGAAGTTGACCGGATTTGTCATCGCGTCGCCATTATTAAAGAGGGTAAGTTGGTGACGACCGAAAGCATCCAAGCTCTTAAAGCCAAAAGAATTCATTCGGCGACCGTTCACTTTGCCGGCGCCTTTAACAAAACTGATTTTCAAAATATTGGCGAGATTCAAGAGGACTTGCCGGACGGGTTCATTTTAGATATTAAAGGCGAGATTGACCCGTTAATTAAAAAGTTAAACCGTTATAAAATTGCCGATTTAGAAATTACCCACGCCACATTAGAAGAAGTTTTCTTTGAGTATTATCAGGACGGAGGAAAATAATGGGGACGATTTTTAGCCGTGCCATCAAAGATCGTCGAGTTTTACTGGTCATCTACTGCTTATCAGCGGTGGCTTTACTTTGGATGTATATTGCTTTGTTTCCGGATTTCAGCCAAGTTAAAACCGCTTTCATCCAAACTATGCCCGAAGGTTTTTTAAAAGCTTTTAATTTTGATCCGAGTAGTTTTACAACCGTCCAGGGGTTTTTAGCCACTGAGCAATTTTCTCTTGTTTGGCCGCTCTTGGCAATTGCCTTAGTGATTGGTTTTTCGGGGTTTGCTCTCTCGGGTGAAGTCGAAAATGGGACGATTGAGTTTTTACTTTCCGAACCAGTTTCACGGCTAAAATTATTTTTCGGTCGTTATTTGGCAGGTCTCTTGATGCTCATTATTTTTACCATTATCTCGATTTTAGCGGCGATCCCGTTTTGTCAAATTTATCATGTCAGTTTTAATACGAATCATTTTTACACGATGACGGTGATGTCTTTTCTTTTTGGCTTGGCCATTTTCAGTTTAGGGATGATGTTTTCGGCGATTTTTTCCGATAAAGGCAAAGTTTTCTTTGTCAGTGCCGGCATTATTGTTTTAATGTATGTCCTCAATGTCGTTTCGTCTTTAAAAGAGAGTTTGGCCAATCTAAAATACGCTTCGTTTTTTTATTATTATAGTCCGCCCAAAGCTTTGACTTATAACCAAATTGATCACTGGGCCTATTTGGTCTTCATCGGCGTGGCGGCGGTGACGACGCTGGCTGGAGCGATTTATTTCGCCCGTCGGGATATTGCCGTTTAAAAAAGGAGGTCAGATGTTTATTCTTCGTTGGATCTTTAATGCCTTGCTTTTAATGTTAATAACGTATTTGGTGCCGGGCGTAAGCGTGCAGAACTTTTATACCGCTTTAATCGCGGCTCTGGTGTTAGCTTTGATTAACGCTGTCATCCGGCCTTTGATAATTTTGCTGACCTTACCAGTCAATATTTTAACATTAGGTCTCTTTACTTTAGTCATCAACGCCATCCTCTTTTGGTTTGTGGCTACGGTCGTCAAAGGCTTTAACGTGGCTGGTTTTTGGCCGGCCTTTTGGGCGGCTTTAATCTTCTCCATCATTTCGGTGATTCTTAACTTCCTTTTAGCCGCCAAATAATTTTTCCAGAGATCTCTTAATCGATAGAGAATTACTTATCTTTGATATTGAGTAATTCACCGATTCTTTTGTGGTCAAAGCCGACAACCACTTCATCACCAATCCAAAGTTGGGGAACGGCCATTTCGCCCGAGCGCTCGATCATTTCTGAAACAGATTTTTGATCAGTTGTCACGTCGATATTTTCAAATTCAATTTTGTTTTTAGTTAAATAATCTTTGGTTAACTTGCACCACGGACAAGTCGGCGTGGTAAAAATTTTAACCTTGATTTTATCGGGCATGGATCTTCTTTCTAGTTTTAAAAATTCATCTTAGTTTAATTATGGCGAGCGGTCAATATTTAAATTTCCCTCAAAAAAATATCTATTCAAACCCGAATCGTCGGGTAAACCAATTTTTAATCAGTTGAACTAAAGCAAGGTAAAAAACAGCAATGCCCAGTAAAATTAAGAAGAAAATGGCCGGTAGGGGTACGAAACCTAAAGAAGCGGCGAAGGGTAAGTAAGGCAAAACTAAAGCCACGAAAACGATTCCCAAAGTGGCCAAAAGCAGGATTTTACTCGGCTTACTTTCAAAAAATGGAATTTTGTGGGTGCGAATAATATGAACGACCAGGACTTGGGTACAAAGCGATTCAACAAACCAGCCTGTGTGGAAAAGAGCCGGGCTGGCATGGAAGAAAAACCACATCACGCCAAAAGTGACAAAATCAAAAATTGAGCTAATCGGCCCGATATAAATAATAAATTCTTTAATGAATTTGATGTCCCACGGCCGGGGATGATTAAGATATTCCTCGTCCACGTCGTCGGTCGGAATGGCCGTTTGAGAGACGTCATAAAGAAAATTATTCAAAAGAATCTGTGGTGGCAGCATGGGTAAAAACGGCAAGAAAAGACTGGCGCCGGTCATTGAAAGCATATTGCCGAAATTAGAACTGGCCCCCATTTTGATGTATTTAATCACATTGGCAAAAGTGCGGCGGCCTTCTTTAACGCAATCTCCCAAAATAATCAGACTCTTTTCTAATAAAATGATGTTGGCCGTTTCTTTGGCGATATCGGTGGCGTTGTTGACGGAGATGCCGACATCGGCTTTTTTAATTGAAGGTGAATCATTGATGCCGTCGCCCAAAAAACCCACAATGTGATTATTACTCTTAAGCGCCGTCACGATTCTTTCTTTTTGAAGGGGATCTAGCCGCACAAAAACATTGACCGTTTCAACTTTGTGCTTAACTTCGTCATCGTTTAATTTTTCTAAATCGGTGCCGGTCAGAATGCCTTCGGTGTTAAGGCCAACTTCACGACAAATTTTTTCGGTTACCAACTCGTTGTCACCGGAAAGAACTTTCAATGTAATACCCAGCGATTCAAGATTTTTAATCGCTTGAGCGGCGTCCGGCTTCGGCGGATCTAGGAAAGAAATAAACCCCACAAAAATCAAATTGGCCTCGTCTTTTTGAGAATAACTTGGTTTTTTCTCCACTTCTTGGTAAGCCACTGCTAAAACGCGGAAGCCTTCGCGGCTAAAATTATCATACTCTTGGTTTAGCTTTTCGATTTGAGCTTCTTCCAATTTTAGAATCTGTCCACCGAGGTAATAAAAATTCGATCTCGCTAAAATTTCTTCCGGGGCCCCTTTGGCAATGAGCTTATCTTTGCCTTGATCGTCAATCACCACCGATAAGATCCGCCGCGAAAAATCGAAGGGCACTTCATCGATTTTTCGAATATTTTTTAGATCGAATTTTTTATAATCAAAAATTGCTTGCTCTAAAAGATTGGTCAGCCCGGTTTGAAAGTTGCTGTTAATAAAGGCGAGTCTTAAAATTTCATCATCTTTATGACCGGCAAAATCGGTATATTCAACTAAAGTGATGTCGTTAAGAGTCAACGTGCCGGTTTTGTCGGTGCAAAGCACGTCCATTGCCCCGAAGTTTTGAATGGAATCAAGCTCTTTGATGATCACTTTTTTCTTAGCCATATTAATAGCCCCTTTGGACAGATTAACCGTCACAATCATAGGGAGCATTTCGGGTGTTAGTCCGACCGCGATAGCCAAGGCAAAAAGTAAGGATTCCACGAAATTGCCCTTAAAGAGGGCGTTGACCAAAAAAATGAAAAGGGCTAAAACAACAATAAATCGGATTAAAAGCCACGTTAATTTTTTAATGCCTTGGTCAAAAGCCGTTTCGGTTTTGGCGGCGGTTAGTTCGCCAGTTATTTTGCCAAATTCCGTTTGGCGGCCAGTAATTATGGCCACCCCTTGACCGCTGCCCGACGCGATGCTCGAGCCCATAAAAAGAAGATTCTGAGCATCAAAAATGGAAGTGGTTTTTGTTGTTTGAGAGGCAGAATCTTTTTCAACAGGGAAAGACTCACCGTTCAGTGAAGACTGGTTAACAAACAAATCTTTGCTTTGGATGATTCTTAAATCAGCGGGCACGAGTTTGCCGGCCGAAAGCTCGACGATATCGCCTGGCACAATTTCGCTTAAAGCTACCTCTTTTTTTATGCCGTCACGTTGTACTGTAGCGCTCACTTTAACCATTTCCTGAAGTTTTTTGGCATTTTTAGAAGCGCTGTGCTCCTGAATGAATGACAAAATGACGCTTAAGAACGCAATGGCAATGATAATAATGGCGCTTACTTTTTCGCCGAAAAAGATGGAAAAAATAGCGACAATAAAAAGCATAATTACCAGCGGATTGTAAAACTTACTAAGGAACAGTGAAAATGCACTTTTTTCATCTTTGGTTCTGACTTCATTTGGGCCATAAATGGCTAAAAATTTAGCCGCTTCTTGACTAGTCAGACCACTGGCTCGGCTTTTAAGGTCACTTAAAACCTTCTCGACTGGCTGGTTAGAAAAATCTTTTGCCTCGAGTTGACTTTGAGCGGCGGAATGATTTACTTTCATAGTACTTTTATTATAACAAATTTGAACCGCCAGCGGGCCTCTGTCTTTTAAGGGTAAAATATGCTATAATTTTTGTAGCGTAAACTTTTTTTATTTTATGCCCCTGTAGCTCAACGGATAGAGCAGGACGATTCTAACGTCAAGGTTGGGGGTTCGATTCCCTCCAGGGGCGATCCTTAATAATTTGACTCATGGCACATTGTTACTGTATCATCAAGTCAGAGGTTCGGTTGAAAACTAAAATTGTTCAAAAAAAATTAGTTCGAAAACTGAGGAAAGAAGGTTCGAGCTACAGAGAAATTTTGGAGCAAGTTAAAGTTTCAAAAAGCAGCTTGAGCTTATGGTGTAAAGACATTTGTTTAACTAATTCTCAACTGATGCGTTTAAGCACCAAACGTCCAATAAAAAATTATGGCGCAGAGGCAAATCATCGGAATAGACAAGCAGAGATAAAAAGAATTAGAACATTGGCAAAAAAAGAAATAGGAAATATATCGAATCAAGAATTTAAATTAATGGGTATTGCACTTTATTGGGCCGAAGGTAGTAAAACAAAAAATGCTGAAGTTTCAAACTCTGATCCTAAAATCATCAAATTCATGGTGAAATGGTTTGAGAAATTCTGTTCAGTCAAACCAATTAAGTTAAAAGCTCAACTTCATGTACATTCCGGACAAGATGAAGTTAGAATGAAGAAATACTGGTCGGTGTTAACTGGAATTCCTTTAAATAATTTTTGCAAAAGTTATATTAAACCAGAAGGAACAGGCCACAGGAAAAACATACTATACAACGGAACAATAAAAATTAGGTTTTGCAGTGAAAATCTTAGGCACAGAATTTTGGGGTGGATTGAGGAAGCTTCAAAAAAAATTGATATGGGCCACTAGCTCAATGGTAGAGCATTTCCCTCTTAAGGAAATGGTTCAGGGTTCGAGTCCCTGGTGGCCCTCAGGTTAGAAAGTGGAACTTTTTAAGAGGAGAGAAAAGAGTATAAGGGGTAGGAAAAGATGCAAAAGACTTTTGGGTCTTTTTTGTTGTTAAACAGCCCTATTTTAAATAACCTTACTTGGGATTCGAATTATTTTTCTAACCTTGGAAATTTGTTCCAGGACTTGATTTTTTAGCACAAATTGTGCTATCATCATCAGATAGTCGAATCGGTAGTTTTGGAGTGTTACTCCTTAAGGTTCGACTGTATATTTACATCGTCAGGCGAAGACCAAAAAAACGCAAGGAGGAACATCCGAGATGCCTCGGACGACCTTCCCGATCGCGACATCCGCATTAAGAGGAGAAGCCGCATGAGAAAGGCTGGATGGCTATTATCTGTTTTGTTGTTAGTCGTTATTCTGGCTGGCTGCGCCTTCGTATCGACATCTGATTCGGCCGTCACTGAGTGGCCGCCGTCTATGACGGTTAAACTCGGTACGTACGTGTCGAATGAAGCTCTGCGCCAGGCGCTTATTGGTGCCGGATTCAGGATTGGCCGATGGGGCGATGATATCCTAAAGCGAGTCAAAGTCGCCTCGAAGCCAACGGCCGTTAAGATCAAGATCGTCACTGTCGCGGAGTTGGGCTTTCCCGACGGCGCCACCCGCATCCAGATTTACCAAAAGGCGCTTTCGTTGGGCTTGCAGCTTTGCGCCGCCGAAGTCGGTCCGGCGATGCGACTTCAATACCGCGATCAACCCAAGGGGGAATGGCTGCTTATCGGCATGGAGCCCATCATCGACTCCAACGGCTACCCCGGGGTTTTCAATCTTGCCAGCGTCTTTGGTAAACGCTGGCTCTGCAGCTCTTTTGCCTTTTCAGACGATTTCTGGAGCGATTTTTGGCCCGCTAACTGTCGATGGGCCTTCCGCTGCCCGTAGTCCTTTCGACCTCGTCTTGGACGGCTCTGCCCACTCGGCGGAGCCGTTTTGTTAAAGAGGTCTATTTGAGTGGTTCTTTGACAATCTTTTTTGCTTCGTCAATGCCTTTGCGAACATCCTCGCCGCCTTCTTCAGTAATTTCACCTGCCGCTTTTTCGGCTTCAACAATCACATTGGCCGTTCCTTCTTCGCCAACGGCGGCTGTTTCAGTGGTCGCTTTGACTGCACCAATAACGACATCTTTCACTAGTTCAACCGTATCTTTACCAGTTTCCTTAGCGATTTCAAAAGTCACATGAATTAGATCGCCCACAGTTGCCTCACCTTCCTTAATGATGTCGCCACTGACCGAAACAACAGTTTTCCCGGCTTCGCCAGTGCCAGAAATAACATCTAACAATGATTTTTTTACGTCCATTTGGCCTCCTATTATTTTTTTCTTTAATTTAATAATACTAAAAAACCACCTGCGGGTAAAGGGGTTGCGGGTTAACGCGAGTGGGATTTAACAAAGAAAAAATCTTAAATTTTAACCACTATTGCCTGTTAATTGTTGGATCAGAGTTTATTCTCGGTTAATAAAAAATTTGTAGCGATTGATGACGTGAGGAAAAACTAAAATATAAACAATGACGGCGGTGATAGCGAAGGTTAATCTTAAAGCTTGCATATTTTCTTTTCGCTTTTGTTATAACCCCTCTTAGGGTAGAAGTCAAGTAAAAAATCGCTTAAAGCGATATATTTTTCAAAATTTGCTTGAAATTTACTCTTAAACCTGATATTCTACTATTAGAAAGAGATAAAGGGTCTTAAAAGGGCTAAGAGTTCTAGATCCGAATGTTCCTCAAGCCAGAGTTCCTGATTTGTCAGGGTTTCTGGCTTGGGTAGTGTAAAACAACTTGGTTGGTACAAAATATGAATAAATATGGCCTGTTCGTCTATCGGTTAGGACATCAGCTTTTCAAGCTGGAAAGAGGGGTTCAACTCCCCTACAGGCTACCAAAAGGGATGCTAACAGGTTTGGAGGCACAAAAATAGTCTAAAAATTAGGCTCTTTTTTGTTTTCCCATGTTAACTCACAAGGTAGACGGGTTCGACTCCCCTTGAGATATTTCAAGAAAAAGCGTGAATATTTATTAAAAAAGGTAATTATTCACTAACTATTGACAAATATTAGTGAATATATTATAATTAGAGTATGGCATTAACAAAACCTTATCGAGATAAATTAAAAGACCTAAAAGAAAAATACAATCTTTTTAAACAGGGCAAAGATGCTCTTTTGACGATTATTGATCAAGCCGAAGTGCCGGAAAGCGTTTACAACTCCAACGCCATCGAAAACTCAACTCTAACTCTCAAAGAAACAGAAAAAATTCTTCTCGAGCAGGAGCTTTTCCGAGATGTTTCTCTCCGCGAGGTCTACGAGGCTAAAAATCTTGCCAGAGTCGTTGATTACACAAGAAATAAGGCACAGACGGAAGAACTATCGAAAGAATTAATTTTACTTATTCACCAGATGCTAATCGGCGGCATCGACGATCGTATTGCTGGTCGTTTTCGCCAGAGCGGCGAGTATGTTAGAGTCGGTGCTCACATTGCTCCGGCTCCTGAACAGGTCGAGCGATTAATTGATAATATTTTGATCGATTATTCAAGCGATCACAGGCTTTATTTTGCCGATAAAATTGCTAAATTTCATCTCGAATTTGAGTGGATCCATCCTTTCTTAGACGGTAACGGCCGGATTGGCCGGGTTATTACTAATTTTCAGCTTTTGCGACTTGGTTTTCCTCGGATAATTATCAGGAACAAGGAGAAAGCTGATTATTATCGGGCATTCGAAGAATATCAATTGAGCAAGAACTTAAAACTAATGGAAAAAGTTATCGCCCTTGCTCTGATTGAATCGCTTAATAAAAGGATAACCTATTTTGAAGGATCGGAAATTATTAATCTTTCAGATTATGTCAGAAAAAATAACTTAAAAGCGCCAGCAGTTTTTAACTCCGCTCGTCGTCAGTCAATTCCGGCTTTTCGCGAACGAGGCATTTGGAAAATCGCTGGTAATTATAAAGGTGGCCAATAAATGAGGATATCAGCTGGTTCAGCCAGCTTAAAAGGCGTTTGAAAGAAATCGCATTAAGTCTACTACAAAAACCGACTAAATTAGTCGGTTTTTGTAAATCATCCGATTTTCAAATTTATTTGAGATATTTATCAATCGTTGTTTGAAAAGAAGAAAATGGCTCGGCGCCGACGATTAATTCACCGTCAACTTCACCGTTGCTTTTTAACTTTCCGATGACAAAACTGGGCGTGCCGGTCACGCCAATTTTATTGCCGTCGTCAGTATCTTTTTGGATGGTATTTTTAAACTGGTCGGAACTTAGGCATTGTGTAAACTTATCCTTACTGACGCCGAGACCGCTCGCCAGGGTTACCATTTTATCGGTGGCAATTCCCTGACCTTCAAGACCAGTATTTTGATAAATTAGCTTGGCCATTTGAAAATATGTTTGATTGTCAGCAAGACTCTTCACACATAAGGCGGCATTGGCATCGACTTCGGCGGCCGGCTGACCAACACCAAGAAAATCCCGATAAACAAAAATTATTTTATTAGTATTGACATACTGGCTGACGATTTGGTCAAAAGTTTGCTGATAAAATGCTTGGCAATAAGGGCATTCGAAGTCGCTAAATTCAACAATGGCCACTTTCGCTTTGGTCTTGTCACCCAAATAAGGCGAATCGCTGATGGTCGTCGTCCCCGTTTGAACGGCGGCGTTACCATTAGCATTATTTTGTTTGTTTTCACTTGATTTGATCGCCGGTGAAACGTACTTAATAAAAATAAATGTCAAAATAATACCCAAGGCCAAACCCGCCAGCACATCTAAAAGCCGTTCCTTTTTTTTCTTTGATTTAAAAATTCGAAATTTCATCTGTATCCTCTTTATAGTTAAATGTTTAACTAAATTATATTTTAGTTTCGCCAAATATCAAGAGTTAGTGGGTAAAAATTAAAGCCAGTCCAAGAATATAAAAGATTAGAACTAAAATTGAATCTATTCCCAAACGCAAAAATCTTCGTTGCGGTTTAAAAATGTAGGCGATTGAGTAAATAGCCGTTAAAAGAATACCCAAAATGGCAAAACCGATATCCTGTCCGGTCGAGAAAGTCATGACTGGTTTTTTGGATAAAATATCGGCTAAAATAAAAATGACCGGCATAAAAGCATTGCCGCCAAAAATATCGCTGATGGAAAGTTGATTATCGCCGATAAGGATGGATTCCACGCCCGTGCTGATTTCTGGAAGGGACGTGGCCAGCCCCATGAAGGTGGCGGCAAAGATGCCGGAGGAAATGCCGAAGGTGGTAGCAATGGAATTGCCGGTTCTCTCAAGCACTACCCCCGCGATCAAAGTGGCCAAAGCACCCAAGCCAAAAATTAAAAAAACGAAGGAATTTGAGCGGCCTTTGAAAAAAACGTGATTTTCAACCGCTCGTCGCTCTTTATGCCGACGGCCGGGATCTGCGTCCGGCAAAACTGTATTAAAAGCTTTTATTTGTCTGACTTTATCGATTAAAAATAAACCTAAAATCCAGGCCAAAACGATTAGAATTGAAATCGGGCTAATGCCGGCGAAATGAACATTGGCTGGCAGTTTGGCGCCCACGATCGTCATGGCAATAATGACAATGGCAAAAAGTCCTTCTAAAGCCAGCATGGCTGAACCGGCTAAGTACGAGAGGGGTTTTTTGCCTTTGACAATGGCGTCAAAAATAATGATCACCAGCGTTTGGATCGAAATGCCGCCGATTAAATTGCCAATGATAACGTCATAATTTCCTTTTAAAGCGGCGCTTACGACAACGGCAATTTCAGGCAGACTGCCGGCAATACCCAGTAAAATTAAGCCGCCTAACGCGTCGCCTAAATTAAATCGGGTATCAATTGTATCGGTTGCTTTAGCCAAATAAACACCGGCGTACCAAATCACGGCGGATGAAATTAAAAATAAAATAATCAAAAACGTTATCCCCATGTTTTTATTTTAAATCTTTTAGTTTTAATATTCAAAAAACGTCAAAGTCCTTTTAAAAGAATAAAGAAAAATGCTAAAATATATGAGTGAAAAAAGTCATTTTTTTATTTTTAGCTCTAGTCGTTATTTTGGCCGTTGGTTTGGTAATCAATTATAAGTATGGGCATTCAAATTCAAATTTTGCGGCTTCGCCCAGTCCAGTATTACTTTCTTCACCCACGCCGACGCCGGAGCAATCAACATCTTCTTCTCTTCCCAGTTCTTATTTAATTTCAGGTTTTCCTTTTCAAACTCAAGCACCACTCGGCAATTGGGACACCCTCCACGAAGAGGCTTGTGAAGAAGCGACTTTGATTCTATTTAAATATTGGCAAACGGGCGCCAGTCTTTCGGCCCAAACAATGGAAAACCAAATTCAAGCCATTGTCGCGTGGGAAAATGCCAACGGTTATCCTCAAGATTTGACCTCAGCCCAACTGGTTTTGGTCGCCAAAGATTATTATCAAATTAATGACTTGACTGTCAATTATAACGTCAGTATCGAAAGCATCAAACGCGAAATTGCCCAAAATCATCCGGTGATTGTGCCGGCGGCGGGGCAGTTATTGGGCAACCCTTATTACACGGCGCCCGGGCCGGTTTATCACATGCTTTTAATCATCGGCTATAACCAAAATAATTTTATCGTCCAAGATGTGGGCACCAAACACGGCGATCATTATCAGTTCAATGCGACCATTTTGTATAACGCCATTCACGATTGGGCCGGCCGCCAAGATAATATCGATTCCGGCCGCAAAGCGATGATAATTTCCGGCCGAAAGACTTGATTTTTAATCTGATTCATGTTATTATATGTTGTTACTTTGAACCTTAAAACATACATGGGGTAAGCGCTTTGTAAATCATTTATCAGGTAAAAATGGTGGTTTATAGAGTGCTTATCCCATTAGGGAGATAGCCATATCACATCCGAGGAGGATGGCTCCGATGTCTAGGAAAGCATTGGCTCCGTCTGTTACCACCCGAGACCCCAAGGGTCTCAAGTTCATCTCGGTGGTCGAAGCCGCATACAACAATGCGGCACTCTCCGAAGACGAGGCCCAGCGCGTCAACGAGACGCCGGGCCTTGCCGACTTGATCGGTAACTTCATCGCTGAGCATCGCGTCAGAAACGAATTCAGCGACGAGGAAGTGCCGTCAAAGTACGGCTACCTCTCCGGCTACAGCAAGCCGGCCGGGCTCACTGAACAGTGCAACCAGCTCCGCGCAGTGTTCCCGGGCGTCGGCTACGCCAATCATGATCTGCTCCAGCAGATCGAGAAGGGTGAGGTCGAACTGCCTGTGGGTGCCGAGGGATGGTTTGCCATCCCCAACTGGATGAAGAATCCTGGGACCTTCGGCTCGACCTACAGCCAGGCGGTGCAGACCGTGCTCAACGCAATCAAGAAGGCTCGCGACGGTAGGTTCTATAACTACCGTGAGGGCCAGATTGACGAAAAGCACCTGCGCCAGTCGGCTCGTTCCAAGAAGTTCTGGAAGGAACTTGCCGAAGTTCAGGGCAACCCCGACATTCTGGTCGTCCCGGCCCAGTTCGGCATTCGCCATCGGGGCCGCAGCGTTCGCCGAGCTCGTGTCGTCATTGAATGCACGACGGGCGAATTTGGTCTAGGAGCCTTCGTGGTTGGGGTCATGATCCTGACCAATCCGGTACGCCTTCAGCGCTATGACGACCTCTGGATCGATTGTGCCGGAGACGAATTCAGTTCGGGAGCCGGTGGCCAGTTCGACGGCGCGCCGTGCTTCCGCTTCCGCGACGATGAGGTCTGGTTCGGCTCCCGCTGGATTGACGATGCCAGCGGGTGCTATGGCTCTGCATCTGGCTTCCTCCCGAAGTCTCTCCTTGTAAAAGAAAGACGCTTGCGAAAGTAGGCGTTTTTCTTTTATTCCTTAGTAGACTTGATCCAGCCGCCGAGCATGCGGCCAATTTCGTCAATCTCTTCTTCCATTACGGTGTAGTCTTTCAATTTAATCGATTCCGTATCTTTCATTAAACGCACGAAAACTCTCAGTAAATTCAGTTTCCGGCTGGTTTTTCTCAAAACTGGCATTTTTTCATTTTTGTAAAGCTCGCTCGCTTCTAAAATCCCTTCGATAATTTCAAGGATAATATTTTCACATTTTAGAAAAATAGTGTAGCGTTCTTGTTTGGGCGCTGTGTTTCTAACGAAATGAAAATTTTTGTAAAGTTCATAAGTTTTCTTAAAGATGGGAATATCGAATTCTTGCATCGGTTTTACTTTCGATGAAATTTTATACTGATATTTTTGACGAAATTATTTCACTTGAAAATCTTTTTCTTGCTTGGGAAGAGTTTAAGGTAGACAAGCTCAAGAAAAAAGATGTTTTGGAATTCGAGTGGAATTTAGAATCAAATATCTTAAAGCTTCACCGCGACTTAAAGTATCACAGATATAAACATGGTGTCTATACCTCATTTACCATTTGCGATCCTAAACAGCGAAAAATTCATAAGGCAGCTGTTCGAGACCGGATTTTACACCATGCGGTTTTTCGGGTTCTAAATCCGCTTTTTGAGCCTACGTTTATCGCCCACTCCTTTTCCTGTCGGGTTAAGAAAGGAACTCATAAAGGGGTAAATTATTTAGCTTATGCATTAAATAAAGTCAGCAAAAATAGCCAAAAATCTTGTTTCGTTTTAAAATGTGACATTAAGAAATTTTTTGATTCAACTGATCATAAAATTTTACTTTCGATTATCACCAAAAAAATTAAAGATGATAACACTATTTGGCTTCTAAGAGAAATTATTGAAAGTTTCCCGTTCGAATCGAGAGAGAGAGAGAGAGACGGCCTTCGGCCGGGGAATACCCATCGGCAACTTAACCAGCCAGCTTTTTGCCAATATTTATCTTAATGAATTTGATTATTTTATAAAACACAGCTTAAAAGTAAAGTATTACGTTCGATATACCGACGATTTTGTGATTGTGTCAGATAACGAAAGATGTTTGTTGAATTTAATCCCTAAAATAAAAGCTTTTTTAACCACAAAACTCAAATTAGAAATTCATCCGAACAAAATCTTGATTAGAAAATTTCGTCAGGGAATTGATTTTTTGGGCTTTGTCGTCTTTCCAAAGCATCGGCTTTTAAGGACTAAGACAAAAAGAAGAATTTTCCAGAAGTTAAAGCTAGGAGTAAAGGAATATAAAACAGGATTAATTAGCGAAGAGACAATAAAACAGTCCTTAAATTCATATCTTGGCGTTTTGTCTCACGCTAATACTTATGAACTTCACCAAGAGTTAGAAAATCAATATTGGTTTTGGCTAAGAGAGTAGAAATCATGAACTCACATTTTTTGACATTCCCACCTAGATGTTATATAATTAGACTGGTTTTTCTATCTTAAAAGGAAGGTTCAATGATCGGAGCAGGCAATGGTCAATTTAATATTGTATTTAATAGCCACGGCCGTGGGCGGTGGGGCGGTTGGTTATATGGGACGAATCTATATCGCCAAAAGACAAAAAGATCAAGTTTTCCAAAAACAAAAAGAAATTTTACTTGAAGCTAAAGACGAAGCTTTAAAGATTAAAGAACAAGCGAAAAAAGAAGAAGAAGATTTAAAAAAAGATCTCCAAGAGCTCGAAAAAAATCTTCGCCGGCGCGAGGAGTCACTTGATAATCGGTCGGAATCAGTCGATGTCGAACGAAACAAAGTTCTCGAAAAAGAAAAAGAAATCGAGGTGATTAAAACTGAAATTACGGCTGTTAGAGAAAAACACGAAGAAGCCCTTGAAAAAATTAGCAAATTAAAAAGGGAAGAGGCATTGGATCTATTGCTGCGGCAAGTCGAGAAAGAATATAAAGACGATTTGATTAAGAAAATCAAAGAGCAGAAAGAGATCGCCAAAGAAGAAGCTCAATTAATGGCCCGTGAGATTCTTTCGTCGGTGATTCAGCGGTTAGCTTCCGAGCATACGGTCGAGACGACGACGACGGCGGTCAGTTTGCCGTCCGATGAAATGAAGGGACGAATTATCGGGCGCGAAGGTCGCAATATCCAAATTTTTGAAAAGGAAACGGGCACTGATTTAATTATCGATGACACGCCCGACACGGTGGTTATTTCTGCCTTTGATCCTATCCGGCGAAATATTGCTAAGGTTGCTCTGGAAAAACTGATTGCCGATGGCCGAATTCATCCGACGCGCATTGAGGAAGTGGTCAAAAAAGCCAAAGAAGAAATTGGTCAGCAAGTCAAGGAAGCCGGCGAGCAAGCCGCTTACGAAGTCGGCGTCGCGGGTTTGCATCCCGATTTATTGAAAATTTTAGGACGGTTGAAATTTCGAACTTCCTACGGCCAAAATGTTTTGCAGCATTCGATTGAATCGGCTTATATTGCGGGGATGCTCGCTTCGGAACTGGGCGCGGACGTGAATTTGGCCAAAAAGGCCGCTCTTTTGCACGATATCGGCAAAGCGGTTGATCACGATATTCCCGGTCCCCATCATCACATCAGCGGCGACATTGCTAAAAAATACGGTCTTTCGGAAGATATTGTTCACGCGATTATGGCTCATCACGACGATATTGAGGCCAAATCGGTAGAAGCGATCATTGTTAAAGCGGCTGATGCCATTTCTTCCTCGCGGCCTGGCGCCCGCCGTGAAACTTTGGAAAACTACGTCAAGCGTTTGGAGGAATTGGAAAATATTGCTAATGCTTTTCCGGGTGTGGAAAAATCTTACGCCATCCAAGCCGGCCGAGAAGTGCGAATTCTGGTAAAACCGGAGGCCATCGATGATTTGGAAGCGATTAAACTTTCGAAAAATATCGCCAAAAAAATTGAAGACGATCTGCAATATCCGGGGATGATTAAAGTTAATGTTATTCGCGAAACCAGGGCGATTGAATTTGCCAAATAGGTTTTTAAGGAGGAAAAATGGAAAAACCAGAGCTAGTGGCAGTCATTTCTAAAAATACGGGCATTTCGGAAGACGAGGCCATTCGTATCATTGATGCTTTCGTTGAAACAATTAAAGAAGGGTTGCTCCGCGGCGAAAAAGTGACCATCTCGGGCTTTGGGACATTTTTGCTTTCAAAACGAAAAGCCAAAACATTTATTAATCCCAAAACTCAAAGAGCTCACGAAATTCCTGAAAAATTTTTGCCACATTTTAAAGCGGGATCGGACTTCCGAGCTTAAAATGGAAAAAAATTTAAAATCACCCAAGAACTATTTTTGGAGCCTTTTAAAAACCGTTTTACTCATCGGTTTTATTTTAAGTGCTCTTGAATTTTATTTGGTATGGCAGGGTCGATTTCCCACGCCGCAAGGTCCCAAAGAAATGACTTATCAGTGGGAATATCAACATCAAAATTATACATTTGATGAAACTCTTTATCTTAGCATTGACCAATATTATGCCCATCAAGAAAAAGGGATTTTAACCGGTCAAGAAGAAAGTTCAATTGATAAATATCTGAACTTTCCCAAAAAGGATCAGACCATCAGCCAAGTGGCGACTAATCTTGAAGTTTTAGGAAGAGCGAAAAACCTTACCCAAGATCAGATGGCGGAAATGACTCTAACTTTTGTCCAAGCTATTCCTTATGATGTGACGCGGGCCCAAACCGATTTGACCCATCCAAGATATCCCTACGAAACGCTTTATGAAGACTTGGGGATTTGTAGCGATAAAAGCCTGCTCTATGACGCTTTAATCCGCCAAGAAGGTTTTGGCACGGCGGTTTTTCTTTTTCCGCAAGATGAGCATATGGCAGTGGGGGTCGAGTGCTCGGCTCAATATTCTTCTTATAATTCGGGCTATTGTTTTGCCGAGACAACAACTTCGGGTAATAAAATTGGCTTAATCCCCGAGCTAAAAGACAATTCCCAGGCGAGTGCCCTGGAAGCTTTACCTGCTTATAATACAAATCAAAGTGTCGCTTCGGGCCAAGAACTTTCCAACCCACAGATTATCGCTAAGACTAATGGTATAACTTACGGCGGGATTGTCGCGACCATTGAGTTATCCAATCAAATTACGGCTTTAAAACAGAGTTTAAACCAAGAAAATACCCAAATTAATACTGATGAGGCAAATCTTAAAAATCTCGGTACGGCACTTGATGGTTATAAGTCCATCGGTGATATCGCGACTTATAACGCCAACGTTCCGGCTTACAATAGTTTATTGGCCAAAGTTCAAAGCGAGATTTCGGCCTATAATAATCAAGTCGATCAATATAATCGATTAATTGTCGAATATAATTAGGACTTTGTTGATTCAATCAATGCCAAGATTGAGTTTCTACTTGTTGAGTTCTAAAAATATCTCCGGATTATTTTTGGCGGCACGGCCGATGAGAACGCCATCGAGATTACCGACTTTATTATCAAAATCTTTTTTGGATTTAATATCACCGTTGCCTAAAACATAAAGATCTGGAAATTTCTTTTTGATTTCATAAATCGGTTGCCAATCGGCTTGCCCTCGATATTTTTGGGTGGCGGTGCGGCCATGAACGGCGATGAGTTTGATACCAGCGTTTTTGATGGCGCTGACAAAATTAATGGCGCTTTTGATATCAGTATTCGGTAATCGCATCTTCGCCGAAATAGGAGTGTGATCGAGCGCATTTTTTATCGCTTTAGTAATCTTGACGGCGCTATCTGGATTGCTCAACTGCACGGCGCCAAAGTTTTGTTTAGCTGCCTTTTGGACCGGACAGCCAAAGTTGATATCAATCCCGTCGGGCGAAAATTCTTTTTCAATAATTGTTACCGCTTTAGCCATCGTTTTGGGATTCGAACCAAAAATCTGGATAACAATCGGTCGCTCAGCCTTGTTAAATTTGATCATTTCAAACGCTTTATCAACGCGCCGAATGACCGCTTCGGCGGCAATCATTTCCGAATAAACCACGTCGGCCCCAAACCAGCGGCATTTTAATCGAAAATCGCTTTTGGTGAAACCATGCATTGGTGCCAGTCCAATAATCGGTTTGGGAATTTTTTCAAACCAAAAATTATTCTTTTTCATTTTTCAAATCAGCATTTATTTCAGGCAGTTCGCGCATCACTGTTCCTTCGGGAATCATTTCTCCCTCGGATTTCGAAAATTTTCCCTCCTCGTCTCTTTCGTCGTATCTCTTTTTTCTAGGGAGTAATTTAACGATAATTTTAAACTTGCGAGACTCGCCGTATTGATCGACAACTTCATCAGTTTGTTTTTCTTGATAAATTTTGATTAATTCGGTCGATAAAATTTCCCGCAAAGTTTCAAGCTCCACTTTATTTTCTTTTATTTCCGCTTGAATTTTTTGGTTTTCCGTTTTATTTAATATTTCCGTTTTAATTTTCTGGCGTTCGGCTGTGGCCGAACGAACCTCTTCAACTGATTCTAAATAAGCGGGGTCGTTTTCCAATGATTCTTTAAGCATTAACCGAGCTTCTTTATTTTCTTTTTCAAAAGTTTCAATCTGCTCGATTCGGCGCGGGACGGAAATATTTTCTTCCATTAATCCTCCAATTTCTTAGCCATAAGAAAATCCATCATAAAATAAAGCTGATATTAAAATCAAAATCTTTAAAAAGCCATGAACTTTTCAAAAATATCATAGTCAACTACAAAGTACAATTATCGAAAATGAATTATTTTTTCATCAAAATCTTTATCTTGATGCGGCGGTATCTTCTTGGCCGGTCGGCCGACCGGAATAATATTGATCGCTAAGAAATTTTCCGGAATTTCTAAAAGTTTTTTAATCATCTTAGCCTGCTCGGAGTTTAGATTTTTCCAAACAGTCCCCAAACCCTGCTCTTGAGCGGCCAAAAAAAGATAGCCGGAAGCCAAGGCGAGATCTTGAACGGCTAAATTAGTTTTTGTCTTGTCGACGACCGGCAAAATTAAAACGGGGGCCCGAGCTAAAAATTCTTGCTGGCCAATTTCGGCAATTTTCTTTTTAGTGAGGTTGTCTTTAATCACGAAAAATTCCCAGGCTCGAATGCCTCGGCCTGACGGCGCAAAATGGGCGGCTTTAATAATTTCTTTGATTGTTTCGTCCGGAACCGGCTCATTTTTGAATTGGCGAATACTGCGGCGGTTTTTAATTTCCTGAATCATTTTTCTCCTTTTTAGAATTTTACAAATCGGTGCCAGTCCCAAACGTTTGTGTGGTAAAACTGATAGCCTATCCAGAGAACAATAATGACAAGCAATATTTTTAGAATCGTTCTTAAAGTAAAATTGGAAATGTTGGAAAAAATTCCCCAGCCAATTAAAAAAACGCCGAGGAGGCCAAGAAAGTAACCGGTGCGTTCGTATTTTAAAACTGTTCCTGAGGGAAAGTATTGCGGCGCATGAGGAAATTTAATTCTTGAAGCCCAAACACCGGCCACGCCCAAAAGTAGCAAAATAAGACCAATAAACATTGATAAATTCACTCATCCTCCCACTTTCATTTTACTATATTTAAAAATCAAAAGGCAGACGGTCTTTAGCGTCGCGTCAGGTCAAGAAGAGTAAATTAAGAAGTTTGAGACATCGGTCGGTTACAGCAGGTAAGTTCACCACCGCCGGCTTTGGTAACTTCGACTTCGTTGCCGCAGACAAGACAGATAAATTTCTCTCCGACTTTTGACACTTTAGCCATTTTTTCCTTTCGTTTTGAAAACATTTATTTTAAAGCAAAAAAGATGAATAAAATCAAGAATAATATGGCCAAAATTAAGTTTAAAATTGTTCCACTTATTTTACCGAGCAAACTGCCGGCGGCGGCGCGAAAAGCGCGGCGGTATTCTTTATAATAAATTAATTCGACGATTAAAACACCTAAAAATAATCCAATTAAACTGCCGAATGGGGGAAAGACTAAAAGGCCGATAATCATGCCGATCAATCCCCACCAAAGTGATTTTTTCGAAGCGCCGGAAAATTGGGCGCCTAAAAGTCCGGCAAGCCAATCGACCAGCGTCATGATGACTACTACTCCGGCTAAAATCCCCCACTCCCAAAATTTAAGATGTTGGAAATGATCAATAAAGCCAAAAACTAAAGTGATGGCAAGTAAATAAAGATGGGCCGGAAAAATCATCAGTAAGAAGCTAGCCGCGCCCACTAAAATCAAAAGACTAAAGACCATAACTAAAATTAGATAGGTCATAAATCTATTTTACATCATTAATGGACTTTTCGAATAAAATCCTGCCAGTACTTCTGGGTGGAGCAATTTATTTTAAATGATAAAACCCGTCTGAAAAATCAAGGGTGGATTTTGTTTTAGAATCTCTATTTGTTGTATTTACCGACCGTAAAGATCAGGTAGAGACCGGAGAGGCCGACGAGGGTATAGATGATTCTTGTAAGCGTCGTCATGTCGCCAAAAATAGATTTTACAACGTCATATCGGAAAATACCAACTAGTCCCCAGTTGAGAGCGCCAATCACCACCAAAACGATCACAATCCAATCTAGGACATTCATTTTCATCGCCATCACCTCCTTTCTTTCTAAGATAGAACAAATGTATCCATTCTCATTCTAACTAATTTGAACACTTTTTTCAAACCACTATCTTGACAGTCGGTCGGACTGGGTGAATTTTTTTAAACATACCGAAGTGATTGTCCTTATCTTTAAAATCTAAATATACGCAAAAACCCGCTTTAAGGCGGGTTTTTGCTTGCTTATGATAAACTTAGAGTTTACCGTTCGCGCATTGGACGGGCAACATTGACCTTGATCTGTCGGCCTTCGATTTCCTTGCCATCCATGGCTGCGATCGCTGCTTCCGCAGCTGCATCGTCTTTCATGGTAACAAAGCCAAATCCCTTTGATCGTCCGCTGAATTTGTCGGTGATAACTTTCGCTTCAACAACTTCACCAGCGCCGGCAAAGAGATCTTTCAAAGACTCGTCAGTCGTAGAATAGGGCAAATTGCCTACGTACAACTTGTTTTTTTGTTCTTCCATTTTCTCTTTCTTTTCCAACCAGTTAATCGGTTGGACAATACTTTTCGACCCCGTCTGACGTTTCTCGGGGTATTCTACCCTCGAGGGGTCGAAATACGCACGAGCACTCTTCAAACTTCGCTTTTAGTATAGCACATCGTCATTAATAAATCAAGAAGAAAGGACTAATTTGATAGAATCTTCCCCAATAACTATTTTAAGAGTCATTTTAAGGCGATGTCGAAATTTAATTTATTATAGAGCGGGGCTGATGATTTCTATGTTTTTAATCACTAAAAAGTCGGGGTGCGCGGATTCGAACCGCGGACCTCAGCGTCCCGAACGCTGCGCGCTACCAACTGCGCTACACCCCGAAACTTTTACTCCGACTTTGTCGGAGACGCGCTAACATGCTTTGTAACTGCGTTACACCCCAATCGACTTTATTATACCTTATCATTATGGTAAAATCGAGATAGCGATGCCCTCGTAGCTCAGGGGATAGAGCGAGACACTCCTAACGTCTAGGTCGCAGGTCCGAATCCTGCCGAGGGCGCCAAATTGACTGTATCGCCAAATTCTTTTACAATATTAAGGCATGGAAAAAGTTATTATCGTCAAAAATCTCATCAAAAAGTATGGTCCACTTTCCGCCGTCGACAATATTTCTTTTGAAGTAAACCGTGGAGAAGTTTTTGGTTTACTCGGCGAAAACGGTGCCGGTAAAACAACGACGCTGGAAATGATTGAGGGTTTAAGAAAACCAACGGCCGGCCGAATTGAAGTGTTGGGAACCGATGTGCAAAAGAATTTACGTAAAATTAAAGAACAAATTGGTGTCCAGTTGCAGTCCTCGGCTTATTATGATTTTTTAAAACTACGTGAGATTTTAAATTTATTTGCGAGTTTTTATCATAAAAATCAAAACCCGGACGATTTATTAAAAATGGTTGGACTCGAAAGTAAAGTCGACCAATATGTCAGAAATCTTTCTGGCGGCCAAAAACAACGTTTTTCCATTATTGCCAGCTTGATTAACGACCCCGAAATTATTTTTCTTGACGAGCCGACAACCGGTCTTGACCCGGTGGCGCGGCGCAACTTATGGGAAGTCATTACTAAAATTCGTGCCCAAGGCAAAACAATTGTTTTGACGACGCACTATATGGAAGAAGCCGAGGTTCTTTGCGATTGCATTGCCATTATGGATAAAGGAAAAATTATCGCTCTCGATGAAACTCATAAATTGATTGAAAAAACCGAATTTCCATATCGAGTGGAAGCGATTTGTGAAAAGGAAAATCCGAAAGCTTGTGCCGAATTTGCTAAAATTGGTCAAGTTTCCAATCTCGGCGGTAAGAAAAATAACATTTCCGTTTTCCTGCGCTCGAAAGAAAGTTTAGCGAAGGCGATGAAAATTCTTGATCAATATAACATCGATACTTTTTCGGTCGGCCGGTCCACACTGGAAGATCTTTTTATTGAATTAACTGGCAAAACGATTACCGATGAGGAAAATGACAATGGCTAAATTATTTATCGCCAATTTAAAAATGATGGTCCGCGGCCGCCAAGCTCTCTTTTGGAGTCTGGCTTTTCCGTTAATGTTTACGATTATCTTCGGCTTTTTCTTTGGCGGCACAAAGACTTCGGTTGGTACGGTGGCTTGGATTAATAATTCGCAAAGTCCGCTAGCGACCAATCTCGAGCAAGCGGCTACCTCGGCCGGACTTTTTAGCATTCAAAAGGAAACTGATTTAGCGACTGCCAAAGATTTACTTCAAAAAGGCAAAATTGCGGCGATCGTTGAAATACCGGCTGATTTTGGTTTGTCAAAACCGGGCGCGCCGACGCAAATTAATTTTATCAACGACCCGGCCAACGCTTCCGCCAACGCGACGATTGAAGGTTTCCTTTCTCAATATCTGACCAATGTAAATTATCAAATTCAAAAAGCGAAAGCGATTTATTCGGTTAAGAGCGAAACATCGACGAATAATAATTTAAACTATTTTGATTTTGTGTTGATGGGTTTAATCGGTCTGGCTCTGATGAACTCGGCCGTTCAGGGCATTGCCATTGCCATGGCCAAATATCGCCAAGATAAAATCCTCAAACGCATTACGACCACGCCGTTGGCCTCGTGGAAATTTGTCTTCGCCGAGGTTCTCTCGCGGTTGGTTTTAAATTTGTTTCAAGTCAGCTTCATTTTGATAATTGGGGTTTATGGTTTTCACGCCCATATTATCGGCAACATTTTCTTACTATTTTTATTTGCGCTTTTAGGCGGTTTGCTTTTCCAAACGATTGGTTTTACGGTGGCGAGCGTCTCCAAAACCGAAGATGCCGCTCAAGGAATGTCAGTGGCCATTACTATTCCGATGATGTTTTTGGCTGGCGTCTTTTTTCCCATCGACTCGTTGCCGAGTTGGCTTTTTAAAATTGTTCAATATCTTCCCTTGTCGCCGCTGCTTCGAATGATTCGGCAAATCGGAAACCAAAATATTTCGCCTTTGAGTAATCCCAGCAACATTATTATCGTTGGCATTTGGATTGTGGTGATGCTGGCTATCTCGATATGGCGATTTCGGTTGTCAGACGAATAAAATACTCTAAATAGGAGAAGGCCTGGTCCAGAGGACCAGGCCTTCGCAGGACTCGTTCTTATTCAGCGGGTTCGCCGACGGCCACTTTGGTGGCCGTCGGTTCGACTTTGACACGGATGCGGAATCGGTAGGTGGCCGTTCTTATGGGCTCGTTGCCATCGCCGGTGCGGTTGTCGGAAATCTCGACATCGACATATCTGGGTAACTCATTAATGATCCCGACGATGAGTGAACCTTTGGGTAATCGGCTCATCAGATCTTCTTTCTGGCCGCTTTCAACGTCGTAGATAGCCAGAAATCCCGAGTTGGGCGGATCAGCTGTGCCGTCATCTTTGAGAAGTCCCGGCACCCATCCGCCCATGAGAATGTGAGTCGAGTCCAGCCAGAGTGGCTCGACTTCGACCTTACAAAGCTGGTTGCCTTTATACGCGACGTACCAGCCGTCCAGTCGAGTGTCCCGGCCGGTCTTGAGGTTGTGGGAGAAAAAGTCACACACCGCCCATTGATTGTCGGCTGAAATGGTAAGCGGTCCGTGGTGATTCCGGAGCACTGGCAAAGTATGAATTCGTTGGCCAGTAGTCGCATCGAAGACGCCGATGGGACTGTCGCTTTCTTCATCGTAAGACCAAAGTGCGAGGAGTCCGTTATCGTCAGACCAATACGTACGGGGGGCCTTATCACTCTCAAGTAAGTCGGTGGTGTCGAGAGTGATTTGATTTCCACTCATCGGCGTGAGGCTGGCCCAGCGCTTGAGAGTCGTCCTTTCGTCAAGGGATTCTGTTCGGGCAACGCGCAAGTTAGCGCCGCCGGACGTTTCGTTAAGATCGACGATGACCTTGACGGCCGGCTGGTTCTGGGATTTTGGTCCCATCCTGCCGCAGACGAGGACCAGGGCAACAACCAGTGCGACGAATATCCATCCGACGGTCTTCATTGCAATCTCCCTCGCCATTTGGTTTTCTATTTAGTTGTCGAAGAACAACTACGCATTATAGCATAGCCGAACACTCGCGTCAAGGCAAATATTTTGAGAATAAAAAAGGGACGGCGCGCAAGCACGCCGTCCCCAGGTCCGGTGGAATGTCCCGATCGCACCTCCTTTTTCCTTCATCCCAGATATTCCCTTACATAGGAAGGTAACGATGGGTGCCGACGTCGCGGCTGAACGCCGCTGTCGGCTCCGAAGCCCAGTCGAACTGGGCTGTCAGCCAGCTGACTCTGGTGACACCTTCGTCATTGAGGCTGGCGAAGACGATACTGGTCTTTGATGTCCCATCGACCGGATTAGTTTCGGTAGCGGATAGATAGAACCCACTACCGTCCGGCGCCCAGGCCGGGAGGTTCCCGAAATCGAGTAAAGGTGTTTCGGGATTCGCTTCCCCGAGAGTCTTGACGAATATCCCGAATGGGGTGGCGAAGACTAGCCGCGTGCCAAGAAGTGCTGGTTCAACGGCATCAGTATCGGCAACCTGAACCTCCGCCGTGATCTCGCCGTTGACCAAATTCTTCTTCCAGATCTGGGTATGGCCATTGTCCGTTAGATCGACTTGCCAGCAGATGACTCCGTCACCCCACGTGGGGTGACCTTCGTCTGCCGACTCTGGCGCGGCTGACACTCGCTCTGGTTGGCCAGGCGTATTCAGGTTGCTCACGTTGATCGTGACCACCTTGGCTGGCCATGGTCCTTGTTTGAAGACGAGTTTGGTCCCGTCCGGGCTCCAGGCAGGTTCCTGGTCTTCCGTCCCGAAAGTTACCCGATGGGACCGGCCGGATCGGAGATCTTTCACCCAGATGTTGAGATCTCCGTTCGACCGCTCCGCATACGCCATGAACCGGCCATCCGGCGAAAACGCCGGCTGGTGGGCTTCGGTGCCTTGGGCGTTTACAAGCATCACGAACTTTTTTCCATCCCAGCCCCAGATGTTCTTACTGACGATAGCGCCAGTAGTTGCATCTGTCACTTGAACGCTGAAGGCGAAGGTGGAGATCTCTCTCCACGGCATCGCCGGCCGCACGAGGGGCGCCGCGAACAGCGCCGTAGTAAACGCCAACATCAGAGTTAGAGCAACCAGTAGTGCTACCATTCTCCGCAACATCGTCTCCTCCCACGCATCCAACAATATTTAGCCGGGCATCGGCCCAGGCTTTTTCGCCTGTCAATGTACAACCTGAAATTATATCATAGAACCTAATTAAAGTCAAGGACAACCTTCTCTCTTGTTTTTTACTCCAAAAAAGCTTAAAATATATGGGAGGATAAATGGAACAGAAAGTTAAATTCGATATCTCCACGGTCACGATTTTAAAAGTCGCCGCTGTCGTTTTAGGCATTTGGCTTCTTTTTGCCGTTCGTAATATCGTTTTCTTATTTTTTATTGTTTTGGTGGTTGTGGCCGCCTTAGGTCCGTTAGTTGATCGTATGACCAAATATATCCCCCGACTTTTAGCGGTAATCATCTTAAGCATCGTTGTTTTGGGGATTTTGGCGGCGGTTGGTTTTTTAATCGTGCCGCCGGTGGTAACCGAAGTCAAACAACTAGCCATCAATCTACCATCAATTGCCATAAAATTAGGCCCTCTTTATCAGCATATTCAAAATTCATTAGGGAACTATCAGCAGGGATTATTCAATGTTTCATCTCAAATTGGGAAAATCTCCAGCGGTCTTTACTCGACAACCGTCGGTTTTATCACCGGTCTTTTGGGTTTTTTGACCATTTTGGTCTTGTCATTTTATATGCTCCTTGAACAAAATGCGATTAAGAATTTTTTAAATCAAAGTATCCCTTCTGAAAAAAAAGAGAAAATTATCCCGATTCTCAAAAAAATTAGTGAAAAGATGGGTAGCTGGCTGCGCAGCCAATTTGTTTTGATGTTCATTATCGGGGCGCTTGATTTTATCGCTCTGATTTCGCTGGGTGTTCCTTATGCTCTGGCCTTGGCGCTTTGGGGAGGATTAATTGAAGTTGTGCCTTATATCGGTCCGTGGCTCGGATTAATTCCGGCGGTCGCCATCAGTTTTAGTCTTTCGCCACTCAAAGGCATCTTGGTTTTGATTGCTTTTGTTATTATTCAACAGATCGAATCAAATTTTTTGGCCCCAAAAATTATGGGTAAAGCGGTCGGTCTTTCGCCGGTGATTATTATTTTGGCTTTGCTGGTTGGCGCCGAGTTGATGGGGCTTTTGGGAATTATCATTGCCGTACCGGTCGCGGCGGCCCTTTCCGTTTTGATCCAGGAATGGCCTGAAATTCGGAAGTTATATTCTTAAATCGACTAAAATAAGTACTTTTTATAAAAAAATCTCCTAACAAAAGAGCGGAGATATTTTTTAGTGGTGGGCCCGACCCGATTTGAACGGGTGACCTTCACGATGTCAACGTGACGCTCTAACCAACTGAGCTACGAGCCCATGTGTAAATTAAACATTGATAAAATGTTTTTTTGTACATTTCTAAATTATTTTACCAGATAATTATAGTTTTCGCAACCAAAAATCCCCCAGGCGGGGGAATTTTGGTTAGGATTCTTTTTTGATTTTGATCTTGGTCGTTTTGGGTTTTTCCGGTTCGATTTTAGGGGCAATAATTCTGAGCTGGCCGTCTTTAATCGAGGCTTCGGCTTTGTCGGCGTTTACCTCCGCCGGCAGAGGAATTCGGCGGGCGAAAGAGCCGTATCGAATTTCCTTGCGGTAATAATCTTCCTCTTTTTCTTCGATTTCGGCTTTTCGTTCACCTGAAATATCGATATAGGTGTCGCCGACTTCGACATTAATATCTTCTTCTTTGATACCGGCGATATTGGCGGTGATGGTGACGTCTTTTTCGGACTGCTTGACGTCAACGGCTGGAAATTGCCAACCGCGCGAGCCGGGTAACGAAGTTAGATCATCGTCTTCAAAAAATCGGTCTAAATCGCGCAACGGCGACCAAGGCATAATGTAACGTGGCATTTTGTTTTCACCTCCTTTCTCAATTTTTTGCTTGTTAAAGAAAAGTTCATCAAAGGATTGCTCGAAAATCTCGGCGATGCGCAGGGCTAAGGGCAGGGAAGGGAGATTTTTACCGCGTTCAACCGAAATCACTGACTGCCTCGAAATCCCCAAGCGTTCAGCCAGTTCTTCCTGAGTTAATTTTTTTTCCTCTCTTAAATTTTTAAATTTATTTGAGAAAGTTCGAACATAAATTTTAACCATCTCTTCTCCAATAAAATTGTAAAGGAAACTTTACATTTTGTCAAGATATTTTTGATGAAATGAGTGTAGGCAGGCCAAAAGGCCTGCCTACTGGATCATTTGTGCTACGTAAGTAGCTCTTCTGCCCGAAACCAGATCTTGAGCTCGCGCTCGGCATCCTCAAGGCTTGAGACAGCGTGGACGACGTTCCGGACGGCGCGCTTCTCTCGGCGAGAAGCTTCGAAAGTGTCATCCGAGAACTTTCCGCGGATGGTGTACGACGAGTTATCTTCGGGCTTAGTGGGTCCGACTATCCCGCGGATTCTTTTCACGGCGTTCTTGCCCGAGATGGCGATGGCGACGACTGGCTGATCATCGAGTTGTTCGCAGAGCCAAGGAAAGTAGTCCTTACCCGCATGTTCCTGATAGTGATCCTCGACCATCTGAAGAGACGGTCGGATCATCTTGATGCCCGTGATTCGAAGATTGTCAGTATCGAGCAAACTCAGGATAGGCGTGATTTGTCTGCGGTAGACATCGTGGGGCTTGATCAGGACCAGCGTGGTCTCCTCTGGCATCATCGGCGAATCTCCTTACGAATCAGAATAGCAACGATCTGTCAGGCATTTGAAAATATCAAAACCTATCTTTAATGTCAAGCTGATGTTTATTTGCTTGACTTCCGACTGAAAATATGGTAGGGTTTAGGTAACGGGGCTATATAGATTCGACAAAAAACCCGTTTGACAATTTCAAGTCGAGTAGGCTACGCATTCTCGTAAAAAATCGTGGCAAAATCTAAACGCTAAACCAAATTTAGCACCTGCCTTAGCTCTAGCGTAAGCCGGGGTTAAGCACGTCATTCCGATGCGTTGGTTGACCGGTCGGAAATGGCGACATTAGTTGACCTTCGAGAGTTAGAGATCGTCCTGGTATAACTCTTAAGATAACAAGGACTGTATCTATGCTTGTCAAAGATTGTCAAATCGTTTTTTGGACGGGAGTGCAATTCTCCCTAGCTCCACCAAAAAATGATCCACTCGTTGGGTCATTTTTTGATACTTATAGGTTAACAGGTTGGTAAATTTGAACCTGTTAATGACTTGACATTTGAACTTTTTTGTGCTATAGTATTAAGGTTCCACAATCAGAATATATGGTTTGAAATTCGTGGAACAGAACTCCAAGAGAGAGGTGAAGCAAAATGAAGCGTCTCGCCGGTATCCTGATCCTCGTAATGGTTGTAGTGTTCGCGAACACGGCTCTGGCAGCCGTCAAGGTCGGCAGCACCGTTCCGGTAAAGGTACAGGACCACCCGTCCATGTACTACCAGATGAACGAGTCGCCTGACTGGCCTAATTGGGTCACCGTCGCTAATCCCGACGGTATCTCGAACTGCAATGGCCGTTTTGCCTTCGGTGAGGAAGCCTGTATCTCGTGTAACGGCATCCTCAAGGTCATCAAGTTTGACGGGGACAAAGTCCTCGTTGAGTACGCTACCCTTGAAAAGGGTGGTGGTACAACTGCTCCGAACGGCACCATCTTCTTCATGCAGAAGACCGAGTTTTCTCGGCTTCTGGCCAAGCACGAGAAGCAGGTGCGCGAGGAGCGAGAGATGGCCCGTAAAGAGGCTGAACGCCTCAAGAAGGAGAGAGCTCACGTAGTCTCTCTTCTGAAGTAACCTTCCCGCTTTGTGGGCGTAAGGCGCGGAGAAATCCGCGCCTTACTTGTATCTATTCGCAAATTACCTTTAGAGGGTGATTTTTCGTAAAAAAAGGCCGCGTTATCGGCTTTAACTAACAAAGGGGAAGGTTGTCACTATTTTTTGTAAAAGGTTATCCACAGGCTTCGGTTTCTAATATTTTAACAGATGGGGGCTGGAGGCTTGACAAAATTTACACTCATGATAAAATTTATATCGTGTTGTCAAAAAAGCTTGTCTGAAGAGCGCTTTCTTGACTTGCATCGAGAGTTGATAGTTGAATTCAAGGCCGAAATTCGGCAGTACCTTAAGAGGACGGGATCCAGTTATCACTCTCTTAACATGGAGGTTCATTATTTGTACGTCCGCCTCGGATGCTCTGGAAATCAAATTATACCAGATGTCACCGCTCAAGGGGAAACGGGGGAAAAGCTTTAAAGAATCTCGCAAAAATTCGAAACAAAAGTCTCTAATAAGAAAAAGACAATTTAATCTCGCCACATCCCTTCTTGGGGTAGGGGGAATTGTGGCTCTCATTTTGACCGGCGGATTTTCTGAGCTTGGGTCGAATTTGTTTTCGATTTCCAAAGCTCAAGCAGCGAATATTCCGGTCGTGACGCAATTAGATTTGGCCAAACAAGCAATTTCGAATGCCGCGCCGATTATTCAAGATAATTTACCGGTTATTGGTGTGCCGGTGGCTGATTCTCAAAATGTCACTGTCACTCCGCCCGACGGATTCTTAGCTAAGCCGCTGGTGGCTGAAACAACAATTACTCAAGATCCGAAACCGGTTGTTAAAAAAACAATGGCGGTCAAAACTGTCACTCGAACTGTTTCATTATATCAGGCAGGTGATTCGGTCAGCAATCACTTTCCGTATGGCTATTGCACTTACTATGTTGCTTCCAAAAGACCGATCCCGTGGTTTGGGAACGCCGGTACGTGGCTTACCGGTGCTCGCGCGTACGGTTTTGCCACCGGTTCGGTGCCACAAGTCGGCGCGATTATGGTCACTTATGAAGGCGGCGCGGCCGGTCATGTGGCCTATGTCGAGGCCGTTAACGGCGATCAGGTCACCGTTTCGGAAATGAACTACCTTGGTTTCGGGATTATTTCTTCGAGGGTTATCTCCGCCAATTCTCCGGTGATTAAAGGCTTTATTTACTAATCGAAAATCCGTTTTAAAATGGATTTGTGGTTATTTTATTTGGCTTAATATTTTTATTGCTTTTTGTACTTGCCTTGTTTGTGCTCTTCTGGCAAGGCTCAAATTTGATTTCGGCTTTTTGGGGCAGCCCATCGGTCGGGGCCGGAAAAGAGGTTATTAGAAAATCACTCAAGCTCGCTAATCTTCGTAAAGGTGAAAAATTTTACGATCTCGGCAGCGGTAATGGTGAGAGCTTAATCATTGCGGCCGAATGGGGCGCCGAAGCGATGGGGTTTGAAATTTCGCCCTACTATTATATTTGGTCAAAAATCAGAATGATGTTATATAGTTTCTATCATTCTCGATCGAGCGGAAATAATAGAATATTCTGTTTACCCAGAATTTATTTTAGAAACATTAAAAAAGTCGATCTTTCGAAAGCCGATATTGTTTATTGTTATCTTTTGCCGGAGTTTTTAGAAAAACTGGCACCAAGATTTAAAAAAGAGCTCAAAAAATCCGCTCGATTAATATCGATAAGTTTCCTAGTTCCGGGTCTAAAATTATTATCTCAAACAAAGTTTTTTAATAAAACGATCTATATTTATTCGGCCAGTTCGCGGACGGCCTGACGGTTGAGATCGCGCTTTTTAAGATCCTCGCGATGGTCATAAAGTTTTTTGCCGCGACCAAGTGCGATTTCGAGTTTCGCTTTGCCTTTTTTAATATAAAGTTTTGTGGGAATCAATGTATAGTTTTTTTGTTGGGTTTTGCCGATAAGCGATTGGATTTCGGCTTTGTGAAGCAAGAGTTTGCGCGAGCGTTCCGGCTCTTTGACCGTGGCAATGTGCATATTTAAAACCCACGCTTCGCCGCCTTGAACACGACAAAATGTCCCGTCTAAATTGACGCGATGATGGCGGATGGCTTTGATTTCTTGGCCGGTCAAAACAAGCCCGGCTTCAAAGTGATCTTCTAGTTCATACTCTAAATGGGCTTTTTTGTTTGAAGCGATAATTTGCATACCTATATTGTACCTGAAAGTTTGACATTTTTACAGGTCATCTTATAGTATGGTTACAGTTAACATTAGGAGGAAATGTGGTTTTGGGTGTTGATGAGTTACTAAAGTTGGTTAAAAGCAAAAAGTTGGTTGAAGGTTTGTGCGATCGGGAATTAACAAATCCTGAAGGATCAGGTTTTGATTTGCGGTTGGGTAAAGTTCATAAAATTTCCGGCAAGGGTTTTCTAGGAATTGACGAAAGAAATTCTGCTGATTCTAAACTTGTTGCTGAATATAACCCAAAAAAGAAAAAATCAATAATCATTAAACCCGCCGAAAGTTATTTAGTAACCACGTTGGAAAGAGTGAATCTTCCACAAAATTTGACTGCAAAAACGTGGATGCGTAGTACACTTTACCGTTCGGGAATTATTATGTCAGCCGGAAATGTCCCCCCAGGTTATCAAGGCGAATTAACCTTTCTTTTTTATAATGCTGGAAAAGCTAAAATGGAAATTGAATTAGGAGCGCGCATTGTTCATATTTTATTTTGGGAAGTGAAGGGGAAAACAAATGCTTACCGCGGCCAATGGCAAGGTGGCCGAGTAACGACAAAAAAAAGAGAGAAACAAATATAAGGGGCGAAGGAGGTTTTGGTGCCTCAGAAAAAAAATAATTTTATCAAAGGGTCGCGAACTTCTTGGGACGAATTTTTTATGAAAATTGCACTCACGGCGACCGAGCGAGTAGCCTGCCTTTTTCATAAAGTCGCTTCCGTTTTTGTCGACGAAAATCATAAAATTATTTCGATCGGTTACAACGGCCCATCGGTTGGTGACTACCACTGCAATGAAGTCGGTTGCGCTAAAGTCCATGGCGATCCGATCACCGGCGAGATCAAAAGATGTCGCGGTGTTCATTCGGAAATGAACGCGATTATTAATGCCGGCGATACATCAAAACTAAAAGGAGCGACGCTCTATATTACGGTTTTTCCGTGCTACGACTGTATGAAAGCGCTCAATAATTTGGGTATCAAGCGGATTGTTTATCTCGATGACTATCTGCGCGTTCTTGACGGATCGGACGGAACAAAGAAAAAAGCCGAGCCGGAAGCGCGAGAGTTGGCGATTAAACGCGGGATTATTTGCGAACAGTTCCGGTTTGAGGAAAAGACTAAACCATCAAAAACTAATATCACAAACGTTACATTAGATAAAAAAGAAGAAAAGCGTTTCTAGAAAGGAGTCGACATGCCGCAAGTTTCCAAAAATCATCCGGAATATCAGTATCTAAATCTACTTGAAGAAATTTATAAACATGGCGTTAAGAACGTCGATCGAGGCACAGGCGATATTTCCTACGGTCTTTTTGGTCGTCAGGCTCGCTTTGACTTATCAAAAGGTTTTCCATTGCTCACGACTAAAAAAGTTTTTTGGCGAGGAATTGTTGAAGAGCTTTATTGGTTTATTTCTGGTCAAAACAATATTAAATATTTAGTCGATCAAAACGTTCACATTTGGGATGATTATCCTTACAAAATTTATCGGGAGAAAGTTGAAGCTGGCAAAGAACCAGATATAACGAAGGAAGAATTCATTGAAAAAATCGCGACCAACAAAGCTTATGCCAAAAAATATGGTGTTCTGCCAAAAATTTACGGCGAGCTCTGGCGTCATTGGCCGACGCGCAAAGGTCAAACCATCGACCAACTAAAATGGATGATAAATGAAATCAAGGATGATCCATATGCACGGAATGCGATTGTCAGCTCCTGGAATCCAGAATATCTATACACCATGGCCGAGAGAGAAGATGCCGCTCGCTTTCCTTTGTGTCACATCTTTTATCAGGTGAGCGTGAAAAACGGCAAGCTAAACCTTCACCTTTATCAGCGAACTTGCGATATGTTTCTGGGCGTTCCGTTTAACATCGCGTGTTATGCATTACTGACAATAATCCTGGCTAAAATAACTGGCTATCAGCCCGGCGAATTTATTCATTCGTACGGGGACGTTCATATTTATGAAAATCATATGGCGCAAGCGAGAGAGCAACTTAAAAGAGCTCCTCGGCCATTGCCAACAGTGCGAATAAAGGGTAAGCTTAACAATATCGATGACTTTAGACCGGAAAACGTCGTTATAGAAAACTATAACCCTCACCCTGCTCTTAAAGGAGAACTTTCGGTTTCTGGCGGATTTTTTACCAAATATGTCAAAGAAAAAACCAAAAATTAGTCTAATTTGTGCCGTGGCCGAGAAGAATCGGGCGATCGGCAAAAATAATAAACTGCTTTGGAATATTCCGGCGGATTTAGAGCATTTTAAAAAAATTACTTTAAACCATCCGGTGATTATGGGGCAAAAAACTTTTGAATCGATTGGTCGGCCATTGCCAAATCGTGAAAATATTGTTATAGCTAAAGATCTAAACTTAAAAGTTAATGATTGTATTGTTTGTCATTCGATTGACGAGGCTATCGAGCAAGCGAGCCAGAAAGATCAAAACGAAATATTTTTTATCGGTGGCGGCTCGATTTATGCTCAAACAATTGATTTGGCCGATAAATTATATTTAACGCTAGTAGAAGGGGATTTTGAGGCGGATACATTTTTTCCCGATTATTCATCATTTAAAATAGTATCGGAGCAGCCAGAGGAATCAAACGGTTTGAAATATCGATATGTCGAGCTCGAACGCTAGTAAGGAAATAAAATGTCATTGAAATCAAAAGATCCGAAAATTGCCAAATTAATCGAGGCCGAAGCCAAGCGCCAGCAAGAAACACTGGATTTAATCCCATCAGAAAATTATTGCAGTGCGGAAGTACGCGAAGCGATGGGCTCGGTTTTGGCGAACAAATATTCCGAAGGTTATCCGGGTAAACGCTATTATGCTGGGCAAATTAACATTGATCAAGTTGAGGAAGTGGCCAAAGCCAGGGCCTTGAAAATATTTAAACTCTCGCCCGAAAAATGGCACGCCAACGTTCAGCCGTATTCCGGCTCGCCAGCGAACATTGCTATTTATCATGCTTTTTTAGAGCCAGGCGATAAAGTTATGGGGATGCGGCTTGATCAAGGCGGACACATCACCCACGGTTTGCCCATCAGTTTAGTTGGCAAAATTTACAAATTTATTTCTTACGGCGTTGATCTTAAAACCGAACAACTCGATTATGACGAGATCGCCAAAATTGCCAAGCGCGAAAAACCAAAAATGATTGTCTGCGGGGCGACGGCTTATTCGCGGACGATCAATTTTAAAAAATTATCAGAAATTGCTAAATCGGTTAAGGCGTATTTATTTGCCGACATTGCTCATATTGCTGGCTTAATTGTCGGCGGAGCGCATCCATCGTGCTTTCCGTATGTTGATGTAGCGATGGCCACGACTCATAAAACTTTACGCGGCCCGCGCGGCGCTATTATTATCTGCCGCAAAGAATTTGCCGAACAAGTTGATAAAGCCGTTTTCCCGGGCAGTCAGGGCGGACCACACGAACATCAAATTGCCGCCAAAGCGGTTTGTTTCGGCGAAGCGCTTGATCCCGACTTTAAAAATTATGCTAAACAAATTGTGAAAAACGCTAAGGCTTTAGCGACATCGTTACAAAAGTTGGGACTGCGCATTGTCAGCGGCGGGACCGATAATCATTTAATGCTCCTTGATCTTCGTGATATCAAAACGACTGGCAAAGAAGCCCAAATCGCCCTTGAAAATATTGGTATTATCGTTAACAAAAATACCATCCCGAACGATCCGCAAAAACCCTTTATCGGTTCGGGAATCCGCATCGGCACGCCGGCCTTGACCACGCGTGGGATGAAGGAAAAAGAAATGGAAATTGTGGCCGGACTTGTCGCGGCGACGCTCTCAAAATCAGCATCGAAAAAAGAAATTGCCTCCAAAGTCTTAAAACTCTGTAAAAAGTTTCCTGTTAAGTGATTGTTCGCATAATTTAGCTTGCGCTCTTCTTCTCTCTGGTGTAAAATAAATCCAGGAGTTATAAATATGGAACAAGATCATAAAGAAATCGGACGTCGTTTAGGCTTATTTAGTTTTTCCCGCAATGTTCCGGGGACTTGTTATTGGTGGCCGAAAGGGAATACTCTTTTTAATTTAATTGTCGAGAATTTAAAAAATAAACTAAAGAACGAGGGTTATCATGACATTCGAACCTCGACAATCATTTCAGCCGAAACTTTAAAAAAAAGTGGTCATTACGACAACTATCGCGAAAAACTTTTTTTCACCGGCAACGAGAAAGAAATGAAATCGGAGAGTGTTAATTGGTGTTTAAAACCAATGAACTGTCCGGGTGGAATTATGATTTTTAACGAGGAAATGCGTTCTTATAAAGATTTACCGATTAAATTTTCCGAAGTCGGCATGGTTTACCGCTATGAACAACCAGGTGAAGTTAATGGTTTGTTTCGAGCTCGCGCGTTGACGATTGATGACGCTCATATTTTTTGCACTGAAGATCAAATTGAGTCGGAAATTATCAAGCTGATTAACTTTATTCAAGAATTATATAAATCTTACGGTTTCAAAGATATCCGGGTTGAGCTTTCAACTCGGCCGGAGAAATCGATCGGTACCAATGAGCAGTGGCGAAAGGCAGAAAATGGTTTGGTCAAGGCGCTCAAAAATGCGAAAATTGAGTATAAAGAAAACAGAGGCGAAGGTGCATTTTACGGGCCGAAAATCGATTTTCATGTTAAAGATTCTCTGAATCGCAGTTGGCAACTGGGTACGATCCAACTTGATTTTTCAATGGCCGAACGACTGGAGGCTTTCTATGTCAACGAAAAAGGCGAAAAGAAAAATCCGGTCATTATTCACCGCGCCATTTTGGGCTCAGTTGAGCGCTTTGTTGCCGTTTTACTTGAGCACACCCGTGGCGATTTGCCGGTTTGGCTAGCGCCTGTGCAAACGGTGATTTTAACTGTCTCCGATAAGCATCTTGATTATGCGAAGAAGGTGGCTGAAAAGATAAATGAAGTTCGTTTTGAAATTGACGACCGTAATGAATCGATTAATAAAAAAATCCGCGATGCCGAACTTCAAAAAGTGCCTTATATAATAGTAGTTGGTGATCGTGAAGAAAAAGAGGGCCAAATTTCGGTCAGAAATCGCGGTTCAAAAGAGATAAAATCCCAGGAAATTAAAGATTTTTTGAGTTCCTTTAAATAAAAAAGCTTGTATATATTGACAATATTGACGAAATAATGACATTGTTTTAAACTTATTATAGATAGCAAAAAGGCTTTGACTAAAGAGGGAGGGGTTTATGTTTTTATCTCGAGGTAAAGGTGAAGGCTCAAAATTTTTGAGATTTTTGGTCTATTTCTTAGTTCTCGCCATAGTTGTGGCTTTTGGTTATCCGCAACTGACCCGTGCGACGGCATCTATCACGGCGATTTCTGACACGATGAGCCGTGATCAGATTTCCCAAAACTCCAGTCACGCGATTAAATTTACAACCGGTGGCGCAATAGCAATATCAGGTGATACGATTGCAATCGTCTTTCCTTCCGATTTTAATTTTACTAGCGCGGTCTCCACTGACCTTACCTTTACTCATGGTTCCTCTACTGGTTTGGAACATACCTCAACTATAGTAGCGGGTGCCCCTGGGTCTGCCACCTGGGGTGCGGTTTTTTCTGGTACGAGTAATCGGACTTTAACTTTGACAGCTCCAACTTCCGCTGACCCAAACCCGATTGCCGCCAATGATAAATTAATTATTTCCTATGCTAGCACTCATGCGGTAAATGGTTCGACGGCCACAACCTATCTACCGACCATTCAACTGACTGGTACAGATTGTGCCGCCGGGCCGACTTCCTATGCCATTACTTTGTTAACCAATGATCAAGTAACCGTTTCCACGACGATTGATCCTTATTTGACTTTAACCTTAACCACGACATCGGTAAGTTTAACTAAATCTGGCGGCGGCAACCCGACTTACCAATCAGGCGGCACCGGTTATAATCAAAGCACAGCTAATACTTTAGCGGCCGGCACCAATGGCACTAGCGGTTATACGATTACTTATAACGGTGACACGCTAAAAAGCGGTAGCAACTCCATTGCGGCCATGGCTTCGGCGGGGGCTTCTTCTTATGGTACCGCTCAATTTGGCATTAATTTAGAGGCCAATACAACACCTTCAACTGGAGCTAATCCAACCGGTTCGGGTAGCGGTACTCCCGCTTCCGATTACGGTACGGCCAATAGCTTCCGTTATGTTGTTAATACGGCCACGCCTTTAGCCAGCGCTTCAGCGCCGACCGCCTCCAATACTTTTACTGTTTCATACATCGCTAATGTTGCTTCCACTACACCCGCAGGCGCTTATTCAACTACTATAACTTACATTTGTACCGGAAACTTCTAATAAAATTTAATTTGATTTTTTGAAATAATCAGTAAAAATATGTTCAAGACTTTAAAGAAGTTATTTATTGGAGTATTGATATTGGCACTTTTGGCGTTAATTATCGTTAAACGGGCTCAAGCGGCTGGTCTGACGGCCCCTTCCGATACGATGAGCCGCCAGCAAGTTTCTCAAAATTCTTCTCATATAATCAAATTTACAACGCAGAATGCCATCCAAACTACCGGTGACACAATTACGATCACTTTCCCCTCTGATTTCAACTTTACCTCCAAAACAATTTCAACAGTGACTTTCACTCATGGCGCTTCAACTGGTTTAGAAAACACGGAAACTTTAGCAGCGACGCCTTCAGCTTCAGCTTGGGGAGCGGCTTTTTCGGGTACTCAGGATCGTATTTTCACTTTAACCGCCCCGACTGACGGTGTGGGCGCGGCGGCGGTGGCGGCCTCGGACAAAATTATTATTACTTATGACAACACCAATTCTGTCAATGGCTCTTCAAACGCTACCTATGTTATTAGTATTGCCGTAGCCGGTTCTTCCTCAGAGAGCGGCTCGGTCGCAGTTTATCTTTTAACCGGCGATCAAATTTCCGTGACGGCCAGCGTTGATCCGACGATTACTTTTTCATTAGATCATACTTCGACGGATTTTGGCACCATCACTTCGACTTCGGTGAAAACCTCTTCGCCCAATATTACCTTCACCACTTCCACCAATGCCAATAGCGGTTATACGATTTCGGTTCAGGATCAAGGCAATAATACCAATCCCGGATTATACAATTCCGTCTCGAGCTATCTTTTAGGTTCGGCTGACGCCAGTTATGACAGTTCAGCTAATTTGGATTCGGTCGCTGGCTATGGGATTCAGGCAACTTCGGCCACGGCCACCATCGCGGCGCATTATAATCAATCAAGCGATACGGTTGGTGGATACACCCGAACGCCGCAAACTTTAGCGAGTTTTAATGGGGTGGCCAATTCACAGGCGGTCACCATTACTTCTAAAGCTAAAGTTTTAGGCTCGGCCCCGGCCGGAAGTTATACCGATACCGTCACGGTGGTTGCGACCGCGAATTTTTAAAAAAAGGAGAATTTTGAAAAAATTTTATATCTTTATCGCCCTTATTTTCTCATCGTCATATCTACTTATTTCCTCGCCGCCGGCCTTGGCCCAAACTGGCGAGGGATTAACTATTTCACCGCCGATTGCCGAACTAAATTTTGATCCCGGAAAAACTTACAAAGAAACAATTAAACTTAATAATCCGACTAAAGATCTGGTCACAGTTTATCCGGTCGCGAGAAATTTTACGGCTTCAGGTGAAACTGGCGTACCGGCGATTGAAAGTCCGAATCAAGATGCCACTTACGGCTTAGCGACCTGGGTTAGTTTTTCCCAAACGAAACTGGCCTTGACGCCGGAGCAAGAAATTGAATTTCAATATACCATTACTGTACCGGCTAATGCTGAACCGGGCGGCCATTATGCAGCGGTTTTGTTTGCTTCCGAGCCGCCCTCGCCAACCGGCGAAACCACCCAAGTGGCCTTAGCCAGCATGGTTGGCTCTTTGGTTTTAGGCACGGTTTCGGGTAACATCGTGGAAAAAGGCAGTATTGTTGAATTCTCAAGCGAAGGTCATCTATTTCTCAAACCGCCGGTCAATTTTACTTTAAGAATTGGTAACACCGGTAATGTTCATTTTGCGCCTCAAGGTCAAACGACGGTGACCAATTGGGGTAAAACGGTGTCCACCCAAGATATTAATCCGACGAAGGGTAATGTCTTGCCAAATTCCATTCGCCGGTTTGATGGACTGAAATTTACCGGCAAATGGTACTCGTTCGGGAAATTTAATGTTACTTTAGCCGCGACCTACGGTGTCGGTAATCAGCCTTTGTCCGGCAGTTTTAGTTTTTGGATTATTCCTTGGTGGCTCATTACAATTATTGTTCTAATTATCGCAGCGATTATCTTCTTTCTAATCAGACCCAAGAAAAAAAGAAGTGATCGAAAAAAAAGAGTAATTTTACAATGACAAGAAAGATAATTTTTTTCAGTTTAATCTTCTTGATTTTTAATATGGTTTTTGCTTTGAAGGTTTTGGCGCAAAGCAGCGCCGAGGTGAACGTTTCGGCGGTAGTTGATTCTAAAGTTTCCAAAATCCAGTCATCAGTTGACACCAACACTCAAGAAACCTTATCCGATCCGGCCAGCCACTCAATTTTGTTGACTATTACATTAAAGGATGCGGACGGTAATCCGATGCCTAACATTTCGGTCGTGGTCACTTCAAACCGCGGCCAAGTTGATATTATTGAAGCCGTTAGCAAACTTGGGCCGGGTAAAGTTCAGGCGGCCGATATCAGCGATATGCAAAAAGACACCACCGATCAAAACGGCCAAGTTCAGTTTCGGGTAACCAGTTTTATCCCTGGCGAGGCGGTTTTTACGGTGGTCGCCGACACCTTAGTGACTCTCAACCCAATTAAAGTCACTTTTGATCCGCCGCCTTTTCCCACCAATGTGACGGTCGGGATGACCAATCCAATTACGGGTAAAGAAATTACTTTATACTCTCCCAAACAGCAAATAGATGAAGGATTATCAGGTGCGCAAATTGCGGCCCAAAAGTTGGTTAATACCGGTACCAAAATCCAAATTTCTTTCTGGGTTTTGGCTTGGCCCACTTTACTGATTTTACTTTGTCCGCTGTTTATTATTTTGAATTTTCTCAATTTAAGAAGAATGCGCTGGATGGAAGGTGAACAAGTTAAGCTTTTACAAAAAATGTTTCCGCCCAATTATAATCGGCAAAGTTAAGATAGAAAACAAAAAAATAAGAAAGGCAGTTTAGATATTTTAAGACATTTCTGCCTATCTTTGGTATAGATATATGTCTAATCCGATAAGAAAAATTGACGGAATCTATTTAAGAGTTCGTGAGACTTTTCGTAAGCCGAAAAATAAAACGCGGCTCACTTGGGGCACGATTGCCTTAGTTGTTTTGGGTATTCTCGTTTTTTCACTGATTAATTTTACCTCGTTTTTTAAAGCTCAAGCGACCACTTATACTTGTACTGCCTCGGTCAGCGGCAACTGGAACGCCCCGGCAACTTGGGGAAGTGCTTGTGAAAGTAATACCTCCGCTTATCCCGGTTGGTCAAGCTCAAACTTTGATAACGTTGTTATTAATGCCAATATAACTGTCACACTGACCGCGAGCGTTACTAATCCAATCGGTACAATAACCATAACCGCACCAACCTCCAGCTCCGGAACGGCGGTTGCTATTGGTGCGTATACGTTAAGTACGGGCTCTGCGTCAGCTGCCGGGACCGTGACCATTAACGGTGGTACATCTTCAAGAGTCGGCCAGGTGAGCATCAGCACCGGCACACTGAACGTTGGGGCGGCAGGCGGGGCGTCCAGTGATATCACTTTTGGTGGCACGACCGGTAATGCCCAGTTGGTTTTTTCTGGCGCCGGGACAGTCAATCTTACGGGCAACTTTGGCTCCGGTTCGATCGCCGGAGTATTGACAACAACAACCGGAAGCGTCATGAATTTTAAGGGCACCTCGGCCGAAACAGCAAGAGGTTATACCACCTATAATGTTTTAAAATCAAACAATCCGGCCGGGGTGACCTTAACCAGCACGGCGACGATTGTAACTTTAACCATTGGTGATGTGACGTCAAGCAGTATTTTTGCCGATGGCGGCTATCAAATAACCGACACGGGAACTCTCAACTTAACTTCCGGAACATTTACCCTCGGAGGGACGGGGGGAGCGACCACCTGGCCAGCCTTTGCGACGAGAAATATCGCTAACGGAACGACGGTTAATTATGCGGCCAACACGACTCAAACCGTTTCAAACACCCCGGCCTATTGGAACTTGCAGATTAATGGCACGGCAGGGGCAAAATCAGCGGGCGGTGCTCTAACAGTTAACGGTAATTTTACGATTGGTGGCGCGGCAACCTTTACGGCTGGTTCTTACACGCATAATTTTTACGGAAACTGGGTAATTAACACGACTGCGGCAACCCCGATCACGTTTACTGGCAGCACCATCAACTTCAATACTCCCGCGTCGCCGGCGGCAACATCAATTACCGGTACCAGCACAGCGACTTTAGCTTTTGTGACGGTTAACTTTAATAATACCAGCGGTTTTAGTATTTCCACTTCTGGAGCCTCGACAACAGTTCCGATCAGCGCCAGTGGTGTCGCGACAGTCGCATCCGGTGTGACCGTTACTAACAACGGGACAGCCACTTTTACTAGCTCACTAACTGGTTCCGGCGGTTGGACTAATGCTGGTACCGGAATACTAAACGATAACTTTACTGGCGCGATGGGCATCACCACTTTAACTGCCTCGGCTTCCGGTAACACTGTTGTTTACGGCTATGCCGGAGCCCAAACAGTTTTCCCCAGCATCACTTATTACAATCTAAAGATTCAATCTAGCGGTGCCAAAACTTTAACTAATGTTTCGACGATTAGCGGCACTTTCACGGTTAGTGGCACTTGTACGGCGACGACTGCGGCATCGATGACTGCCGGTACTTTAACTATTAACGGTGGAACACTTACCACTGGCAACAATTTGTCGGTCAGCGGAAACCTCACAATCTCCAGCGGCGGCTTAAGCAACGGCGCCTATGTTTTTTCGGTGGGTGGTACCTTATCGATTAGTCTAAATATAACTTTTAGTAGTGCTTCTGGGAGTGCGACATTTACCGGGGATGTGACGCTCAACTCGGGAACTGTGTGGAACGAATCGGCGGCCCAGCCTATTAACTTTGGTGGCAGTTTAACTAATAACGCCACTACTTGGACCAGTTCTACCGGCATTCATACTTTTACCGGTTCAGGAAAAACAATTAGCGGTTCAACAACAACGACGATGCCAAATACAACCATTGGTGCGGGCGCATCAGTCACCAATAGCGGCACGGTAACTATCAGCACAACACTTGCTTCCGGCGGGTCGGGTAGCACTTGGACAGATGGCAACGGCACGACCGGCACTTTAAATTTTGGCGGCAGTTCGATTGGCGTGGCCACTTTTACCGCATCAGCTGCAAGTAATACGGTCAACTATAATGCTAGCGGAGTTCAAACAGTCAATCCAACTTCTTATTATAATCTGACTTTAAGCGGTACCAGTGCTAAAACCATGACTGGCGTAACTGCCATCGGCAGCAGCTTAACTGTTTCTGGTACGGCAACTATGACATCTAATGCTGCTTTTACTGTGACGGGCGCATTAAATTATTCTTCTACCAGTGGCACGACGACACTGACATCATCGACGCCGATTTCGATTGGCCAATACAATCAAACCGGATCAGGTGGAACTCTGGCCGATAACGGCAATACGATTACGGTAACTGGCACCGGCGCTTCGACATGGGTTAAATCTGCTGGCACTTTTACCGCCACCGGTACGGTGATTTTTACCGGCGTCGCGCCGCAAATCGGCGTCACTAATTTTAATAATTTAACCATTAATGTTGGTGGCGGCAATACGGCAACCATTACCGGTCAAGTTGATACCAATGGTGCTTTTAATCTTCAGACTGGTATCTATAACTGCAATAGTCAAAATCAAACTTACGCCGGCTCTTTTACGTTAGCTTCGGGAACTACTTTTACCAAAGGCGGCACCACGACTTTCGATGGTCCTGCCGGCACGGATAATTTTTACGATAACACTGCCAGTCTTCAAGATCTCGGTACAGTGGCAATTAACGGTTCGTCCGGCATGGCGATTTCAGCTCAAACTAATATGAAATTAACGACGCTGAATCTTTATATTAACAATACTTTAGACATTACTAGTAAAACTTTGACTATTGCCGGCACCGGCACACCTTTTACTAAATCAGGCACATTGACGACGACCAGCTCAACGGTAGTTTATACCGGCTCGGGCACAGGAACCAATATTACGACAGCCGCCTACAATAATTTAACTTTGACGCCGACTTCGACAACAACTTATTCTTTGACCGGTAATTTAACGGCCGCTAATTCGGCGGCTATGACCGGCACTTTGACTCTTAGTAATACTAACGCCACTTTAAATAATAACGCGACCAATAAATATAGTATTGATTTAGCCGGTAACTGGATAAATTCTGGCACCTTTACCAATAATTCCGGCGGCACGGTGACTTTTACTGGCGCTGGCGGTTCGACCCAGATTGTTTCAGGCAATACATCTTTTTACAATTTTACAGCTACGGCGACGACAGCAAGAACAATCAATTTTGATTCCGGTTCAACCACAACCGTTTCCGGAACTTGGACCTGTACTGGTGCTTCAGGACAACTCATTACCTTAGGGCGGAATGGCGGTTCAGGCTCGAGTCAATGGAATATTAATCCGACAGCTTGGAGCGTTGATTACGTTACGCCGGCAAATTCTAACAATCAAGCCGCTTCTCCCATTAATCCCACTCATTATACCGACGACGGCAACAATACCAATTGGTTTGTGACCAACCATCCGCCCAATACGCCAACAAGTTTAACCCAGGGAACAACTTCCGGAGCCAATAATATTGCCGAGAGTGCTTGGACCAATGTTAACCAACCTTGGTTCGGCTTCAATATTACCGATCCCGATACCGGCGACACTGTTAAATATGAAATCCAAATCGACAATACAGATTCCAACTTTACTCATTTGGTTTTGGATTACACCTACGGTACACTTTCCTCTTCAGGCACAACTTTTGCTTATCAAGTCGGCCAAAGTGGCGGAACCTATGCGGTTGGTTCTGCTTCGATGACTTTGTCAGACTCGTCGACCGGTTATTGGTGGCGAGTCTATGGAATTGATAACCATGGTGCAACATCAGCTAGTCCAGCTTATTTTGGAGTTCAAGCAACGGTTGATCTCAAAGTTGACGCCACCGCCCCGACCGGCGGCAGCGTTACTAATAGTGCTAACACCGGCTCGCTAACGCAGCTTGGTGCGACCTGGAGCGGTTTTGATGCGACGGTTTCGGGGCTTTTGAAATATCAATATGCGGTTGGTACCACCGCTGGCGGTTCTGATATCGCCTCTTGGACCGACAACGGCACGGGAACTTCCGCCACGGCCACCGGCTTAAATTTACAAACAAGTATTAACTATTATTTTTCCGTGAAAGCTTTTGATAATGCCGGCAATATCGGAAATGCCGTTAGCGCCTCTGCTCAGCAGGTGGTGCCGACTTTATCATTTTCCCTTGATTCCAATACCGTGACATTTTCCAATCTCAACGCCGGCAATTTCTGGACCGATACCAAAACGACGGCCGTCCACACTGTCACTAACGCCGCCGGCGGATATTCGGTTCGAGCTTATGCCAACGGTTTATTAACTTCGATTGTCAACGGCGCATTAACAATTCCTAACTATGCCAGTTCATATGCTTCGCCATCGATTTGGAGCGGGACAGGTTTTGGTTATACTTCAAACGACCCCGATATCGGCGGGGTGGATAAATGGACAAGCTCAACCAAATTTTGCGCTTTTTCCCAAACTGCACCCGGCGATATTGTTGCCGACCACGAAGCGGCCGTCAATGGCTCGACCGGCAACGCCGATGATATTTATACATTAACTTACAAAGTTGTGGCGCCGACGGCTCAAAGTGCGAGTACTTATCAGACGATTATTTACTATATCTCTACCGCTAATTATTAGAACTCGTCTTGTTCTTTTTGCGCTTTCTTTTTTTGATCCTTTTCTTAATACTGATCGCCAGTATCGATATACTTTTTACTTTGTACTATTGTTTCTCTGGACTCTTTTAATTAACTGGGGCCTGCCCCGTAGCAAAAGATTGATATCCTTCTGGTACTGGGGTAGAATTAAGCTGAAGTTAAATTAATATTTTTAATATGACCAAAAACCAAGCGAAAGGAAAAACCAGTCAGGAGGAAAATGAATGAATTAACCAACCGAACCTTGTATTTCGGTGATAATTTAGAGATTCTTCGCGAAAAAATTCCCAGCGAATCAATCGATTTAATTTATCTCGATCCGCCGTTTAATTCCAATCGAAACTACAACATTCTTTATAAAGAAGGCTTAGTTGATAGTCCGGCGCAAGTGCAAGCGTTTGAAGATTCTTGGCATTGGACGCACGAAGCCGAACATGTTTTTGCAGAATTAGTCGGAGTTAAAACTTCTCAAACCAAAATCAATCAAAATATCTCGGATTTGATGCTGGCATTCGAAAAAATGGTTGGCAAAAACGATATTTTGGCCTATTTAACGATGATGACCATTCGTCTGATTGAATTAAAACGCGTTTTAAAATCCACCGGTTCTATTTATCTTCATTGCGACCCAACTGCCAGCCATTATTTAAAAATTGTAATGGATGTTATTTTTGGAAAAGAAAATATTCAGAATGAAATCGTATGGCATTACAGACGCTGGACAGCGTCTTCTGGTAGATTCCAGCGGCTTCACGACATCATTCTTTTTTATTCGAAATCTGATACCTTTACTTTTAACAGTCAGTGGGAACCTTACGGAGATTGGATCAAGAAAGATTATAGATATGTTGACGATCAAGGGAAAAGATGGCGCTGGCACACGGTAAAGGGAAAAAGATACAAAGTTTATTTGGAAGACGAAAACAGAGGTGTAAAAATCGGTGATGTTTGGCAAATGCCACCAATTGGTTCGACGGCAAAAGAACGTCTCGGCTACCCGACGCAAAAACCCGAGGCGTTATTAGAACGGATTATAAAAGCTTCTTCGAATGAAGGTGATTGGGTTTTGGATCCGTTTTGCGGTTGTGGGACAACCGTCGCGGTGGCGGAGAAATTAAATCGTAGATGGATAGGAATTGATATCACTACACTTGCAATTAACCTAATCAAATCTCGCTTACAAAATAAGTTTGCCAATAAGAATATCAAAATCAATGTTGACGGTTTGCCGAAAGATTTGTCGGGTGCTAAAGAATTGGCGCGAAAAAATCGTTTCGAATTTGAATATTGGGCTTTAAGTTTAGTCAACGCTATGCCGGCGCAAAACAAAACCCAAGAAAATATGGGCGGCGCTGACAAAGGCGTTGACGGAATAATTACTTTTTATAAGAAACTGAATCACGACAGTCAGGAAATCGGCAAGGCAATTGTTCAAGTTAAAAGTGGGCATATCAATCGTGGTGATATTGCCACACTAAAAGGCGATATTGAGAGAGAGCGCGCCGACGCCGGCGTCTTTATAACTCTCGATGAGCCAACCCAACCAATGAAAGAGGAAGCATTTGCCGTAGGAGATTTTTCTGTCGAATATTTGCCAACTGAATTTCCCAAAATTCAAATTTTAACTATCAATGAACTACTTTTAGGCAAACAGCCGAAATTGCCAACCGGTTGGTATCATTCGCACCACAAAGAAGCCGAAGCGGAAGAAATTGATAATCAGAAAGGATTATTCGAAAATCGGTAAACCATCATGGGATTTAGCTAAAAATCCATCCCGGTATTCAGATAAGAGAAAAATAGGCATAGAAGGCCTATTTTTTGTAAGCAGAAAGAATCCTTTGAAAATGACTCTTGAAAAAATTCATTTCCTTGTTCTATAATGATGAAGAGGATATATATGGAAAATGCTGACAAAAAAAAGTTTGATACTTCCCTTCAAGCAAAAAGAGAGAGATTTTTGAGATTAGCTACAACGAGGACTCAATCTGTTATCGATCGTCTAAGAATACTGTCGCACTGTGCGAATAAATCAGCATATAACTATGATGATAAGGATATTGAAAAGATATTTAGTACCATCAAAGAAGAGATGGACGCGGCGCGATTAAGGTTTACTAAAAAGGAAAAGAGAAAATTTAATTTGTAAGGAGGATTTATGTCTAAAAATAAAAGCAAGAAGTGTAAAAAGGTTGGACGGCCCAGTTACGCTTCTTGCTTTTTAATTATAGCAAAAATAATTTTCGTAAGTCAAAAATCAGCTCCGGCTGTTGGTGCGGAGGGGAACGGTGTGTCGATCGGGGAAAGCTGGTTTTATAAAAATAGTTCAGGAGTAAAAAATGATTACAATTGCAGGTTACAATTTTGAGGGTCCATACTCTCTTGATAGGATCGATTTCAACGATGTCGCAGCTGTTTACCTGATCGTAGACGATCTTGGAAAGAATCTAGACGTAGGCGAAACTGATACTCTTAAGACTAGGATAGCGAAACATGAACGGAGAGATTGTTGGTTGAGAAATGCACATCGAAAGATTTTTGTGTATGCCTTACTGGAAGTGGATCAGGAAAAACGTAGGATCATAGAAAAAAGCATCCGATCTTCTTTCAGTTTTCCTTGTGGACAAATTTAAACTGGGAGGGGGCTGGCGATGGCCACGCCAGCCCGCGCTCCTAAATTAGAAAGGATTTTTATGTCAATAAGGTTGTCTGGTAAAACTCTAGCTGAATTAGCAATGCCCGATGTTTGCCCGGATTGTTATAAAGTAAAGATTAAACTAGAACAATTGACGAGTATTGACGGCAAGAGACTTCCATTCCAAATGCCTATGCCGGGCGTTTTTTCTAATTTAGACTCTCATACTAAACAAGTCATAAAAGACTATTTTGAAAAGAATAAAAAGATGCCAAGCTGGTTTCCTGATTTGGGTGTTGAAATCGCGTCTATCGAAAACGCTCCAGGTTGGCAAAATTTTAATGCTTATTTTCCAGAACACGATATTAAATTGACCGGGGCTCTGGATGTTGTATTCAAACTAACTGACGGCTCTTATGCTTTAGGCGACTACAAAACGGCTCGCTTCTCTGACACACATGACGCTTTGTTGCCTCTCTACAAAGCTCAGCTACACGCATATATGGAAATTGCTGAAAAGATTGGGATTTTTCAACCGGTCTCAAAGTTATTTTTGGTCTATACCGAACCCGTTGGTTACAAACCCGAGGAAACTTCATATTCGATTAATGATTTCGATGACAAATTCAAATTAGATTTCAACGTTATCGCAAAAATTTTTGAGATTGAACCGAATTTAACCAACAACTTGCTAATCAAGGCGAAACAGTTAATTACAGGTGAGAAATTAAAACAGCTGGAATATTGTCCGAATTGTAGTTTAAGAGAAAGACTCTACGACCAAGAAGAGTTAATTAAAAATCAAGGTCAGAAAAGTGGTGAGTAAAATGGCAAGAAATAAAAAACCGACAAAGGCTCAATTGAGCAAAGCCGGAAGAGATCTCCAAAATCCGCATACGCGCGAAAGTAAAGAACGAAAAGCGGCACAAACTTTAGCCGCTGGCAGAAAAAAGAAATCGAAATAATCGGAAAATAGAAATGGTAATAAGTATTTTCCATAATCAGGTTTTTCAGACTGTTATCGTTGGCACTCTAGTTTTTGTTATAGGTCAGATTGTACAAAATTTTATTCTTAAACCGATGTTTGAATACAAGAAAACGATCGGAAGAATTGATAATAGACTGAAATTTTACGCTAATATAATTGGTAGCCAAGGTGATAAAAATATTCCTAGAAATGAAAAACTCGAATGTGCTCGCGTAGTCAGAAATTTATCATGCGAATTGGAAGCAAATTTTAAGCAACTTCCATTTCATTGGTACTTTAGTAAAGATTATCCAAAACAAGTTTCTGGCGCAGCGAGAAGACTGATAAGACTTTCGAATTTGGTTTTTGGTCCGCCAGGAAGTGCTTCCTCGGAAATCGTTTATAAAGATGAACAGACAATAAGAGAGAATTTAAAAATACCATCATTGGATTAAGAACTAAAAATCACTGGGAAAAATTTTGATATTATTTGTTTATTAAGTTTTCTAAAATTTTCCAGCGGCGTTTTTTTTCAGCGGGGGAGACATCGTCTTTCAATTTTGCCGCCGCGGTGCCGGGACGAGGAGAGTACTGGGCGATATAGGCCTTATCAAAATTGATTTTTTTGCAAATTTTGACGGTGTTATTAAATTGCGTTTTGGTCTCGCCTGGGAATCCAACGATTATATCTGTGCTTAATCTTAATTTTGAGATTTGAGTTTTGAGTTTTGAGATTAAGGCCAAGTATTGGCTGCTATTATAACGCCGATTCATTTTCTTTAAAATCTCATCGTCGCCGGACTGCATTGCCAGATGAAGTTCTCGCGGCCATTTTTTTAAATCAGCCAAACATTCAATTAGCTCATTGCTCATATCGTGAGGATTGGATGAAAGAAAATTTAATTTAAAATCACCAGGAAGATTATCGATCTTTTTTAATAACTCAATAAAATCACTATTATCAATTTTACATTTTGATTTGTCATTTTGTATTTTGTATTTTGATTTTTTAATTTTGTACGAATTCACATTTTGACCCAGAAGAAGAATTTCTTTATTCCCGCCGGCAACGGCAATTTTAATTTCACGCATAATATCGCTGAGAGGTCTTGAGACTTCCCGGCCGCGAGTGTAAGGCACGGCGCAGTAAGAACAAAAATTATCGCAACCGGTCATAATAGGAATATAGGTTATCGGGGAAAGGTTACGAGGGATAATATTGAAAAAATTCTCATTACGAAAATCGGTATACTCTATTCCCTTTCGGGCAAACTTTTTTCGATCTAAAGGTAAAACACAACCAGTGAGGATTATCTTTTTGCCTGCTTCTTGCCACTTTTTAATTTTGCCCCAAATACGATCAACGGCTTTTTGACGAACCGAGCAGGCATTGACAACGATCAAATCGGCCTCTTTTTCAGTGGCCGCTTTATATCCCTGTCGTTCCAAAATCGCCGCGATTCGTTCGGAGTCGGCGAGATTCATTTGACAACCTAAAGTAAAAATATAATACATTTTCTTACAAAAAAGTATTTCATTTTAAAATGAGTCGGCGCCCCGCTAAGCGGGGCGCCGGATCTCTTCAATCACGAGTTTTGCTGAGTTGCTGGATGACTCGTGGGCTGATCTTTTTTACGGCATCATCGACGAAAGCCTTTATAGCTTCAGCGATTTCCTTCTCGTCGCCTTCGATGGTCGCCAATTCGCCTGAGTGTTGCCTGTAGTATTCAAGCGCAAAACTCAAGGCATACTGTCTGGCCATCAGGCGGTGAATGTCATCTTGCTGGGCTGGGTGTGTATCAGTGATGATTTGAGCCGTCACGCCGGCCGCGACTCGGTTGCAAAACTCGCTTGGCGACAGGACGTTATCTGCCGCAGTCTGGACCATGGTCATTTACCTCCTCGAGACTTGGTCCATCTATATTAAGAAGAAAGCTCCCTAAGGAGCATCCTTCCAAATCTTACTTTGATGATTCCTTTTCTTTCGTTGGAGGAGCAGCTTCTTGGTTTTCTTCAGTTTCTTCAGCGGATTCTTTTTCCGCCTTCTCCGCGGCGGCTTGAGTTTCCATCGTTTCAATTTGAGCTTTTTCGGTCTCGGCGGCGGCCGTTGTTTCCGCTTCAAGTTCGGCTAATTCTTCTTCGGAACGAGGCGGCGTGACCTGAGCAACGATTTCTTCGGAATCATCTAAAACCTCAATACCGGCTGGCACATTAATATCGCTTAAATGAATAAGATCTTCGAAAGTTTTGAGTGTCCCAATATCCACTTTAATTTCCGAAACAAGTTTATTTGGTAAACATTTAACTTTGACCGAGTCCTTATTGGTGATAAGATTGCCCTCGAGTTCTTCAACGGCCGGAGAAACTCCGGTAAATTCAAAGGGGATTTCAGTTTCGATTTCTTGGGTCATATCAACCCGATATAAATCAACGTGTAAAATATTATCACTGACAGGATGACGCTGAATTTGACGAATTAAAGCTTTGGTCTCTTTTTGGCCCGGGATTTGAAGATCAATTAAAGTTGCTTCCCCGGCCACTTTTTGAACTTGAAAAAACTCTTTGCGGTTGAGCGCCAGTGAAATTGGGTCAGATTTTCGGCCATACAAAACCGCCGGGATTTGGCCGTTCTTTCTTAATTTCTTAACTTTTTTACCTAGAACTTCGCGCTGATCGGCTTTTAATGCGATTTCCATAAATTCACAAAATCTCCGTTAAACTTTTTTAAATTATAGTGGATATCGATGCAGTCGTCGGCCGAAATCGGTTCAGATTTAATCTGTTCGATTTGGCCAAGGGAAGTCATGAACAAAGTCGCGTGGCCGTTCGAGCAAGTTGTCTGAACAGCCAAAGTCTGACCAACGATCCCCCGGATATTTAATTGATCAATTTTGTAACTTTTCCCGCAGACCGGACAAAATAAGTCTCGATATATTTGTCTGATGATCTCTTTTATGTTTGACATCAATCCTCCTTTAATTATCAATCTTTCTGGTAGTATTATACCTCTCACGAGGAGAAATGTCAAATATTTAGGAGATCTTGTCTTTTTTGCCGGGTTTTTTGGGCGGAGGCAGTCTCGCGCCATCTTTTAATTTTGGCATGGTCGCCCGAAAGGAGTATGGCGGGCACTTTTAGTTTTTTATATTCGGGTGGGCGAGTGTATTGAGGATATTCCAGCAAATTATTGTTAAATGATTCGTTTTTAAGAGATTCTTTTTCTTGAATAAAGCCTGGCAGATGGCGGGAAATAGCGTCAATTAACACCATCGCTGGCAAATCGCCGGAAGTTAAAATGTAATCGCCGATTGATATTTCCTCGTCAATAAGTTGGCGGATTCTTTCGTCATATCCCTCGAAACGGCCGGAAACGAGAATTAATTCCCTCTCCTTCGATAGTCTCTTGGTATCTTTTTGAGTGAATCTTTTTCCTTGCGGTGTTAATAAAATAGTTTTTAGTTTTAAGCTTTTAGTTTTAAGTTTGGATAAGGCTTTATCCATAATATCAACTCGCAAAACCATGCCGGGGCCGCCGCCATAGGGCGAGTCGTCGATGGTACGGTGTTTGTCGGCCGCAAAATCGTAAAGACTATGAATTTTGACATCGATGATTTTGTTCTCGATTCCACGCGCAATTAAACCCGTTTTTAAAAAGGATTCGAAAGTTGATGGTTGAGTTGTGATGATATGATAAGTCATTTAATTTATTAGGTATTACACTCGATGATACAAAGAATCGCCTTTCCCGAACTCGACAACGAGCCAGAGGATTGTGGCGATCCTTTGAATATTTTTTATTTATCTTTTAAGTGGCCTTAGACAACTTCGGTGGCTTTGCCTTCTTCGAGCTTTTCCTCTTTGGCTTCATTGCTCTCTGAGACTTTAGCTTCACGTCCTTCTGGTTCAACAATTTTTAAGTTGACCCGAGCGTTGTTTTTAGCCCCTAAGACACGGAGCAAGGTGCGGATCGATTTAGCGGTGCGACCTTCCTTGCCGATGATCTTCCCCATATCTTCAGGATGAACGGTCAGTTCGATTAAAACTCCCATTTCATCAACTGATCTTTTGGTTTTGACATCTTCCGGATGATCGACAATCGCTTTGACAACCATTTCGACAAAATCTTTGTCTGCTTCTGCTGCCATTTTTTCTCCATTTCTATCTACGATTTGAGCAGTCGACCGTACTGCTGTTTTTCTTGCTTATCATGCATTTATATTTTATCAAAAAGTATTTTTGTGTTCAAATCAAATATCAATTTTCTTTTGTATCTTGGGCCGGTTCTTGAGATGCTGGCTCGGCTTTGGCATCGGGGGAGGCTTTGGCCGCTTCTTTTTCGCTCTCAATGGACTTGACATCGGCGATTGATTCCTCCGCCATTTCATGGAGCTTGTCTTCTTTTGGCGCCGCTGCCTTTTCCGCTTCCACTTGAGCCTCGAAAGCCTCTTTAGCTTTCTCTTTCTTGGCCGCTTCTTCGGCTTTGGCTTTTTCTTCCTGAACCTTTTGAGCCTCGAGCTCCTTTTTAGAAACGGCTCGGAATTTTTTGATGACCACTGAATTATGCTTTACCCCTTCTTTCTGAAAAATTTTAGAGACGGTATTGGACGGCTTGGCCCCATGGGTCATCCACTTAAGTGCCTTCTCGTTATCTAAAGTGACGGCTTTGGTCTTTGGATTGTAGGTACCAATCATTTCTAAATAATTACCATAAACCGACGTGCGTTCATCGGCGACGACAATTCGGTATAAAGGTTGTCCTTTTTTGCCTGTTCGGCGAAGTCTGATGGTTAACATTAATTTTAAATCCTTAAAGAAAATTTTTAAATAAAAACCCCTTCAGGTTATTATTATAACTTTTAATTCTAATTCTGTCAACCAGTGGAGACATTTTTATTGATTTTGATTTTACTTAACCATTTCGGTTTCTGACCGTGCCAGCCGCGAAGGAAACTGCCGAAATCGGTTGGTGTTTTGCCTTCAAGCTGGACGGAATCTAAAACCAACCGTTTTTTTTCCATATGGACGGCGTGAATTAACAGTCTCTGGTTGTCAATGAGGGTGTATGTGCCAGGCCATGGTTGGAAAGCTCTGATTTGACGTTCGATTTCTGGAGGGGTTTTATTCCACGAAATTTCACCGTCCGCTTTAGCAAATTTACGGGTTTTGATCATAAAGTTTTTGGGTTGAGGATTTCCTTCGAGGTTGCCGCGAACAATTTCGCCCAAATTTTTTGCCAGAAGTTTAATGCCGACGGTGGCCAGTTTATCTCTTAAAGTGGTATAATCGTCGTTTTCGGCAATATCAATCTCGGTTTGAGTGATAATTGGCCCTTCGTCAATTTTTACAGTCATCTCAATAATCGAAACTCCGGTAACCTTTTCTCCTTGTAGGAGAGCGGTCTGAATCGGGGAAGGTCCTTGATATTTCGGCAACAAGGAGGGGTGAATATTAATCGCCTTAATGGTAGGAATCTCTAAGATTTGTTTGGGTAATATTTGGCCAAAATCAGCGCAGATTAAAAGGTCGCAATCGTCTATCACTGCCTTTTTGATGTCGGTAATTTCGGTATATTGTTTGCCAAATTTTTTTGCCCGATCGGCGACTGGCGTTGATTGCAAAAGTTTTCCTCGACCGGCCGCTTTTGCCGCTTCGGTATAAATTTTTAAATTTACGCCCAAATGGATTAGACCTTCGCAAATGACCGCGCCGAATTCACCCGAACCCAAAAAAGCAATTTGAGTGTTTTTAAGCTCGGGGTAATTTTTGAAAAGTTGAGCCCGCGCTCGTTCGATAAATAAAATTCCATTTAAATGATCAATCTCGTGTTGCAAAATTCGGGCCAAAAGTCCTTTAGGCGCGATTTTAAGTTTGTGGCCGTGCTCATCTTCATATTTGAGTTTAAGTTTGGCTGGCCGCTCGAGCTCAAATTCAATTTTGGGAACCGAAAGACAGCCCTCGTCGAAACATTCGGTTTCGCCGGAATATTTGACAATTTCCGGGTTAATAAAGATCGTTAAGGGAAGGTGATTTTTTTCTTCGGGGTCGATAAATTCAATCACAATAACTTGGTTTTTGTAACCGAGCTGGTTGGCGGCCAAGCCAATGCCGCCTTCGCGACGTAAGGTGGCAATCATTTCTTTAATTTGAATTTGGACTTCACGGTCAAGAGAACTGATTTTCTCAGTTTTTTCCTTAAGAAATGGGTTAGGAACGGTGATGATGCGTGACTTTGACATATAACTCTTCCATTTTATCGGCACAAGCTTTAGTTGAATATTCTTGGGCGTTAGCTTTCGCCGCTTGCCCCATTTTTTTTCGAAGTTCGTCGTTATTGAGCAAGCGATTAATTCTATCAGTAAATTCGTCAACATTCAAGTCGGTTAAATATCCGTCCACGCCGTTTTTAATAATATTGGAAGGCCCCATTTTATTAATGGCGACCGCTGGAACGCCAGCGGCCATCGCTTCGGTGATCACAATGCCTTGAGTTTCAGTGTAGGAAGGAAAGGTGAAAATGTCCGCCGCGCCAAAATATTTAACCGTTTCGTTTTTCGGCTGCATATTAGTAAAAGTTACGACCGAGCGTAGATTGCTATTCTGAACCATTTTTTTGTAGGTATTAAGCTCCGGTCCACCCCCGATCATTAAAAGATGAAAATCTGAGCGTTTCTTGGTCAATGATTTAACCGCTTCCAACAGTAAATCAATATTTTTTTCTTTGGCAATTCGGCTGACATAAAGAAGTAATTTTTTATCCGTGGGGACTGACCATCGGGCTTTTAATTCTTCTCGGCTAAACGGCTGGTCATATTCATCTAAGTTAACGCCGGTCGCAATAGATTCGATCGGTTTGACGACGCCGTACTTGCTTAAAACTTTAGCCATTGAGGGCGAAGGAGTGATAATTTGATCGTAGCGGTTGCAAATATTACGGCTTTGGCGGATTAAATACCGCTTGGCGAGGCCGGGGAAAAGCGGCACATAGTGGGCGTATTCCGCCAGTAAGGTGTGATAGGTTAAAACTTTAGGAATTCCCAGAATTGTAGCGGTCTTTCGGCCGGTTTGACCCAGCCCCAATAAATGCTGACTATGAATTAGATCTAAATTGAGCTGAGCAATCTTTTTAGCGGTCTTTTTGGCGTTTTGCGGCCAAGCAATCGGGTATTTTCCACCTTTAGATTTAAACGGCAGCATGATGGGGTATCGAATAATACGAGGATCATTTTCTTGTTTATTTAAACTGGCCGTGGTAAAAATATAAAATTCGTAACCGCGTTTTTCGAGTTCGGCCTTGAAGGTATTAATCGAAACGACGACGCCATTGAGAACGGGATTGTAGCATTCACTAAAAATACCAATTCGCATACCACTCCTTCGTATCTATATTAGCAGATTTTTTATTGAGACGATATTATTCAAAGTAAACTGATCGGGTCGACGTCAATGATCCAGCCCCTGGGCAGGGATTTAAGAAACATCTTAAGCTTTTCACCGAGAGTTGTTTTTAAAAAGATATTTTTGGTCCTGATAACGATTTGGTAACGAAATTTATGGCGTTTTTTTTGGATAAACGGTTGGTACGGTTCTGAGATTTGGGTGGTGGAATCGTCATTTAATTTGTTAATCAATTCAAAGACTTGCCGACATTCCTCTGCCGCAATTTTCAAATCAGGATTTTGATATTCGAGACGGATCAATTGTCTAAAGGGTGGAAAATTGCCATTTTTTCGTTCACTCAGTTCAGATCGTAGAAATTGGTGATAGTCCAGCGCAGCGAGACTTTTGATAACCGAGTGATCGATCAAATGAGTTTGGATAACCTTTTCATTACCGAGTCTTAAAAATTTGTAAAATGTTTCAAATAATTCTTCCGTCGTAGAAAAATCGGGCAGACTCAAGGTTTGATCCGCATCGATAATTCCGACTAAACCGATTTTTGGAAATTGCAATTTTAAGGCATATGAAGTGATAATTGCGATATTCCAAGCCTGGCTTTCTTGATGCGAATCTTTTTCGATAATAATAATTTTTGTTTTGGGATAGAGTTTTTCCAATATTTTTTTCAGTCTGGTCGTACCAAGTCCAGCGGGTTTTAAAATGGGGCTTTTGCATTTGGGACAAAATAAAGGCTTTAAAAACGATCTCTCGCAATGGTAGCAGACGTTCTCGCTTTTTTGCGGAATAAGCGGCAGGCCGCACTTCTCGCAGATGGCGATCCAGCCGCAATCAGGGCAAGAAAATTTGGTTCCTTCACCCTTACGATTAAGGACCAGTAAAATTTTATTATTTTTTTTAAGAGTATCAGTGATTTTTTGTTCGAGAGGATGGGAAATTATTCCCTTTTCGAAGGCCATATTGACAATGGTTGACTTACCTAGAGCGGCTTTACGAAATATTTTATATCTTTCGCGATTAGCTTGCCAATATGTTTCGACGCGGGGCGAGACTGAGCCAAGAATCAAGGAAGCGCCGGAAAGATCACCAAGTTTTTGAGCTACTCCCACAGCACTAAAGCGCGGCTGACGATCGTTCTTGTATGTTTCATTTTCCTCTTGATCGATGATAATTAATCCGAGGTTTTTTGCTGGCGCAAACAAGGCCGACAAAGAGCCAATAATTATTTTGGTTTGACCTGATCGGATTTTGCTCCATTCAGTCCAGCGTCCAGTTTTAGTTAAGCCGGCGTGTAGAATGGAAATATCGCTTTTGCTAAATTTTTTACCTCTCAGCCTGGAGAATGTGAAATATTTTATGATCGATAAATCGGGAACTAAAATAATGACGGATCGGTTTTGGGCTAAAGTTTTTTCGATCATCTTTAAATAAAAGTTTATTCGTGTTTTAAAATCGGCGATCGCCAGCGAGTTCTTCTCTGGATTTTTCGGTCGAATATAATTTGATTGAAGATTAGAGTATTCCCCCTCAATTTTTAGAGATCTTTTGGCGACTGGCACGACATTTTCGAACAGCGTTTTACCCATTGGCGCTAAATAGTAATCTGACATCCAGAAAGCAAGCCGAATATGGATATCATCGACCACTGGATTTGGATCAGTGATCGAAAGTATTGGTAAAAGCTTCTCGATTTTAGATGACCTTTTAAGGCTAACAATAATTCCTTCCACTTTTCGTCCGTGAAAATTTACCTCCACCAAAATTCCAATTTTTACTATCGCCAACAAATTCGGCGGAATACTATAATCAAAAATATCCTCTTTAGTCGTCCGAACTTTGACAACGATTTGAGCGACCTGCATTTATAGTTCCTTAAATCTTTCGACGGTAAATCGATAAAGATAAATTGGTTCGTTGACGCTAATGCCGGCTTTTTCGCGGGCGATGGCAATTTGATACATCGCGTCATCGATTCCATCCAAGTCGGGTAATAACAGGCCGGTTCTGCCATCTTTTGATTTAACAATGACGCCGTATTTTTTGGGATCGAGTGATTTCGTCGATTCAATTGGCTCGGGCTCGGATAAAATATCAACTGAAATATTCAAATCGTCAAGCTCTTTTTGGGTAATGGGCTCGAAACGCGGATCTTGGCAGGCCGAAATGGCATTGTTGATAATTTCCAAAGACAAATTTTTACAAGCCGGTAAAATTGTGCCAATACAACCGCGAAGTTCGCCGGAAGACTTTTTATGAATTGAAACGAAACAGCCGGCTCGATGGTGATCTGGGTTTTCGACCGTAATGATTTGGCCAGAATTGACGTAATTTTCGATAGCCTTTTTAGCCGTTGAAACAGGCGGGTTCATTTTTTTAATCCTTTAAAATATAATTAGCCACTAAATAACCGACGCCGAACGGCCCTTCGTAGGAAATAACCTCAGGTTTCGTTTTCAACCCGTCTAAGAGGCCAAGCAAAATCAAAATCGAACGATAGCCACATTCCCCGGCTTTTTCGACGAAATCTTCATCGTAATAAAGAATTGTCTTGGTATCACTGGCCTTTATGTTTTGAATGAGTTTATCGTCAAATTCTTTTCCAGCTGGGCTTTGAATGAGCCGGTGAGATAAATCGCCGGAGGCCAAAACGCCCACTCGGCCATTATATTTAACGGCGACATCGCGAATAATTTGACCGAACGAAAAGTGATCCGCACGCGGCAGATCGGAGTAGGTTACCGGAACGATTTTTAAAGGCGATTCTTGATTTTGAGTAAGGTAGTAAAGCGGCACCATGGTGCCGTGATCAAGCTCGTAGAACTCACCGTCATTATTGTAGAGCAGGGTTTCCACACTATTTTTTTTGGCGGCCGTATCCAACTCAATAGCGAAATCAATATCATTACTGAACTCCATCATTAAATCTGGGGTGCCGAACGAGGCGAAGGTGCCGAAGAGTTTTTTCATGCCGCAAATATTGAATCGGTCGGGATAAATCAGGGAGTGCGGCGAAATTACGACCAACGTGTCTATTTCCGCTTCTCTAAAATGATTGGCCAGTTTTCTCATGCCGAAAATAGTCTGTGACACTTTTTGCAAATCTTCTTTACTGCCGATTTCGGGAATAATGATGGGCGGGTGAGGCGAAATAGCGGCAAAATTTAAAGACATTTATCTCCTTCGTAATTCATCAACTATCTTAACAGAAACCTTTGGATTTAAAAAGTTAGCGGAGCCGATTTGGACAGCCTTGGCGCCAGCGGTCAAATAATCAATGACGTCTTGGGTGTTTTCCACTCCGCCACTGGCAATGACTGGGCATTTTAGAACGTGGCTTGTTTGCCAGACGAGCCTCATGGTTAAGGGTTTGACCGCTCCGCCGGAATATCCGGCGAAAACTTGCTGGAAGACCGGTTTTGACTTAATAAGCTCTAAGCCCAAATAAGTATTGGCGATGATGAGCGCATCGGCTCCGCCAGCCATGGCCACTTTTGCCGGTAAGATAATATCCGAAACATTAGGGGATAATTTAACCGCGATAAATCCTTTAAAATTTTTACGGATTGCTGAAATAAGATTCTTGAGTTTTCTAGGATCGGCACCAAAAAATAATCCATCAACATTAGGGCAGGAAACATTGACTTCGAGAGAAGATACTAAACTCTCCAATGATTTGGCAATTTTGATATATTCTCTGGTATTCTCGCCGCCGATACTGGTGAAAATCTGGGTGTTATACTTTTTCCAAAATGGCAATTCTTCTGTCAGGTATTTTTTTAACCCCATATTTTTTAACCCCACACTATTTAACCAGCCGTAGCGTGTTTTAAAAATATGAGGGAGAGGGTTACCTTCACGTGGTTTTAGGGTAATGGTTTTCGTGACCAATCCGCCTAATTTATTGATGTCAATTTTTGTGGTAATACCACGGTCAAAAGTACCCGAAGCTAAAATAATCGGATTTTTTAATTTTAACTTTCCGATACGGGTATTCAAGTTCATATATTTCCCAAATGAATATACTTTAAACCAGCCTTTTTGCCAAGGGCCTCAGCGAGTTTGAGAGTCTCGATGGGCGTGATCGGCGTATCAGTCATTTTATAAGCTGGGAAGAATCGTGAAATATGCCAAGGGATTTTAGGCGAGATTGAGACCAAGAATGCCGCGATATCGGATAATTGTTTTTTATCGTCATTGATACCGGGAATAATTAAGGTTGTTACTTCAAGATGAATGCCGCGTTTATAGATATCGCGAATATTATCTAAAACCGGCTGAAGTTTGCCGCCGGAATATTTTAAATAGTTTTCTTCGCTGAAACCTTTTAAGTCGACATTGATGGCATCTAAATATGGGTTGATTAAATCTAAAGTTTCTTTGGTCATATAACCATTCGAGACCCAAACATTTTTAATTTTAGCTTTTTTGGCCAGTTTCATCGTATCCAAAGCAAATTCCAAAAAAATAGTTGGTTCGGTATAAGTATAGGAAATCGAAGGAGTTTTAGCTTTCTTGGCGTGTTCGATAATTTGTTCCGGCTCCATTTCAATCCCAAGAGTGTTAGTAAACTCCGCCCGGTCAATATTTCCTTTGGTACATTGAGAAATATCCCAGTTTTGACAATTACCGACACTAACAAAATTAGCCAAGTAAGAATGGTCTTTTTCGATTTCTAAATTATATACTAGCCCTGAATATTGTTTTCTTTTAACGTTTAATATTGGGACATAAAAAAATTTATCATCTTCGTAGTATCGAGATTTTATTTTTCTTTTACCTTGCCAGACTTTTACATAGTAAAGGATAGATTGATTGACTTTTCGGTTTTCAATTATTTTGAAAGGTTTTGGATGCCATTCATAAAATCTAGGCAAGTATCCTAATTTTGACCAAAGTGCATATAATCCTAAAGCCAATTCTTTAGACACAGTATTGCTTACAGTTAATCCTTGCTTATCGTGATAACCATCGCCTATAATATATCCTTCTAAGAATGCTTGAAGTACCGTCTTATGTACTCGAAAAAGTTCTTGAGGAACTTTTTTAAATTTTGCATTATGGCCGCATAAAATTTTAAAGATAATAGCGATAGAAGTTTTACTGTTACTTAATTCTATAGTAGTGCGACGTTGAGTTGTTTTAAGCGGTAAACCAAACACTTTTATAAATTTTTCTTTAATAATTTGTATATTTTTTATTTCGTGTTTGCCCGGAGAGAAATGTAAAGAATATGAATTTGGACGATTCTTACATTGGGTAACATTTCCTTCAGCACAATAGTAACCTAAAAGAAAAGCCAAATTTTCGTCTAATTCAAAAAAACGTGATAGATAAGGTTTTTTTTCGGTTTTGAAATGTATACGCGAATCTTTTTCAATTAAAACATTATTTGCCCAGTAATAATCTTCTTTTGTTAAACTCTCTTTATTCAATTTGGATCGTAAAGTTCTAACATAAGCAGGATGAAGATTAAAAATTCGTCCTATTTGTTTTGACGTTTGATTTTTAGAAAGTTCAAGAATTTTTTTGGTATCTCCAAAAGATATTTTGTGAGATATCCTAAATTTATTTGATACTTGCTCTAAGATTGCTTTATTGTCCAGAACAATATTTTGTGAAAATGAATGTTTCTTAGGGATCGCTAGATAATGTCGATTACTTATGAGATTTTCGGCGGATATCTTTTTAACCTTATCTTTAAAAGGTTTTTCAGCAAAATAAATTTGATGATTAGGGGTACAATTTAGAGTTAGAGGGAGGAAGCCAGCTTTAATTTTTATTAATTTGCCATTATACGATCTTTGAAAGACAGTTTTAATCTTTCTTTTTTGACCTGTATGGGAGATAACTGATATGTTATGAGGATTTTTGCAAATGTTTTCAATATCCATTAATCCATGATTGGTTAGGATTTTAGTTTTCGGAGGAAAGCACCAGGGGCACTTTAAATTACATCCGGCCGAGGCGATGGAGAGGCTTTTGGTGCCAGGCAGAAAATGGTATAAAGGTTTTTTTTCGATGGGATCAATATTTTCCGCAATAATCCGTCCGTAAATTAAAGTGTAGAGTTTGCCGTCGTGATTTTCTCGAACACCGCAAATTCCCCGCCTAAACGGCGAAATATGACAGCGGTGGTTGCAGGCCTGGCAGTCGGCATAATCGCCAGCCTTTTTGTATAAATAACATTCTTTCATGTATTTTTCTCTATTCTTATTATACCAGAAGTGATAAAATATTTATCGTTATGGTCATAATGTTTCGGGATCGAATTCAAGCCGGCCGCAAGCTGGCCGAAGAACTTCAAAATAAAATGCCGAAAATATTAAACGGAATAGTTTTAGCTTTGCCAAGAGGAGGAGTGGTTGTCGGGGCAGAAATTGCCGAAAAACTTAGTTTGCCGCTCGATATAATCGTGACCCGAAAAATTGGCCATCCGGCTAATCCGGAATATGCTATTGGCGCCGTTTCAGAACATGAAATTATTTTGAACCCAAACGAAGAATTCAATCCTTATTATATTTCTACCCAAGCCATTAAAGAGCGAAGAGAAATTATCCGCCGCAAGAATCTGTACGGGGGCAAGAAACCAGCAATTCCGCTAGTGGGAAAAACTGTTTTTTTAGTTGACGACGGTGTGGCCACCGGTCTGACTGTTCAAGTTGCGGTGATGGAATTAAAAACTTTGAAACCGCGTCAAATCATTGTTGCCACACCGGCGATTTCGCCCTCAACCTTAGCCCAATTACAAAAAAAAGTTGATGCCGTGGTCACTTTGATTGTTGAGCCGAAATTTTATGCCGTCGGACAATTCTATAAAGATTTTCCGCAAATTAGCGATAATGAGGTCAAGCATATTTTACAAGGGCATTCAAAGAGAACCGGGATGAAATTGAATTAAGGATAGCCGAAGGGGAAGACATAGTCATTAAATTAAAGGTTGGGTTTTTGACCAGCCCAAAATATTTTGTCGGGTAAACGACAAACCAGGCTCGGCCAACAATATTTTCCTTAGGAACCACTCCCCATTCTCGGGAATCTGAAGAATGATCGCGGTTATCACCCATGACAAAATATTGGTTGGATTTTAAAGTAACGCTAAAGTTTGGTTGGGAAGTCTCGGTAGTACTGCCGGGGTAAATATAGTTCTCAGTCAGCACATGGCCATTAACGGTGACGATGTTGTTTGAAATGGCGACCGTATCGCCAGGTAAGCCAATGATTCTTTTAATATAATTTAGACTTGGATCAACGGGGGGATGAAAGACGATCGTTTCTTCGTGTTGGGGGGCTCTGAAATGATAAGTGATTTGATCGACTAAAACGTATTCGTTGTTGTGGAAATTAGTCTCCATCGAATTTCCATCGACGATATATGGCTGCAGGATAAAAGCTCTAAAAAGGAGACCAATGATTAAGACAATATCGATGTTTTTTGTAAACTGAAACCAATTTTTAATTAACTCGGTACTGGGGGGTTGATGACGAGCGTTGGAAACGAGCATTATGATGTATAAAACGATGCCGGCTAAACCCAGGAAGGCTAAAACGATCGCGATGACAAAGATAATATAATAACCTGGCGTATCTTTGGTCAACATTTGCAAGGTCATTAATCCGTAAATGGCATTCAGCAAAGCAATGAGAATATATTTCAATATTTCTCCTTCTAGAATTTTTAGCCGTGGCCACTGACCGACTTGAACGGTCGACCTTCGCGATGTGAACGCGACGCTCTAACCGACTGAGCTAAGTGGCCAAAAGAATCGTCTAACTCTTATTTATTTTAGCTTAATCTAACTTCTTTTTCAATTATATGTTGACAATCGGATTATTTAAAAAGATAATCAAGCTGAAAGCGGAAGGTCACCAATCAAAGAAGGAGAGCCATGTTTAAAAAATTCTCGGATAAACTTTTCTTGGTCAAGCAGAAATCGATTTTAACAAAAGAGCTCAAACGTCTGGAAGAACAGTATAAGCTGACAAGAAAATTTCCCGAATATGGGACTTCTGAGGATGAAAATGTCCAGGAGTTGGCAAAATTTCAAGAAAATTTATCGTTGCAAAAAAATATCAGGAACTTAGTTAAAGACACTAAAAAAGCGCTTACTAAAATTGACAAGGGAACATATGGCGTTTGCGAAGAGTGTAGTGAGGAAATCGAACCAGGCCGCTTAAAAGCTTATCCCTCCGCCGGTCTTTGCGTGACGTGTGCTTCTAAAATATTTAAAAAGAAAAAAAGATAACTTGAATGAAAAAAGAAAAAGTCATTATTAGATTTTTGGGCACCTCGAGCGGAGAGTCGATTCCCCGCGAAGATTGCGATTGCGCTCAATGTGCCTCGAAAGACTCTCATGATAAAAGGCTTCGTTCCTCAATTTTAATTAACAAAAAAATTCTGATTGATGCCGGTCCGGATATTTTAAAGCAACTGAAAAATTCTCAAATTTTAAATCTCGACTCGGTTATTATCACCCATGAGCACGAGGATCATGTTGGCGGCCTTAAGCATGTTTTAAGAGCCAATCGAAACATTCGAATCATTCGAATTAACCCGGGTCAGCATTTCAAACTTTTTGGCATTGAATTTTATGCTTTTCGGGTTGAACATTCGCGGGTTTTACCGACGGTAGGCTTAGAAATTGATAATTTTCTCTATATTCCCGATAGTTCCTCCCTTTCTTCCGCCATGAAATATCTTAAAGAAGCCCAAGTGGCCATTTTAGACGGCTCAAGTTTAGGCCGCTCTTTTGGCGGCCATCTTTCGGTGAACGAAATTATCGTGTCGGTTAAACCCTTAAAAAATTTATCAAAAATTTATTTTACTCATAACGGCCACACGCGGAAAACCCATCAAGAAATGTCAAAATTAGTTAATGAACTCGGTGACAAGCGTTTTGCCCTGGCCTATGACGGTTTAGAAATCAAGGACTGAACCCTTGAAGTATCAGCGCTCTTGTGCTTAAATATTGATATCTGGTGGATATCTGTTTTGCGATACTTCGCTAAAGGGAGGTGGAGAAGTTGGAAACGCTGTACACGACGGATGAATGGTTTCCGAAAAGGCCGCTCCGCGGCAAGGTCCGTGAGACTTATCCGCTGGAAGGAAACAGACTGCTCATCGTCGCGACTGACCGCATCTCGGCCTTCGATGTTGTCGCGCTGAAAGCCGTGCCAAGTAAGGGTCGGGTGCTCACCGAGATGTCATTCTTCTGGTTCGCCCTTACTCAAGAGGTGGTCGAGAACCACTTCTTGACTCGAGATTTGAGTAGTCTACCCGCCGAATTCCGGCCGCGTCTTGAACTGCTTAAGGGTCGGAGTATGATCGTCAAGCGGGCGGAGGTTGTCCCGATTGAGTGTGTTGTTCGCGGGTACCTTGCCGGCTCCGGCTTAAAGGAATATCAGCAGTCAGGAACTGTCTGCGGAATTCAGCTGCCAGGAGGTCTTAAGGAAGGAGACCGGCTGCCGCAACCGATTCTGACGCCGGCAACTAAGGCAATGGTCGGCCTTCATGACGAAAACATCAGTCCTGAGCGGGCCAAAGAGATTGTCGGCGAAGATGAGTATCTCTTCATGGAGGATCGCAGTCTGGCCGTCTATGAGATGGCGGCTGACTATGCGCGGACAAGGGGTATCATTATCGCGGACACCAAGCTCGAGTTCGGCTGGTATGACGGTCGATTGATTCTGGTAGACGAGGTCCTGACGCCGGACTCGTCGCGGTTCTGGCCAGTCGATGATTGGCTGCCTGGAAGAGCGCAGCGTAGTTTCGACAAGCAGCCGTTGCGAGACTATCTCGAAAGCACCGGCTGGGACAAGCAGCCCCCAATGCCGCCTTTGCCGGACGAAGTGGTGGCCGCCACATCATCGCGGTATCAAACTGCCCAGCGGATGCTGACCGGAACATAACGGACGATCAAACAAAAGCAGGCGCTCTGGGAAACCGGGGCGCCTACTCTTATTATTTAGACTCTAACTTTTTTAACTAACTTGGTAAATTCTTCGGGATTTTCCCGAGCGATTGATGAGAGAACTTTTCTATCCAACTCGATTTTTTTATTTTTAAGCCCATTGATAAAAACGCTATATTTAATATCGTTGAGTTTGCAGGCAGCATTGATTTGAGTAATCCAAAGGCGGCGAAAATCGCGCTTCTTATTGCGACGATCACGGTAAGCGTATTGACCGGCTTTGATATCGGCCTGACGGGCCATTTTTACTAAGTTTTTTCGACCATGACGAAAGCCTTTGGTCTTGGCCAGTAAACTCTTGTGTTTGGCTTTAGTTGTTATTCCTCGTTTTACTCTTGGCATATTTAACCTATTTATTTGGAATTAATCTTTTAATTCTTTTCCGATCGGCTTTTGATACGGCGATAGTTTTACTGGCATCACTACGGATCCTTTTTGATTTTCCGGCACTCAAATGCTGCGCCGACATTTTGCGGCGCAGCAGTTTATTACGGCCGGTTTTTGAGATTCTTTTTTGAGCTGATTTAACTGTTTTTTGTTTCATGATTCGCTTCGCTCCACCACGAAATACAAATTTTTTAAGAGAATATGAAAAGATATTTATTTGGTATTATTGCTGTCTTTTTTTCCGACAATGATGACGGAAAAGCGATTGCCCATTCGCTCAATCGGACTTTCGACTTGGGCGTTAGCCCGCTGACAAAAATTATCGATTAATTCTCTGACTTTTCCTTGAAATATCATTTCTCGGCCGATCAGCTTGATGGCCAATTTAACTTTGTCACCTTCAGAAAGAAACCGTTCGGCTTGCTTGATTTTAAAGTTAAAATCGTGTTCGTCAATTTTTAAACTTAAGCGAATTTCTTTGGTTTCGTGACCTTTGGATTTTGATTTCTGTTTCGACTCCTGCTTTTCTTGGGCATAACGATATTTGCCATAGTCAATAATTTTTGCTACGGGCGGTTGAGAATTAGTATTGACCAAAACGAGGTCTAAACCGGCTTCGTAAGCTAAATATAAAGCCTGGTCAATATTTACTACCCCTTGTGGTTTGCCTTCGGCGTCAATCAATAAAACTTCCGGTGCATCAATTTCCTGGTTGATTTTTAAATCTTTAATAAAAATCCTCCGAAACGTAAATGCTAATTTTCTTCTTTAATTTTATCACGGGCGACAATAATTTTCAAGACCTTGGAACGACTTTGGATTGTTACTGGTGTTTTTGCCACTACTTCGTCGGAGACTTTGACTGGGATGGCGGCATTGTTTTCCGCCTCGAAACGGATTTTTTTGGCCGTAAAATAACTTGAAAAAATGTCGTCCGGCTTTTTTCCGAAAAGCCAGCGATAAAATTTTGAAGGCGTATTACCTTCGAGTGAGCGGTCGTGGGTAAAAATTTCCAAACCTGGCTTAATTAAAATTCGATCAGCCGTAATCTTACCCTGCAAATTATCTTTAGAAAAATAAATCGGATAATTGCGATTGTTTTCGATGAGTGCTTCGGTAATAAAGTATCGGTTGGGTTCAATCGAGCAGAGGTCAATTGATTCGAGCCGGCGAAATTTGAGAGCGCTGCACGCGGAACGGATATCATGAATATTAATTTTTCGAGCCAAAATTGAATCGAACTCATTCGGGATAACACCCAAAACAACGTCTTTAGCCGTTTTTTCGGTGGCCAAAACCGTAATAATCTTGTTGACCAGAGCTTCACCACCCACCGCGACAACGGTTGAATAACCTTTGACGATTCCTAAGTGGGTTAACTCTTCAATTGTTCGAGCGGCCGAAGAGGATACGGTCTCACCGGCGATTCCTAAATCCCCTAAAATATCTTTAATTTTCTCCTGCCGGGTAGCGATCTTGCCCTTCGGAGGCTCCATAATATAATAGTACATCGCAAGCTTTGAGATTATTCGACTTCGTAATCCGCTCCACCTTTAGAAGCTTCTTTGGGAGCCGCTTCTTTTTCTTCAGCTGCGACTTCTTTCTCGCCTTCGGGCATGGAACATTTACCCACAAAAATTGCGCCTGAGCGGATGGATAAATCTTTACTGGTGATTGAGCCGAAAACTTTGCCTGTTGGCAAAATTTCGAGTTTGCCGGTGGCGGTAATCGAGCCATTAACTTTTCCAGCGACCGCTATAACTTCGGCTGAGATAGGCCCTTTAATGTAAGCCGTCTCGGTGACACTAATAGATTGGCTGGAAATCACCTCACCTTCAATTCGACCGTGAACAATGATGTCACTCGCATCCTGTAGTGTGCCGACGAGTTTAACGTTGGCCCCGACCACCGTGCCCGGCCCAGATGTACCGGGACGTTTGTCTCCGATCATTCAATCCTCCATTTCTTTTATTTATCACTAAAAAAATTTAATACCCGCTTTAAAAAATTAGAAAGGCTTTCTATTCAAAATTAGTTAATTTGGTTCAGATTGTCAAATCCAATCGGGGTTCCAGGGACTTGTAATCCTTGCCAGACTCTGTTATATTGACAAAAGCAACTTAATATCTTGGATCAAATATGCGGGATAAGATTATTATTCACGGGGCTCGTGAACACAATTTAAAAAACTTTAACTTAGAAATTCCCCGCGACAAGATTGTCGTCATTACTGGACTTTCGGGAAGCGGTAAAAGCTCGCTGGCTTTTGATACAATCTACGCCGAGGGACAGCGTCGCTACGTTGAATCTCTCTCGACCTATGCGAGGCAATTTTTTGGTAATTTAGAGAAACCGGACGTTGACTGGATTGAAAATCTCTCGCCGGCCATCTCAATTGATCAACGCAATGCCTCGCAAAATCCGCGCTCGACAGTTGGCACCGTCACGGAAATTTATGATTATCTAAGAGTGATGTTTGCGCGCATTGGTCATCCGCATTGTCCGACTTGTGGCGCGTCTTTGACCCGACAAACCGCCGACGAAATTACTCAAGACATTATTGAGCGGTTTGGTAAAGGAAGAAACGTTCTATTGTTTTTAGCACCGCAAGTGAGAATGCAAAAGGGCGAACACAAATATACGCTGGCTAAACTCAAGGAACAAAAAATTTCGCAAGTGCGCGTGGATGGAATCTTACTCGATATCGTTGAGGCTCAGCTGGTAAGTTTGGATAAAGTGAAACCACACAATATCGAAGCGCTGGTTGATCAAAAATCTGCCGTTGAAAATGCTGATGAAATTCTTAAAGTGGTCGAAAAAACGCTGAAACTTGGCAGCGGCAATTTGATTATTCAAGAACAAGGGACCAAGAACGAAAAAAAATATTCGAAAGATTTTTACTGTGTTAAATGCGAAACGGTTTTGGAAGAACTTCACCCTCGCTTATTTTCGTTCAATAATCCCCAAGGCGCTTGTTCGGTTTGCCAAGGGCTGGGGCGAAAATATGAAATTGAACCAGAATTGGTTTTACCTAACCCGCGTCTTACCTTAGCCGAAGGAGCAATTCGGCCGTGGTCACGCATTACTTCCCAGGCGAGCTGGTACAATAAAACCTTGTCTGATTTGGCGACCAGGCATAAATTTTCTCTTGATCGGCCGGTGGGCGAGCTGCCGCGTAAAATTCGCCAATACGTTTTATTTGGCGATAAAAACGAAGGCGGAACATTTGAGGGAGTCATCCCTAATCTTGAGCGCCGCTATAAAGAAACTGATTCCGACTATCTTAAAACTGAAATTGAAAAGTATATGGTCGAAAAAATTTGTCCGGCTTGCCAGGGCAAGCGTCTCCGACCCGAGGTTTTAAGCATTACCATCGAAGAAAAAAACATTATTGAAATTACCAGCCTGAGCGTGGAAAAGCTCCGTCAGTATTTTCAAAAGCTTCAAAAAAGCGAAGCCCTCGATGAAAATGAGAAAAAAATTTCGGAGCAAATTCTCAAAAGTGTGATTGAGCGTTTAGGTTTTTTAATTGACGTAGGTCTCTCTTATTTGACGCTTGACCGCAATGCTTCAACTTTAGCCGGGGGCGAAGCCCAACGGATTCGACTGGCGACTCAACTGGGTACGGGCTTGATGGGGGTTGTTTATGTTTTGGACGAACCTTCGATCGGGCTGCATCCGCGGGATCATCAACGACTTTTACGAACTTTTGATGTCTTAAAAGAGCTGGGTAATACGGTTATTGTCGTTGAGCATGATAAATCGACGATTGAAAAGGCCGATTGGATTATTGATATCGGGCCGGGGGCGGGTGATCACGGCGGAAAAATAATGGCCGAGGGAAATCTGGAGACAATTAAAAAAACGCCGACGTCGTTGACCGGTCAGTATCTGGCCGGCAAAAAGAAAATTGAATTGCCTAAAAAACGCCGAGCCCAAGGCAAAGAGCAATTGATTATTCGGGGCGCCGGCGAATTTAATTTAAAAAATTTTGATGCGGCTTTGCCATTGAATAATTTTGTTTGTGTGACTGGTGTTTCAGGCTCGGGCAAATCCACTTTAATTTTAGAAATCCTGGCTAAACAATTAGCGACTGATCTTCACCGCGCTAAAGAACCAGCCGGCAAACATAAGTCCATTTCGGGGGTGAAATTTCTCGATAAAGTGATTTCGGTTGATCAAGCCCCCATCGGTCGAACTCCTCGTTCGAATCCGGCCACTTACACCAATTTATTTACTCCCATTCGCGAGCTTTACGCGGCCACGCCGGAAGCCATTGCCCAAAAAATTGATCCATCAAAGTTTTCCTTTAATCTTAAGGGCGGCCGCTGCGAGACTTGCCGCGGGGACGGCGTTTTAAAAATCGAAATGCACTTTTTGCCCGACGTTTACGTTAAATGTCCAACTTGTAAAGGCAAGCGTTATAATCAGGAAATTTTGGATATCACCTTTCGCGATAAATCCATTGCCGATGTTTTGGATATGACGGTTGAAGAAGCAATGGAGTTTTTCAAAGACTTCGGTGAAATTTTCGATAAGTTATCCGTTTTAGAATCGGTGGGCTTAGGTTATATGCACTTGGGCCAACCGGCGACGACTTTGTCCGGCGGTGAAGCCCAAAGAATAAAATTGGCGACGGAACTTTCCCGGCATGACACCGGCCGGACTTTATATATTTTAGATGAACCGACGACGGGGTTGCATTTTGATGACATCAAAAGATTACTTTTCGTCTTGCAGCGGCTGGTAGATAAAGGTAATACCGTCGTCGTGATTGAACATAATTTGGATGTGATTAAATCAGCCGACTGGGTCTTGGATTTGGGTCCCGAAGGCGGGGACAGAGGCGGCGAAATCGTTGCTCAAGGAACGCCCGAACAAGTCGCCAAAGTTTCTCAATCATACACCGGTCAATATTTAAAAAAAGAACTCTAATTAATAATAAATGAGGGCTTAATAAAGGGCAAATTCAAGAATTTAATGCGCCACCTCGTTGATATAAGCCCGTAATTTTTCATTGGGTGTTTGGTAATTTAGATTCTTTCTCGGACGGTTATTGAGCCGTTCCTGAATTTCTTGCAAGT
>JBEKTP010000005.1:0-81671 GCA_049515915.1 Patescibacteria group bacterium | reverse complement strand
CACCGTGGGTCTCAACGAACAACAAATTATTGAATACGTTAAATACCAACAAGCCCAGGATTCAGGGCGATCGAAGATCGACCTGAAGTAGTGCCACGGGCTATGCCCGTGGGTATCTACTGTTTGATAAATAATAAGAAGAAGGGCGACGTGTAAACACGCCGCCCTTACGGGAAATCTGGTACTCCCTCGTCTTAGTAGACGAGGAGATGATGAAGCTCAGCCGGAATGGCAGGGTCGTTGCCCCGTCTGACGATCCGGTGCTCGTAGTCGCCCGGTTCCAGCTCTGCCAGCGCCCGCTGGACCTTGTTTGGCGTGGTCTTGCAGGCGAGGACAGCGCATTCGGGGTGATCTGGATGGTGGAGGAGTCGGCCTAGCTGGCCAAGGGCATCCAGATGAGACTGGTTCCATCCTTCACTACTTACCAGCACCGTCAAACCATTTCGCGACTTTGCCATCACGTGCTCCTCCGAGCAGACTAGGATGTACACAGCTTACTTTATTTTTGTAGAAAAGTCAACTTGCGCAGATTAACAAAGCGAAATGATGTATAATATAGTAGTGAAATTAAAGTGAGGAGGACTGATGGATCAAAAAGAAGAAAAGTGTGAATGCGGCATGCCGCTGAATGAAAAAACGCGCTGTACCTGCGAACCCGGTAAATGTGTTAATTGTTGCAGCTGTTCGAAAGATTGCCAGTGCGGTTGCCAGGAAAAAGCCAAGAAAGAAAAAGCCGAAGAAAAGGTTTAATTTTTATTAAATTTGGACGGAGAGCCGATGTCGCAAAATCAATGGGGCGACGTGTTTATTAACGCTCACAAAGTCGCTTTCGGCGTTAGTTTCTTGTTACTTATCATCTGGTCAATGGTCTGGAAAGGAATTGCGCTTTGGAAAGCCGCCCGTCATAAAGATCTGGCCTGGTTTGTGATAATGTTTCTTATCAATACCATTGGCATTTTGGAAATTATTTATATCTTTGGTTTTAGCCATAAAAATAGTAAAGTTTAGTGAGGATAAAAATGGATCAAGCTCAAACACCTTCTGACCCCAATAATTTAACCGAGCTCGAACAAAAACACTGGCCGCAAATTGCCGCGATTCATCCGAAAGAAAATATTAAATTTGCCGTCAAAGTCAGTGTCGGCAAAGTGTTGCACCCGATGACCGAAGAGCATCAAATTATTTATATCGAAGCCTTTTACGGCAATAAACCAGTCGGTAAGAAATTTTTAAAGCCGGGGGATTTGCCGGAAGCAACGTTTGATGTAACTGGCAAGGCGGGAGAAATCTTTAAGGTATTTGAATTCTGTAATTTGCATGGCCTGTGGAAAAACGAAGTCGAAATAAAATTTAATTGAATAAACTAAGTAAGGAGCAATTATGACCGGATTTGTGGGAAATATTGAGGAAGAAAGCCTCAATAATGACAATTTCAGAAAAGTATTGTTTACGGCGCCGCACAGCCAGCTGGTAGTGATGAGCGTCGTCGACGAAATCGGGATGGAAGTTCATCCGGAGAACGATCAGTTTATTCGAATCGAAAAGGGGACCGGTAAAGCCATTCTCAACGGCGAAGAAAGTGAGCTAAAAGATGGTTCGGCGGTGGTTGTCCCAGCGGGTACTAATCACAACTTCATCAACACCGGCAGTGAACCCTTGAAACTTTACACGATCTACTCCCCGGCTCATCATCCCGACGGCACCATCCACAAGACCAAAGCCGATGCCATGGCCGCTGAAAAAGCGGAGTAATGACAAGAAGATTGCATCTATGCTAAGATGTTAGCGTAAACAAATTAACCAAACGGAGGTTTATATGGGAGATGATAACAAGTGCGGCGGATGCTGCGGTTGCTGCTCGAAGGCTAAGGAAGAAGGAAAAGAAGCCCCCGAAGCAACTGAAAAAGCTGGCGACAAAAAAGAAACTGCAGAATAGTTTCTAATATAAAAAAGCGGTTCGAAATATCGGAAGATATAAGGGCCGCTTTTTGTATTGAGTCTTGAAAAATATTTAAAATGTGGTAAAATCAGACCAGCCTTGTTGAAGAGAGAGCCGATGAAAGTTTCCATCCAGTACATGCTGTTGATGTTCGCGTTTGGCTGGTATCTCTGCGGGGTTAGAGGTCGGCCAAGTTTGTCCGCTATTCTGTTGTTGCTTTCTATGCTGGTATTTCTGATGCTCATTGATGGCTTGTTGCCATGGTGGCTTCATCGGCGACTGGCCAGTAAGATGCTCAAGCTCTGTCAGACTAAAGGGTTTGAGCTTGTCTGTATCAAGGGCGGATACGGCGTCACCCACATCATTCGGACCGCGCCGGAAAAGCGTCCGCAATGGACTTTCTGCAACCAGGCCGAATTGGACACGGAGTTTTATGCAGCCGCTCCGGACACACTAGTGATGAAGATGTGTCCTCACTGTGTCGAGGGACTGGATAAACGCGAGCGAGCCACGAAAAAAACTAATACTGCTTCCGACGAGGAGGACAACTGACTGGCCGAGATCCGACGTGGGTCTCGGCCGTTGCATTTCAAAGAGCGAAAGCTCTTTTTTGAGTTATCAAATAAAAAAGAGCACGTCTTGACTTAAGACTTTTTTTATGTCATTTGGGTTTGTAAGATTAAGTCGAAGACTAACTGGTTCTCTGCCGTCGGCATGACCAGAGAGTCTTAGTATCTTGTAATCCTTGCAGCGAGGTTTTGTTCCATGACAAAGAAGATGACGTTGCCGTTTTACCGGCTCGAGCCGGACGGTTCGGAAAGCTGCTTCTTGGTCGGGATTGACGTTTCTCTCACTCTGGCGCAGTCGAGGAGGCTCATCGCCAGCATACGAGGACTCTTCAAGTATCTGCCGACGCATCGTGTCACGAACATCCCGGAGCTTGACGGTGCTGTTATCGTTGGGCCTCGGCTGGCGATTGAGACGCCGTTTTCATCGATGGCTGTTGAGATCACTCACGCTGTTGGCTTCCCTGAAGTCGGACGAATCGAGCATTTCAGACGGTACGCTGTTCCTTCGGGCAGAGACCCGACCGAATTCCTCAAGACAAGACGCGATATGGTGACTGAAGAAATCTACGAGGAGCTGCCTTGCAGTTTCCAAGTAGACGTTGCGGTGCCGCCTGTTCGCGTCATCCCGCTTTTCGAGGAGGGAAGAGCGGCGCTCGATCACTTCAATACAGCCGAGAACCTCGGCTTCAATGAAGCGAAGCTCCAGCGGATAGAGCGGATATTCGTACGGATGGGGCGAAACCCCACTGACGTGGCGCTCTATCAGCTCAGTCAGATGTGGTCTAACCACTGCTGGCACGACCTCTTCTTCCTGACCCACTTTGTGATTGATGGCGAGCGTCGGCCCTACACTTTGATCGAACTCCTTCGGGAGCCGCTCAAGGCGCTTCGGGGGACCGACGCCGACAACATCATGATCGCGGGCTCCGATAACGCGAGTGCCGTCGAAGGTTCCACTGTGCCCGTGCTCGTGGCGGCCTATCCCGGGGAACCTGGTCCCTACAAGTGGGTCCGGGTGACACTCCATGCCTTATTTAGTGCGGAGACGCACAACTATCCTGATCACGTCGCGCCCTATCCGGGCTCGGCGACAGAGATTGGGGGCGAGATCCGCGATCAGCTAGGCGCCGGCAGTGTATCCGACATCCTGTACGCACTACAGGGTCGGATTTTGGGGAGCATCCGCTTCCCGAGCGGCTACCGTATTCCCGGCGAATTCATCCGCGGGCGGCGCTATGACTACCCGACTGACAAGGCTACCCCGGTCGAAGTCGCGGCCAAGAGTCTTCAAGGCTGGCACGACTACGCTGATGCATTTGGTAAGCCCTGCACTGCTGGTTTCTGGTTTACGGGTGCCATCTGGCGGCCTCGGCGTAACAAGCGAGGCAAGATTATCATGGAACGTGTCGAGTCGCTTAAGCCGGTTGGTTTCGGCTTTGGTGGCGGCGCGATTCAGCATCAGCATCTTCGGAAGGGGAAGCCTCGCAAGGGGATGCTAGTCGTTCAGATCGGGGGACCGGCCTATCCGATCGGGTTCTGTGGCGGCTCGGGCTCCAGCTCGACTTCGGGCTCGAACACCGCAACCTTCGATGAGAACGCCGTTCAGCGTGGTGATCCCGAGATGGAACGGCGGTTTTATCAGGTGCTGCTGGCCTGCATGGCCCGCGGACGGAAGAACCCTATCGTCGCCATTCACGACCAGGGTGCTGGCGGCGTCGCCAATATCCTTTCGGAACTGATTGGCCGGGCTGGCGGCCGTATCTATCTCGGCCAGGTCAACCGCGGCGATCCGACCATGTCCGATGCCAAAGTCTGGGTCTGTGAGTATCAGGAACGGCAGGGCATCCTCATCTGGAAGCGTGACCTTAAGTGGCTCCGTTACGTTTGCCGCCGCGAGAACTGTCCGATCGAAGTTCTCGGCGAGATTGCCGGCGACGGTCGTCTTCAAGTCTTTTCCGAAGCCAGTAAGGCAGAGGTCAAGGCCAAGCATGCCAAGCCAATCGTCGATTTCGTTATGGCGGAGCTCTTGGCTAAGATCGATAGCCCGGACATTCACGACACAACCCCCGAAGACATCAGAATTCCGCTCGAGATTCCTGATGATCTCACCTTCGAACGAGCTGCTTTCCAAACCTTCCGCCGGAGCGAAGTGGGAAGCAAGGAGTTCGTTACCCGCGGCGTTGATGGAAGTATTGGCGGGCTCGTCGTGCAGAACCAGTATTGCGGCCCGTTCGCGACTCCTGTCGCCGACTGTTCACTTGTTGCCTTCAGTTCAGCCTCCAAGTCGGGCCAGGCTGCCACTCTCGGGGTTGCGCCGTACTTAACTGCTCTTGATCCGCAAGCGGGTGCCCGCATGTCCATTGGGGAGATGTACACTAACCTCATGGGCATGGGCATCGATAACATCAAGAAGATCAAGTGTCTTTGTAACTGGATGTGGCCGGCGACACTCAAGCCACCTGATGGAGAGATTGCTCGACTCGATGCCGCGGTCAGAGCTGTTCGCGACACGCTCATCAAGCTCTGGTCTGCCATCATTGGTGGTAAAGACTCGAGTTCGATGGCCACTTGGGTCAAGAAGCTTCTGGTCAAGTCGATCGAGACCGTCGTTTTCTCTACGGCCGTCACGGTGGAGGACATCTCAGTCTACGTTACACCGGAGATTAAGTACCCCGGCCGGAGTATGCTTGTTAGGATCGACATCGCTAACGGTGAACGCCGTCTGGGCGGCTCGTCCTTCGGACAGACTCTTGGTCAGTTGGGCGCGGATTGTCCCAACCTCGACCGGCCCGATCTACTACTGAAGACTTTCGCAGCGGCTCAGGACTTACTGTTCAGCAAGCTCATCACGGCCGGGCACGACATCAGTTCCGGTGGTTTGGCCGCAACAGTGGCGGAAATGTGCTTTGCCACCGGTTGCGGGGTCAAGCTTGCCACCAACACACCGCACTCCGCCTTCAACGAGTGGCTCGCCGAGGAGTTGGGATTCGTTGTCGAAGTCTCTGACGAAAACCTAGATAAGGTACGTGAGGTTCTCGATGACTATGGTGTGCCTTATCAGGTGCTTGGTCGGACAACGACTGAACAGACGATCAGTCTCAACCATAACGGCGAGGAGATTCTCAATGCTACAACGGCTGAAGCACGGCGAAAGTGGGAGCGCACTGGCTATGAATTCCGCAAGATTCGCGTCAACCCTGCGGAGGCCGGAAAGGAATGGCGCAACACAGCCACGCGCGAACAGCCGCTCTACCGCTTGACATTTATACCCACGCGGCCGCGGTCAATTCTCCGAAATCCGGACAAGCCAAAGCTCGCGGTGATCCGCGAACAGGGAACAAACGGCCATGTGGAGATGATGGCGGCCTGGCGGTACGTCGGCTTCGACCCGTGGGAAGTTCATCTCAATGACTTCCTATTGGGTCGACTCGACAACCTCGAGATGTTTCGGGGCGTGATCTTCCCCGGCGGATTCACCTTCCGCGATGTCCTTGGAGCAGCGGTCGGGTGGGCCCTCAAGATCAAGATGAACCCCAAGCTTAAGGCAATCTTCGAGCAGTTCTTCGCTCGGGATGATACCTTTAGCTTCGGGGTCTGTAACGGAGCCCAACTCGGTCTCCGCTGCGGCTGGGCGCCATTTCCGCAACTGCCCGAGGACCAGCAGCCTAAGTTCACCCAGATTAAGTTGGGTTCGTTCAATCACCAATGGGTGCGCGTGTTGGTGGAGCCGAGCACTTCCATTCTCTTTCGGGGGATGGAGGGATCGGTTCTCGGCACCTACGTAGCCAATGGCGAGGGTTTCTTCGATTGCACCGCCTATCCCGAAGTGCTCGAGCAGGCCAATGAGAAGCGGCTGATTCCAGTCGTCTACGTTGACGCCCATGGTCGCCGCACTCGCGCGTTGCCGTACAGTCCGAGCGGCCACTATGTCGCAGGTGTTTGCGACGAACCCGGTCGGAACACCTACGTCATGCCACACATGTTTGATCGTGGTTACTTGAAGAGGCTCTGGGCCTGGATGCCTCCCGAGTGGCGGGAAACCCTTCCGGAGTCACCTTGGATTCAAATCGGCCTGAACGGCCTCGACTGGTGCCGCGCGAATAAGTAGCGCGGTCTTATCCGACTATCCCGGGCGGGGCGGACTGGTGTCCGCTCCGCCCTTCCCATTTTTTGAGAGCGAAAGCTCTTTTTTGGTTTGCCAAAAAGCAAATATTTGTTATAAATAAATCAGAGCAGCAACTCACTTGCGGAAGGAGAACATAGCGCGACATGAACGAGACGCTGCCGGGGCATTCTCGGTATCAGCCAAAAGAACTTGTGCCTATCTTCGGCTACGACCATTCGTACGAGGGCGTAGCCCGAGTCGAGATCGCCAATCTGGAAGTGCTTGGCGAGATCGGCTTCATTCCTGCTGATGATATCGCGCTCTTGACGCCTGATGTTCGTGAACAGCTTCTCGGGATAACCACGACCGAGGTAGATCAGCGCGAACGGAAGGTGACCAAGCACGATATTCGCGCCTGGGTCCAACTGGCAATGGAACGGGTCGATCGCCGTCTCGGCCGGTGGATCCACACCGGCTTGACGAGCTACGACCCTCTCGACACGGCTCGGGCGATGTCCTTTGTTCGGGCTCACCGAGAAGCGGTCCGCCCAGCCGCCAGCGAGGTCGGGCTGTTGCTATCTGACTTAGTGGAACGGTTTGCTGACCAGCTCCAGCTTGGACGGACACATCTCCAAGCCGCCTTGCCGATCACCGTCGGCTTCTGGCTCGCAACCATCCTTTCCCGTTATCTGTATACGCTCGAGGAGATGGATCGGGCCTGCGGGCAGATTGTCGGCAAGATCTCCGGTGCGGTTGGCGCCTTCAATGCCCAGAAGGGTTTGGGCATCCTTGCCAAGTGTGGTGGGTGTTCGTTCGAATATCGGGTTCTTGCCAAACTTGGCCTTCAGCCTGCCCGCATTAGCACCCAGATCCTGCCGCCCGAACCTCTGGCGTTGCACCTCTTTGTGAATTGTCTTTTCTCTGCCTCGATGGCGCAGCTTGGGCAGGACGCGCGCAACCTGATGCGCACGGAAATCGCCGAGTTCGCGGAGGTCAAAGGTCTCGGAGAGGTTGGCTCCTCGACGTTGGGACAGAAGACCAACCCGATCAACTTCGAGAACATGGTAGGAATATGGATCCTGACCAAGAATATGTTCGGGAACGTCATGGATACTCTCATCAGCGATCTCCAGCGTGACCTGGTCGGCAGTCCCGTCGCGCGCTTCTTCCCGGTCATCGTCGTCAACGTTATGCAGCAACTTAACACGCTTAGGCGACGCAACGATGACGGGGTGCCCTTCCTGGCGCGCGTGGTCGTCAATGCCGATGCTTGTGAACGGAACTTCCGCTTGGTTGCCCCCTTCCTTCTGGCCGAGCCGACGCAACTGGCTCTGCAGATCGCCGGCTTCGAAGGCGACGGCTACAAGATTGTGGCCGAGCAGGCTGTGCCGGAGTCCAAGAGGACGGGGCGACTCCTCATCGACATCCTTGAGGACATGCCAAACGAAGCGCTCCTGGATGCGATTGGCCGCATTCCGCCCTCAATCATGGAGCTGCTTCACCGACCTGAAGAATACACTGGCTTGGCCTTCGAGAAGGCCCAGCAGGTGGCCAGGCTCGCCAGGAGACAACTGGTGGCCTAAGTGAGCGGGCGGGGCGGACTGGTGTCCGCTCCGCCCTTCCTGTTTTTTGAGAACGAAAGCTCTTTTTGGTATTGATATGAAGAAGCGGCGCCTGGTGTCCCAGGCGCCGCCTTTGTACTGCTTGTGATGCGCGCAATGCGCATCACTTGAATCGGATTCTCTTGAATCTCCGTATGCGCAGGCCCAGGATGTCTGGTCGTACGTAGAGCGTCAAGTCTTTCGGCTTCATCTTGTGGATCACCTCCGCTTCGACGGTAGTGCACGCCGGGATCCACTTGCTCGCGAAGGAGCGGAGGACCCTGCAGATGTTCTCCTCGAGTCGGCGGTAGACCTCTGGCGTCCGGTCGGGGCGCTCGAAGATCCCGGTAACCTCGAAGACAAGAGCATTGCCGACGGTGCCGAGGTCAGATATCAGGAAGACTTCCACCTCGTCGAATCCGATATCTTCGAGGCCTCGTGTTGTTGCGGCCGCCACCGCGATGTCATGCTTGAGCTGGTCGTATACCTTCTTTCCTTTTTCGAGACCCGCCGGGACACCTTTCCCTGTGATAATCGGCACGACCGTTCTCCTTTCATTACGGCGAATATTGTATCTTATCACAGGAGAACCTGTTTGTCAACTGGAAATAAGCTCTAGTTTGGTATCTATACTTAATAACCAATAACTAATAACTTCTTACTTTTTACTGTCTTTCCCCTGTGGATATCTTGGCATTATAATATCAGGTTGAAATTGAATTTTAAGGATAAAATGCAAATTTAAACCTGTAAATTTGCTCTCCTCTTGACAAAAAAATACCCCCCTCTGATAATAGGTGTATACCTATTAGTCAAGCGTAATCACGAGAATTAGTAGGTATGTACCTGAAAGTCAGGTAAAAATAACCAGAATGTTTTTGGAAAATAGAGATTGTCCAGATGGCGACATCGGGATAAAATCTATCACCCAACAACTACGGTTTGAAAAGGAGGTGATTTAAGTGGCATATTCAGTTCAATCCAAGAAAACTGGAGAAACCTATTTTCTCCACTCGAAAGATGTAACTTTGCGCGGCGGCCGACAGCAAACGATTTATTTCTTTGCTCGAACCGAAAAAGAAGGTGCTTTGGATGATTTACCAGCTGGTTATGAGGTGATGGAAAACTCACGAACTGGGCTTCCAATGTTAAGGAAAGCTAAATAACAAGGGATTAAAAGCACAAATAAAAAACAAGAAAACTCGTTTCGTTTATATGACGAATAGCGAGTTTTCTTGTGTAAGCGGCTGATATAAGAGATTGATTTTTAATTGCTTTTCTGTTAGACTTTATTGTAAAACCTTAATCGGTTGCTACCGAGTTATTTATAGGATATTATAGTTTATAGTATAGAAATCGAGGAGAACATTTGAAGCGTTCCGAGCTAATATTTACTTTCTTAAAAATTCCGGTTGACCTATTGATGGTCGTTTTTTCATTTGTTATTGCCTACTGGCTACGAACTTTTCTAACATTTGTACCGACTATTTATATTGAGCCGCTGCAAGGTTATCTTCATTTCATATTGACTACTATTCCGATTTGGCTGGTGACTTTTATTGTGGCCGGACTTTATTCAGTGCGTGAAAAAGATCGACGACTTGAAGAACTTGGCAAAATAATCGTGGCAGTTTCCTCGGCGGTCGGCATAGTCCTGGCTTGGATTTTCTTGAGCCGGACATTTTTCTTTTCTCGATTGATTATTATCTATGTTTGGCTGGTGGCGATTATTTTAGTTACTCTCGGGCGATTTTTAATTAATTTCATCGAACGTTTTCTCTACCGCTATGATATTGGTGTCCACCGAGTCATTGTGGTTGGCGGCAACTCCTCAACACGTTTTATTGTGGATGAAATTAAAAGAAACCGCGGCTTGGGATATAAACTGGTTAAAGTCATTGACGAGGCTGGTGTTGAAAAATTAGAGGCCATTCTTGAGCGTAATCCGGCCGATGAAATTATTGTTACCAATACTCATCTTAATCAATCGAAAATTTCAGAGATTTTGGAATTTTGTCGCTTTCATCAAATTAGCCTTAAGACCACACCGGATTTATTTTTAGTCCGCTCTTCCCATATTGATGTTCAAACTTTAGCCGGCGTACCGATTATGGAGTTTAAACGGACATCGCTTGATGGTTGGGGGAGAATTATTAAAAGAATTGTTGATTTAGTCGGCTCATTAATTTTAATCATCATTTTTTCGCCCTTGATGCTGATTATCGCCGGTCTAATCAAACTCACCTCCAGAGGACCGATTCTTTTTCGGCAGGAACGGGTCGGCCTGGAGAAAAAATTTATTTTTTATAAGTTTCGTAGTATGAAAAACATGGCCGAGAAAGAACATGAAAAATATATTCAAAAATACGGTAATATGTTTAAACTTTCGCACGATCCGCGCGCGACGCCGCTGGGGCGAATTTTAAGAAAAACGAGTTTAGATGAACTACCGCAGTTTTTCAATGTTTTAAAAGGCGATATGAGTTTAATCGGCCCGCGACCACCCCTGCCTTCAGAAGTTGAACGTTACACTACCTGGCAAAGAAAACGCTTAGGGGTTAAGCCGGGCATTACCGGTCTTTGGCAGGTTTCGGGACGATCGGAATTATCGTTTGACGAATGGGTGCGACTCGACGCCTACTATATTGAAAACTGGTCTTTGTGGCTCGATTTACAGATATTTTTAAGAACTTTATGGGTAATTATCCGCGGCCGGGGCGCATACTAGAAATGAATAAGTTACAAAATCTCAAAATTGCCATTGTCGTTGAGGAATTAACTCAACTTGGCGGGGCCGAACGATTACTTGATGCTTATTTGGAACTTTTCCCGAAAGCGCCGGTTTTTACTTTGGTTTGGAACAAAAAGAAGACATTGCATAAATATGATCAGTTTGATATTCGGCCATCGTTTATTCAAAAATTGCCCTTTGCTTCAAAAAAATATAAATGGTACTTGCCGCTGATGCCTAAAGCAGTCGAGTCTTTTAAACTGGATGATTTCGATGTGGTACTGTCTATCACTTCGGCTTTAACCAAAGGTGTTAAAACCAAACCGGGAACATTGCATATTTGCTATTGCAACACTCCGACTCGATATCTTTGGATTGACTCGGCTAGCTACATTAAAAGTGCGCCCATCCCGTTTTTCATTCGACCGCTGATGCCTTTAATCTTAAAATATCTTAAAAGTTGGGATCTTAAAGCCTCAAAACGCCCCGATTTTTATATTGCTAATTCCAAGAATGGACAATTTAGAATCAAGCAATATTATCATCGTCAGTCTGATCCGATTTTTCCACCGGTCGACGCGAAAAATTTTCAATTGTCTGATAAAAAAGGCGAATATTATCTTCTTGTTTCTCGAATTGAACCGTATAAAAAGGTAGATATGGCCATCGAGGCATTTAAAAAACTTAAACTGCCACTCAAAATTGTGGGTGGGGGGACGCGTCTTTCTGAGTACCACCGCGTGATCACTCAAAATATCAAACTGATCGGGTGGGTGACCGATAACGAATTAGTCAAATATTACCAGGATTGTCAGGCTTTTATTTTTCCCCAAGAAGAAGATGCCGGCATTACCCCGCTTGAGGCAATGGCCTGTGGCCGGCCGGTGATTGCTTATGGTCAAGGTGGGGCGCTGGAGTCGGTGATTGATGGCCAAACCGGATTGTTTTTTTATGAGCAAAGCGTTGAAGGTCTAATCAAAGCCGTTCGGCGTTTTCAAAAAATGAAGTTTGACCGCGCTGTCATTCGACGACAGGCTGAAAAATTTGATAAGGGGGTTTTCAAAAAGAAAATTTTGGAGTATATTATAGCTAAAGTTCAAAATTCAAATCTTAAATCTTAAAATTAGGGAAGAAAGGACAAGCATGGAGCTTAGACAATACATTCGAATCATTGGTAAACATTGGGTTATCTTTGCATTAACGGTGATCATATTGACCTTGGGGACATTTTTCTACGCTAAGTATCAACCCAAAACCTATTTAGCTTCGACGACCTTAACGGTTGATAAAGAATCAACGATTAAGCAGTCTCAAGTTGATTTTTATTTGTATGATAACTATTATAACGTTCAATCGGCTCAGCTTTTTTCGCAAATTGTAGACTCTTGGTTTAATTCGCCCTCGGTCATTAACGATATCTATAACAAAGCTGGGGTTCCAATTCCGAATATTGCGCAAGGAAAGTTGCCAAAGTTGATCAAAGCATTACTTCAACAGCCTGCCACGATTAATGTTTCGTTGGTCAGTGCTAATCGAGATGATGCTGCTAAGTTAATCGATGCTGCCGCGGCTGTGATGCAAGAAAAGACTAATGATATGGCCAGTACTGATCAGGATAGTCTTTATCAACTTGTTAAATTTAACTCCATTGTTACCGATAATCCGGCCAATACCACTCTTGATACGGCCATTGCTTTGATTGTCAGTATCCTGCTCGGCGCGGTTTTGGCTTTGTCGGTTGAATATTTTCGCCAGAGATAATTTTAAAAATTCTCAGCCAAAGGAGGGCATTTGCGGAAGCTCCGCGATCTGTATTTAAGTGGCAAAAGCTCTTCTAAGAAATCAGCTTTTAAATCTTCTAGATTAACGCCGGGAGTAAAAAAGACGACGAGGCTTTTTAAGGTTTTAATCGTTTTTTTAGTCCTCTTTATTTTAGTCTTGAATTTTAATTTTGCTGGCCAAGCCACGGCATCATTTTTAATCAATCGCCTGGATCCAGTTTCATTTTTCCGCAATGGAAAATTTCTTTTGGTTTTTCAAAATGATAGCGAGCAGCGACCATCAGGCGGTTTTATTGGTTCATTCGCCGTTTTACAAACCCAAGATTTTGAGGTTAAAAATATCACTTTTGATACCAATATTTATAAACTCGATTCTGCTTATACGGCGACGCACTATATTAAAGCGCCCGCGCCATTGGCTAAATTTATTGAAGGAAAATCGTGGACTCTCCGTGATTCTAATTATGCGGTGTCTTTCCCGGAGGCGGCGGCCGACATCGACCGTTTTTACGAAGCTGAGTCAGGTGATCATGTCGATGGGGTGGTAGCCATTGATGCCTCCACATTAGTTGATTTGCTCAAATTAACCGGTCCGATTGATATGCCCCAATATCAGACGACAATCACCGCCGCGAATTTTTTCAGTGAAACGCAATATCAAGTCGAGCAAGGTTATTTTAATGATCCTCAAAATTGGGTCCAAAATGAACCCAAAACCATTATCAAAGATCTCTATCCAAAAATTATCTCGAAAGCGTTAGCCCAAAATAAAATGAGTCTTTTACAGCTTGCTAAGAGCGATCTTAAAAATAAAGAAGTTCAGTTTTATTTTAAAGATGCCCAGGCCGAACAAAAAATCTTGGCGGCGGGTTGGGGCGGACAAGTGGATGACTTGGCCGAACTCCAAAGCATCACCGGTGGTCTCATCCCTGATTATTTAAACATTAATGTTGCCAATTTCGGCGGCAATAAAAGCTCTTTTTCGGTCAGCCAACAAATAGAATATTCGACGGCAGGCAAAGAGGCTGATCTTTCTATTACCCGGATTCATCATGGCAGTGATGTTTGGCCCGACGGCGTGAACGCATCGTACATTCGCGTGTTAGTGCCTCAGAATTCAATACTCAAAGAAGCGACTTTAAATGGCCGTGATATTTTAACATCGGTTGATGTCGATGTAGAATCGGGTAAAACGACTTTTGGGACGACGGTAGATGTCGGCCCGGGCCAAGCGGCGGTTTTAAAATTGCAATATGAACTGCCAGAGAATTTTCAAAATTATAATTTAGTTTTTCAAAAACAATCCGGGGCGACCGAAAATTCCTTAAACGTAATTCATTCCGGCAAAGTTTTGTTTAATGGCGAAGTCAAAAACGATTTAATTATTAGATAAAAAAGGATTTTCCTGGGTTTCTTTTGTGGTAAATTTTTGGTACAATATTAAATAGGATTGTAAAAAGGGAAAGTCATTTTGAGGCCGAAATTTTTACTAAGAAGCCTTAAAGTGGAGAAGAAACCTTTGTTTTAAGTGTTGAAAAAAAGGAGATATAAGTGCCTAAAGAAGCGGGTTATACCGCGCAAAATATTACGGTTTTGGAAGGCCTTGAGCCGGTTCGCCGCCGTCCAGGCATGTATATTGGCGGAACGGGTGCCGAAGGTCTTCATCACCTTGTTTGGGAAGTGGTGGATAACGCTATCGATGAAGCAATGGCCGGCTACTGTGACACTATTATTTTAGAGCTTTTGCCGAAAGATCGTGTTCGGGTCAAAGACAATGGCCGCGGCATTCCGGTGGATATTCACACTCAGACTAAAAAATCAGCTTTAGAAACGGTTCTGACGACCCTGCATGCCGGCGCTAAGTTCGGCGAAGGCGGCGGATATAAAGTCTCCGGCGGTCTTCATGGGGTCGGTGTTTCGGTGGTTAACGCCCTTTCAATCTATACCAAAGCCGAGGTTTTTCGCGATGGCAAAATTTACGTTCAAGAGTATGTCCGCGGTAAACCTAAAGCGGCGGTTAAACCGGTGGGTGAAACTAAAGAAAAAGGCACGGCCATTACTTTTGAGCCAGACCCAGAGGTTTTTTCGAGCCGAAATTTTTCTTTAGAAACAATCATTAATCATCTGCGTCAGCAAGCTTATTTAACGCGCGGCATTCGAATTATTATTTGCGATCGAAGAAAAGATGAAGATTTTACTAAGCCAGTTGATCCCGAAAAATGTTACACTTTCTACTTTGAAGGCGGCATTTCATCATACGTTCGCCATATTAATAAAGACAAAGAAGTTTTTAACGATCCGCCGGCCTATTTAGAAAAACAGTCAGACGACATCCGCGTTGAAGTAGCACTAGCTTATTCTGATGATTATAATGAACACGTTTTTTCATTTGCCAATAATATTTATACGACCGAAGGCGGCTCGCATTTGACGGGCTTTCGTTCGGCGCTGACGCGGGCGATTAATGATTACGCTAAAAAAAATGAGATGGTTAAAGGCGTCGAAGCGGTTCTTTCCGGTGATGATACACGCGAGGGATTGACGGCCGTAATTTCGGTTAAACTCCCGAATCCGCAATTCGAAGGTCAGACAAAAGCCAAGCTCGGCAATCCGGAAGTTAAATCCATTGTTGAACAAGCCACTTTAGAGGGATTAAGTTATTGGCTTGACGAGCATCCGCAGGACGCCAAAAGAATTGTTGAAAAATGTTCTTTATCTTTGCGGGCCCGGTTGGCCGCCAAAGCAGCGCGTGAGACGGTTATTCGTAAAGGCGCGCTGGAAGGGATGACTTTGCCCGGCAAGCTTGCCGATTGTTCAACCCGCGATCCGAAAAACGCCGAGCTCTATATTGTTGAGGGCAACTCTGCTGGCGGATGTTTTTCTGGGGATACTAAACTCGTTTTAGCTGACGGTAGAAACTTGAGTTTTAAAGAACTTATTAAAGAATACCAAAGAGGCAAAACAAATTATTGTTATACAATTAAATCAGATGGAAATATAGGTATCGAAAAAATTCTTTCACCAAGAATAACAAAAAGAAATACTCAAGTTATTGAAATTACATTAGACAATAATGAAAAAATTATTTGCACTCCCGATCACCGGTTTATGCTTCGTGATGGCCATTATCGGATGGCAAAAGATTTAGAAAATAATAATAGTTTGATGCCTTTGATCGAGCGGTTTTTAAATAGTGATCGTACAAAATTTTCAGAGACGGTAAAAAGCTATAACCACAAAATAAAGTTAATAAAATTTCTTTCAAAAAAAATTGATGTATATGATTGTGAGGTGCCGAAGACGCACAACTTTGCTCTCACGAGCGGCGTCTTTGTTCATAATAGTGCAAAGCAAGGACGCGACAGGATGTTTCAGGCAATTCTGCCTTTACGTGGAAAAATTTTAAATGTTGAGCGGGCTAGACTTGACCGGATGCTTTCATCTGAAGAAATTAAGTCGCTAATTGTCGCCATGGGGGTGGGTATTGGCGAGGGTATTAACATGGCCAAGCTCCGCTACGGCCGTGTCATTATTATGACTGATGCCGATGTTGACGGCGCGCATATCCGCACACTCTTATTGACTTTCTTTTATCGTCATTTTCCCGACTTAATCAAAAATAATAATTTATACATTGCCCAACCGCCGCTCTATTCCATTTCCAAGGGTAAGGTCAAGGAATACGCCTATAACGATGATCAAAAAGATAAGATTATTAAAAAATTGGGCAAAGATGTTTATATTCAACGGTACAAAGGTTTGGGAGAAATGCAGCCGACACAACTTTGGGAAACGACGATGAATCCGGAAAATCGCGTTTTACTCAAAGTTTCCGTTGACGATACGGAAAGAGCTGATCAAGTTTTTTCGATGCTCATGGGCGACGAAGTAGCGCCGCGCAAACGCTTTATTCTTACCCACGCAAAAAATGTTAAGAATTTAGATATTTGATAATATGGCTCGCTATTATTGCATAAAGTATCGGCTGTCGATTAACTCAGCGAGTCAATTGGCAGCTTACATACTTGGCTTGTACAAGTTACTTTGAGCAACAATTAGCTTGTCGACGAAAGAGGTAAAGATGCCAAAACGACGAAAAGGTAAAAAAAGTAGCCGTTATTTAGAAAATAATCAACCGCACAAGGATTGGTTTGATTCGGAAGTGGGTATGGGTAAGCAGCGCGGCAAGCCACGGGCGAATGCCTCCAATATTAAAAAGGAAAAGGGCGATTTTAAAAAACTGAAAAATGATTAATTAAGGGTATAATGGCTGATAAAAAACAAAATAATCCTGACAAAAACATCGCTGAAATTAAAGCTGAAGAATTGGCTGAATTAAATCCTGAAGAAGTGGCTAAAGCCGAAATTTTAGGTGATTTTACCGAAGAAAAGGAAGGCAAAGACGAAAAAACTAATTATGGGCTAGTCCGCGGGCGCGTTTTAGAAAATGAAATGCGCGAATCTTATCTTGACTACGCTATGTCGGTGATTATTTCGCGTGCTTTGCCTGACGTTCGTGATGGTTTAAAGCCAGTTCATCGTCGCGTTTTATTTTCGATGAACGAACTTGGATTGACTCACCAAGCCAAATATCGCAAATCAGCTACTGTGGTGGGTGACGTTTTGGGTAAATACCATCCGCACGGCGACATTGCCGTTTATGATACGCTCGTTCGTTTGGCCCAGGATTTTTCGATGGGTGTTCGCCTTGTTGATGGTCAGGGAAATTTCGGTTCAGTTGACGGTGACCAAGCGGCCGCTATGCGTTACTGCGTTACTGGCGATACTTTAATTATTACCGATAAGGGTTTAATGCCAATCAAAGACATTTCAAGTGATAGCCGGGAAGACATTAAATGCAAAATACTTTCAAAAAATCAAAAAATCAACTCGGCTATTAAATGGTTTGATAGCGGTACTCATCCAACAATTAAAATCTCAACACTAAGAGGTTATACTCTTCAGGGTTCTTATAATCATCCGATTTTAGTTTGGCATGGGGACGGAAGTAATGGTGCACCGGGGTTGCAGTGGAAGCTGCTTAGTCAAGTTAAATTTGGCGATGTAGCGGTAATTAACCGGACTCCGGATTTATTATGGCCCAAGAAAAAGGTTCAACTAAAACCTTATTGGCCGAAAGATGAAAATTCTCGTGCTCAAAAAAAAGTTTTACCAAAAATGCTTAATCAAGATTTGGCTTATATTTTAGGGTCGCTTCTATCTGAAGGAACATTGTGTCAGAATGAGCTGGAATTTTCCAATACTGACAAGCAATGGATAAATAATTTTAAAAAGAGATGGTTTAGGGTTTTTCCGGATTGCCGTCTTCATGAATTCAAAAAAAGACCATCATCATTTGGATTTGGTAAGAAATCATACTACACTTTAGAAATTCATTCCCGCTACGTTTTGCGTTTTTTACAAAGCATTGGTCTTAAGCCGTGTAAGTCCGCAGATCGGCTTGTTCCTTGGTCAATTTTTCAATCTCCAAAATCAGTGGTCAGTATTTTTTTGAGCGCGTATTTTGAAGGGGATGGAACAATTAGTTCCAGTGGTAAAATGATAGAGTTAAGTTGTATCTCCAAGAATAATGAAATCCTCCGTCAAATTCAAATTCTCCTTTTGAGATTTGGGGTCGCGAGTACTCTGCGCTTGGATCATTATCGAAGCATTTATAAGCTATATGTTCGTGGTTTGGATAATTATCGGATTTTTAATCATGAAATTAATTTCTTAGGCAAAATAAAAAAAGATAAATTAAAAGTAGTTATACAGGGTTTGAAAAAAGTACAATCGCAGACGGATTTTGTGCCTTTACTAAGTGATTATACACGGTCTAATCTTGATGAGAGTTTAAGTTATCATGATGTTCGACAATTTGTTGTCAAACATAATTTTGATCGCTATCTCCAAATGCAAGAGAATTATCAAGCTGTTGTTTCGGCTGTAAAAGTAAACGTTCAGCCATATTTAAAAAATATTTTTAAGACACTCTTGTCAAATCATTATCTTTTTGATCCGATAACAAAGATCAGTGATGGCGGTCGAGCACAAGTTTATTCTTTGAAAGTTGAGAGTGAGTGTCATTCGTATGTAGGTAATGGTTTTATTAACCATAATACCGAATGTCGACTGACCGCACCCGCCGAAGAATTGCTCTCTGATATTGAAAAAGATACTGTTGATTTTGTGCCGAACTACGATAGCACCCGCGAAGAACCAAAAGTTTTACCAGCTAAATTGCCGAATCTTCTACTCAACGGCTCAATGGGTATTGCTGTCGGTATGGCTACCAACATCCCGCCTCACAACTTAGGTGAAGTTTGCGACGCTGCTATTTATCTCATCGATAATCTCGACTGCACAATTGATGATTTGATGACTTTTGTCAAAGGGCCGGACTTTCCAACTGGCGCTGAAATTTATGGACTCGCGCAAATCAAAAATGCCTACGGGGCCGGTAAAGGCGCGATTGTAATGCGGGCAGTCGCCAATATCGAAGAAACCAAACGCGGTTTTCGAATTATTGTTACTGAAATTCCTTATCAAGTTAATAAAGCCGAATTGATTTTAAAGATCGCCGATTTAGTTAAAGAAAAAAAACTCGATGGCATTTCAGATCTGCGCGATGAGTCTGACCGAAAAGACGGGGTGAGAATTGTCATTGAGCTGCGCGCTAACGCCTACCCGAAAAAAATCTTAAACCGTCTTTATGAACTAACGACGATGCAGACGATATTTTATGTCAACATGCTCGCTTTAGTAGATGGAATACAACCGCGCGTTTTGACTTTGAAAAATATTTTGGAAGAATATATCAAACATCGCCAAGTCGTTGTCCGTCGCCGCACTCAATTTGAACTTGACCGCGCGAAGGAACGCGCTCATATTTTGGAAGGCTTGCGCATTGCGCTAAAAAATATCGACGAAGTGGTCGCGACAATTCGTAAATCAACTAACCGTAATGAGGCTCAAAAAAAGCTTATTACTAAATTTAAACTTGACGAAGTCCAGGCCAATGCTATTTTAGAAATGCGTCTTTCGGCACTGGCTGCTCTTGAACGCGAAAAAGTTGAAACGGAATATCAAGAAAAAATTAAACTTATTACTTCGCTCGAAGCTATTTTAGCATCCGGACAAAAGATTTTAGAAATTATCAAAAAAGAATTAACAGATTTAAAAAATAAATTCCCTTCGCCTCGCCGTACTAAAATCTACGCACAAGAAATCGGCAAATTCTCGGCCGAGGATTTGATCCCATCGGAACAAGTCATTATTATTTTAACGCGTGGTAATTACATCAAAAGAATGCCGGCGGCAGCTTATAAAAGTCAAGTCCGCGGCGGCAAAGGGGTGATGGGAATGGAAACGCGCGAAGAAGATATGATTGAGCATTTGATTATCGCTAATACTCACGATGATATTTACTTTTTCACCGATCGAGGCCGCGTTTTCCACACCAAAGTCTATGAAATTCCCGCCGCTTCTCGCCTTGCCAAAGGCCAAGCGATTGTCAATATTTTACAAATTTCGCCCGAAGAAAAAGTGACGTCGATGATTTGTTTGTCGACCAAGGACATAGAAAAATTCAAATTTATCATGATGGCTACCACTAAAGGGTCAGTTAAGAAAACGACTCTTTCGATGTACAGTAAAGTTCGAAAAACCGGTATTTTGGCAATGAAGCTCAAAGGTGATGACCGCTTACGCTGGGTTAAATTTACAAAAGGCAATTCAAAAATATTCCAAGTCTCAGCCCGCGGACAATCGATTCTTTATGAGGAAACCGATATCCGGCCAATGGGCCGCACCGCGGCTGGTGTGCGTGGTATTGCCCTACGCGCAAATGATTATGTTGTTTCAACTGACGTTGTCAGCCCTGAACGCGAGAAAGATGCTGATGCTTTGATTGTTTTAGAAAAAGGCTTTGGTAAACGTACGCCACTGCCCCAATTTAAAACTCAGATTCGCGGTGGGATGGGTATTCGAGCGGCTAATGTGACCGAACGGACCGGGCCGATTGTCGGCATGCGGCTGGTCTACGGCGAAGACTACGATGTTATTTTGGCTTCATCCAAAGGCCAAGTTATTAGAATGTCCCTTTCCTCGATTAAAGAATTGCAGCGTGACACGCAAGGCGTCACACTGATCAAATTAAATTCTGGCGATAAAGTCACTTCTGTTACCGTAATCAAAAAGGATATGACTGATAAACTTGATTTGCCGAGCGAGCCGAATACTGGGGGTGATCTTGATGATGTAAAAAGTGATGAAGATGACGAAGTTCCAACTATTAAGATAAGTGAGGAAGCAAGGGTCGAGGAAGAAGTTGAAGAGCAAATTAAAGAAAAACCGGCCGAAGAAAAAGGGTCAAAGAAGCCATCGCCCGTGGTCCAAAACGCCGAAAGCAAATCAGAGGAGAAAGAGAAGAAAATTCCCGATTGGGCGAAAGTTCACGCGGACTCGTGGCGCCAACCGCAAATTTTTAAAAACCGAAAAGATATCAAAGTCAACGATTATACCAAAAAAGACGAATCGCCCAAAGGCAATCCTAATAAAACTATCGACCAAAACCTGCCTAATTTATTTAAAAAGAAAAGTGAGCCAAACTATTGGGGTGGAGAAGGTGGAGACAATTGAAAATGATCTTTAAGCATGCTAATTAACGATTTAGAAAGAGGCTGTAGTTTGGGCTCTTTTTGGTATATGAAGTAAATTAGAACGGTTTACCGGCAACAATTTGCATTCGTCCGGCCAAGAAGGCCGGAAAAGTCATTCCGCTGAAAAGAAGGGTAGGGACTTGTAGGAGAACAATATTGAATAAAAGCAAATCGAAGGGGAAAAAAATATGGTAGAAAATTGAGGCAAAACTCAATGTGTAAAGGGCGATATAGAGAATCTGCTGAGGTTTAGGATATTGTTGTTTCCAATAAGCACCAACCATCGCCATACCAATGTCGCGATTTTTGTTGAGAAAAAAACAACCAAGATTATAGAGGAGAAATAAAAGGATGATGAATAATTTTGGCGGCAACGGTTGAAAGGGACTAAAAATAATTCCTACACCAATAACAATCATAGCATTGAGAATCGGCGGCATATTCCGTTGGAAAAAAGGTAAATATTTCTTAATCACATCCTCATTATATATTAAAATCGGCTAAATATCTAACTAAATATTAAAGATGAGTTAGGCGGGGTGCGTGGGCACCCCGCCTTTTGGTACTGCGGGTTCATTTTATTGTCTGATCTTGGCGATCTGTTCGAGGACGGTTTCAGCCAAGTCTGTTCCTGTCAACCTGGTAACATTCCCGAAGTGCAGTTTGGGAATGTTAGTAATGACCGTTCGAACTTCGCCAGGAACGGGAAAAGCGTTGTTCTCTTCCAGTATCAGGATCTCGCCGTCGGTGGCGGTAACCATCTCGGCGGCCTGGTTGACCGTTTGGAGCCGTTCGGTCGAGAGAACCAGGATGTCGTCCTCGCCTTTGAGATCGGGGATGGGCTCACCGGCCGCAACCACCTTGATGTTGCAGCACAGGAGACTCCTTGCGAGAATCTTGGCGATGAAACTGCTTTCCCCGCCATCATTCTCGCGCGCCATAATCACAATCTGAGTTACGATCTGATGAATTACTTCCATAGTGGTCCTTCCTGCATAAATTGTGAGAAGTGCTCCCCCCCCCACCCATATTCCTAAAATCGTTTACTTTTTGCAAGCCTTACCGCGAAAGAACATTATTTAGTTTTTAGATCAATTTGACCGCATTTATTGAGAGCATTGACCAATTCGTCAATTATATAGTCTTTTTTTGGCTCCAAAACATATTCACGCGAACCATCTTTGAGAATTAGATTGACTAAGCGGCCATGGGTCTGGTCAACACTCGCAATACGGCAGCTTTGGAATTGTTCTTGAATGGTCGTCCAATCGGTGTATTTCATATTTTTATGTGTTTGCCAAAAGTAAACTACGCCGGCGGCCAGACCAACTACAATAAGAATTGCAATAATTAAAATAACTTTTTTCATTTAACATTATTATATCGTGAGTGAACGTTTGACGATACATTCTTAAAATGACCGAGGGGAAGAACAAAAGCCCCGTGGACCGTCTAAGGTTTGCTGGGTTTCTCATATGCTTGCTATCTACTCCTGAAGGTGATAAAATCAATTTACCATGGCAAAAAGACGTCAGAGAAAATTGAGTAAAAAAGAGGCCAAAGCCGAGCTAAAATATATCGCTTCTGGCATATCGCAGAAAAAGGAGCAAGCAGCGATCAAAGATGAGCAATCAGCGGCGAAGCCGTCTGTTGAGGTATCTTCGGTTTTGACCGTGCGCGAGTTTGCGGCCGCTTTAGGTTTTCCGGTGACGGATGTGATTGGTAGTTTAGTTAAAAATGGGGTGATGGCCACGATAAATGAGTCCATTGATTTTGATACAATGTTGATCATTGGCGATGAATTGGGGTTCGAAGTCAAACTTAAAACCGAAAGTGCAAATATTAAAGCTCTTAAAGCGAAAACTATTAATAAAAAGAAAAATCTAATTCTGCGGGCGCCGGTGGTCACCGTCATGGGTCATGTTGATCATGGTAAAACTAAATTACTCGACGCCATTCGTCAAACCGATGTTGTCTCGACTGAATCCGGCGGCATCACTCAACATATTGGGGCGTACCAGATAAAAATAAAAAATCAAAAATCTAAGATTAAAAATGAAGAAAGGGCGATTACTTTTTTAGATACTCCTGGCCATGAAGCATTTTCGGCGATGCGCGCTCATGGCGCTAATATCACCGACGTAGTCGTTTTAGTTGTTGCCGCCAATGATGGTGTCAAACCGCAAACGGTTGAAGCGGCTAACCATGCTAAAGCGGCTAACGTACCCATAGTGATCGCGATCAATAAAGTGGATTTGCCGGACGCCGATATTGATAAAACCAAAAGGCAATTAGCTGATATTGGACTCTCGCCTGAGGAATGGGGTGGCAAGACACCGATAGTGGAAGTTTCCGCTAAAACTGGGCAAAATATCGACAGCCTTTTAGAAATGATTCTATTAGTAGCTGATTTAGCCGAGCTTAAAGCCGATCCGAACTTGCCGGCCTCCGGCGTGGTGATTGAGTCTCATATGCAAGCTGGTTTGGGGCCGCTGGCCACGGTTTTAGTCCAAGAAGGAACTTTAAAACTGGGTGATCCGGTCGTTATTGGTCGAACCTATGGCAAAATTCGGATTATGGAAAATTATTTAAGTAAAAAAATTTTAACAGCTGGTCCGTCAACGCCAGTCCAAATCGCTGGACTGCAGGATTTGCCTAATTTTGGCGACCGCTTTGAGGTGGTCGCCGATGAAAAAAATGCTCGCGAAATGACCAAAGCCAAGACAATCAAACGAAAAGTGCTTTCGATTACCGAATTATCCAGCGATATTAAAGAAGGCAAAATCAAGGAATTAAATATTGTTCTTAAAGCCGATGTCAACGGCTCGCTTAAAGCCATTACGACATCCTTAAAAAACATTTCGACCGAGGAAGTTAAAATCAATATTATCCATGAAGGCGTAGGCGATGTCTCAGAATCAGATATCAATATGGCTTTAGCTTCAAACGCTTTAGTGATTGGTTTTCGGGTCAAAGTCGATGCTGACGTGATGAATTTGGCTCGCCGCGAAAATATTAAAATTTCAATTTATGATATTATTTACCAACTTATCGACGATCTGGCGGCGGCTTTGTCGGGGCTCTTGGAACCGGAAATAATCGAAACCGAAATTGGCCGCTTGGAAGTTTTAGCTGTTTTTAAAGTTCACCGAAACGAAAAAATTATTGGCGGCAAAGTGACAACCGGCCAAATCGAAAACAAGACCGAAGTCAAAATCACCCGTGATAAAGATACTATTGGTGAAGGTAGAGTTGAGAACCTTCAGCAAAATAAAAACGATGTTCATGAGGTTTTAGAAGGTTTTGAGTGTGGGCTAAAAGTTATTACCGAGACTAAAATATTAGTTGGTGATATTTTAGAGTGCTATAAAAAGGAGGTAAGGGCGAGAAAAATCGGAAACTAGCGATTTGACATAAAGTTGGCGATTAGTTAAATTTGAACTTGTCAATCTTTTTAAGGAGGCGCCAATTTTAGAGCCGACAGACGAAAACAAAGCTGTAGAACTTGAAGAAAAAATCAGCAGGATTAACAAGATTAAAAAGGTAATTAAGGGATATTTTTGGTACTATCAACTTTTTAAAAAACGCCTTCGTAACCGTATTCCCGAAAGGGCTATTGATTTTAGCAAAAAAAATATTGCGCCGTACTCAGCCATCATTTTGTTGGCAGCTTTTAGTTTTTTTGCCGATTACAGTAAAACAATGGCCAATTATGCTGGTTATTCACCGGCGGCTGACGTAATGGACGTTTCCCCGGCCGATGTAGCTAGTGTGGCTTCTGGCATTTCTAATTATACTCCGATGGTGGAGGTGGATCCGGTCACTATAGCTTTAGCTGTTGGTAGCACTGATTATCTTGATAAACCGTTGACAACGGAAACTCAAATTACGGCTCCCGCCGCCCCAGCCGTGTCTCCAACGATTAATAACGTCACAAGGACTTCTACAATTACCTATACCGTTCAAAACGGCGATACTCTTTCGAGCATCGGCTGGAGCTACGGCTTAAAGATTGCTTCTATTAAAGCGCTTAATAGTCTTTCATCCGATAATATTCGGCCGGGTCAACAGCTCAAGCTTCCGCCGCAAGATCTTGATCCTCAAACACTGGCAAAATTGCAAACCAGGCTGGTAGCTGGGGTCAGTGCGGTTAAACGTCCAGCTGGATCAAAAAATAATGCTTATCCATACGGTTGGTGCACTTATTATGTGGCCACTCGTCGTTACGTGCCGAGCGGCTGGGGTAATGCTCGAAATTGGCTTTCCTCGGCGCGCGGCGCCGGTTATCCGACTGGTAGCGAACCGGCCGCGGGTGCTATTGTTGTTCTCAATGAATCGTGGATGGGTCATGTTGCCTATGTTGAATCCGTCAGCGGCAATTCGGTCACCATCTCCGAAATGAATTATGCCGGCTGGGGGATCGTTGACCGTCGAGTGATCTCCGCCCACGAAGGCGACGTGATGGGATATATTTATTAAAACTTAAAGCTAAAATTTAAAATTAAAATACAGGAAGGGTATATTGAATTAAAAAAAATTTTATGATAGAATGGGCCGATGATTACCGATGAAGCGAAAATTCATATTGTGGCGGGTAAAGGTGGTGATGGCGCCATCTCTTTTCGACATGAAAAATATGTGCCCAAAGGCGGACCGGACGGCGGCGATGGTGGTAAAGGCGGCGATATTTATTTAATTTGTTCAGGAAATACGCACACTCTGACTGATTATGCTCGGAAAAAGCAGTGGCAGGCGGAAAATGGCGAAACTGGCCGTCCCAAAAAACAAACCGGCAAAAACGCCGAGGATTTAGAATTACCAGTGCCACCGGGAACAATAGTAAAAATTCAAAATTTAAATCTTAAATCTCAAAATGATGGAATTATTTACGATTTCATAAAGGAGGGGGATAGATTATTGGTCGCCAAGGGAGGCCGCGGGGGTTGGGGTAATACGCATTTTGCCACCGCCGTTCATCAAACGCCTTACATTGCTAAGCGCGGTCTTGCTGGCGAAGAAAAGGAAATGTATTTGGAACTTAAACTTATTGCCGATGTCGGCTTGATCGGTTTGCCCAACGCTGGAAAATCAACTTTACTTTCGGTTATTTCAAACGCGCGGCCCAAAATCGCTGACTATCCTTTCACCACTTTGGAACCGAACTTGGGCGTGGCGCGCTATCATGACAAAGAGTTTGTGGTGGCTGATATCCCCGGCCTGATCGAAGGGGCTTCCCAAGGCAAAGGTTTGGGCGTGAAGTTTTTAAAACACATTGAACGAACGAAGATTCTGATTCATCTTATCGATATAAATAGCATCAATATCGAAAAAGATTACCGTGTCATTCGCGAAGAACTCAAAGCTTGGAGCGAAAATCTATCGGTGAAAAAAGAAATTATCGTATTAAATAAAGCTGATACGATACCGCAAAAAGACGCTCAAAAAATCGCGCGTAAATTATCGAAAAAACTTGCTAAGCCGGTGCAGATTATCTCGGCCGTCTCCGGGGCAGGCATCAAAGAACTTCTCAAAGAACTCGCCAAATAAGTTGAGAATTTTCTTGACTTTTCATCTCCGACGATCTAAAATGTTTTCAGATCACATGCACTAGGAGGTGCACGAGATGGATCAGTATTTGGAAGACCAGACTTTGCCGGAGATGCTCGCGGTGAACTTGCTTTTTCCTTTGTTTGTCGCATGGCAGATCAGCGTATGGATGCCTGTTGCGACAGTCTGGCGAGTACTGATCGCGCTTGTGATTTTCGCTATCGTGTCCATCGTCGCCATGTACTGCTTTTGCATCCTCACGTGCTTCTGGAATGACTGGCTAAAGAACATGGACCGGCCGAAGCCACTCATCGCCTTAGTTGGCGGTTGCGTCTCCAGCATTGCCATTCTCGGTGCCGGATGGCTGGTACACAGCGGAACAAGTATTGTACCATGGGCTATCGTCGCAGTGATAATACTTGTTTTTGCACCAGCGGTTCGGGTGATGGGGGTCCCCTGGGATTAGTCAGATCGATCAGAAAGCCGGGTGTCGAGGTATCACGGGCGGGAGAGCTATCTCCCGCCTTGTTGTTTTATGCGAAGTCGCCGCTAGGGCTTGACAAAAAAATGATCGTTCGTTATACTAATTATAGAAATTAACTTTTTCCTCCAGTGGGAGTGAAAAAAGGAAGAATAAGGGTGGACGGGATTAATTAATAAAATCCATCTGCGCTCAAGCAGCAGAGCTTGCTGTGCTGTTTTTTAGGAGTTTTTGCGTGCCAAGAACACAATTTAACCCAAAAAAAACAATTTCCATTCCTTTACCTGATTTAATTGAGGTCCAGACTAAATCCTATGATTGGTTCTTCCGTGAAGGATTTCAGGAGCTCTTAGACGAAATTAATCCCGTTGATGACTTCACCGGCAAAGTTCTCAAACTCGAATTTATCGGCGTATCGCTTGACCAGCCTCGTTACGATGAAGATACCACCCGCGATAAAAATCTCACTTTTCAAGCGCCTTTGAAGTGTCAAGTTAGATTGACTAATTTATTAACTGGAAAATCTAAAGAGTCTGAAGTTTTTCTGGGCGATTTTCCTTTAATGACCGACCGTGGCACTTTTATTATTAATGGTATTGAAAGGGTTGTTGTTTCTCAAATCGTCCGTTCATTTGGTGTTTTATTTGTTAAAGAAGAAATTGGCGGGCGTAAGTTATTTGGAGCCAAAATTATTCCGTCCCGTGGCGCGTGGCTCGAATTTGAGACATCTCCCCGTGATGTCATTTCTGTTAAAGTCGACCGCAAGCGAAAAATTTTGGTTTCGACTTTCCTGCGTGCCTTAGGGCTTACAACCGACGAATTTGAAAAAGTTTTTTCCGATACCAACGATGATAAAGACCATAATTATATTAAAGCTACTTTAGCTCGCGACAGCACTAAAACCTATGAAGATTCGTTGGTGGAGGTTTATAAACGTATTCGCCCTGGTGATTTGGCGACCGCTGATACAGCTAAGACTTTCTTGGAAGCGATGTTTTTTAATCCAAAAAGATACGATTTAGGCAAAGTCGGTCGCTATAAAATCAACCGCCGTCTAGGGATAGAAGTTTCAAACGACCTTAAAAATCGTGTTTTGCGCATTGAAGATGTTGTTGAAACAATTAAAGAAATCATCCGTTTAAATAATAATCCCATGGCCGAAGCCGATGATATTGATCATCTTAAAAATCGTCGTGTTCGTGCGGTGGGCGAATTAGTTCAAAGCAAAGTTCGCGTCGGTCTACTTCGAATGGAACGTATTATCAAAGATCGTATGTCCGTTTTGGATCCCGATACTGTTACGGCCAATCAGCTTATTAATGCTCGTCCGATCGCGGCTGTTTTACAGGAATTTTTTGCCTCGTCGCAACTATCTCAGTTTATGAACCAGACCAATCCGCTTTCAGAGCTAGAACACAAAAGATGTCTTTCGGCGACTGGCCCGGGCGGACTATCGCGTGAGCGTGCAGGTTTTGAAGTTCGTGACGTTCACTCATCTCACTACGGACGGGTTTGCCCGATCGAAACGCCGGAAGGTCCGAACATTGGTTTAGTTGGTTATATGGCTAGCTACGCCAAAATCAACGAGTTCGGCTTTATCGAAACACCCTATTTAATTGTTACGCAAGTCAAAGGTAAAAAACCGCGTGTGACAGATAGAATTGTTTATCTTGACGCGGACGCCGAGGAAAAAGCAATTATTGCGCCGGCCTCGGCTCAAACCGATGAAAAAGGATACTTTACGGAATCACGAACGGTTGTCCGAAAGTTTGGCGAACCGACGATTGAACGCGTTCTAAAAATTCAATATATGGATGTCTCGCCAAAACAAACGGTTTCTATTTCGACAGCGTTGATTCCATTTGTTGAACATGATGATGCGACGCGTGCTTCGATGGGTTCGAATATGGAACGTCAAGCCGTACCACTTCTTAGACCCGAAGCGCCCATTGTAGGCACCAATATGGAACGTGACGCGGCCCGCGATTCGGGTCAGTGTCTTTTTGCCGAAACTGATGGCACTATTAACGAAGCCACCGCCTCGGAAATTTTAATGACCACTAAAGATGGTAAAAAAAACCGATTCGCCCTGAAAAAATTCCAACGTTCAAATCAAGGCACCTGTCTTAACCAAACGCCGGTGGTTTTTGCTGGTAATAAAGTTAAAAGAGGTGATATTTTAGCGGACTCCTCTGCCACTGACAATGGTGAAATTGCTTTGGGTAAGAACGTTTTAGTGGCGTTTATGTCATTTAAAGGTGCGAACTATGAAGACGCTATTATCATCTCTGAGCGGTTAGTTCGCGACGATATCTATAGTTCGATTCACATTGAAAAATATGCGATCGAAGTTCGTGACACCAAACTCGGTCCCGAACTTCTCACGCGTGATATTCCGAATGTTGGCGAAGAAGCTTTGGCTAATTTGGATGAGCAAGGCATTGTTAGAATTGGGGCCGAAACGAATGCCGGTGATATTTTAGTCGGTAAAATTTCGCCTAAAGGTGAGACCGAACTTTCGGCCGAAGAAAAACTTCTTCGAGCTATCTTTGGCGAAAAAGCCAAAGATGTTAAAGACACTTCTTTGCGTTTGCCTCATGGTGAATATGGCCGGGTGGTGGGCATTAAGATTTTTTCCAAAGATGCTGGTGATGAACTACCGGCCGGAGTTTATCAAATGGTGGAAATTTCGGTGGCTCAACTAAGAAAAGTTCAAGTTGGTGATAAGCTCGCCGGGCGACATGGCAATAAAGGTGTTATTTCAACTGTTTTACCCGAAGCGGAAATGCCGTTTCTTTCCGACGGCACGCCGGTTGACATCGTTTTAAATCCGCTCGGCGTTGTTTCGCGTATGAACTTGGGCCAGATTTTAGAAACCCATCTTGGCTGGGCCGCCTCTAAGCTTGGCTATCACGTTGCGACCCCGGTTTTTGAGGGCGTTGCCTTTACGCAAATTCAACAAGAATTAAAGAAAGCCGGTTTGCCGGAAGACGGCAAAGTCCAACTTTACGACGGCCGCACCGGCGATCCGTTTGATCAAAAAACCACTGTCGGGGTTATTTATATGATGAAACTTTGTCACTTAGTGGATGATAAAATGCACGCTCGTTCGACCGGTCCTTATTCAATGGTAACGCAGCAGCCGCTCGGCGGAAAGGCTCAATTCGGCGGTCAGCGATTTGGCGAAATGGAAGTTTGGGCACTGGAAGCTTACGGCGCGGCGCATTCTTTGCAGGAAATGCTGACGATTAAGTCAGATGACGTCATCGGCCGCTCGAAAGCTTATGAGGCAATTATTAAAGGAGAACAAATTCAGAAACCTCAAATCCCTGCTTCATTTTACGTTTTAGTCAAAGAATTGCAATCACTCGGTTTAAATATTGAGATGCTGACCTCATCAGAACTTTCGCGCGAGAGACCTAAAATTTCCATGAAAGCGGTCGATGAGGAAAAGCCTGCTGATGCTCTTGATGAAACGGCTTCTGACTCAGAGACTGACGCCGAAGTGACCGAGTTAAATGTACCTGAGCCGGAAATGGTTTCGGAGTCGGTGGACAAGGATGAAGAGTAAACATTAAGTTTTTAAATCTCACTTGAAAATTGAAAAATTCATATATAAGAGGAAAATAATGCCCAAATTAAATCAATTCAAAAAAGTCACTCCGAAAATTGCCAAAGAAACTCCCAGAATCATTGATTTTGACGCTCTGCGTATTTCGGTGGCCGCACCTGAGGAGATTTTGGATTGGTCTTACGGCGAAGTAACCAAGCCGGAAACTATTAACTATCGAACGCAGAAACCGGAGCGCGAGGGTCTTTTTGATGAACGAATTTTTGGCCCGACCAAAGATTATGAGTGTTATTGCGGTAAATACAAAAAAATCCGTTATAAAGGTGTTATTTGTGATAAGTGTGGCGTGGAAGTGACTCGCTCGTCAGTTCGTCGTGAAAGAATGGGGCATATTGATTTAGCCGTGCCGGTCACTCACATTTGGTATGTTCATGGTATTCCTTCAATTCTAGGACTGATTTTGAATTTATCAACGACCGAACTTGAACAGGTTATTTATTTTGCCGGCTTCATTGTTTTGGAAGTTGACGAGGGGGTCCGCAAAACGGCGTTGGAACAACTTGAAAAAGAATATTCGGATTTGAAAGCTAAATATTCTGAAAATAATATGGAAATGGCCAAAGTCGAGTTGCTCTATCGTGCGACTAAGCAAGAAATTCTTTCACTGGCACCGAAAATGATTCTTTCAGAAAGTAAATATCAGGATCTTTCGCTTCGTTACGGCCAGATTGTTAAAGTGGGCATTGGGGCTGAAGCCATTTATGAAATTTTAAAGCAAACCGATCTTGGTAGACTCCACGAAGAGTTAAATCAAGAATTAAGAAAAGCCGATGGAGCCAATCGCCGCAAGATTATGCGCCAGCTCAAGTTTATTACTGATATGAATAACGCCGGCATTAAACCGGAATGGCTGGTGATGACCCGTTTGCCAGTTTTGCCACCGGACCTTCGACCGATGGTTCAACTTGATGGTGGTCGCTTTGCTGCTTCAGACTTAAATGATCTTTATCGCCGAGTGATAAACCGGAATAATCGTTTAAAGCGATTAATTTCTCAAGGGGCGCCGGAAGTTATTTGCCGCAACGAAAAACGGATGCTTCAAGAAGCCGTTGATTCTTTGATTGATAACTCCGCTCGCCGCGGCCGGGCTGTTTCAACCGGGGCCACCGCCAGAAAATTACGTTCCCTTTCAGACATGCTTCGTGGTAAACAAGGCCGTTTCCGCCAAAATCTTTTAGGAAAACGTGTTGACTACTCGGGCCGATCCGTTATTGTTGTCGGACCGGATTTGAAACTTCATCAGTGCGGTCTGCCCAAAGTGATGGCTCTGGAGCTTTTTAAACCCTTCGTGATTTCGAGATTGATCCAAGAAGGTGAAGTCCATAATGTCAAGAACGCCACGCGATTGATTGAGCGAGGCGAACCGATTGTCTGGGATATCCTGGAAAAAATCACTTCTAATTATTACGTTCTTTTAAATCGCGCGCCGACTTTGCACCGTTTAGGCATTCAAGGATTTCAGCCGGTCCTCATTGAAGGTAAAGCCATTCAGATCCACCCATTGGTTTGTTATGCTTTCAACGCTGACTTTGACGGTGACCAAATGGCTGTCCACGTCCCTTTGTCGGCTCAGGCTAAAGATGAAACAGTTAATATTATGAAATCGTCAGTCAATGTTTTAAAACCCGCTTCCGGCGAGCCGGTTGTTTCACCTCGCTTGGATATTGTTTTCGGGAGCTATTATTTAACCACTTTTCAAGATGGCGCGGCGGGTGAAGGTAAAGTTTTTGGTTCAAAAAATGAGGCGATTTTAGCCTATCAACAAGGTTTTGTCCATCTCCGTGCCAAAATTCAGGTGCGGATTCGCCTCTTGAAAAAAGAAGGGTCACTCGAAGAACTAGTAGAAACTTCAGTTGGTCGAATTTTATTTAACAATATTATGCCGGACGAAATTGAATATCTCAATATTCCGATGGATTCTAAAACCTTGAAAAAAATTATTGCCCGGGTTTTCGACCAATATGGCACTCAGCCTACGGCAGAATTGGTTGATCGCATCAAAAAAATTGGCTTTGATTTCGCCGGTCTTTCGGGTATGACTATCTCCGCTTCGGATATTATTATTCCTAAAGCTAAAGATGAAGCTTTAAAAATTGGTGATAAGTCGCTTGAAGAAATCGATAACCAATATCAAAGAGGTTTGATTACCGACATGGAACGTTCAGTTAAAACGATTGAACTTTGGAATGGCATTCGTTCAAAGCTCGAAGGTGAAATGCTTGAACAGTTCGATAAAAATAATCCAGTTTATTTAATGATTGTTTCCGGCGCTCGAGGATCGGTTGCTCAGCTAACGCAGATGGGCGGGATGAAAGGCTTAGTGGTTAATCCGGCCGGTGAAATTATTGAGTTGCCGATTCGGGCTAACTACAAAGAAGGTCTTTCGGTGATTGAATACTTTATTTCCACCCACGGGGCACGTAAAGGAAAATCCGATACGTCACTTCGAACTTCTGATGCTGGTTATTTAACCCGCCGTTTGGTTGATGTTGCTCACGACGTTGTTATAACCACAAAGGATTGTGGCACCACTCGAGGTTTAGAAATTATCCGGGCGGAATCTGAAGAAATGGGTGAAAAGTTTACCAGCCGTTTGGTTGGCCGTGTTTCTTTAACTGACATCAAGGGAATTATTAAAAAGGGTGAAGAAATTGACGAGGAAAAAGCGGAGGCAATTGATAAAAGTAGTGTTTCGAGCGTTATTGTTCGATCAGTTTTAGATTGTTTGGCTGACCGCGGCGTTTGTCAAGCTTGTTATGGCCGAGATTTAGCCACCGGTAAGCTGGTTGAAATTGGGACGGTGACTGGTATTATGGCCGCTCAAGCGATTGGCGAACCGGGCACGCAACTGACAATGAAAACTTTTCACTTAGGTGGAATTACCGGTGAGGATATTACGTCAGGTTTGCCTCGTGTTGAAGAACTTTTCGAAGCGCGCAGCCCACGTAATCCGGGAATTTTAGCCGATATGGACGGAAGAGTCAAAATTTATGAAGAGCGTGATCAGCGCAATATTGTTTTAGAGTCTTTTGAAGTTCAAAAAGAAGAGCACGAATTAGGAAGCACTTACAAATCGACGGTCAAGAGCGGTGATATTGTTAAAGCTCGCCAGGCTTTGGCGGTCTCCACGGACCGAAAAGCCATCCGCGCCGGATTTATTGGTAAGGTCACTCTTGAAAAAGGTAAAGTTGTTGTAATTTCGACTCAAAAAGAGATGATTACTTATCCGGTTAGTCTTAAAGCTAATTTGAAAGTTGAAGACGGCGACAAAGTGACTCGAGGTCAAGAACTGACCGAAGGACATCTTGAACTTGACCGATCCTTGAAACTTCGCGGTAAGCTGGCTACTCAAAAATATATCATTCGTGGTATTCAGGAAATCTATGCTTCTCAGGGCCAAACGATTAACGATAAGCACGTCGAAATTATTGTTCGCGAGATGTTTTCTAAAGTGAAAATCAAAGACCAAGGTGATACGGAGTTTATTGTTGGTCAAATCGTTGACTTTGGCGAAGCATTCAAAGTTAACGCAGAAGTTAAGTCCAAGAACAAAAAGGAAGCCGTTTTTGAAGAAGAAGTTTTGGGCATTACCCGCGTGGCCTTGAAAACCGAAAGTTTTCTCTCGGCCGCTTCATTTCAGGAAACCACCAGCGTCTTAATCGACGCGGCCACCCGTGGCGCCGTCGACCGCTTGCAAGGGCTTAAAGAAAATGTTATTATTGGTCGTCTGATTCCAGCGGGGACTGCTTTAGTTAAAAAGTAATAAACAGGTATACCTTTTTATTTTAAGATTTAATTTATTATGCCTACCATATCACAATTAGTAAAATTCGGTCGGACACCTAAATCGGTGAAAACTAAAACGCCGGCCCTTCGCCGCGGTTTTAATTTTTTAAAAAATAAGCCGGTCGAATTTAAAAAAGGCCGTCCGTTTTTACGAGGTGTATGTATTAAAGTAACGACCGTCACACCGAAAAAACCAAATTCGGCGTTAAGAAAAATTGCTCGAGTCCGTTTGACTTCCGGGCAAGAAGTAACTGCTTATATTCCTGGTGAAGGTCACAATCTACAGGAACACTCAGTGGTAATTGTTCGCGGCGGCCGAGTTAAAGACCTACCAGGCGTTCGATATCATATTATTCGGGGTAAATTTGATACTGCCGGGGTGGAAAATCGCAAACAAGGCCGTTCCAAATACGGGGCCAAGAAAGGGAAGTAATGCGCGGGAAAACTGCCAAAAAGAGAGAATTAAATCCGGATTTAAAATATCGTTCAGTGACGGTTGAAAAATTCATCAATAAAGTGATGACCCGCGGTCAAAAAGAAACCGCGCGCAAACTCGTCTACTCGGCTTTTGATATTTTAAAAGACAAAACCGGCAAGGAACCGTTGGAAATATTTGAAACCGCTTTGAAAAATTCTGCCCCGCTCCTTGAGGTTAAACCGCGCCGAATCGGCGGAGCAACTTATCAAGTGCCGCAAGAAGTTTCGGCCGCTCGCCGTGAAACGTTAGCGATGCGCTGGATTCTGACGGCCGCTCGTAAAGGCACCGGCCGTTCATTTGATAAAATATTAGCCGATGAGCTTTTAGCTACCTATTCAAATACCGGCACAGCCATTAAACAAAAAGAAAACATGCACAAAATGGCCGAAGCCAACAAGGCTTTTGCTCACTACGCGCGTTTTTAAAAATAAGATAGATTTCAAAAAAGCTCCCACTTGGAGTTTTTTTGGTTTATTTGACACTTATTTACTCTTGTGAAATAATATTATTATAGAAAAAAATAAGGAGGTTTTACGGCCCTTTTGGGCCAAAAGACCTTGAAGGAGGGTTTATGGACACTACTTCAGCTGCGGCCGCGGGGACAGCTGTGGCAATTGGTGCCGGTTTGATTATTTTTTGGCTCATCGCCGGCATTTTGGGACTGATCCTTTTTATTTGGGCTTTGGTTGACGTTATTCGCCGTCAATTTCCCAATCCAAACGACAAGATTCTTTGGATTATTTTGATCATTATAATTGGTTGGATTGGGCCATTGCTCTATTTAATCATTGGCCGTAAGAAGGGTCATTTGCCGGGAGCAAAAGCAGCATCGCAGCAGTAAATTTGATTGTTTTAATCCAAAAAAGATGAAAAATCGTCTTTTTTGGTATTGAAAGCGAAAAGATACACTCGTCTGAAAAAAATGCTGATACTTCTTGTTGACGGATAAAGAAAATTACAGTAAGATTAATTAAGAACGAAGGGGAAATTTTTTTAATTTTAAAAGAGGATGCGTTATGGCACGCGAATACCCAATCGAAAAAACCCGTAACTTTGGCATTATCGCTCATATTGATGCCGGTAAAACAACAGTATCGGAACGGATTTTATATTACACTGGACGCACTTATAAAATCGGCGAAGTTCACGAAGGCGAGGCGGTGATGGACTGGATGGAACAAGAACAAGAACGCGGCATCACCATCACTTCAGCCGCAACAACCTGTTTTTGGGCCAGCCGTGACAATCCTTCCGAAAAAATTCGTTTCAATATTATCGATACGCCTGGTCATATTGATTTTACGGCCGAAGTTCAACGATCACTTCGTGTTCTCGATGGCGCGGCGGTGGTTTTCGATGGTGTCGCCGGCGTTGAGCCGCAGTCGGAGACAGTTTGGCATCAAGCTGACAAGTTTGGAGTTCCCCGAATCTGTTTTGTCAATAAACTCGATCGGATGGGAGCCGATTTCTTTAAAGCGTTTGATTCCATTAAAGATCGTCTAACCGATCACGCGGTTATCTATCAATTCCCGAACGGCCACGAAGAAAAATTCGAAATGGTCATTGATTGTCTTAAAATGAAAGCTTACACTTTCGAAGGTGACAAAGGTCAAGATGTTAAAGAACACGTTATCCCAGCTGAACATCAAGAACAAGCGGAAAAATATCATCAAATTTTGATTGAAAAAATTGCCGAGCAAGACGACACTTTGCTTTCAAAATATCTCGATGGCACGAAACTCACTTACGAAGAATTAAAACCGGTCTTACGAAAAGCGGTTATTGCCAATAAAATTGTGCCGGTTTTTTGTGGTTCGGCGCTGAAAAACAAGGGTGTTCAGCCCATGCTTGACGCCGTAGTGGAGTATCTACCATCCCCTATCGATATCCCGCCGGTCAAAGGTATTAAGCCTCGTAGTGAAGAAGAGCTTGAGCGTAAAGCTTCCGACGACGAGCCTTTTGCGGCGCTGGCTTTCAAAGTCGCGGCCGATCCGTTTGTCGGTACTTTAACTTTCTTTCGGGTTTATTCGGGCACAGCTAAGGCCGGCACCTATGTTTTGAACTCATCTAAAGATAAAAAGGAACGATTGGGCCGGATTGTCAGAATGCATGCCGACACCCGTGAAGAAGTGACCGAAGTTTTCGCTGGCGAAATTGCTGCCGCGGTGGGTCTCAAGGATACATTCACTTCCGATACGCTTTGTGATGAAAAAAATCCGATCATTTTGGAGTCCATTTCTTTTCCGGATCCGGTTATTTCCGTTGCCATTGAACCGAAGACCAAACAAGATCAGGAAAAAATGGGTATTGCTTTATCCCGTCTTGCTCAAGAAGATCCGACTTTTAAAGTGAGTTCCAATTCGGAAACGATGCAAACAATTATTGCGGGGATGGGTGAACTTCATTTGGAAATTATTGTTGAGCGGATGAAGCGCGAATTTAAAGTGGAAGCCAATGTCGGCGCGCCGCAAGTAGCTTATAAAGAAACCATCAAAGCCACGGGCATAAAAGCCGAAGGTAAATATATCCGACAAACCGGCGGCCGCGGTCAATATGGCCACGTTTGGTTAGAGTTGGCACCCAAGGAACGCGGTGAGGGTTTTGAGTTTATCGATAAAATTGTCGGCGGTAAAATTCCGCGCGAATTTATTCCGGCCGTTGAAAAGGGAATTATAGAAGCGATGGCCAGAGGAGTCATTGCTAGTTATCCACTAGTGGATATGTCGGTAATGCTTTACGACGGCTCGTTTCACGAAGTTGATTCGTCAGAACTGGCTTTTCAGATCGCTGGCTCAATGGCTTTGCAAGCCGGGGTTAAAAAAGCCAATCCGATTTTGCTCGAGCCGATTATGAGAGTGGAAGTCGTCACCCCCGAAGATTTTATGGGCGATGTTTTGGGTGACCTAAATTCCAAGCGCTGCCAGATCCAGGATATGTCCGACCGGGCAAAAATGAAAGTCATCGACGTGATGGTGCCGCTCGCCGAAATGTTCGGTTACTCGACCACATTGCGCTCCGCTACTCAAGGCCGCGCGACATACACGATGGAATTCGACCACTACGCCGAAGTGCCAGGACATATTGCGCAAAAAATTATTGGAGGAAAGCAGAAATAGGAAATTAAAATCGCAAGATAAAAAGAAGAGACCGCCAAGTGCGATCTTTTCTTATAGATCGATGTTAAGGATAGAACTTACGAAATCGCAAAGCCGATCCAACTTAAAACAAATATACCTAAAACCATCGCCAAAATCCATAAGTTGGCGCGGAGGCGCGTAGCAGCCGAAAAACAAGCGCAGGAGATTAGAAAACCGCCCAAAGCAGCGCCGTAAAACATTAAAATTATTGAAATAATGATTTGATTCATTTGACGACGCATTGTATCATAAAATTCGTCTCAAGTCAAGGGCCGAACCATCAAATGTTGACTAATTTTCGCCACTATGATAAGATTCAGACGAGGGGATTTTTTATCGGTCAATTTTTAGTAAGTTTTAATCTATCGCTATAGTTGGATGTTGTAAAATTTTGTCGGATATGGTATGGTAATTAAGTATAAAAAACAAAATTTAATTTTATTTTAGAAACAGGAGTTTTAAAATGGCAGACGGAAAATTTGAGCGCAAGAAACCACACGTTAATGTGGGTACCATTGGTCACGTTGACCACGGCAAAACTACTCTTACCGCGGCAATTTTAAAAGTACAAGCCAAAAAAGGCTTGGCCCAAGCGCGATCGGTTGATCAGATTGACAACGCACCGGAAGAAAAAGAACGCGGTATTACTATTGCCACTTCACATCAGGAATATGAAACTGAAAAGCGCCATTACGCTCACGTTGATTGTCCGGGACACGCTGACTATGTTAAAAATATGATTACTGGCGCGGCGCAGATGGACGGTGCGATTTTAGTGGTTTCGGCCGCTGACGGTCCGATGCCTCAAACGCGCGAGCACATTCTTTTGGCCGGTCAAGTTGGCGTTCCTTCGGTCATTGTTTTCTTAAACAAAATCGACCAAGTGACCGATCCAGAACTTTTGGATTTGGTAGAAATGGAAGTTCGTGATCTTTTAAAAAAATATAATTACCCAGGCGATGAAGTTCCTATTATCAAAGGTTCAGCCTTGAAAGCTCTTGAGGGTGACCCTGAGGCGGAAAAATCCATCGAAGAATTATTGAATGCTTTGGACTCTTATATTCCTGAACCGCAGCGTGATGTCGAGAAACCATTTTTGATGGCTGTCGAAGACGTTTTCTCTATTAAAGGTCGTGGTACGGTGGCCACCGGCCGAATAGAGCGCGGTAAAGTTAAAATTAATGAAAATGTTGAGATTGTCGGTCTTAAACCAACTAAAAAAGTTGTGGTGACTGGTGTTGAAATGTTTAAAAAACAGCTTGATGAAGGAATTGCCGGCGATAATGTTGGACTGCTTTTGCGCGGTGTTGAACGCGAAGATGTCGAGCGCGGTCAAGTTATTGTTAAACCTGGTTCGATCACGCCACATACCGAATTTGAATCTGAAGTCTATATTTTAAGCAAAGAGGAAGGTGGCCGACATACACCGTTCTTTAAAGGCTATAAACCGCAATTTTACATTCGAACCACTGACGTGACCGGTGAAGTGGAACTGCCGGCCGATACCGAAATGGTTATGCCGGGCGACACAGTGACTTTCAAAGTTAAACTTCTCCAGCCGGTAGCGATGGAAGATGGGATGAAGTTTGCTATCCGCGAAGGCGGCAAGACTGTTGGCGCAGGAGTCGTGACTAAAATTGTTAAGTAAAATATCATTATAGGTAAAGGCACGTTGGCAAAATATCATGGATAAAACTGAACATCATAAAGGCGAAGCACCAAAACAAAAAATTAGGATTCGCCTAAAGGCATACGATCATCGCATTATTGACAAGTCAGCCCGAAAAATTATTGAAACGGCTGAAAGGACGGGTGCGGTGGTAACAGGGCCGATTCCTTTGCCAACGGAAAAAAGTAAAGTTACCGTTTTGAAATCACCTTTTATCCATAAAGATGCCCGTGAACAGTTTGAAATCAGAATCCATAAACGATTAATTGACGTGATGGAACCTTCGGCCAAAACAATTGATTCACTGATGAGTCTTGATTTGCCGGCCGGCGTGGATATTGAGATAAAAACCTAAAAAAGGCATAAGTAATAGTTAATAAGTAAAAAGTACAGAAAATATTTCAGGATAATATCTCGAATATTTTTATGGGATGTTTCCGGAGAAATAATTTTAGGTTGTGGAGTTTATGACGAAATGCGTGCAATTTACGGCAAAAAATTGATGATGACCCGGCTTTTCGATGAAAGCGGCAAGAATATTGCGGTCACTGTCTTAGAAATGCCCGAAAACACGGTTACTCAAATCAAAAAAGTCGATAAAGACGGCTATCAAGCTTATCAGTTTGGGATGGGCGAAAAACGCCGATTAAATAAAGCTGAAGCCGGACACTTGGCGCCGGCCAAAACCAAATCAGCTAAATTATTTGAAGTTAAAACTAATCAAGATTTAAAAGTCGGTGATAAAATTGGTCTTGAAATTCTTAATGAAGGCGAATTGGTTAATGTGACTGGAATTTCTAAAGGAAAAGGATTTCAAGGGACGGTCAAACGTCACCATTTTAATACCGGCCCGCGAACTCACGGTTCAAATAATTATCGCCAACCAGGCTCGATCGGTTCGACTTTCCCACAACGAGTGGTTAAAGGCCGCCGGATGGGCGGACATATGGGTGCCGAGCGCGTTACCTCAAAAAATATCGAAGTTTTTAAAGTTGACCGGCCAAATAAACGAATTTATCTTAAAGGGGCTGTGCCGGGAGCCAATCAATCTTTAGTTTTAATCTGGAGTCCGAACGAAAAGCCAGAAATTCAGGAGGCCATCAATGAAGCTTAGAGTATATAACGGAGCAGCCAATGAACAAATTGAAATATCGCCGGCCATTTCTGAGGCCAAGTCTAAAGATGCTTTGATGGTTCAAGTCGTGCGGGCACACCTTAATAATTTAAGACAGTCTAACGCTCATAGCAAAAATCGGGGTGAAGTTTCGGGCGGGGGTAAAAAACCGTTTCGTCAAAAAGGGACCGGTCGAGCCCGAGCCGGCTCAAGTCGCTCACCTCTCTGGATTGGCGGCGGGGTGACTTTCGGTCCGAGAAATATCAGAAATTATAAAAACCGGTTAAACCAAAAAATGTCAGCGGCAGCGATTCGCGTTGTTTTAGCCGAGAAAATCAAGAATAAAAAAATGATTATCACTAAATCTTTAGAATTTCCGGCTATCGGCACCTCAAAAATGCAATCATTTCTTGAAAAGCTACCCATTGAGGAAGGCCGGATTTTAGTGGTTTTACCCAAGACTAATGCCAATTTAGAATTATCAGCGGCCAATTTAAAATATATAAAGCCGGTTCAGCTTTCGGGTATGAAACTACTCGATCTTCTAAAATATGATTTTTTGCTTACTGACACCGAAGGATTAAAAGCGATTGAAATGCGTTACGGTGGCCAAAAGGAACAATAAATGCCGATATTAATTTCACCTATTATTACGGAGAAATCATTAGCTCACGTTGCCGAAGGCAGATATGTTTTCGAGGTTTCGTCCAAAGCTAATAAAGTAAGTATCGCCAAAGCGGTTGAGGATTTATATAAAGTTAACGTGGTCGCTGTAAGAGTCATAAGTGTCAAGGGTAAAAAAAAGCTTGTTCGAGGCCGATTCGAAAGCACCAGAAAAGATTGGAAAAAAGCAATTATCACTTTGAAAAAAGGTCAAAAAATTCCAGGATACGAAGAATAAATACGACGAATTTTTTTCAGGAAAAAGTACGAATAAGAATTATATTAAAAAGAAGATTAGATAATGATTAAAGAATTAAAACCGACCAACAAAGGTAGACGTAAAATGTCAGTGACTGACTATTCTTTATTGACGGCGAAAAAACCTAAACGGTCGTTAACAGTGGCGATGAAACGTTCATTCGGTCGAGACAGCTTCGGACAAATAAGCGTCCGCCATAAAGGTGGGGGAGAGAAAAGAAAATTTCGTGTTATTTCGTCTTTAGATCAACATTTCGGCAAAAAAGCCACTGTTCAGTCTTTAGAATATGATCCTAATCGCAGTGCCTTTATTGCTTTGATGAAATTTGAAGATAAAAAATTAGCTTACGTTTTAGCCTGGGATAAAATTAGGGTCGGTCTAGAAGTTATTGCTGACGAGAAAACTGAAATTCAAGAGGGCAATCGGATGAGACTAAGTAATATCCCCAATGGGGTGGCCATCTTCGATGTTGAAATTCAGCCAGGTCAAGGCGGCAAAATCGTCCGCTCAGCCGGGGCCCAAGCGTCGATTACGGCTAAAGAAGGTGGTTACGTCAACGTTCGTTTGCCTTCAGGTGAGGTTCGTAAATTGAATAAAAATTGTTTTGCCAGTATTGGTCAGGCTTCAAATATCACCAACTTTCTTCAGCGAATTGGTAAAGCCGGGCGCGTTCGACACATGGGAATCCGCCCCTCAGTTCGTGGTAAAGCGATGCATCCCGATGCGCACCCGCATGGCGGTGGCGAAGGGGTCAACCCTATCGGTTTAAAATATCCTAAGACCCCTTGGGGTAAACATGCTTTAGGTGTTAAAACCCGAAAAAGAAATAAATATTCAGATAAGATGATTATCAATAGGAGAAAGAAATAAGATGAGTCGATCATTAAAAAAAGGTCCCTATGTTGACGAAAATATTCTAAAAAAAATTTCCAACCTGCGTCAAGGCGACCAAACCGTTATTAAAACTTGGGCCAGGAATTCGACTATTTCACCGGAAATGGTGGGTTTTAGAATCGGTATTCATAATGGTCGAACCCATACGGCTGTGTTGATTGTTGAAGACATGGTTGGTCATAAGTTAGGAGAGTTTTCGCCCACGCGCAAATTTATTCGTCATGGCGGGAGGATGGCGCGTGAGGAAGCAGCCGCAGTCATTCGAAAAGAGACGACGGCGATTAAACAAGCTTCCGCTGAGCCCGAGAAGAAATAAGGAAAAATGGCAAACGCTCCAATAAAAACGATTGAAAAAAAAACCGTCACGGAAATGAAAGTTCGAAGCCGTTTTATCAAAACGGCGCCAGACAAGTTAAGATTTGTCTCAAAAATTGCCTTAGGGAAAGAAGTCAACGAGGCAATCAATGTCTTGACGTTTTTTCCTCAAGCGGCCCGACGACCTTTAATTTCCGTTTTAAAAGCAGGAATTTCGCAGGCCAAAGATAAAAATATTACTGCGCCGTTATATATCAAGGCGGTGGCAGTTGACGAAGGCCCGAAACTTAAGCGTCGCCGCATTATTCATCAAGGACGTGCCACTTCGATTCTTAAGAGAATGTCTCACATTACGATTTATTTAACAGTTGATAATCCAACTAAAAAATCAAAAGTCAGGAAGTAAATATGGGTCATAAAGTAAATCCAATCAGCTTGCGACTCCAAATTAATAAAAATTGGCAATCGAAATGGTTTGCCGATAAAGGCTTTGCCGAGAAGCTCGCTGGGGACATTGAAATTCGTAAGGCGCTGTCAAAAAAATTCGGTAAGACGGCTGGTGTAGCGTCAACGGAAATTATCCGAGATCAAGATTCGATTAAATTAATTGTTCATACTTCAAAGCCAGGTATTTTGATTGGTCGGAGCGGCCAAGGAATTAACGATCTTAAAGTTTTTTTGGTTAAAAATTGTCCCAGGATTCGAAATCCTAAAACGGGATTGGCAGCCAAAAAGGTAGAAATCGAAATTCTTGAAGTTAAATCGCCAGATTTATCAGCGGAAATTGTCGCTCAAAATATCGCTTATCAAATTGAAAAACGTCTGCCTTATAAAAGGGCGATCAAACAATTATTGGGTAAAGTAATGGATGCTAAAGCCCGAGGTGTAAAAATTGCCGTTGCGGGGCGTTTAGGAGGCGCTGAAATTGCCAGAAAAGAGCATTATGGTTCCGGGTCAGTTCCTCTGGGACGTTTTCGAGCCGACATTGATTTTGCCCGTGTTGACGCTTTAACCACTTACGGAATAATTGGCGTCAAAGTTTGGATTTATAAAGGTGATAAAATCGCCGAAGAATAAAGGAAATCATGTTAATTCCCAAGAAATTAAAACATCGAAAAGTCGCTCGCGGTAAACGCCGAGGCATGTCACTTCGGGGCCAGAACATTAATTTTGGCACATATGGCTTAAAAGCTACTAGCTGCAATTGGGTTACTGCCAGACAAATTGAAGCGGCTCGGCGAGCCATTACCCACTTTATCAAGCGGGGCGGGAAAGTTTGGATTCGAATATTTCCCGATAAACCAGTGACAGCCACGCCAGCCGAAGTGGGTATGGGCGGCGGTAAGGGCGGCCTTGATCATTTTGTGGCCGTTGTGACACCTGGACGTATTCTTTTTGAAATGAGCGGCGTAAGCGAAGAGATCGCTCGCGAAGCACTGAGACTAGCGGCTCATAAATTAAATATCGAATCACGCTTTATTAAGAAAGAAGAATAGATGAAGCAAAAAGAATCGCTAAAACAACTTAAAGTCTTAGATTCCAAATCATTGATTAAAGAGTTAGCGGCGTCAAATCATAAACTGGTGGAATTGAGGTTTGGTGCTAAGTTGAAAAAATTGAAAAATTTTAAAGAAATCAGTTTAGAAAGAAAAAAAATCGCTCGGATCTGGACGTTGTTAGGCGAAAAAGTTTCGGCAGATTTAGTGTCAACATCTGCTAAAGAGGTGAAAAATGTCCGATAAAAAAGAATTCATTGATAAAAGCCCGAAGGTCAAAGAACGACCAAAAATAACGGTAAGTAAAAAAACATCCAAGCGATTAAGTGGAGTGGCGACTAAAGATAGTCTCAGTAAAACTGTGCCAGTTTTAATTAATTCGGTTAATATCCATCCCCTGTATAAAAAGAGATTTGTCTTGAGTAAAAAAATCCTCGCTCACACCGAAGAAGATGTCAAACGTGGCCAGACGGTTATTATCGAGGAATCTCGCCGGATCAGTAAAAATAAAGCTTGGAAAGTCGTAAGTATTAAAGGTAATAAGTAAAATGATTCAGTCGTATACAAGATTAAAAGTTGCGGATAACTCAGGTGCTAAAGAGGTCATGGTTATTCGTGTAATCGGAGGCGGAAAGCCGAATGCGGCAAAAATCGGCAATATTATTATTGGCTCAGTCAAAGTGGCCACACCGCATAGTACGGTCAAAAAAAAGGAAGTTGTCCGTGGTGTTATCGTCAGACAAGTTAAACCTTTACCACGCTCTGATGGAACAAGTATTCGATTTGACGATAATTCTATAGTTATATTAAATCCCGACAACACCCCTCGCGGCAGCCGGATTTTTGGCCCTGTGGCTCGCGAACTCAGAGATCTTGGCTTTACAAAAATAATTTCAATGGCGATGGAGGTCTTGTAATGGAGAGTAATTTAAAGATTAAAAAAGGCGATACTGTCATTATCAATTCGGGTAAAGATCGAGGCAAGCGCGGCCCGATTGAAAAGGTTTTCCCTAAAAAAAATAAAGTTACAGTTGTCGGAATAAATGTAATTAAAAAACATCTAAAACCTTCGCGTAAGTCGCCTCACGGCGGGATCATTGATGTATTAGCGCCGATTAATGCCTCTAATGTGACAATCGTTTGTCCGCGTTGCACCAACCCTACTCGCGTCGGGTATCAGCAAGCCGAAGGCAAAAAGATGAGAATTTGTCGGAAATGCAAAGAGAGTTTAGATACTCAAGGTTAAAATATGTCGCATTTAAAAGAAGTTTTTGACAAAAAATTAGCAAACGATTTGAGAAATGAATTAGAGCTTCAAAATATTTTAGATGTTCCAAAATTGTTAAAAGTGGTTATTAATGTTGGTACGGGTCAAGCTAAAACTAATCCAAAATTTATGGATGTGACCAAAGCCACTCTTCAAGCCATCACTGGACAAATGCCCGTTAACCGCAAGGCTAAAACTGCTATTTCCGGTTTTAAAATTCGGCAGGGCGATCAAGTAGGATTGGTTGTCACGCTGCGCGGCACGAGAATGTATGATTTCGTCGATAAGCTGGCCAATATCGTTTTACCGCGGCTTCGAGATTTTCGGGGGTTAAGCACAAAAGGTTTTGATCGTAATGGTAATTATACTTTGGGCTTGGCCGAGCAGATTATTTTTCCGGAGATTACTCACGAAAAAGCTGAGACCATTCATGGGATGTCGATTACATTTGTCACGACGGCCGTCAATCTTAAAGAAGGCCAAGCGTTAATTAAAGCTTTAGGCTTCCCGTTTCAAAAAACCGAAAGTGAAAGGAAATAAATGGCTAAAGTTTCGCAAATCGAAAGAGCAAAACGCAAACCCAAATTTTCAACCCGGGTGGTTCATCGTTGCAGTCGTTGTGGTCGTCGCCGGGGATATTTAAGCAAGTTTGGTATTTGTCGAATCTGCTTTCGCGAATTAGCCAGTAAAGGTCAGATCCCAGGAGTTACCAAATCGTCATGGTAAATAACGCAGGTGGCCAAAGGCCAAACCGCGTTACTAATATATAGGAGAATCATGGATCCAATTACAGAAATGCTTACCCAAATCAAAAACGCTTCCCTTGCTCGTAAGAAGAGTTTAAAAGTGCCGTATTCAAAGTTAAAGATAGCCATTTTGATAATATTAAAAACCAATGGCTATATCGCCGACTTTAAAGAAATGGCTGATAAGAATTTTAAAAAAATTGAAATTGAACCGAGCAGTATTATGCTGAAAATCCAGCGGGTTAGTCGACCGGGTCGCCGAGTTTATACTGTTTCCTCTCAAATTCCAAAAACGCGAACCCCTAGAGGCTTATTTATTCTTTCAACTTCTGAGGGATTAATGTCCGGTGAAGAGGCTCGCAAAAAAGGCATTGGCGGTGAAATCTTAGCCGAAATTATATAAAATTAGTAAGAGAATCGATGTCAAAAATAGGTCGTAAAAAAATAATTATCCCCGAAGGTGTCAAAGTCGAAGTTATTGATCACACCGTTAAAGTTTCCAGTCCCAAAGGTGAGCAAAATTTTGATTTGCAAAAAAATATTTCCGTTGAGGTATTCGAAAATTCCGTATCCGTTAACCGGAAAAAAGATGATAAGCAATCAAAATCCTTGCATGGTTTAACGCGACAGCTAATCGACAATATGGTGATAGGCTTATCAAAAGGTTTTATTAAACAGCTTGATTTTAAAGGTGTCGGTTTTAAGGCGGAAGTGTCGGGAGGTGTTTTAACGCTCAATGTCGGTTTCTCCCATCCGGTAATTTTTAAAGTACCTGAAGGAATTGAAATAAAAGTTGAAAAGAACGTGATAACTGTTTCCGGCTCCGATAAGCAAAAAGTCGGCCAAGCGGCCGCTGAAATACGAGCTATTAAACCAGTTGAGCCGTATAAAGGCAAAGGGATTAAATATATTAACGAAATTCCACGTCGTAAAGCTGGTAAAGCCGCCAAAGCGGCCATTGGGAGTAACCAATAAGGAAAACTGATGAGTAAGATGAGTCGTAAAATTAGAATTAGAGCAAAAGTTTTTGGAACCAGCGATCGCCCGCGAGTCGTCGTTTTTCGTTCAAATAAGAATTTATATTTGCAGGCGATCGATGATGATAAGGGTAAAACGCTTGCTTCGGCCTCCACTCTGAAAGATAAAGATTTGATCTTGACCTTTGTTAAAATTTTACGGGCAAAAAAAATTAAATCTGTTGTTTTTGATCGCGGTGGCTATAAATATCACGGTCAAGTAAAAATATTGGCTGAAAACTTACGTAAAGCTGGTTTGGAGTTTTAAAATGGCAGAAGAAAAAATGAATAAATTCACAAAAAAATCTTCTTCCGTGAGACCATTTGAGCACGGTAGAAACCCTGAACAAGGGCAAGATGAATTTGAGCGCCGGGTTTTACAGGTTGATCGTGTCTCACGAACAGTCCGTGGTGGAAAACGTGTTCGCTTTCGGGCCTTAGTTGTTTTAGGTAATCGAGCCGGTAAAATTGGTATCGGGGTTGGAAAAGCCGCCGAAGTTGTTGACGCTGTTAATAAGGCAAATAAAATCGCGCAAAAGAATATGATCAATGTTGTCATTAAAAATGATACTATTCCTTATCGGATTGAGTTAAAGAGCGGTGCGGCTCATATTATTTTAAGACCAGCTAAACCTGGTACTTCCATTGTGGCGGGTGGGGCTATTCGAGTTATCTGTGAGTTGGCCGGCATTAAAAATGTAGTAGCAAAAATTTTAGGGACGGCCAATAAAGTCAATAATGCTAAAGCGACAATTGAAGCGCTTGAAAAGTTTTCAACTGAGTCAAAGGAAAAAAATGAAACTTGATAAGTTGTCAAAAACGACAACAAAAGTCTCGAAAAGATTGGGTCGTGGTTTGGGCTCGGGCCGAGGTAAAACATCAGGCCGGGGTACCAAGGGCCAGAAATCTCGATCAGGACACAATATTCCGCGGCGTTTTGAAGGTGGTCAAATGCCGTTGATTCAGCGGATGCCGAAAACACGTGGGTTTCGAAGCTTAAACCTGAAGTTTCAAATTGTTCAAATTTCTCAACTTGAAAAAAATTTTCGCGCAGGCGAGGTAGTTTCTCCAAAAACACTATTTGAAAAAAAACTTATCAAGTCGATGAATAAGCCGGTAAAAGTTTTAAATGATAAAAATTCAGAAATCAATTTTAAATATCGCGATGTAAGGCTTACTCAAAAAAAATTAAAAACCTATTTGGCTATTAAAACTACAGTGCTAAAAAAGCCTATCAAAACAGTGGCTAAAAAGACTGCCATGTCAAAATCCCAAAAATAATATAATTCTCGTTCCAGTCAAAGGAACAAGATGAAGTTCTGGGAGACTTTCAAACAAATATTTACACTGCCGGATTTAAGAAAACGGATTTTATATGCGGTTAGTCTTTTGGTAATTGTCAGGGTTTTAGCTCATATTCCTTTGCCTGGTGTCAACATTGACGAACTTCGCAATTTCTTCGGCCGAAATCAAATTTTCGGGCTTCTGAATATGTTTTCGGGCGGCTCCATGCAAAACTTTTCGGTTATCATGATGGGGGTGGGGCCTTATATTACCTCTTCTATTATTTTTCAACTTTTAGGCATGGTTATTCCCTCGTTGGAAGAACTCCAAAAAGAAGGCGAGGCAGGCCAGGAAAAAATTAACTACTGGACAAGAATTTTGACCGTGCCGTTGGCGATTGTTCAATCCTTTGCCATGCTTTCCCTTTTAAAAAGTCAGGGCATAGTGAGTTCTTGGACGCCATTTCAATTAATAACCATGATTATTTCGATTACCGCCGGCACAATTCTTCTAATGTGGTTAGGTGAGCTTATTTCTGAAAACGGCATTGGTAACGGCGTCTCGTTGATTATTACCCTTGGCATTATTGCTGGGCTACCGACCCAAGTTCGTAATACATTAGCCGTTTTAGACACCAGTAAAATCATTGGTCTAATTATCTATGGTATTATTGCTCTAGGCGTTATTGTTTTAATTGTTTTAGTCAACGAAGGCCAGCGCCAGATTCCGGTTTCATATGCGAGAAGAATTCGCGGACTTAAAGCTTATGGTGGCGTCGATACTCATCTACCTATTCGTGTCAACACCGGTGGGGTTATTCCGATTATTTTTGCCATGTCAATTATGCTTTTTCCAGGAGTGATTGCTAAATATTTTACTCAAGCTAAAGCAGCTTGGTTGGCCGGTACAGCGACATATGTTTCGAATTTATTTTCGAACAACTGGTTTTACGGCATTTTATACTTTGTTTTAGTGATTGCCTTTACGTTTTTTTATACCGGGATTATTTTAAAACCTGATCAAATCGCTGAAAACTTGCAAAAACAAGGGGGGTTTGTGCCCGGCGTCAGGCCCGGCACCGAGACCTCTAATTATTTATCGGGCATTATTTCGCGCATCAATTTGACTGGAGCGGTGTTTCTAGGCGTGATCGCCGTTTTGCCATTTATCGTTCAAGCCGTTACCCATATCAATACTCTTGTCGTCGGAGGGACTGGCGTTTTGATTATGGTCTCTGTTATAATTGAAACAATGAGACAGATACAGGCCCAACTTGTAATGCGCCAATACGAAGCTTATTAAGTTGATCTTAAGGAGGAAAATTGAATCAACCGTCTAACTCTGCCCCAACCTTGAATCCCGCCGGGCAGGGAACGTCTTATCCGCCGCAGCCATCGGTAACACCACCCTCACCTCCTAAGCGAAAAAGCACTCTACGGTGGTCTTTGCCGATATTATATTTATTAATACTTATCGCCGTTGGCGGCTGGTTTTGGTTTAAATATTATTATCGGCCCGTGGCGACACCGTTAGTGATTTCGAATACTTCGCCCAAACCGTCACCCTCACTAACTCTTTCACCCTCGCCGGTTAGTCCAACCACCGGCTGGCAAACTTATACTAACCAGCAATATGGTTTTACTTTTCAATATCCTACCGACTTTACAGTCAAGGAAGTCACTAGTCAAGCTGGGTTAACCGTTACGATCGATCCAACAGGCAAAAATTTTACCGTTAATTCTCAATCGGTAGATTTACTCAGCTTAAGTTGGAATCAGGTTCAAGACGGGACTACCTTTAATAATTTCGTCCAGTCAATTCAAGCCGAAGGTAAAACCAATATTCAAATTGGTCAGGGAAACGCTTTCAGTGCCATGAAATTGGTTAATATTAATAATTCGCAAATAGATGAGGTCGTCTTTCAGGCCGGCAATATCATCTCATCATTTTATTCACGGGTAACTCTTATTGGCGGACTAAATCTTATATCGAGCGATCAGACTTCGGCCTATAATACTGATTTTAATTTAATTCTTGGGACATTTAATTATACGGGCTAGATTGAAAGCCCAGCCGTCTGATACTCGGGAATCAATCATTTCAATTTTTTAAATCGAAAACTAAACCAGATTATGCCTCAAAAGATCATTACAATTATTTTGGGAATAGCGGTCGTGACGGCCCTGGCTTGGTATATTAATAAAAACTATATTACCACGACAAGTTCCGGAACTTCTGTTAAAGTGACGACCAATCATCTTATTACTCCAACGTCGAGTAATTCTTCAGCCCAACCATCTTCAGATCTTTTATATGTCACGATCGGCAGTGCCACTCAAATTTTTAAAAACGAAAATGGCAGTGACAAAAAAGTTTTTACTGATGCTGACGAAACAAATAAAATCATTATGCTTTCGAACTTGGCCCCGGAAGCGAATGAAGTATTGGCCATTACTTCCGCCGACTCGAAAAAAGTTGGCCAACTGATCAGCATTGACCTGGCAACAGCCAAAGAAAAAAAGATTTCTGATAATTTTTCAGTTCCTGAAAATTTAGCTATCGCTGCTGACGCCAGCAAACTTACTTTTACCAGCTTTTCTAATGTCGAGGCAAATTACGGTTTTACGCTTTATTATGAAAATCTAAGCGATAACCTCCCTAAAACGGCCGTTAGCTCGCAAGTGGAAATTATTTCACCGGCATTTTCTCCCGACGCTTCAAAAATTGCCTATGCCATCACAACAGGTACAAACACGGATTTAAATACTTTTAGTATCGCTTCGGGTAAAGCCGATAAAGTTATCACACTTAATGGAAACGTTCTGGATTGGGTTTCTTGGCCGACAAGCGACTCGATTATTATTTCTAAACGTAAAGCCAGCAACAATAATGCGGGCGAAATCGATACCGTCAACCCAAATACTGGTTCCGTCACCGAAATTGCCGAATTTAACGGCGGGCGAGCAGGATTCGTTGAGCTCGATTCGCAAAATAAACTTGCTTTCATCGTCGCCCAGTACAATACTAAGGTTAATAGTCTTACGGCTGGGCAGATATATATTGTTGATTTAAATAGTAAGCAAAAATCCACCCTAGAAAAAGCCAGCCAGATTTTGGGCTGGCTAAATTAGAAGAATAAAAATGACCAAAAAAACATGGGTACTTTTCTGCGTTTTAGTTGTAATTATTCTTGCGCTTTCAGGTGCTTCAAGTTTTTTCTTTTTTAAAACTAAGACCCTTGAAAAAAATTCGACAGGTAGTTCGTCCTCGCCAGCCATTCAAGATGCTGTTTCGACTCAACCGCTTTCACCTAGTCCAAGTTCAACCACCAGCATACAGTCTAACGCTTCATCATCGACTCGTCCTTCGAATCCGACCGATACTTACGTGGTTAAAGAGGGTGAAACTCTTTATGGAATCGCTAATCAAAACGGTCTAACCTTAGCCGATTTAACCGCCGCTAACGGTATCACTGATCCGAATAAAGTTCAAGCAGGTCAAACATTAATTATTCCCAAAAATGGTCAAATTGCCTATACGGTTAATACGACCCAGGTCACTGCCATCGAAAAAAACATCAGCAAATATCAATTTCGGCTAGACCCGGTTCAGACAGCCCAAGCCGACTCAAGCCCGGCTTACGGTCTTCAAAATACCGACCAATACACCCTTCAAGCTAAGGATAATACAGCCGGTACAGCAACGGTCACTGTTTCTAAAAACTCCCAAAAATACCTGATCACTTTAATTCAACCTGACATCAAAGGCGGTCAAGGCATCTGGGCAATTACTTTAATTGCTGTAGCTAAATAAATTAAGGAGTTGATTTGGATCATACACCCACCCCACCACCTGTAATTGACGAAACTAAACTTCGCCAAATCGCATCTAAAAATAATCCCGAAAAGAAAAGTTTTTTACTCCAATGGAGCGTTATTTTAATTATCATATTAGTTATTCTTCTCGGCGGACTGCTTGTCTATCAACGATTTATTGCCCCGGCTCTCGTTAAACCTGTACCCAGCCCTTCGCCGACCGCGCCAGCATGGAAAACCCAATCGGAGCAAACCGTCACCAACTTTATTAATTTATGGACAAAATCGTCCGGTTCTCAGAATGATCAAAACGCTCAAGATGCCAAGAATCTACTAACGCTGACCGCTCAATTAGCTTTGGCTAATCTTCAAAATTCCAGTGGTCAGTTAATCACTAATTTATCTGATGAGCTTACGGCATTTGTGGGAACAAATCCACCTACCCAATCGGTGATCAGCAATATTGTTCAAATCGACGAACAAACAGTCGAGGTAACTGTTGTTTTTAAAGGTCAAACCCAAATCACTAAAATTTTCACGACCAAAGCGGTGGGTGATTCTTATCTAATTGACTCTGTTCGTAACTGGGGAAGTTAAAATGACAAAACACTTTATTATTTTCGGAGCGCCCGGCTCGGGTAAAGGTACCCAAGCAAAAAAGCTCGTTAAACATTTTGGCTTAAGTTATCTTGGAACAGGTGATCTCATGAGGATCGAATTAAATGATAAAACTGACCTGGGGAAGAAAATTAAAAATATAATCGAATCGGGTAGGTTAGTCGATAATCAAACCGCTAACGAGTTGGTTGATCAAGCTCTTAAAAATTTACGGTTTGGTTCAAGTGTTATTTTTGATGGATATCCCCGCACTTTAAATCAAGTTGAACATCTCCAAAATTATTTTAATACCACGAAAAGTAAAGTCTTTGTTTTAAATTTAAAGGTTGATTCGAAAAATTTAATCGAGCGCATCTCAACCCGCCGCGTTTGTCAAAATTGTAAAAAAATCTTTCAGAACCCCGCTCAGCTAAAAATTAAAAAGTGTGACGAATGCCACGGAGATTTAATTTTGCGCGAAGACGATAAACCTGATGTTGTCAAAGAACGTTTAGCAGTTTATAATGAACAAACTAAACCTTTGATTGATTTTTATAAAAAATTAAAGGTCTTAATTGAGATTGACGGCAACCCACCAATTGATGAGGTTGCCGATGAGATTGAATTAAAGGTGGAAAAAATCTTCAGTGATCCTTAGTAAAATAGTTGTGGTATGATTTATCAAAAAAATTCCGATGAAATCGAGAAAATGCGAAGGGGTGGCCAAATCGCTGCCCATGTTTTAAATTTGCTTGCAATAACAGTAAAACCAGGCATAACGACCGGTGATTTAGATATTTTAGCTCGAGCCGAATTAAAAAAAGCACGGGCAAAAGCCTCATTTTTTCATTATCAGGGCTATCCGGCCTCGATTTGCACATCGGTTAATTCGGAAGTCGTGCACGGCATTCCTGGCGGCCGAATACTCAGAGAAGGCGACATTATCGGGATCGATTTAGGTGTTCAATATGAAGGGTTTCATACAGATACTGCGTTAACCCTTGGCGTGGGCAAAATCAATTTTCAAAAGAAAGAACTAATAGATATCGCTAAAAAATCTCTTGACGAAGGTCTTTCGATTATCAAACCGGGTCTGCACTTGGGTGATATTCAACATCGCATCCAAACGATTGTCGAAGGAGCTGGGTTTAGTGTTATTCGAGATCTTTCCGGCCATGGCATCGGTCAAGAACTTCAAGAATACCCTCCTATTCTCAATTATGGAAAAGCGGGCACTGGTTTGATTTTAAAAGAAGGATACACCTTGGCGATTGAACCCATGATTTCCGACGGAGATTGGCATGTTAAAATCCTTAAAGATGATTGGACGGTTGTCACGGCTGACGGCTCACTTTCAGCCCATTTTGAACATACGGTAGTAGTGACCAAGAGCGGTTACGATATACTAACGACAGAATAAATTCATCGATATCACAATCTTTTATCGTTGAAATCTGTCTTTTTTTGTGTTAAAATGCAATCACCATAATGGAAGGAGTCAACAGTATGATTAATGGTCTGCTATTGACTGGAGTGATTGTTGTTACAGGATGTATCGCATCATACGTCGTATTTCGCCGTAGCGTCTGGCGCGACAAACGCTGTCTTGAGCTTATGACGCAATATAAAGCTCTCGGGATACCTTGTGTTCAAGATGAACGTGGAAAAATCCACCTCTATCGTCCCATCCGGGCTGAGGGGACAGTCTGTAGCGCGAAAGCGAAAGGCAAAGACGGTGGATTGGCGTTCTTTTTCGCCAAGTACGAAGGGATGTACTTTTGCCACCAGTGCCTACGAACCTACGACCCCCTGGACACCATACCCTCCGATATGGTCAGAAGAAACTAGCCATCTCTGAATCACTGAAGGGGCGCCTTCCGGCGCCCCTTCACACATCCATATCTTGACTAATATAGACCAATATGTTACAATAATTACAGATTTACTACTAAATAAATTGTAGTAATGATTGAGTTGTGCAAGATATGGAAAAAGAAAAAATTGTTTTCGAGGGGACTGTGTCCGAAGCTCTGCCAAACGCTACTTTTAATGTTGCACTTGAAAACGGTCAGGAAATCTTAGCTCATGTCTCAGGCAAAATCAGAATGCATTATATTAAAATTTTGCCAGGAGATAAAGTGACGGTTGAGCTTTCACCTTATGATTTAACCAAAGGTCGGATTACGCGACGATTATAGCTATTAATTAATGAAATACGATGAAAGTAAGACCCTCTGTTAAAAAAATTTGTCTTAAGTGTAAAGTAATTCGACGTAAAAGAGTTTTGCGGGTAATTTGTAGTAATCCCAAGCACAAGCAGCGTCAAGGATAAAGGATTTAAAATGGCTAGAGTAGCTGGTGTAAATATTCCAGACAACAAGCACGTTGAATATTCATTAGCCTATATCAAAGGGGTCGGTATTGAATTGGGAAGAAAAATTGCTTCTCAAGCCGGTGTTAAGCCTGGAACGAAAGTTTCCGATTTGTCCGACAGCGAGCTTGAGAGAATCCGAGAAATAATTGATAAGAATTATAAAGTCGAAGGCGATTTAAGAATGGAAGTGTCGCAGAATATTAAACGTCTTCAAGAAATCGGAACTTATCGCGGAATGCGTCACAGGCGAAATTTGCCTGTTCGTGGTCAAAGAACCAAAACTAACGCTCGAACGAAGCGTGGCAAAAAAGTGACTGTTGGTTCGGGTCGCAAGAAAGCCGCTGAAAAAACGTAAACCTTGAGCTTAATTTAAAGAGTATAACAACATAATGCCAAAAAAAATCAAAAAAAAGAAGAAGGTTATTCAGCCTGTCAGTAAGGGTATCGTCTATATCCAGTCAACTTTTAATAATACCATTGTTACCATTACTGATGAAAATGGTAATGCCATTTCTTGGGCGAGCGCCGGGGCGAGCGGCTTTTCGGGTACCAAAAAATCAACTCCTTTCGCGGCCCAGATTGCCGTTCGAAAGGCTTTTGATAAAGCCAAAGCTTTTCATGAGCTTACGGAGGTAATTATCAAAGTTGCCGGGGTGGGTTCGGGTCGTGAGTCGGCGGTCAGAGCGGTCGGTGGACAAGGGGTAAAAGTCATTTCCATAAAAGATACCACCCCTATTCCTCATAATGGCCCCCGACCTAAAAAAATCCGGAGAGTCTAATGGACAAATGTACAAAATGCCGAAAATTTGGCGCTAAGCTTTTTTTAAAAGGAGATCGTTGTAATACGCCGAATTGTGCTTTAACTCGCCGAAATTATCCACCGGGTGCCCACGGCACTAAAAAATCAAATCCCCGTAAATCTGAATATGGCTTGCAGCTTGTTGAAAAACAGAAAGCCAAAGCCGAATACGGCCTGCGAGAAAAACAATTTGTTAATATTTTCAAACGAGCTTCAAAATCGGCTAAAAATACCGGCGAGCAACTTTTTAGACTTTTAGAAATCCGTCTTGATAATATTGTTTATCGGCTGGGTTGGGGTGTTTCTCGGGCTCAAGCCCGACAGCTTGTTTTGCATCGCAAAATTCAAGTTAACGGTAAAATATCAAATATTCCGTCTTTAACCGTTAAATCCGGTGATGTTATCAGTCCAGTTTCTAAAGATTTAGTTAAACCTAGTAAAGTTAAAATCCCCAACTGGATAAAAGTTGATGAAAAGTCGTTAAAAGCAGAAATTAAATCTTTACCAACACGCGAAGATTTCGATACCGACATTAATGATCAATTAATCATTGAGTTTTACTCAAGATAATTTATAAGGGGAAGGAGTAATATGGATTTTACATTACCAGAAACCAGTTTAGTGCAAATTAAAACTGTCGAAAAAATTAACAACAAAGGTGTGTTTATCGTTGAGCCTCTTTCGCCCGGATACGGGGTGACTTTAGGCAATTCGCTTCGGCGCGTGCTACTTTCCTCGCTTGAAGGCGCTGCCATTTCATCAGTCAAAATTGAAGGGGTGACTCATCAATTTTCGACCATTTCTGGTGTTAAAGAAGATGTCGTTTCGATTATCTTAAATCTCAAAATTTTACGTTTTAAACTTAATTCCGATGAGCCGGTGATATTATATCTTACAGCCAAAGGGCCCAAAACTGTTACCGCTGCTGATTTTGATAAAAATCCGGCGTGTGAAATTGTTAACGCCGACGTTATTTTGGCCACTTTGGGCAAAGGCGCAAAACTTGATATGGAAATAACCGTCAACCGTGGTCGTGGTTATGTTCCGGTTGAGCGTCGCAAAGATGAAAAAATGCCGATCGGCACAATTGCGGTTGATTCAATTTATACCCCTGTTAAGAAAGTCCACTATGAAATTGAAAGCACCCGCGTCGGTGCGAATACCGATTTTGATAAGTTAACGTTAGAAATTACCACAGACGGTTCGATTGATCCTGAAGAAACTCTAAAACTTGCCTCGAAAATTTTGGTTGAGCATTTTAATCTTATTGAACAAGCCTGTGAAATTACTCCGGAGATAAAACCAACATCAAAGAAAACGAAAGCAGCTAAAAAGATAGCGTCAAAAAAGCCGGCCAAATCTAAGAGTAAATAGATGGAGAATCTAAGTGCCTAATGCTTTATCAAGGAAAAAAGATTATCGAAACAATCTTTTAAGAAATTTAGCAACTTCTTTAGTTTTGTATGAGCATGTTCGTACGACTAAGGCGAAGGCCAAAGCTGTAAAACCGATTGTCGAGCATTTATTTTCGATTGCTAAAAGAAATGATCTATCTGCCAAACGAACGTTAATGAGATATTTTTTTGATGAGAACGCCGTAAAAAAAATCTTTGAGGTGCTTTTACCTCGATATAAAAAAATTAATTCCGGATTTATTAAATCTTACCGATTCGGTTCGCGAGTCGGCGATAATGCCGAGATAATTATATTAGAACTTATCGAAGGCGAAACCGTCGCGACTAAAATTACTCCACAAAAATTAGAAGAAGTAAAAAATAAAGTAAAGGTTAAATAAAATGCCCGAAAAACCGAAAAGCCGGCCAAAAGTTCTTCCAAAGAACTTAAAGTCATCAAAAAAAGTTAACAAAGTTGTTGAACCCAAAAAAATTAAGCCTGAAGTCATCACTCACAAAATCGATGCCTCGGACCAAATCTTGGGTCGACTTTCAACAAGAGTAGCTGATCTGCTACGCGGCAAAGGAAAACCAACCTTCCGCCCGAATATTTTAATGGGAGACAAAGTTTTGATTACGAACGCAGCTAAAATTAAAGTCACGGGCACTAATAAAATGATTCAAAAAAAATATTATCGACACAGCGGATATCTGGGTAATTTAAAAAGTCAAACGATGGCTGACCTAATGCGGGTTGACCCTTCGAGAATAATTTTACATGCTGTTTCAGGTATGCTGCCAAAAAATAAGTTAAGAAAAGAATGGCTGAAAAATCTTACGATCTTAAATGGAGAAAAAAATGGCTGAAAAAATAAAGAGTGTTCTTACAAAAATTAAAAAAACGGATGTATATACGGCGATCGGCCGGCGCAAGACCGCCATTGCCAAAGTGAAAATATCCGGGGGCGAAGGCAAGATTCTCATTAATGATAAAGAAATTGCTAATCCCAGCCGCGTTTATACTGAACCATTGCGGCTAACTGGCTACGATAAACAAATTGACTGCTTTATTAAAATTTCCGGCGGTGGTCTTATTGCTCAAGAAGGCGCTATTCGGCTGGGTATTGCGCGCGCGTTGGATAAATTAAATCCAGAGCTTCATAAAACTTTAAAAGTTGAGGGTTTTTTAACGCGTGATCCGCGGATGAAAGAACGTAAAAAGCCCGGTCTTAAAGGGGCGCGGCGGGCACCGCAATGGGCTAAACGATAGCCTAATATAACTTTAGTGTTCATTGCACCTTAGAATAAAAAAACGAAAAATCCGTCTTTAGGGGCGGATTTTTCGGATCTAATTAACAAAGGGAAGCGCCGAACTCTCGTTCGAGTCATTGACGCCTCCCGTGGTCGGCTGCGAGCGCCTGACTGGCGCCGCAGAAATAGTAGTTGAGCAACAACGTGCTGCTCGATGTCTGACAAAGTTGCCAGCCGCCTCTCAACAGTCGAATCATCTCCCCAAGAGCAATCTCGCGTGCCGTTCTTGAATCACCGTGACGATGTACAAGTTGTACATAAGCATACCGCTCCTCGACGTTCCCCCAAATATGCAATTTTGGAGGTTCGCCATTTTGGAGTTGGATCAACCCAACCAGGTGCATTGCGCTCCTCCTTTGGTGATTTGGTTTATTTTATCATCTTTTAGCCGACCTGTAAAGAGTAAAAATCAGATTCTCTGTTCAAATATCGATAAATATGGTATGCTTTATCCAGAGTAATGTAATTACACCGGAAGATTTCAGAGGAAAATTATGAGCTCGCGCAGGGTTGAAAAGGTTTCTGAACTTCTTAGACAACAACTTTCCGAGCAGATTCGGTTGAATTTACCCGAAGAGCTTGGCATAATTACGGTGACCGCTGTTGATGTAAACGACGACCTTAAGGAGGCAAATGTTTATATATCTTGCCTTAACGAAGCCTCTCAAAAACCTGTATTAAATATCCTTTTTAAAAAAACCCAAAAATTCCAGCAAATGCTTGGTAAAAATTTGAGCATGAAATTTACCCCGAAGTTGCATTTTAAAATCGATAAAGGTTTACAAAAAGTTAATCGAATTGAAGAGTTATTAGATGAGATAGAAAAACAATGATTTTACGACTTTATTTATTTATTTTATATCTAACCGCTTTGATTTCAGCTGGGCTGGCGGCTGAAATTGTCATAAACATCAATCCCTACCAAAGCCCTTTTTGGGTTATCGCTATATTTTACGCCGCGCTCTTTTTATTTTTTACTAGTATCTTCGGATTAGTTTTCTTTTATTTAAAAGTTTGGGCTTCAAACCGTGAGGTAATTTTTGCTCATCTTCTACCAACTCTTAGACAATCGGTATTTATTTCATTGGGAATCGTTGGCATATTGTTTCTCCAGCAAATTCGCGTTTTAAATTGGTGGGTAGCGGCTCTATTTATTCTTTCAGTCTTTTTAATTGAATTATTTTTTCGGGGTAGAAAACAAATAAAATATTAAAAAAATGAACGGACATTTAAATCCCTTAACCCAATTTCTAAGACTTTCACTAAAATATTTTTCCGAGCGAGGTTTTGAAATTGTCGAAGGTCCAGAAATTGAAACGGAATGGTTTAATTTCGATGCTTTAAATGTACCGGCGGATCATCCATCCCGAGATATCCAAGACACTTTTTGGCTCAAAGACGGTCGGGTTTTACGGACTCACACAACGGCGACTGACGTTCGCCACATTCAAGAAAATAAGTTAAAGCCCCCATTTAAATTCGTTGTTCCTGGACGATGTTTTCGAAATGAGGCGACTGATCAAACACATGAGCATACATTTTACCAAATTGACGGCATTGATATCGACAAAGATTTAAATATGACAAATTTGATCGGATTATTGGACGGGTACATGAAAGAATTATTCGGCGCTAATGTTAAGACCCGCGTTCGACCACACCTTTATCCTTTTGTCGAGCCGGGAATGGATTTAGATATTCAACTGCCAGATGGTTCTTGGCGCGAGATGCTTGGCTCGGGCATGGCCCATCCGATCGTATTAAAAAATATGGGAATTGATCCGGGAAAATGGCAAGGGATTATGTGGGGCATGGGTATTGATCGTTATATGATGCAATATTTTAAAATTGACGATATTCGCTTAACTTATAGCGGTGATTTAAGATTTTTAAAACAATTTTAAATAAATATGTTTCAAGTGGAACCGACAATAAATATAAAATTTTGTCAAAATGAAAATATCATATAATTGGCTTAAAGATTATGTTGATTTTAAGAAGACCCCGACACAACTAGCGGAGGATTTGAGTTTGTTCGGGCAGGAAGTTGAGTCGATTAAAAAGTTAGATGACGATACCATCCTTGATTTAGAAATCACACCGAATAGAGGAGACTGTTTATCAATTTTAGGAATGGCTCGCGAGATTTCAGCGCTTTATAACATCCCACTAAAACAATCAAGTTTTTCCGAACTGTCACGTATAGAAGAATCAGCTAAAATCGATAAAAAAATTGAGGTTAAAGTTTCCGGTCCGGAAATTTGTCCGCGTTTTTCAGCAAGAATTATTGATAACATCAAAATCAATCCTTCGCCCGACTGGCTTAAAAAGCGTTTACAAAGTTATGGTTTTCGTTCGATTAACAATGTCGTCGACGTCACAAACTTCGTAATGGTTGCCACCGGACAGCCCTTACACGCTTTTGATTACAACAAAATTAAAGACGGTAATTTTACGATTAGATTATCTAAAAAAGATGAGGAAGTTATTACCCTTGACAGTGTTAATCGTAAATTATGCGAAGGTATTATCATTATTGAGGACGATGAGAAAATTTATGACCTGGCAGGAATTATGGGTGGTTTTAAATCGGAAGTTGACGAAAAAACATCGACTATCGTTTTGACTGCCGCTATCTTTGATCCAATTTTAATTCGCCGGGCTTCAAAATTTCTTAATCATACCACCGATTCTTCATACCGCTACGAGCGAGGCGTCGATTACGAAGGAAATCTGTATGGTCTTAACCTAGCCGCACAACTTATCAAAGAATTGATTCCTGATGCAAAGGCCAGCGAATTAATCGATCAAAAAAACCAGCCGTTTAAAGAACAAAATATCAGCTATGACCCAGTAAAAATTAACCGCTTACTTGGTACTAAATTAACATCGGAAGAAATTGCCGCGAATTTAATAAGGCTTAATTTTAGGATTAAAGATTCGACTGCCCGCGTTCCCTCATACCGCCTTTTCGATGTAAAAATATGGCAGGATTTGGCTGAAGAAGTCGCTCGAATATATGGTTATAACAATCTTGATAAAAATAATTTAGATAAGCAAGTGGCTCCGAGAAACAAGGAATTCAGTGGAACCGAAAAAATTAAAGATGAACTAGCCGTCCTGGGATTTACTGAAACACTGTCTTATTCTTTCATCGATAAAAATAAACTTGAGATTCTGAATCTTAAAGCGTCCAAGCAACCGCAAATCGAAAAGTCGTTGTTGTCAGAAATCGAATATCTTCGCCCGAATTTATTATCCTCACTGCTTTCCGTAATTACTAAAAACCCATGGGCCCCAGAAGTTAAGATTTTCGAAATGGAAGCGGTCTTTGAAAAAGATACAGAAAAATGGCAGCTTGGCATTGCCACCACCGGAAAGTCCGATGATTTACTAAAAAGTGCGCTCAAAAAGTTAAATATTAATTCAATGATTAAAAATGTCGACCAAAAAATCCTTGATTATTTTAAAATCCGTCGTCCTGTCAAACATATCATTGTTGATATTGACAATATCGAACTGCCGACAGGCGATTATAGTTTGAAAATTTCTCGCACTAAATACAAACCCATTTCAAAATTCCCGCCGACAGTGCGCGATTTGGCCTTTTTGGTTGATGTCAACGTTTCTTCAGTAGAACTTATTGATAAAATTACTCGAACCGATGAGCATATTTTATTAGTCGAATTATTTGACGAATTCTCTTCGAACAAATTCGGTCCCAACAAGAAAAATGTTGCCTTTCATATTTGGTTACAGGATCTAAAAAACGTATTATCGGAAAATAAAGTCACTGATATTATTGCTAAAATTATCGTCATGATGAACTCTCAATATCGCGCCAAACTAAGATCTAAATGAATGGGAATGTTCATTTAACTCCCTAAATATAAATGGACGACTCGATTATCAGACAATTAAAAAATGGTTTTGTTGGCATTGTACCGACAGATACGATTTATGGTCTTGTTGGCTCGGCTTTAAACCCTTCCACAGTCGAACGAATTTATCATCTTAAAGATCGTGATTCTTGCAAGCCAATGATAATTTTAATTGGTTCCATTAATGATTTAAAAATATTTGGCATTAATCTTGATTTAAAAACGAAATCAATTCTTCAAAAATATTGGCCCGGGCCAACTAGTATCATTTTGCCATGTGAGAGTAGACAGTTCGAGTATCTTCATCGAGGAACAAAATCTCTTGCTATCAGAATTCCTCGTAAAAATAATTTACGTAAATTTTTAGTGGCCACGGGCCCTTTGGTAGCGCCGAGTGCTAATATAGAAGGTAAATCGCCAGCCAAAACCATTGCTGATGCGCGTAGTTATTTCGGTAATCAGGTTGATTTTTATGTTGACGGTAAAACCCTGAACGGTCGTCCGTCAACCTTAATTAAATTAGTGAATAACAAAAAAATAGTTCTGCGAAAGTAATTTTTTGGGAGTCCTGTTTAAAATAACGGTTATCCGTTTAGATCTTACGTTTGGCTTGACTTCCTTTATCGATATTGGTATATTATGGTCTTGAAAGGATCCTATGTCATTATCGCCTATGCAGGAAGTTTTTATTTTGCTTGAAGATGAAAAAGAAGTTCCGCTTTATCGACTCAACCGCTGGGGCAAACAAACCCGGGGTGTCTTAGCAAAACTCAAAAAATTCGGTTGGGTTAATCGCACCATAAATTCTGGCGAAATATATTATAAAATTAACGATAAAGGCGAAAAGGCGATTGATCGGTTTTTAAAACCTCTTAAGGTAAGTGGTCAATGGGATGGACGATGGCGACTAGTTATGCTTAATGTTCCGGAGTCAAATCGTGGTTTGCGAGACAAGCTTCGCCGAGATCTTAGCCGGTTAGGTTTAGGACTTTTGCAGGCGAGTGTTTGGATCACCCCAAACGATATTCAGGACGATATAGAACAACTTTCCGAAAAATATCATCTCCACGGCGCGTTAAAATTTTTTGAAGTTACCCGCAATCAAAATTTAGATAAAACCATTATCGAAAAAGCCTGGAATACATCAGATATTTCTGACCTTTATAAAAAATTCAACTTTCAAGCGGCCCGGGTACTTAAGACAATTGACCGGGATCCAAACCAAAGATTTACCGCTAAAAAACTTATTTTTGAATTAGCTCTTATTATGCAAAAAGATCCCTATTTACCGACGGAGTTTAGGGATAAAGATGAGTTGCGCTATCAAGCTTATGAATTCTATCAAGCGTTAAGAGTGTACGCCGTATAATTATTTAACAGGCCACTCATCTAAAACTGCAGTGGCAGCGGCACTTTCAGCGTTTTGTTTTGAGCTACCGTCACCTGACCCAAACATTTTTTCGCCAATAAAACAACCAACAGTAAAATTTTTGGCGTGGTCAGGTCCTTCTTCTGAAATAACTTTATAAATCGGCGTGATTCCGAGTTGCTCCTGGGCTAATTCTTGCAAATGACTTTTTGGATCAAGATATAGTTTATTATCAATAATTGATTTTAGATGCATAATGAGATATTTTTTAACGAATACTTGGGTTTTTTCGTAACCGCCGTCCAAATAGATTGCTCCAATTAAAGCTTCAAAAGCATTTGCTAAAATCAATTGTCGAGATTTTCCTTCTGACTTGGCTTCGCCGCGCGAAAGATAAAGATAGTCTTGAATGTTAATATCGCTAGCAATATGAGAAAGCATCACGCCCTTGACTAAAGCTGATCGTAAATTAGTTAACTCACCTTCGGGATTTTTATAATTTCTATAGAGGTATTCGGTCACCACTAATTCCAAAACAGCGTCACCCAAAAACTCCAAACGTTCGTTATGATCTAGCTCAAATCCCGGGTTTTCATTTAAATAAGAGCGATGTACGAAGACTTGACGAAGAAGTTTCTCGTCATGGAAGTTGATCCCAATTTTTTTTTGAAATTGTAAGAGATCTTTTATCATTTATTCATCTTTCCAGATAGTTTTTTGTCTTCTTTGGGATCATAACGTGGAGAATTCCGATAAACTGTTCCTAAAACACCATTAATAAATTTTGATGAATTTTGACTACCAAACGTCTTGCCTAGCTCGACGGCTTCATTAATGGCAACTTTTGGTGGCACATCTGTTGAATAAAGAATTTCATGGATGGCGATGCGCAATATAGTTTTATCAATCAATGAAATTTGATCGAGTGGCCATTCAGGTGCCGCTTTGACGATTTGATCGTCAATTTTTTTTTGATTTTTTATCACACCCGTAATTGAACTATCAATAAATTCGTTATCGGCGTCTTCTTCGTAGTTGTCGATATTTCTTTGCTTAATCTCATTGATATCTGTCCCAAGTCGAAAATCATACTCGTAAAGCGTTTGCATGATTATGACCCGTGAAAGATGTCTATTCACTTTTTCTCCGTCGATTTGCTCTCTTCTTGTTCGCGCGCTTTGCGACGCTCTTCCTTTTGACGCGCCTTTTCTTCAAGCTTTAAAACATCGGTACCTTTGTAAAAACCGCATGTTTTGCAAATATGATGCGGCCGCATCGAACTTTTACACTGCGGGCATAAAGCTAAGCTAATCTTTTTAGGTAAAAGGTGGGCGCGACGATTGCCTGAACGAGCGGAAGTTAACCGCTTTTTAGGTTCTGCCATTGATTACTCCATGATTATTTTTCTACTCAATCATTCTAACACAAAATTAATGATTCTACCAGATACATAAATCACTTTAGCGATTTTTCCACTACCGATTAAATTCTTAATTTTTTCGGTTTTAGCGGCCGATTCAGCGTCAGCTTGCGCGGCTTCGGTCGAAATTTCCACCGTGTCACGTGTTTTACCATTGATTTGCACCGCAATTGTAATTTTAGGCGTAATTAAATATTTTTTGTCGGTTTTGGGCCAGCTTTGGTTTTCGATTAATCCCTCGGCGCCTGACTTTTCCCAGAGCTCTTCAGCGATATGTGGCATAGCCGGATAAAGCAAGGCTAAGAATTTTTGCCATGATTTCTTTGAAATTTTACCGGCTTTTTCGATGGCATTATTTAACTCCATCAATTTAGAAATAACCGTATTAAACTGAAAGTGATCTAAATCTTCTGTCACACCGGCAATTGTCTGGTTAAGCTTGATTCTAAGTTTATCGGAATCTTCAATATCGCTCACTTTACTTTGATTTCCCCAAACACGATTTAAAAACCGATGAACACCTTTTAAGCCATTCATGCTCCAAATGGATTCTTGATCGTAAGGCCCAATAAACATAATGTAGGCTCTGAGTGAATCAGCTCCAAATTTTTTAATAATATCGTCTGGATTAATTACGTTGCCGCGCGACTTAGACATTTTTTGGCCGTCAGGCCCTAAGATTAAGCCGTGCGCAACTCGTCGAGCATACGGTTCAGTACCCGGTACGACGCCCAAATCAAACAGAAACTTATGCCAAAAACGCGAATAAAGTAAATGTAAAGTTGTATGTTCCATACCGCCATAATATAAATCAACCGGCAGCCAATAATCGAGCTTCTTACGGTCGGCTAGCGCCTTATTATTTTGGGCATCGCAATATCTTAAGTAATACCAAGAAGAACCGGCCCAGTTGGGCATGGTATCGGTCTCACGACGGGCTTTATCGCCGCATTTCGGACAAGTCGTGTCGACCCAATCCGGTATCGTCGCTAACGGCGATTCACCCGTATTTGACGGCTCATAATTTTCCACATCTGGCAGTTTGAGCGGTAAATCTTTCTCATCAACTGGTACTGAGCCACACTTTTCGCAGTGGATGATTGGAATCGGTTCACCCCAATAATGTTGGCGTGAAAAAACCCAATCACGGAGTTTGTAATTCGTGGCAAAATCGCCTGCGCCAATCATTTTTAACTTTTCCGTAATTTTCTTTTTGCCTTCTCCGGAAGTCATCCCGTCAAATTCAGCCGAATTGATCATCACGCCGTAATTAACGAAAGCTGCATCTAATTCATTTTGATTCTCGAGTTTTGATTTTTGAATTACTTGTTTGATTTCAAGATTGTATTTTTGGGCGAACGCAAAATCTCGCTGATCGTGGGCTGGTACCGCCATCACAGCGCCAGTGCCATAGCTGGCCAAACAATAATCGGCCACCCAAACCGGAACTTTTTCGTTATTAATCGGATTAATTGCCAAAATACCTTTGAGCTCAACGCCGGTTTTTTCTTTTTCCAATTTCGTACGTTGCAAATCAGATTTCTTGACGGCTTTGGCAACATATTCATCCACTTCTTTAGTATTAGTAATTTTAGATTTAAGTTTTTTAATCAACGGATGTTCAGGCGCTAAAACGAGATAGGTGCAGCCAAACAAAGTATCCATTCGGGTAGTGAAGACTTCGACCTCGCCACCAATACCCAACTTAAACTTTATATTAGCGCCTTCGGATTTGCCGATCCAGTTGATTTGTTGAATTTTGATTTTTTCAAGATAGTTCACTAAATCAAGATCTTTAATCAAGCGCCCGGCATAGGCGGTAATTCGAAGCATCCATTGTTTTTGCATTTTTTGTATCACTGCTGTTTCACAGCGTTCACAACGGCCAGTAATGACTTCTTCATTGGCTAAGCCAATTTTACACGATGGGCACCAGTTGATCGGTATTTCGGCTTGATAGGCTAACCGTGGGGAAGTTGTATCGTCATCCGCAACTTCCATCAATTTTCCGTCGATGACAGCATGCTTATAAAACTGTAAGAAAATCCATTGAGTCCATTTATAATAGTTAGGGGTGGAGGTGTTAACTTCACGCGCCCAGTCAACGGAAAAGCCCAACATTTTCATTTGTCGCTTGAAAGTTTTGATGCTGTCAGCGGTAATAACTTGAGGTTTGACTTTATTTTTGATCGCATAGTTTTCGGTTGGTAAACCAAATGCATCCCAGCCCATCGGATACATTACATTAAATCCTTGCATGCGCTTTGCTCGAACATAAGCGTCCGGTGGTCCGTAGCTCATACAGTGGCCCAAATGTAAACCGTCGCCGGAAGGGTAGGGAAACTCAACTAAAAAATAATACTTGGGAGTTCTTGAGAAATCCTCAGCGTGGCCATAGTCGTTTTTTTTCCAGACTGCCTGCCATTTAGTTTCAATTTTTTTGAAATCGTAAAAGTCCATATATTTATTTTACCGAGATTTTGTCAGGTTTACAAGTAACAAAAAATCCCTAAAAAGGGCTTAGATGACCGACAGGGACTAGCACCCTGGACTTTTTGACATTATATTACAGCTTGGACCTGGCGAGACTCGAACTCGCGGTCTGATGCATGCCATGCATCCGCTTTTCCTCTAAGCTACAGGCCCCTATTTGTTTGGTTAAATTTTCTAATTCCAATTGGATTGCAGTTCCTCCACACATAACAGAGCATACGCCTTTATATTTTATATTCTTTGTCGGCTTTCCAATGGTTCTTGAGTCTGGCTTTGTCTTGTAAAATCTTGTTCTTGATACCCCCGTAACTTTTGCCCAAAATTCTTCTAAATTATTAATATCCTGATCGGCCCTATGCATTACCCTACAGGACAATTTATCTTTGTTTATATTATAACAATATTTAAGTAATTTTAGATAAAGAATTATTATTCCCGAATCGGAACTTCCGAGCATCAAGCCCTTGTGAGACTTCCATTTTGCGCCTTCTCCAAGATAAAGCATGGCTAATGCGATTTTTGCAACATCTTTATCTATTTTACCAAGAAAGCTTTTGTTCTTTCTCTCAATCTGTTCTAAAAATATCTGCCTTTTTGCCTTATTTGCTTTCACTGCCGCTGCTTGTGCTTTTTTTAGATTTTCCTTGTTAAGTTTTTTTATCTTATCATGATAGTATACGGGTAATTTGGCTTGCGAACAAATATATGAAAACGTGCTTTTAGGAATAATAAATTTTAGTTGTTTTTGGATTTCCTTATAAGTAAATCCTTCGGATCGCAGCTTTAATATTTTATCCCTAGTTATTTTATCTATCATGTATTAATTGTACCGCAGAATATCTCAATGTGCAAATTAGTTAGCACGGCAATGTCATCACTAATAATATACCATATTGGGGGAGTATTATCAATTTAAATATTTTAGTGCTTTTCTAACTTAATCGCGCCGTCGGGACAAATTTCCATACATTTTCCGCAGGCGATACATTTTTCGATATCCACCTCCGGCATTTGAGTGCCTAAAAAGTTTAAATCTTTACCCATTGTAATTGCATTTTTTGGACACCTAACGGCACAAAGCATACAGCCCTTGCAATATTGGGGAAATCTTTCCCATGATTTTTGATCATCTTCGTAGACGGTCTTTACTTCCTGCTTTTGTCGTCCCTTAAATTGTTGATCGGGTTTAGAAGTTGCATATTGCAAGCCGGCTTCAAACGCTTTTTTGTTATTTTGCTGAAATTCAGGATAAGCGGCAAACTTTTCATTGATGGCAGTCGAGATCATCTCTTTAGGAATTTCTAAAACTTCATGATAAATCGCGCCCAAAAAAAGCATGTTGGTAGATTTTAAACCGAATTTTTCTTGAGCGATATTTTTTGCTGGCAACGACAAGTAACTTTTCACAACTCCTTGTAATTCTTGTAGCTTGTCGTCAGAAACAAAACTGCCATCAAATATTACAAGCGTATTTTCGCCAATAAATTCTTTAACGACACTAACGGCGCGGTTACACATAATAAGTAAAATGTCGGCCCTATCAAATTTTGGATAGTTGATCGGATCGTTACTTATTTGGACAAATGCCAAAGAAACTCCGCCGCGCTGTTCAACACCGAAGTTTGGAATATAGGAGGTTTTAAGATCGGCTTTGTGAGCGGCGAGCGCTAGAATTTCAGCAATCGACTGAGCTCCTTGGCCACCTTCGCCAGCAATTAAAATCTTTTTCATACAACATCCTTCGACACTTTAATTTCGCCGAGCGGGAATGTTTTTTTCATTTCTTCGATAAAATCAATTGACTGTTGAGCATTAGTTTTCCAGTTTACCGGACACATTGAAAGAATTTCGACAAAACTGAATCCTTTACCTTCAATTTGATTTACTAAAGCATTTTTTATATAGTTTTTTGTTGTTTCAAAGTCGTCAGATGTACAACGCGCCATGTAAGCACCAGGTGCCGCAATAGTGGCAAGCATTTCCGGGCCGTGAATCGGGCGGCCAAATTCAGAAATCTTTCTCCCAGCTGGTGTGGTCGTTGTTTTTTCATCAACTAAAGTCGTCGGCGCCATTTGTCCGCCGGTCATGGCGTAGTTAGCGTTATTAATTAATATCACGGTGATTTTGTCGTCTCGTAGACAACTATTAATTAAATGTTGTGCACCAATTGCGTAGCCACCGCCGTCGCCCATGAAAGCTATCGCGATAACTTCGGGCTTGGCACGCTTTAAACCAACCATTGTTGGCGTTGCTCGACCGTGGTGGGTTTGAACTGTATCAACATCAAACATATTCCAAGAAAGCAATGAGCAGCCAATGTCAGAACCGTAAACTGCTTTGTCTTGAATATTTAGTTCGTCAATCGCGAAACCTAAAATTTTTAATGCCAAAGCCTGGCCGCAGCCCGAACAAAACTTATGCGGCAAGGCGGATTTTTTCCAAGATTTTGGCAAATTTTCCATTTTACCCTTTTAATAATTCTTTAACTTTAGAGATGATGCTTTCTTTAGAAACTGCGTGCGCGGGATTGGCAATCCGGGCAATTCGAAACGGAGTATCACCACAAATTTGCGACTTTACCAGATTTGCAAATTGACCAAGTGATGATTCGGCAACCAAAATTGCCTTTTTGTTTTTAATCACTTGCCTCGCCGATTCTCGCGGGAAAGGTGATAATGTAATTGGTCTAAACAATCCAACTTTTAATCCCTCTTTACGCATCTCTTCTTGCGCATCTTTGACAACTGCCGCGACAATTCCGTGAGCAAAAATAACAACTTCGGCATCAAGCGTATGAATATCTTCGAATTCAATAATTTCCGGGCTGATTTCATCAAAGACTTTTTTTTGTTGCAAGATTAAAGCAGATAATTCATCTTCTAAGTTATAAGTATCACGTAAATTAACATAATGTCCTGCCTCGCGGTGCGGTTTTAGTAAGTAAGGAGTTGCATCTACTAATTCTATTCCTTGCGCGGTAGGATCATAGATATCAACTTGGCTTAATTGCTTACTTTGGTAACCATCGCCCAAAATAAAAGTTGGAAAACGATATTTCCAGGCCGTGTTAAATGCTTTAATCGCATAGTCGTAAAGATCTTGAATATTTGATGTTGAGTAAACAATTCTTAAACCTTCGCCGTTACCACCGAAACAGGTGAGATTGACTTCCTGTTGGGAATAAATAACAGTACCCGTAGAAGGTCCGCCTCGCTGCATAATAAATGTAACCGTTGGTAAACGTAGGCTTTCAGCCATCGAAAGTGGATCTTGCATTAAAACATTGCCTGGGCCAGCCGATGCTGTAAAAGCTTTGGTGCCGGCTAGCACCGCTCCGATCATCGCAAAACCGGCTGCCATTTCATCTTCGACTTGTAAGAATATGAGTTCGGGAGTTTTTACTTTTTCATCGGCCCAGTATTTTAAAATCTCCGTCGTGGGCGTAATCGGATAACCGCTGAGAAATTTAGCTCCTGAAGCTAGCGCGCCGCGGACTAAAACTTCATTTCCAGTTAAAAGTTGTTTAGCCATTTTCTCTTCCGATATTGATATCGACAGCAATTATTTTACTTTGTAAAACTTTAAAAGGATTAAATTCAATCGAGCAAATGTCAGGGTTTTCCATCATCAGCTTAGCGACTGCCAAAATAGTTTTTTTGATTACTCCCTTAACCTTAAAACGTCTGATCATACGCCAAACATTCGTTGATTCTATCATCTCGTCAACGTCTCCGACTGTCAATGGCAGCATTTTTATGGCGATATCCGCTTTTTCTTCCACAAAAATTCCTCCTTGACCAAAAATTATCACGATGCCAAAGGTCGGGTCGCGCCGAGCGCCAATCATTAATTCATAAGGTGAGTCAACCATTTTTTGGACAATAGCCGGATATCCAATCCGGTGAGCAATCCGGATCAATGAACGATTATCGTTTATATTGAGTCCGACTTTTCCCGAACGCCCTTTGTGTTTGATCACTTTTCCAGTTTTAAAAGCGATAGGGAAATTATTTGCCTCCACGAAAGCCATTACCTCACTATCGCTTGTGACCGTCTCACTTTTAATATAGGCAATATCGTATTTTTTAATGAGGTCTTGTTCGGTCAAAAATTTATAGACTTGGTAGCTGTGAAGGTCTAACATCGGTGTAATATTATTTCGCCGTTCGAAATATCGGTGGACTTTAGCAAGCATTTCAATCGCCATCGCTGGGTCTTCAAAGTGGGGAATGCCACCCGCCATTAAAATAGTTTTGGCGGATTTAATTTTTAGACCGCCCAAAAAAGAAGCAATGACGGGTTTTGGATTTTTGCGAAACTTTGTCAAAACTCGAGCCGTCTTTTCAATTTCTGTCATGCTTTGTGGGGTTACAATAACCAGAAGCGAAGAGATAGCGGGAGATTCAACAATTAAATTCATTATTTTTTGATAGCTTTCGGCTTGAGCGTCACCGCCCAAATCAAACGGATTGGTCAGTGAAGCATAACTTCGCAAGGAATCTTCGAGCCTTGTTTTTTCGTTTCCGGTCAGAGTGGGCAGTTTAAATCCAGCCTTCGCGGCGGCATCGGCCGCCAATATTCCCGGGCCGCCGGCGTTACTAATAATCGCTAAGTTTTTGCCCCCATCAAAATTTTTAAAACTTAACAATTCGAAAAGATTCAAAAATTCACTGTAGTCTTCAGCCATAATCAAGTTTGCTTGCAAAAAAAGCGCTTTATCAAGTTTATTCGAGGTTGCCAACGCGGCAGTATGCGAAGAAGCCGCTTTAGCTCCCAATTCGGTCGTGCCACCTTTTAAAATCACGATTGGTTTTTTAATCGTAATTTCGCGACATAATCGCAAAAATCGAATCGGTTCGCTAATCTCCTCCAGATAAAGTCCGATGATTTTTGTCTGGGGATCATCACCCAGTATTTTGATCGCTTCGATTTCGGAAGTATGAACTTTATTACCCAAACTGACAAATTTACTGATGCCGATTTCATTTTCTTTGGCCCAGTCTAAAATAGCGGCCCCGATTGCTCCCGACTGCAAAATCAGACCTAGCCCGCCCTCCACGACCTCAGTGGCCGCAAAAGTTAAATTAAGCTTATCGTTAGCATTGATTATACCCAAACAGTTTGGGCCAATGATTCGGGTGTTCGAACCAGCGGTAATATCTAATAATCCTTTTTGCAATTTTTTGCCAGCTGCATCTTTTTCGGCAAAACCAGCCGAGATAATCAACACATACGGAACACCCTTGGCCACACATTGTTTTAAAACCGTCGGCACAATTTCGCGCGGCACGATAATTGTCACCAAATCAACTTTAGAATGAACGTCTAAAATATTTTGAAAAACCTTGTGACCCAAAATTACTTTTTCTTCTAAGTTAACTGGATAGATCCGTCCCTCGTAACCCGAATCAATTAAATTTTTGAGTAATTGATAGCCAAGCTTCTTTTTATTGGCTGAAGCACCGACTACCGCGACCGATTGTGGATTAAAAAAATTAATCATTATTCTAAATTCCTTAATAACGATTTACCGGTCATTTCAGCCGGTTTAGGTAGACCCATTAACTCTAAAACGGTGGGGGCAACGTCGGCGAGACTTGCTTTGACTTCAATCAATTTCGAAAGCTGTTGCGGCGATGATATCAACGCCCCGCGGATTAAATCTTTGCGATTTTCAGAATTAATTAATATGAATGGAACGGGGTTGAGCGTGTGTTTGTTTTCCGGATCTTGCTTTGGTTTGAATTTAACAATTTGCTCGACATTACCATGATCAGCCGTAATAATTGTGGCGCCGCCAGCTTTTAAATTGGCCGCAACCACTTTACCGATTTCCTCATCAACTTTTCGAACCGCCACACCGGCGGCTGTGAAATTGCCAGTGTGAGCCATCATGTCAACATTGGCATAATTAGCCAAAATAAAATCGTACTTTTGACGTTCGATTGCTGAAACAAGCACTTTGGTAATTTTTTGAGCTGACATTTCTGGCGCCTCATCCCACTTTTTAACCCTTTTTGAAGACACGATGACGCGTTCTTCGCCGGGAAAAACATTGGCCCCACAGTTAAAAAAGTTAGTGACATGGGCAGTTTTTTCGGTCTCAGCGACCCGAAGCTGAGTTTTATGATAATAAGATAAAACCCCTGGTAAAATATTTTTAACATTAGGTTGAGGGAAGGCGACTTTGACTGGTAAATCCGCTTGATATTCGGTCATGGTGGCAATGTATAAATTTTGGAGTTTTTTGGGCCGCCAAAATCTCAGCCGAAAATTAGGATCAGCCATCATTTGAACGAGTTGGATAGCTCGATCAGAACGAAAATTAAAAAAGATAATTGCATCATTATCCGAAATGGTATTTTTCTTTTCGCCGGTAAGCGTCGGCATAACCAAAAAGTCATTTAGCCCCTGCTTATATGACGCGGTTAGAGCGGCCAGAGGATCGCGTACCAGCGGTGCATCACCTAAAACTAAGGCTTGATAAACTTTTTTTGTTTTTTGATAATCGCGATCCCGGTCCATGGCGTAAAAACGACCCGAAATTGATGAAAATTTTGCTAAATTCAACCGCAAAAACTTTTGTTCAATTTGTTCAATAAAATTCACGGCATCATTTTCACCCGTATCGATACCATCAGAAATTGCGTCAACAAAGACTCTCTCAAAATTTTCCCGCGCGGCCATGTCCAACAACGCCAAAAGATGATTGAGGTGTGAATGAATACCCGTGTTTGATAAAAGTCCCACCAGATGAATATTCGAGTTATTTTTTTTAGCGTGTTCGATGGCATCAACAAACACTTTATTTTTATAAAATGATTTATCTTCAATCGAAGCAGAAATTTTTTCATAATCCTGCACCAAACGACGCCCGGCCGCAATAGTCGAATGTCCCAGACGGGAATCACCCACGACACCGTATTTACCGGCTAAAAGAGTAAAGGCCTGCAAGACTTTATGAGGATACTCTCGCCAATACCGCGTCATGTTAGCGGGATTATTCATCGTGATAGGATTACCACCCCACGTCGGCGAAAGCCCCCAACCGTCGAGAATAATTAAGACAATTGAGCGAAATTTGCTTTTGATAAACCCCTCCTTAAATAATCTTAAATTAACAGGTCAAAAGGTAATTTTTAATCAGACAACCAGACTTTTTCCAGTCATTTCTTTCGGAATGGGAATACCCATTATTTGTAAAATTGTCGGCGCGATATCGGAAAGCTTCAAACCATCTTGGCCCTCGCCCCGCAAGGGATTTTGAAGGGCGGGATTTTCAGAAACTAATATAAATGGCACCGGATTAATTGTATGTTCTGTATGCGGCTCACCGGTATTTGGGTTAATCATTTGCTCAGCATTGCCATGATCAGCCGTAATAATAATGGTCCATTTCTCCGCTAAAGTCGCTTTGACAATTTTACCGAGACACTCGTCAAGTACTTCAACTGCTTTGACAGTGGCTTTTAAGCTGCCGGTGTGGCCGACCATATCGGCGTTAGCGAAATTAACCACGATAAAATCGTAGGAACGGAATTTGGCTAGTAACGTGTCAGTTATTCGATAGGCACTCATTTCCGGTTTTAAATCATAAGTGGCCACTCTGGGCGAGGGAATAAGCTCCCGTACTTCGCCGGGAAACGGTTTATCTTGGCCACCGTCAAAAAAATAAGTGACGTGGGCAAATTTTTCCGTTTCGCCAATATGATATTGTTTTTTACCCGCTTGGGATAAAACTTTAGCCAACGGTTGAGTTTGGTTTGGTTGTTTAAAAACCGGATGGATAGGTGTTTCCTCGTCGTATTCTTCGTTATAAGCAAACGTAGCAAAGTATAAATTTTTAGGAAATTTTTTCCGTCCAAAAAAACGAAACTTTTCAGCCGTTAACGCCATGGTTATTTCTCGGACACGATCCGCTCGAAAATTAAAAAAGATGACAGAATCATTCGACGCAATTGGCGTAAATGGTCTGGTTTCAGTTTGAATAGCTGTCGGGATAATAAACTCGTCATAAACACCTCTACGGTAAGACTCAGCCACCGCTTTAGCGGGCGAGTCGGCCTGTTCGCCAATACCGGAAGTAAGCACGTCATAGGCTTTCGCAATTCTATCCCAGCGATTATCGCGGTCCATGGCGTAATACCTGCCCATAACCGACTCGATTTTGCCAACTTTCACCGCGCGGATTTTGGTTTCTAAAGCCTCAATAAATGAAAGAGCTTTCATTGGATCGGTGTCGCGCCCGTCCGTAATCATATGAATATAAACCCGACTAAAACTTTTCTGCTTAAGTAAATCGAGCAGGGCAAAAAGATGAGAAATATGCGAGTGAACACCACCATCAGAAACCAAGCCCAATAAATGAAGATTGCTCGATTTTTTTCGTGCATTTTCGATTGCTTCTAAAAGATAAGGATTTTTAAAAAAATTGCCGTCTTTAATTAAGGCTGTAATCCCTGGCAAGTTTTGTCTGACAATTTCGCCGCAACCGATATTTAAATGGCCGACTTCGGAATTACCGGGTTCATGAATCGGCAAACCGACCGCTTCTTCGGCCGCTCTTAAAATTGTGTGGGGATATTTTCGCCAAAAGTTGTCCATATTCGGTTTTTCCGCCGTTTCAATGGCATTGCCACCCCAGCTGGGTGCATAGCCCCAGCCATCCAAAATTATAAGCATTACTTTTGACGTCCCTGACATTACTTAAGTGCTTTCAATTTATAAAATATTTTTTAAACTTTGTCCCGACATTTCCGGGGGTTTTTGAATCCCTAAGATATCAACACAGGTGCCAGTCACATCGGCTAAAACGCCGGCCGGAGCCGTAGCGGCTAATTGAACTTTATAATCCCGATTGATGATCTCCGGCTGAACCTTTCTCTTTTCGGGAATGGCTAAAATAATAGGTACCGGGTTGGTCGTATGTTCTTTATCAACTTCATGCGTTTCAGGATTAATCATCTGCTCGGCGTTGCCATGATCGGCTGTGACAAATAAACTCCCACCTGCGCTTAAAATCACGTTCGAAATTTTACCCAAAGCTTTATCGGCCGCTGCGACGGCCACTTTAACCGCTTCTAAATTGCCGGTATGGCCAACCATGTCAGGGTTAGCTAAATTAATCACCGTAAACGGCGGCTTCTGTGTTGCAAAAGTTGACGCGAATTTTTCAGCAATTTCAGCCGCCGACATCTCGGGTTTTAAGTCGTAAGTGGGCACTTTGGGGGAAGGAACCATAATACGGCTTTCGCCGATAAAGGGTTTTTCCTGACCACCGTTAAAAAAATAAGTGACGTGGGGATACTTTTCCGTCTCGGCAATATGAAGTTGATGAAAGTGAGAGTCCTGCACCACCTGCGCCAATTGATTAGCAACTTTCTCGGCAAAGAAAGCAACTTTAACCGATGGGGTTGGCTCGAAGCCGTAGCTTGTAAACGAAACGAAATAAAAATTTTTCAAAACAACTGACCTCGAAAAATCTTTAAAGTCAGGGCTAATAATTGATTCGGTGATTTGTTTAGCGCGATCGGAACGAAAATTAAAGAAAATAATCGAATCGCGGTCTTTAATCCTCGGCGTGCCAGCTACCGCCACCGGCTCGATAAATTCATCCGATTTATTGGCATCGTACGACGCTTGAATAGCCGCTTCGGCCGATGGTGCTTGAGGCGCTTTTTCTGAGAACATGACGTTAAAAGCTTTTTGGATTCGATCCCAATGTTTATCACGGTCCATCGCAAAGTAGCGTCCGCTCAAAGATGCAACTTTACCGAAACCAAACACCTGAAATTTTGCTTGAAGAATTTTCAAGTCATCGAGAGCTACTTTCGGCGGTGTGTCACGGCCGTCAGTAATCATATGAACAAAAATATTTTTGGCTTGAAATTTGTCAGCCATTTCGAGGAGAGCCAAAAGATGATCGATGTGAGAATGCACCCCTCCGCCGGAAACCAAACCAATTAAATGAATGTTGGATTTTTGCTCAAGAGCGTTTTTATATGCTTCAATTAGTTCTGGATTTTGAAAAAAAGAACCCTCGGCGATAGTTTTATTTATTCGAATGAGGTCTTGAACAATAATCCGACCTGTTCCTAAATTTAAATGACCGACTTCCGAATTACCCATCTCGCCCCAAGAAAGCCCCACTTCTTCGCCGGAAGCATGTAAAGAAGCGTGTGGAAAGTACGATAATAATTGATCAAAATTAGGCGTTTCAGCCAATAAAACGCCATTACCTTCGATGCTCGGCGAAAGTCCAAATCCATCTAAAATGACTAGAACTAAAGGCTGCAAATATCCTCCTTCTTAAACGATTAATCTTAGTCCATTGGCTTTTCAGCCAATTTTTCTTTTAAGAAATTAACCATCTCGATTTGGGATGGATCTGAATCGTTAAGCATAGCCAAATAGAAAGAAGTATAGGCGGAAAAAAAAGCGAACTGTAAAACTTCAGCTAATGGCGTCGGGGCCGGCTCGAACATGAATGTTTCGCAAGGAATTCGTCTTTTTTGAAAAACTTGAATAATGGTATTTTCGCGAATTTGATTGCGCGGATGATCAAATTTTGACATCAAAACCAAGACAAAGATTTTTTGCCCGAGATTTTTTGGAAATTCGGTGCCGACTAAAGCATTATGATTCATCTCTGGCAGTTCTTGAAAATAAGCCGCATACTTGGCATTTTCATTGAAATCAATTGTCCAGCGCCGGGCGACCGCAGCCAATGTTCCCGAACCAATTATAACCGGGATTCTATCCTGTAATTTTAAGGCAAAGAGCTTTGCATTATTGTTAGGCGTCGGTACATTAGCGTCAATTTTCTTTTGGAGCGCCCGGGCTAAAATAATCGCTTCAGAAACATCGTCATCGCTAAGATCGATTAATTTTAATTTGGAAAACGCCGCCAGCACCGCCGTCATCAAAAATCCCATGGCCGCCCGCGGTTGGCCAGAATAATTTACTTTATAATGAGTGGTACGATATTTCCGCGATAAAACATCGAGTTCACCCCCGGCACAAATGGTAATAATTTTATCGGTTTTTAATGCTGCTTTATTGACACAATCAAGCGTTTCTTCGGTATTGCCAGAATAGCTCGTCGCGATGACCAAAGTGTCTTTACTAACCCAATCGGGAAGACCATAATCACGCCATATTTGCATCGGAATCGAAGATTCATGGGCTAAGCCCATCGCGATGGCCCCGCCAATACTTGAGCCGCCCATCCCGACAAGAAGTATATTTTTAGCTTGAATAAATCGAGTCGGCAGGGGAATTTCCTTCCAATCTTTCCAAGCTCGCTCGACTTGATCGGGAAATTCTTGGATACATTGCAAAAAACCTTCTTGATCAATTTTTGAAATGCTTTCCATACTATCAACACTCGCCATTGGATCCTCCATTAGCGCTAAAATATTTGCCTAATACTAAGTATACATTAAATCCGATTTATCGTAAAAAGCAAGAGTTCGTTAACTCCCAATCAAGTTATATATTTAAAATTTTAAATCGACTAAAAAGCGACCGCCCGGGTGTCCAGCCCGGGCGTTTAAGTAGTGGCAAGAGATCCGCCAGTAAGTAGTTTGCGGGTTAGCCGGCTTGAAGAAAAGCCTTGAGGTGGGGGACGAGAGTTTCTGTCATCCCGCGGTCCAGAAGCATGGGTTGGCGCTCACGTTTATCGAAACAGAGCGTAGGACCCAGATAGAGAGGAAAAACGCCTTCGGTGGTGCATCCGATACATGTATTACCAGTGAGGTCGTTGCCGCCAGCGCTGAACGGCTGAAGCTCCACCTGCTCTCCCTTGAGCGCGTGGCTCAAAAAGTCGAGCACCTTTTCCGCCATCCCTTTATCCAGTCGCATCCGGAGGTGATCGGGACCAAGCCAGATGTTTCGCGGATACATCCGACACGGCTGAATCGAACAGTCAGTCCCCTTTAGATCGATAAAGTCCTTGCCCTCAATGTTCATCCTGCGATGCCTCCCTCGAAAGGCTACGATGATTTCGGCTTGTAATATTATATATCGTAAATTCTTCAAATAGCAAATCACTCCTTGAAAAATATCCGATTTTTTGGTATAAATAAACTGTGCCCGAGTGGCGGAACGGTAGACGCGCACGACTCAAACTCGTGTGGGCGCAAGTCCATGTCGGTTCGAGTCCGACCTCGGGCATTTTTATAATAATCCTCAATGCAAAACGAACTTTCAGATGTTGTATAATGTAAGCAAAATCGATGCACCACGGAGGAGATTGTGGCGAAACCATCGGCCGTTGCCATCTCTGATGACAGCTTGGATGTTTTAGAGGTGGTCCTTAAGGACAAGACCCCCCGGCGTCTTCGCGTGACCGGAACCCCGATGGATGTAGAGCAAATCCAGCAAGGACTAGCGATCGAACTCGCTAAAGGCGAGAATCTGACGACTGGGTTGAGACGGATGGCTGCGCGCTACCGCGGCCAATACCAACCGACTGGCGTTGCCCAAAGTGTCAGCAACGATGAGCTGCCACGACTGAACGCATATCTTCAAGGTAAGGGATGGTTCGACATGATCTTTGTCGGCGGCACGTTTATGGCCGCTGGCCCCGGTCCGGGCTTTAGCGGAAAAGGAACGAATCTCCGTGAGGCCCTGCTCGGATGCGAGCAAAACGTCCCGAACTAGCCGTGATGGCTAGAACAGACCCCCCGGCGGACTGTTTCGTCGCCGGGGACGTTTTTTACTTTTACTTCTCGTCATAATAAGATATAATTTAATTTGGGCCGTTAGCTCAGCTGGTAGAGCGCTACATTCGCATTGTAGAGGTCGGGAGTTCGAATCTCCCACGGTCCACCACGAAAATTACAGGTTTAGTCCTGTATTTTTTGTTAATACCAAATTGTTTTTTGGAACACTTCATATTTTTAAACCTTGTTCAACAAGCCATTTGGCAAATTCAAGAATTTAATGCGCCACCTCGTTGATATAAGCCCGTAATTTTTCATTGGGTGTTTGGTAATTTAGATTCTTTCTCGGACGGTTATTGAGCCGTTCCTGAATTTCTTGCAAGT
>JBEKTP010000004.1:0-98382 GCA_049515915.1 Patescibacteria group bacterium | reverse complement strand
TTGGGCACGAGCACCAGTCATTCGGTCGGCGGTCTTTCTTATGCGGGTACCGGTACGGGCAACGAACTTGATATGAGCGCGACCTCTCCGACTCCTCCCACCATTGCGGTTTCGGGGGATGTTGATTTCACCAACTTTGCCTCTGTCTCCGCCGGCAGTTCGACGCTGATTATGAATGGGGCGACAAAGACGCTGGTGGGGAATTCGAAAACATTAAATAATTTACAAATTTCCGGCAATACCACCGCCCAGACAAGTCATACTTATATTAATGGCACTTTGACGGTGGATAATTTGATAACTTTAACGATTAGCGATTATGTCTATATGAACGATGGTTCGACGACGACCTTAGCCAGTGGTAGTCCTGGCGGCACGATTGGTGGGGCTGGATATTTTTATATTAAAGGAACAGCGGCCAATAATCTCTCGACGACTGGAACTTTGAGTGTTCCAACCTATTTTGATTTATCAACTAACAATGCCACTATTCCCGCCAGAATTTACGGTTATGTTCGTACCACAAATTCTACTGCTACAGTTGATCGAACGGCGACGATGGGAGCCGGAACATTTACTTTTAGTAGTTTAGCTGTCGGAAGCTCTGTAGCCCACAGTGTGATTCTTGACGCCACGGCGCATAATCCGACAGTTAATATCACCGGCGGTCTTACTTTTATAACTAATAATGGCGGCACACCCTCGATTTCGATGTATAACAGCACTAGCCCGAATCCGTGGACGGTTGGTAGTACTCTCGCGCTGTCGGGTGGCTCAATCAATATGGGTACCACTACCGTTACTTGTTCAATGGATGTGAATCTTACCGGTGGCACGATTACACCAGGAACATCAACGTTGATTATGAATGGCAGTGGGAGAACGCTGACGCCGAATGGACAATCTTTAAATAATTTTGAAGTGGCAGGCAACACGACCTTGGGCGGAACTTTGACAACGACTGGGTATGTGAAGATCGATTCCGGCAAGACTCTGACGGCTACGAGTCAAACTTTAAATATCGCCGGGGATTTCAATAATGCCGGCGGGACGCTCACTTCGACCGGCTCGACGGTCAATTTGACCGGGGCGGATTCATCAAATCAAAACGTCCACGGCTCGACAGGATTTAATAACTTGGGAATATCCACGGCAGGAAATGGTGCTGGTCGCACTATCACTTTTGACGGAAGTTCGACGCAGACGATTGCGAGTTTGGCATTGACAGGAGCCAATGGCAAAGTTTTGACCTTGCAGTCATCGAATAGTTCCAACTGGACAATCAATCCGACGGCCGTCACATCATCAACATATCTAAATGTTTCGCATTCGACCAATTCCGGCGTAGCTTTTTGTGCTACTTACTCCACCCACGATACGCCGAATACCAACACCAGCTGGCAGATTTCCCGCGGCGCGGCTTGTGCGGCGCCAACCGCGCCTTCTGGCTTTACCGGTACCGCCGCTTCGACCTCACAAATCAATTGGAGCTGGACGAATAATGACGACAATGCTGATTATTATGTCGTTAAAGACGCCGGCGGAGTAGAGAAGTCATCGCATTTAGCGGTGGGTACAACGACATTTAACGAAACATCCGGCCTTTCGGCCAACACTTCTTACAGCCGCCACGTCACCGCTGTTAATGATTTTGGCTCAAGCGATTCCAACGCGGTTTCTAAATACACTTGGATTGAAACGCCGACCGGGATTACGGCCAGCGCCAATGCCAACACGACCGAGATTGATTTGAGTGTGACCAATTCTTTATCAAATCTTGCCGCCGGTTCTTCCGGGATTCAGTTTGCTGAAACCACCGGCCACCTCGGAGGTGGCGGCGAGGGTTGCTTTAGCGACGGCAGTCCCGGCTGGACGAACGTCAATTCCTGCGCCGACACGGGATTATCGCCCAATATTTTGTATACCTATACGGTCACGGCCAGAAACGGCGACGGCGTCACTACTTCAACCTACTCCTCGCAGTCAAAATATACTTTGGCGGCGGCGCCGGGGGACCCGACAGCAACGGCTCAAAGCTGGAGCGCCGGCAACGGCAACGCGATTAATATCACTTTGGCCGCCAATGGCAATCCCAACGGCACTTTATATGAAACTTATTACGATACCAATCCGGCGGGCACTTTTGTCACGACGGTTCAGACTTTTACGGCTCACAATGACGGCGACAGTATCGCTCACAACAATTTAACCGCTGATCAAACTTATTATTACAAAGTCAAAGCCAAAAACGGTGATGGCGTGGTCACCGGTTACAATCCGGCCAGCCCACCCGTTTCGGCCTTAACGGCGCCGGCGCAAGTAGCGCTTGGTCCTTCACACAACGGTGTCACCGGGCATACGGCTAACACGACGACATCGATTACTTGGGCGTGGACCCAAAATGCCACCGCCCCCGACGGCTACAACATTTATCCATATTCTTCGAGTACTTGCCAGACGGGGCAACCGGCGGTGGTCACCGTGACCGGCTCGCCGCCGGCCGGCTCGGGGACGGAGTCGTCGGGACTAGCAGCCGACACTTCTTATGCTCGCTGTATTCAAGCTTATCGTGGGGCGATTACCGGGCAGCCGTCGACGAATTTTTCCGCTTACACTTCGGCCAATGACCCGGTAAGTTTAAGCGACTCATCAATTACAACGACGGGAATAAATTGGAATTGGGCTTCAGGTGGCGCCCAAAAAGATTTCTATGCTTCGGACTTGACCGGCAATTCCGGCTATATTGCCGGCACTTCTTGGAATGCCAGTTCGGGTCATTCGGCCAACACCCAATATACTTTGAGCGTTTATGCTCGTAATGGTGACAACGACCATGGCAGTACCGTCACCGTGGCCAAATACACGGCCATTGAAACGCCGACCGGGATTTCCGAGACGGCAATTACCACGACCGAAATTGATTTAAGTGTGACCAATTCGCTAAGTAATCTTTTGGTCGGCTCTTCTGGCATTCAGTTTGCCGAAACTACTGGCTACTCGGGCGGCGGGGGCCAGAGTTGCTTTAGCGACGGTAGCCCCGGCTGGACACAAACCAATGCTTGCGCCGACACGGGTCTTTTGGCAAACACTTTGTATACCTATACGGCGACGGCCAGAAACGGCGACGGGGTCGTTACTTCCACTTTTAGTTCCCAATCGTTTACGACAACCGCCAATCCGCCGACAATGGCTACCCCGACAATTACCAATAACACTACCGGCACGAGCGTGACTTTGAATGGCAATATCACTGATACCGGCGGGGCCAACGCGACCGAGCGCGGCTTTAAAGTTTATACTTCCGTTGATTGTTCGGGCGGATCGATGATGAATCCGCACGACAGCGGCAGTTACGGCACCGGCGCTTTCAGTAAAGCTTCTGACGTGGCACTTACCGCCAACACGACTTATCACTTTACCGCTTATGCCATTAATCCTGGCGGGACCGGGACGAGTTCCTGCCAATCGTTTACGACGCCGACGTCGCCAACCGTGACCGTTTCAGCGGCGGATGGTATTTCTGCCACCGCGGCGACTTTGCACGGCAACATTACCAGCGTTGGCGCCGGAACCCCGGCCGATAATGTTAATCCGACTGAACGCGGTTTTAAAGTTTACACTAACAACACTTGCACGAGCACGATTTTGCAAAATCCCCACGAGAATAATTACAGCGGCGGATACAGCGCCGGCGTTTATTCGCTCGCGACCACCGACGCTCTTTCGCCACATACTGATTATTGGTACACCGCTTATGCGATTAGTACCGTCGGTATGGGCACCAGCGCCTCTTGCCAGAAATTTACGACAATTGATACGACGATTACGATGAGCGCCCAGGCGGCGACGGCTGTTACTGAAACCAGCGCGGCGATGAACGGCACGTTGGTTTCGGCCGGCGGCGTTAACGTCACTCAACTCGGCTTTAATTTATATTCAAGTGATCAAAATTGCGGCGGGGCGCCGACCGAGTCACACCAAACCGGCAGTTATGGCGACAACACGGTTTATAATTTGCCAGCTTCGAGTTTAACACCTAATACTTATTATTCGTATAAATCTTACGGTTTAGATTCCGGAGGTAATGAAGTCGACAGCCCGACTTGCCAGTTTTTCTTGACTTTGGCTAATGTGCCTTCGGCGGTGACGGTGGTAACCCAAAGTTGGGACGGCACGGGTAATCCGGCGACGGTGACAATTCATTCGAACAGCAATCCTGACACGACCGCCTATTATATTCAGGCTCAAGAAATTGCCGGCACCGAAACTGCTACTGATGCACAAAACACTTGTAACACCACTAATAATTGGTTTCAAATTGGCGGCGGCGACGGCTGGAATGTGCGTGCCGATGGTAGTTCGTTTACCGACTATCGAACGGCCGATATCTATGTTTGTTATCGTCTTAAAGCGCGCAATGCCGTCAAGACCGAAACGGATTATTCATCAACCTCGGTGGTTGAAATGACGGCGCCAGCCCAGCCGACGTGGGCTGCAGGTGTAACGAACTACGCCCCGACGATTGCCACCAATTCAATCACTTGGGCCTGGAACACCAACACCATTTCGCCCGACGGCTACCGCTTATTTAATGCTTCAACCAATGATCAGGTCTGCGCCGACACGGCGACCACCGGCTGCACTCAAACTCAGAGTAGCCCAGGCTCAAACCTTCAAACCAATGTTTCTTATTTAGTCAACTTAGAGGGTTTCCGCGGCGGCATCACCGGACAGCCTTCATCGAACGTTTCCGCTTTCACGGCCATCGAAGCCGTTTCGGGCGTGACCTGGGGAGCATTTACGACCACCTCGCTTTCGGCCACACCGACGAACTCATTTAGCAATTTGACAGCCTACGGTTCCGGCCTTCGGTATTGCAATACAACCACCAGTGTCTGTTCCGCTTGGCAGCAAAATCCCGGCTCTTGGACGTCGAGTAGCCTTGGTATAAATACTCAAAACACTCTGACGATTCAGTCGCGCAATGGTAACAGCCGGACGACGACCGCCGCCTCGGCCCAAAAATATACGCGGGCCAATCCACCCAGCAATGCCGGTCATAACGTGACCAATTTATCAACGACTCAAATCGAGTGGACGTGGAGTGCCAATAGTAATCCCGGCGGGACGACTTTTTGCGTCAATGATGATAGTTATTGCACCACCGCCACCACTTTGGATCAAAACGACCCGACTCGATTACCCAACACGCAGTACACGGTTAATATCTACGCTAAAAACGGCGACGGCGTTCGAAGCGACGACATTGGTAATCCAGTTAATACTTCGGCTTACACGGCGATCGAGTCACCGTCCGGCGTCACGAGCGGCCTCATTACCCCGAATTCCATTGCTCTCAATATGACCGGCTCGTTTACCAATCTTAATTTGGGTTTGTCGGGTCTCGAGTTTGTCAAAGATCCGGCCAATGACGGCGGCGGCACTGGTGCCGGTTTTACCACTTGGACGGCCAGCCAATCAACCGTGGATACGGGGCTTTCCAGCAACCAGACTTATAAATACTCGGCCCAAGCCCGTAATGCCGAGGGAGTCATGGCCGGGCCTTCGGCTGAATCTATCTTTAATACCACTTCAGGCACCCAATTACTTCTGCGGCTGCCGAATCAGAGTTTTACTAACGGTACTGGAGTGACCGGCCCGCCGCAAGATCAATATGCTGGGACGCCGTTTGCCTTGCGGGTTTATGCGACCGATGCTAATAATTATCAAGATTTAAATTACACTCACGTCATCACGTTAAGCTCAACAGCCGGACAAGCAGATATGCCTCAACCGGCCGCTATGGTTGGAGGCATCGAAGATACAACCATTACCGTCTATTCAGCCGGGAGTTATACCCTCACGGGTTTGGGGAGCGGGGGAACTTCGGCGCCGTTTACGGTTTTGCCTTCGACTTGCTCGGCCACGGTTTCGACGGCGACGGCCAGTCCGACAACGTTAAATACCGGCAGTGCTTCGACTGTGACCATTACTTTGACGGATGCTTATGGCAATCGCTTAGCCAATCATGAAGTTTCGGTGAGTTCAAATCAAGGCAGCGATATTATTACGATCAGCCGATTCTCGACCGATTCTAACGGGCAGATTTTGGCCACCATCCGTTCAGGAAGCGCTCATGTTTCCAATATCACTATTTCTGATATCACTGACGGGGTTACGCTCGATACTCAACCTCAAATTACCTTTAATGCGACCGCGTTAGATAAACCAACCAATTTTGCCGTCCAAGCGGGCGATGCTAAAGTTGATCTTGCCTGGACGAATCCAAGTAGCCCGAGCTTTTCGAAGGTCAATATTTATCGCACAACTACCTCGGGCGAACTGGGCACCCGTCTTCAAAGCACCAGCGGCCAAAGCTACACCGATTCGGGCTTAACTAACGGCACGGTCTATTTCTATACCTTAAGAGCGGCTGACGCAGCTGGCAATGAGAGCCTTTCGACCGATCAACTCTCGGCCAAACCGGCAAGCGCTAAACTGACTGATAGCCAGCCGCCGAGTGTGGCTACCAATCTTCGGGCTTTGGAACTGGGGTCAACAAGCTTGACGATTACTTGGGATCCTTCCACTGATAACGTCGGCGTTGCCGGCTATCAAGTCTATAACTCCGACACCCAAATTTTAATCGGGGTGACGACCGGCCTAACTGACAATTTTGCTAATCTCACTCCTCTGACGACCTATCATTTTTATGTTCGCTCTTATGATGCCGCCGGTAACTTCTCGCCCTTTTCAACGATTTTAGATATTACGACCCTTAAAAATCAAGCCGGTGTGGCCGGCGGCGAGACGGCGGCATATTTAGTCATGTCTAATGTGCCGGATGTAGTAACCGTCAACCAGCATTTTAGTGATGTTAAAATAACGGTGGCTGATGCCGGCGGCAAACTTATCACCAGCTATAATAAAGCAATTTTCTTTGCTTCGACTGATCCGAATGCTCAATTACCATTTACTCAAGATAACCCTTATACCTTTACCGCCCAAGATGCCGGGGTTCACGAATTTACTAACAACGAATTTGCCTTTAAGACCGCGGGTTCGCAAAAACTGACCGTCAGCGACTCCACTTTGAATTCTTTTAAAGATGTGACGGTTAATTCCAATGTCACGCTTACCCAAGCGGCGAGCAAAGTCAGAGATTTCTTTGGCAAAGCGACGAATGTCTCGAAGGTGAATACCGGTGTCGTGGTGACTTCGGCGGCGGTCTTGTTGGCTCCGATCGCCATTAACTCGGCGGTCAGCGCTTCCAGTATTTTACCTCAACTGATTTATTGGTTCATTCAACTTCTTCAGGCTGTCGGCGTCAGAAAACGGCGCAAATCATGGGGTCTCGTCTATAATTCGCAAACTGGTCAGCCGGTGCCGTTGGCGATCGTTAAAATTTTTGAAAGACGTTATAACCGTGTGCTGGAACAAATGGTAACTGACGCTCAAGGCCGTTACGGTTTCTTGACCAAACCCGGGGAGTTTTATCTCACCGTTTCTAAAGCGGGTTTTTCTTTCCCGCCGAAAGAAAAAACATCGAGTTTCTACGAAAAAGTTTATATTGGCGGGCCTTTAAAAATCTCTGCTAAAAATCAATCGGTGGCTTTCAATATCCCTCTTGATCCGACGACCGGCCCGCAACTGAGCGGGAGAATTCTCGTTGGGTTGATTCGCGCTAATAAAGTCTTGCAAAAAGTGAGATTGCCTTTACTGATTTTAGGAACAATTTTTGCGGCGGTGATGATTTTTGTCTCTTATAATATTGTCTATGTTCTTTCCTTGATCTTTTACTTTTTAATCATCGCCTTGGAAATCTTAAGAGGACGGAAAGCGAGGCCGTATGGGTCGGTCACCGACGTTTTTGGTCATCCGCTCGATTTGGCGATTGTTCGAATTTATCATAAAAGCACCAATCGTTTAATCGAAACTGATGTTTCCGATTCTCAAGGCCGCTTCAAATTCTTAGTCAATCCCGGTGTTTACTATCTTACCGCCACCAAACCTGGCTTTCTGGACTTTAAGTCGCATCTGATGTATCTTGAAAAAGAGCGTACTTTAGTTTCATCAACGATTAAACTTAAAAAAGTAGAATAATTTGATATAAATGAACATGCCCTAAAGGCAAAAGATCTTCAAAGGAGAGATTTATGGAACAACCACAACCAGCGCCGGTCGCGCCGGCGCCCCAGCCGCCAAAATCGGGCGGCGCTCTAAAATGGCTTTTAGTCATTTTAGTCATCTTAATTTTGGTAGCGGTCGGCTATTACTATTGGACGACCACTCAAACGTCAAGCACAACAACAACCGTGACACCCACGCCGACGGCCACCATATCGACGACTCCGACAATAACGCCTACTCTAACTGCAACGCCCACCCCGACGATTTCCGCATCATTAAGTACTTCACCGACGCCGACGACTTCACCAAGTTTATAGGAGTGAGTGATTGACGATGGTCAGATAATTTTAAATATCAAAAAGTCCTCCTGGAGAGGACTTTTTGAGTCGTATCAATATTATCGTAAGATTAATAGTGGATATAAACCGGCGTGCCGATTTGGACGAAACCGTAGACCCATTCGGCATCGGCATTGGTGGCATTGATACAGCCGTGCGACATCACGTGGCCGAAATTGTGATGCCAATATGTCCCATGGATGCCGTAATCGCCCGAAAACCAGCTGACCCACTGAACACCTGGCAAATCATATCCCGGCCCCTTCATCTCGGTGACCCGGCTTTGGCTATAGATATAGAACTCGCCGGTGGGGGTGGGGTAAGCCGAGATGCCCGATGAGATTAAGAAAGTATTGACTTGGGTTTCGCCATCAAAAGCATAGAGTCGTTGCTGGCTTAAATTGATATCGATGTAATGTCCGGGATATCGGCCGGGCATGGCGTCCGGATAAACGGTTTGTTGGCCGCGAGGAATAGCAAAGGCCGGTACGGCAATCGTGGCGCCGCTGGTCTTGGAAGCCAGGGCATTTTTAATTGCCGTCGTCAAGATTCCACTATCAACGCTTAATCCGTCTTGGCCGGGGTCTAAAACTTGGCCGGTACCGTCTTGAATCTGAGTATCTTTTTCGGGAATGGAAACTTGATCCGAGATTTTTTTAATAAAGGCACTGGGGTCAACGGAGACGATGAGATTGTTTCCTAAGACTGAGTATTTTATCCATTGGCCGATTTCGGTGCGGTCGGCCGTCCAAGTTTTATCGCTGTAAGTGAAGGTAATAGGGGAAGCGGCCAGATAATTATTGGTTTGACCAACGGCGCTGGCGGTATTGGCCTCCAAAACTTGAGGTTCGGTATTGGTCAAAGAAAGCGTAATGGTTCGATTGGAGTTTGGTTGATTGATAAAATTATTAATGTCAGTTAAGACTTTGGTGCTGTCAAAACCCAGTCCGGGTTGTTCCGGCGTAACGGTAACTTGACCATTGACCACCGAAATAGAGGCATTAACCGCCGGTTTTGACATCTTGGAAGCCAGTTGATCGACGTAGGCTTGAGTTTTTATTGGGTCGACGGACGAAGTGAGATTGACTTGGGCTTGGTTTTCCAAAATTTTAAAATATGAAATAATCTTACCTTTAAGCGATTGATTCCGGCCATAATTGAAGGCAGCCGAAATGGCGGTGTCGCTATTAAAGCTGACGCCTAATTCATCTAAAGTTGGGCTAAGCTTTTGGTCTTGATAAACCAGAATGGGACCGTTATTTTTGAGTTCTTGAATCCGGCTATCAACCACCTGTTTGGCCTGGTCGATGGTCAGACCGCCCACTTTGACGCCAGCCACCGTCACATTGGGATAAATCTTATTTTTGTAGGCTAAAGCCCAACCGCCGGGGCTTAAAACGGTGAGGATAATTAAGAGAGAAATCAGAATAAGCTTCAATAAAAAACTGTGTCTTTTGATGAAGGCACTGGTTTTAGAATGACTTTTGGGAATCGATTTAGTCTGAGCAACCGCTTGAGTTGTCATGAACCCCTCTTTGATTCTGGAAAAAGAAAATTTCTTTACTTTTTGTTTTAAGATTATCTAAATTTATTATACTATTATACCAATTTTTTAGCTTGAAGTCAAGGGGTGAAACTGATATAATTTTGCTGGTAGATATCTTTCAACAAAGCCGGTATCAATTGTTTTAAAGATGCGCGTGTAGCTCAGTGGCAGAGCACCTCTCTTATAACGAATCTGGGATCGTAGCTCAGTGGTAGAGCAACACTCTTATAAGGTGTCGGCCGGTGGTTCGAATCCACCCGATCCCACATAAAATTATAGGACTGACAGACATTGTAGAAGCTCTTAGAATATGCTATTATTTGATCATGAGAAAAGAAGAAATTAAGGAAAAAATTATTGAAGCGGTAAAATCGAGTCCTTACCGAGATTATATCCAAAGCATTAGTTTATTTGGCTCTTTTCTGCGTGGTGATGAAAAAAAAGACAGCGATATTGATTTACTGATTAAGTTAAAATCAGGCATCGGATTTTTTGAACTATTTGATATCCAGCAAGATCTAGAAAAAAAATTAGGTCGGAAGGTTGATTTAGCCACACCAGGCGGATTAAGTAAATATATCAAAGATGAAATCATAAGCGAAGCAAAGAAGGTTTATGATGCTAATGTATCAGCATTATGAAAATAAATAGAGACAGATTAAACTTATTACATATTCGCGATTCGGTTACGCAAGTCATTAAATACACACAAGGAATTAGTTTTGAGGATTTTAAAAGAGGCGACAAGGACTATGACGCGATTTTAATGCGAATAATTGTCATCGGCGAAGCGATAAATGATTTAAGCAATGAGTTTAAAGAAAAACACTCTGATCTTCCCTGGCATAAGGCGGTTGGTTTGCGAAATAGAATTGCTCATGGCTATGTGACTGTTGAGCCGGAAGTGATTTGGCAAACCATTACTGAAGATTTTCCGGAATTTAAAAATCAGTTAGAAAAATTACTAAAGTAAAGGACTTGACTTTATTTGCGCTCTCAATTTTTTTTTGTTAACTTAAGGTCTCGCTATGGTTTTTGATAGTTTATCAGTTTTTCTGATTTGAGAATGATCTTACGCGAAAGGGTAGGGTCGTGGCAGAAATTATGGCGAAATTTAATGGCAATTTAACAATTTAACCCCGTCAGACGGTCATCGTCAAACGGGGCACAGGAGAAACATGACATCACCTAAAACTTTGAAAAACTATCTTTTAAGAATGTTTTTGATCATTCTGGCAATGCCGGTCTTTCTGGGCTTGATATGTCTTAGACCCGCGCAGGCACGAGCGGCCGGGGCCACTTTGCCCCTAGAGCTTCAAGGCCAAGCGGGCGATAAAGAAGTCACCCTCAACTGGAACGATCCGAATGATCAAAGCGACTTAGCCGGTTACAGGATTATCTATAGCCGAAAACCTTGTCTTTCTTTTGAGCCGCCGAATTATCTGGGACTACTTAACACTGAAGTTACTTCCGAGCAGACGATTGGCGGGTTGGATGATGACACCCATTACTTTTTTGAAATAGCCCGAGTCGAAAGCGGGGGAGTAATAAGCGGTGAATCAAATATCATCGTCCTTGAGCCTCAAGATTTGAATCCTCCAATTACCAACCTCACAACTGATCCAAATATTCCCCAAGGCTTGGCCGGATGGTTTACCGTGACGCCCAATATCTATCTTCGAGCAGACGAAACAGCCGTCACTTTTTACCAATGGAACTTGGTAAGCGATGACGGATGGCAAAAATATAGTCAGGCTCTGGTGGCGCCGGAAGGCGAGAGTACTCTTTACTATTATTCGGTTGACGCGGAGGGTAACACCGAGAATGTTAAGTGGCGGGTTTTTAAGGTCGATACCATTGCTCCGCCGGCACCCGGGCTTTCTGGAACATTGAGTCAAGGAAATTCCGCCTTGCTTTCTTGGACAGAGACCGATGATGTTTCGAACTTTGAAGTCTGGCAGATTTTGCCCACATCCGTCTTGATTGCCCAAGTTCCGGGGGATCAATTAAGCTATTTAGTGGGCAATCTTTCGGCTCAAACCGGCTATCAATTCGAAATTGTGGCCTACGATTTAGCCGGGAACAAGACCGATTCGAATATCATCTCGATGGAGGTACCCGCGCCCCAGGTGGTCACGACGGTTTCTTCGCCCGTCTCCTTGTCCAGCCCTTCCAGCGTCGCCGTAATATCTTCCCCTCGGAAAATTACGCCCGCGATTGGCGAAGGAATCTCCATCGTCGCTCAAGCCCCCACACCCACACCCCAAGCCATCGAAACTCCCCAAAAGGTTAAAGGGGCCCAGACCACCAGTCAGGGGAATAGTCGCACCGGCTGGAACAGATTACTAATTGCCTTAAGTGTTTTAATTATCGCCGCCGCCGTGGCGGTGGGCGGATACTATGGTTACGAATGGATGAATTCAAAACCGGATCAGCGTAAGGATCGGCCTAAAAAAGATAGCCGTTGGTAGAAAAAACTCAAAAACCCGCTTTAAGCGGGTTTTTGAGTGATGGCAAGCCGGCTCGAAAAGGGCTATACTATTAGGTAGCCATGAATAATAATCGGCGGGATCAACTGATTTCCTATCTCATTAAAGCCGGCTCAGTTTTGGTGGTTATTTATGCTCTTTTTTTATTGGGCAAATCGGTTTGGACAAACTATGATCTTAGGCAGACAATCAAGGAATTAAATGGACAGATTGCCACTTTAGAAGAGCAAAAAACCGAACTTAATGATCTAAATTTATATTACAGTTCTGATGCTTATAAAGAACTAGAAGCCCGGCGGGAGCTCGGGATGAAATTGCCGGATGAAAAAGTGGCCATTGTTGGTACCACTCCCACCCCGACCAATTTTTCTTCTCAACTTTCAAACGACCAATCGGTTTTAAAAAGCTCGAGCCCAGCCTCGACCGAGCCGAATTGGCACTTTTGGTGGGACTAATGACTTGACACAGGCTGGATTAAGGTATTTAATGACCTTACGAGTAAATCACCCAGGAGGTGAGTCCGGATGACGGCTATTGCCTTGTGTGCTCAATGCCAACGGCCCATGCCCAACTGGTTTGGGGCGATTGGTTTTGGATCGACTTCCTGTCTCGCTATCTGCCGAGAATGTTTCAAGCCAGATGCACCGGCTCAATCCCGAGCGCCAATTGAACTCGACCAGCATCTCTTGGCACTCATAGATTCAAGCGACGACCAGCTTCAATCAGTTGCTTGTTTGGCGGTGCAGTTCTCTATCCAAGAGGCCGACCCTCAAGGCATTTTTGCTGACCCGACCGGTCTGCTGAGAAAAGCTCTCAAAGCCCTTCATCTTGGGTTAGGGTATGATTACAATCTTCTCCAGGCCGCCAGAAAGCTTCTTATTAAGAGAGAACTCTGGCTTCCTGAGGGAAGGCAGCTAACCAGTAAAAGTAGTGTCAAAAATAAGATGAAATTGGGGAAGAGGGTCCATCATGTTCAAGCCCTGCCGTGATCGGCGGGGCTTGCTGTTTTAAAGATATATAAATAAGAGTTGTAAATCGCTATGTCCACCACTATATACGAAAACCACTTCAACAAAAACTTAAACTAAGACAAACGGAAATTCTTGATCTTCTTTATCGCTTCCGCTTTTTAAATTGTAAACATCTGCAAATACTACTTAATCACAAAAAACGTTCCTGAATACAATCCTGGTTCAACGAGTTAACTTTACAAAAATACGTTAGATAAACTTACGATAAAAAACTGGCAGCATTTTTTTAGCCTAATTTATATTTAAGATGGGCCACAAAATTAGCTTCAGAATGGTCTTCGATAATACCATCTATTTTTCGAAAAGTGAACTTGGACGGCAGGAGCTGAAGTTTAAGTTTGGACTTTCTTTGGTGGCGACGATGCACTCTCCATAAGAAAACGAGGAGAATCACGACGAGCAGCCAGCCGATGATGAAGAATATTTTATTTTGGGTCGCTAAAGGTAAAAGAAATAAATTGTAAAAAAATCCGTTTTTTTTAGATAAGGCGATGAAAGCGCCCTTAAATGCTTTCACAATGATGGGTGATTTGGGAGCATAATAAGTGGTTTTTGAAAGCGGTAAGGCGGTCTTTGGGGGATCAGGTGATGAGTCTAAGCCAAGATTGGTTTTTGTGGGGCTACTCGATGAGTTATTGCTCGTTGTTAAGTTATCCTGACTGGTCTGACTCTCTGACGCCCCGGCGTTTTGAGTGGAATTTATCTCAAAATCACCTTGAGCAGCGTTTTTAAAAGCTTCGAGAGAAGAGGCGGATGATTGAATGCGCCAATCGGTTTCTTTGTTCTCGTTAAACCAGTAAATACCGGCAATTTGGGGAAATTTGTTGGGAATAATTTGGAACATATCCAAGATCCATTGGGCTTTACTGCCGCCCTGTTCGGCCGAGGCCACCTCGGTAATTAAAATTTTTTTACTGCTTAAATTTCTTAAATCGTTATAGGAAGGCCCGAAGACATCTTGAAATGATTGCCAGGTGCTCCCGGGCTGGGTGGTGCCCCAGTTATAACCATCCAATCCCATAAAATCAAGGTAATCGTTGCCTGGGAAGATGTCGGCGAAACTGTATTTTTCGCCCCAATAGTGGATATTGGGCGCCCAAATCCACTCGACGTTCGTCGCGCCGTCAGCTCGGAATCGGTTAACCGTGTACTGCCAAAAAGCCTTAAAATTATCTGGATTATTACCGGGATTGCCCATGCCCCAAGGCTCCCAATCAGCGTTCATTTCGGGCGCTAAATCAATGCGGATCTTAAAACCCAAAGATTGAACTGAGCGAGCAAACGAATCGATATAATTATTATAACCGCCGGCGGTCACCGCATCGTATGATACCCCTGAGCCATTAATTTGAGGCTGCCAGGAAAGTTCCGGGATTTTACCTTTCGATTGAAAGCCCTGAGCAATATCAGGGGTAAAAGTGTCTGACCAATCAAGATACCAGGTGGCGGAGCTAAAATTTAGGCCCAGATTTTGTTCCAACGAGCTAAAAGCGGCCGGATTGTTGACCGCTTCCGGCAAGAAAATATTAATCTCAAAATTTGGACTGGCTTTCGCCGGGGGTGAGTTGAAGGGTAAAAACATGGTTGAAAAAGCGATCAAACCCAATAAAATTTGTTTTATCTTGGAAATAGTGCCTCCTCGTCCATTTCAGATACTACCAAAGATTATGGGATCGATTAAATTTTGTAAAGCCTTAAGCTTTGGAAATACTATAACGGGCCACTTTTTTCCAAGGGAGATCGCGTTTTTTAGAAAAAATACTTCGGAAAAATCCAGAGGCGTAAGCGATGAGATTGATCACATAGAGCAGAGGAAACAGCGGCGCGTATAAAATGGCCCAAAATTGTTTTTGCAAAGCGACCACCAATGAGGAGAGCCCAATCATCATCGCCAGGGCGATGATGACGATTCTGAAAAGTAATTCGGGATGAAAAATAAGATAAATTGAAATACCCATGCCAGTCAAGACATCAAGCATTAAGAGATAAATTTCTAAATTGATTTTTTTAGTGGGTTTGTAAAGCTTGTGCAAAAATATATTTTGCCAAAAGCCGGTATACCAGCGTAAAACTTGATGCCAATAATCTTTAATCGTCGGCGGATCTTGGGTGATCACTTTGGCTTTCGCCGCATAGATGATCTGGCCTAATTTTTTTTCATGAATCTGCAAGGTTAAATCAAAGTCTTCGGTGAGAGTTTTGTTGGAAAAATTGAGCTTTTTTAAAATTTCGCTTCGATAGAGCGCGGCGCAGCCAGGCGCCACGGTAATGGTTTTCATGGCATTTTGGGCATTTTTAAAAATAAAATGGGTCAGCCCATATTCATAAGTTCTAAAGGCACTGATTAAGCCGTGTTTATCACTGGTCACGGTTCCCACGATGCAAGCCGGTTTTGATTGAGTAAAAGGGATAATTTGTTTGACAAAATCTTTGGCTAAACGACTGTCAGCATCAGAAAATAAAATATAATCATAACGAAGAGCGAGGTCATAGCTTCGCATCAAATAAAAGATGGCTTTGGCTTTGCCAAAGTTTTTCTCTAACGCCAAAACGTTAACCGAGGCCCCATAAGCTAAGGGCACCGTATTGTCTTTTGAGCCGTCGCTTACGACATAGATATCTTCTTTGGGAATGACTTTTTTAAGCGCACTAAGCGAGTCCCTGATTACTTTTTCTTCATTGTAAGCAGGGACGACGACACAGATATTGTGTTTTCGCATGATCGGTTTTTACAAAGCGCGGCGAATTTTTCTGACCACGGCCACGGTTGAGGCGGCGACAAAAGCGCCTGCCGCAATCAAAGTGTGGATGATCATACTTGGCCCGCCAGTGGCGGCAAGGACTCCATACATATTAATGATTCCTTTCGCGTTTCAAAAAGAGGGCTTGGGCCCTCCTCTTTGCCTTCTTTTTGAAAATTAATTTTGAACACTTGATCATACCAGGGAGTAATAAATTTTGTCAAGAGGTAGACAATTTTTTGGCAAGGCTATGCAAAAGTTCATTAACATATTGGACTCTAAGAAAGAGTCCTAATGCAACAAATTTATCTTCAAAGTTCCTTCCGTCCGGGCTACAATCGGCTTATGAAATATATCTCAAATATCGCTCATATGTCGGAAAAAGATCGTGAAGTTATTAGCCAAAGAGTAAAGATTATTGAGTTCTATGAGGAGTTCGGAAAGGAGGCAACTTTCCAAGCATTTTCCATTTCTCGCTCGACGGTTATGCTTTGGAAGCAGAAATTAAAAAAGAATGGCTTTCGATTATCCGCTTTGAAACTAGGCTCTAGAGCACCTAAATCGCCTCGTCTAAAAAGAAAGGTCAGTCAGGAAATCATTGACTTCGTTTATGACTATCGAGTTAATCATCCTGGCGTCAGCAAAGAAACAATTAAGCCTCATCTTGATTTATATTGCCAAGAAAATCAATTTACTTTAGTTTCGGAATCAACTATCGGCCGCATTATTAGCCAGTTAAAGGAGAAAGGATTAATCCCTTTTAGGAACACTAAACTTTCTTATTATGCTCGACTGGATAAATTCTTTACTAAAAAAGCCAAATCTCCAAGAGAGAAAAAACCGAGAATCAAGAATTACCGCCCTTATATCGCCGGTGATCTAGTCCAAATCGATGCCATTACGGTCTTCGTTGACGGCGTGAAGCGATATCTTCTAACCGGCATTGATATCTTCACCAGATTTGCTTTCGCTTATTCTTGCGAGACGCTTTCGTCTCGGTCAGCAACAGAATTTCTAAAGAAGTTTATGACCGTCACTCCGTTTGCTATCAAAGCGATTCAAACCGATAATGGTCATGAGTTTCACAAATACTTTGCCGATTACGCCGACAAAAACCAAATCACCCACTTCTGGAGTTATCCGCATCATCCTCAAAGCAATGCCTATGTCGAACGCTTCAACGGCTTAATTCAAGACCAATTTGTCAGCTGGCACTTAAAGGATTTATCGGATTCTAAAAAATTTAACCTTGATCTTATGAATTATCTTCTCTGGTACAACACCGAAAAACCTCACAGCCGAATTGGCAAAATCCCGCCATTAAGATATTATTTAAACAGCTTAAATTTAACTAATCAAAAGTCCAATATGTTATGGACGGAGACAGGCTATTGACAAATTTTAGGTGGAAGTATTATGATGAGGCGTCAAGATGTTTAAAAAAATTTTCCTCATAATTTTGGGTCTATCGATGGTTTTTTCAGCGACCATGTCAGCGGGCTTAAATGTGGCTAAAGCCGTCGATAATCCAAATTTAATTTTGAATCCTTCATTGACCATTGCCAATTCTAGTGGCAGCGCCCCCGTTAACTGGCAAACTGGTCAATGGGGTACCAATACACCGGTATTTTCATACAAAACCGATCCGGTAACGGGCGCAAAAAGTTTATTAGTGCAAATGTCCTCCTTTACCTCTGGTGACGCCAAATGGTATTTTGATCCGGTGGAAGTTTCGCCTAACACCCAATATTTATACAGTGATAGTTATAAATCAAATGTAGCAACGGATGTCGTGGCGCAATTTATTGATCAAAACGGCGTTGAATCTTATCAATGGTTAGGCACCGACCCCGCCAGTTCGGCCTGGAAACAATTAGGCTATAATTTAACCACGCCCGCTAATGTCGTTAAAATGAGCATTTTTCATTTAATCGCCGCGGTCGGGAGTTTGGAGACCAATAATTTCGTCTTACAACAAAATCAGCCCGTCTTAACGCCGGACGCGATTCCCAACGGATCGTTAGAACAAGTCTCCAGCTTGAATTCAGCTCTGCCGGCTGACTGGCAAAACAGTAGCTGGGGAACCAATAAAGCAACCTTTTCTTATTTAAACACCGGTCACACCGGTACTCATAGCGTCGCCGTTACTTTAGCTAACCGAACCTCTGGCGCGGCCGAATGGTATTATACGCCTCAGCCGGTCACGTCTGGTCAGAACTATAAATTCTCCGATTACTATATTTCCAACGTGGTCACGGAAGTGGACTTGATGATTAACAAAACCGATGGTTCAACCCAATACATCACTTTGGCCACCGTCGGCGCGGCCAGTGCCTGGGCTTTATTTTCAACCACTTTCGTCATGCCTTCTGGCGTGCAGACGGCCAGCATCATGCATCTTATTTATAACAACGGAACCTTAAAAACCGATGATTATTCGCTCTCGCCGTACGTGCCACAAAAATTTAGCCGTCCGATTATCTCGTTGACCTTTGACGACTCTCTTGTTTCTTATTCAACTACGGCCTTGCCGCTAATGAATCAGTATAGTTATAAATCAACAGCCTACATTATCACTGGATCAGTCGGCGATACCCAGGATGGTTATATGACTTTGGCCCAGATTAAAGCCGCTTACGCGGCCGGCAACGAGATCGGTTCGCATACCGTTACCCATCCGGATTTAGATACTTTGAGTTTGAAGAAATTGGCCAATGAACTCTCGGCCTCTAAAAGTTATCTTCAAAAAAATGTCGGCGGGATGATTTCCGATTTTGCCGCTCCTTACGGCGATGCTAATCCCAATACCATTTTGCAAATCAAGAAATATTATGCGACGAACCGATCGGTTGATACCGGCTATAACACCCCTGACAATTTTAACCCTTACCATATTTTAGTCCAAAACATGGATAACACGACAACTTTAGCTGATGTTCAAGGTTGGGTTAACTATGCTCAACAAAACAACGCTTGGCTGGTCTTGGTCTATCATCAAGTTGACACCAGCGGCGATACTTATGCCACGACCCCAGGAAATTTTACTAATGATCTTTCAATCATTCATCAAAGTGGGATAAAAGTTGAAACGATCAATCAGGCTTTAAACGAAGTTAGTCCTCAGATCAAATAATCACCTCGTTCTCTTAACCGAAATTTGAACTTCTACCCTTGACTTTCAGGTTAATTTCTGGTATAATATCTTAATAAAGTCAAAGATTCTGAAAACAAAAACAAAATAAGGAAGGGCATGTTTAAAAAAGTTAATCGAATTTTCCCAGTGATTCTCTTTATCGCGGTTTTATCTATTTTTTCAACTAGTTGGGCGATTTATTCGGCCGATACTTTGGTTTCGATGACCAATCAGGAACGAGCTCAAAACGGGGTTGCTTCTTTAAATACTAATCAGGCCTTAACTAATGCCGCCCAAGCGAAAGTGAATGATATGTTCGCTAATCAATACTTTGCTCATAACTCGCCTTCGGGCAAGACGCCTTGGGATTTTATCCACGAGGTTGGCTACAACTTTACCTACGCTGGAGAAAACTTGGCCATTGGTTATTTTGACGCCACGGATTTGATGAATGCCTGGATGAATTCTCCTTCCCACCGTGAAAATATTTTAAATCCGAATTTTCAAGATATCGGCATCGCTGTCGTGGCTGGAAAATACGAGGGTGTCGATACAATTATTGCGGCTCAAGAGTTTGGCTCAACCGGGCAATCGCAAGTTCAGTCCGCTCAAAGTTCAACCACGCCTGCCACACCGACGCCGACCCCTTCTCCTTCGAGCCAGCCAAGCTTCAGTATCTTACCAGATCAATCAAAAATTGCTCCCACCAGTATTTTTGCCGGCGATCAAGTGACCTTTACGGCCGCCGTCTCGGGTGAGGTCAAAACGCTGGATGTCACTTTGGGAAACTTAAAGTTCAGCCTGCTCGATGATAAAAATGCGGTCAGCCAGGGTAATACCAAAACTTATACGATTAAAGAAAATATTAGCGCGGTGGGCAAATTCACCGTCACTTTGACGGCTAAAGATCAAGCCGGCAATGAAAAATCGGTCTCGCTCGGGTCGCTTGAAGTTAAGCCGGTCGTGATCACGAATAATTCGACGAAGGCCAACACGCGCTTCGCCGGGTTTAGCTCCACCGCTTCGATGGTCGGAACTTTTGTCTTGGCCGGGGCCTTAATGGCCGCCATTGTATATTTAATCCTGCGCCGAAATAAACTTCAAAAACTTGCCAAAGCCAGCTTGGCAACTTGGGAATTTTAATTTGGGTTTTTGGCTGGTTAGCTCAAAAAGGGGGGATGATCTTGAAATGAGATCATTTTTTTGTTAGAATGTGAAATAGATCGACGCGGGGTGGAGAAGTAGTATCTCGCAAGGCTCAAATTTGGGCCATTCAGTCAGTAATGATTGAAAAAAAATACCTGTCAAATTCGGTGGAATCTCGCTTTTGAAGCGGGACAATACCGAGCCAAGCTCCGACATTTTTTCTTCGGATGGTCGGTGAAGGTGTAGAGACTAGACGGCAGGGTCCGATATAACATCGGACAAGATATAGTCCAGACCACGAAAAGTCATATTTTTGTGGTAGCATAACCTTGAGATCGTAGGTGCAAATCCTACCCCCGCTACCAATTTTAATAATTAGTTAATTTACGGGCGTCTTACGCGGGGCGGTGTAGCTCAGTGGTAGAGCAAGGCCATCATAAGGCCGGGGTCGTAGGTTCGAATCCTACCACCGCCAAGTCAGTCCGTCGCATATTTATGGCGAAGCTGGAGTAAGCCGTTGGTCGGAAGCGCATGCCTAAAGGCGAATCTTCCCGCTGCCAAAGTTTGCGATGGCCGGCCCAGCCCAAAGTGAGCGGTTGGTCGAAAGCTTTTCACCGAGGTGAAAAAAATCTTGCCTCCATCACAGAAAGAACCCAAAATGAATTTAAAAGGTAGTTGTCTCAGAAACATATTTTATGTCGTTGTTTTAATTGTCATTGGCTTAATTGTTTATTCTTTAGTGGCGCCAACTGGCCAAAAACCTCAAAGCGTCTCAATTTCTGAAATTACTCAGGATGTTACGAATCAGAAAGTGACGTCGATTGCGGTTAATAATAATCTGGTCATTGCCAAACTCAAAGACGGCACGTCAATCCAAGCCTACAAAGAATCCAGTGCAACGTTGAAAGACTATGGCATTACGCCTGATAAGGTGACGATCAATGTCCAAAATCCTTCCAGTGGCACTTTTTGGCCGACTTTTCTTGAGATTGTTCTCCCGTTCTTGCTTATTGGCGCATTTCTATATTTCATGCTTCGCCAAGCTCAAAGTGGCAATATGAGAGCGATGTCTTTTGGCCAGGCGCGGGCCCGCTTATTTGGACCCGGTAATAAAAAAATTACTTTTAAAGATGTCGCCGGTTTGGTTGAGCCTAAACAAGAACTGGAAGAAGTGGTAGAATTTTTACGTAGCCCGGCCAAGTTTAAATCTTTAGGGGCGGAAATTCCCAAAGGTGTTTTACTGGTTGGGCCACCCGGGACCGGCAAAACTCTTTTGGCTCGAGCGGTGGCGGGTGAGGCGGGCGTGCCCTTTTTCTCCATCTCGGCTTCGGAGTTTGTCGAAATGTTCGTTGGCGTGGGCGCGGCTAGAGTGAGGGACCTTTTTCAAAAAGCCAAGCGGAATGCACCGGCGATTCTTTTTATCGATGAGCTTGATGCCGTTGGCCGCCAGCGCGGGGCGGGCTTAGGGGGTTCGCATGATGAGCGCGAGCAAACTCTTAATCAAATCTTGGTGGAGATGGACGGTTTTGAAACCGATACTCAAGTGATCGTGACGGCCGCGACGAACCGGCCCGATGTTTTGGATCCTGCTTTACTTCGTCCCGGCCGCTTTGACCGCCGCATTGTCATTGATCTGCCTGATCTTCGGGAACGGGATGCAATTTTAAAAATTCACTCGCGGGGCAAGCCGTTGTCCAAGAATATTGATTTTGAAGTCATCGCCCGTCAGACAGCCGGCCTTTCGGGGGCTGATTTAAGAAATATTATGAATGAAGGGGCGATTTTAGCCGCCCGGGGTGATCGTAAAGAAATTATTCAAGAAGATTTAAGCGGCGCTATCGAAAAAGTCATGCTCGGGCCGGAAAGAAAATCTCACTTGATGTCGGTTAAAGAAAAATCAATCTCGGCTTATCATGAAGCCGGCCATGCCATTTTGGGCAAGCTTTTGCCGGATTGCGACCCTGTTCATAAAGTCTCAGTCGTTTCGCGGGGGATGGCGTTAGGTTATACGTGGTCGTTGCCGACGGAAGATCGAAAGCTCTACTCGGTGGCGAAATTCAAAGATGATATCACTCAACTTTTGGGTGGTTATGTCAGCGAAAAAATAGTTTTTGGCCAAGTCACGACCGGCGCCCAAAATGATCTTCGGCGGGCGACCGGGGTGGCGCGCGATATGGTTAAAGTCTACGGCATGTCGGATAAATTCGGCCCGGTCGTCTTGGGCGATAAAGAGGAAATGATTTTTTTAGGGCGCGAAATTCATGAAGAAAGAAATTATTCCGAAAAAATCGCCGGTGAAATTGATGAGGAAGTCTCGAAAATTTTGGCCGAAGCTCAAAAAAAAGCGACCGAAATTTTAAAAAAACACCAAGGGCTCTTAAAAAAACTGGCCGACAAGCTGGTCAAAGAAGAAACGGTGGAAGGACCCGAATTTGATAAGCTTTTCAAGTAAGAGTATATTTTAATAAGGGAGTTTTTATTCTGGTTGGGCACTCAAAAAGCAGGAGGGAAGATGGCCGATCATTTTCAACGCAAATGGGAACGCTTACCCAAGCGACTTCAACTCACTTATTTTTTAATTATCGCCGCTCTCACGATCGGGATAGCCACTTTTTTGACGTTACTTTTAACGGGGCAGATCAGCTCAAAAGCGGATGTCAACCAGGCCAGTTTAAGCATTATTTCGGGTAGTCAAAGCTACGCTGTCGGCGACGATTTTACCTTTGCCGTTCAGCTGGGAGCGGACGTTCAATCTCAAATCCAGGAGATTCGAATTGCTTCGCTTAATTATGATCCGACGGCCGTCCAGGTCGAAAGTAGCGGTGGTTTATATCAAATCACCCCTTCAGCTTTAAACAATCTGGCGGTCACTCAAAAAACCGTTGAAGTGAACGGCTCGGGCGCGCAGACGGGAAAAATTGATTTGACGTTTAGTAGTACGGGCGGGTCATACACCGGTGGGACGGCTCGGCTGGCGGTGGTGGAATTTAGGGTTATAAAAGCCGGCCAAACATCTTTTAGTTTTGATCCACATAACGGTAATGCCGGAGCGGCCGTTCTAAATTCGAATGGCATTAATATTCTCACTTCGGCCAGTGGCTGGACAATGATTTTAGGAACTGCCACCACGGCGCCGACGGCTACCCCAACCGCGACTCCGACCCCCACGCCCAGTGTGTCGACAAGTCAGAACACGACGACTCAAAGCACGAAGACTCAATCCACCCCTAAGTCAACCACCAGCTCAGCAACTTCTAATAGCACCTCGAGTGTGGCGGTCAATGCCACGCCGACCCCGACCGCCACGTCCGCTCTGACGCCGGCCAGTTCCGGGTTTTTAGTGACGAAAATCAGCGGTTCAGCCTCGACTTTATCAATTCTCCTTTATGTCGGTATTGCGGTTGTGGTGACCTTAATTGTGTTTTTGATTTGGTTTATTAAAAATAAAAGGAGTCATCGTCATGGTGTCAAAAGCGACGACGATGACGATGAGGATATCATTTAAGGCTAGGCAGTTCGGGAATAATGATATACATATCCATAATCGCTCTATAATAAGCTCGAGTTCTGAATGTGTCCAGTAGGGGAAGAATCCAATTAAAAAGCGGCAAATGGGTAGCCGTTTTTTTGTTAGAGACAGTCTTGACAAATTAAGATGAATTTGATAAGATATAAGTACTAAACATGGGGGAGATTCTATATGAGTCTCCTCTTTTGTTTTTATTTCTCAAATTTTAAAATCTCTCTTAGATAGTTAAAATCTCTAAAATCACTTCCTGCTAATTGCTTGATTTCTTTCGCCGTTCTTTCGCCCCGAGCAAGTATTGTTATAGTTCTGCCATGTTTCTTAAGATAGTACAAAACTGGGGCAAAATCACCATCTCCAGTTAAAGCAATTAATCCAGAATATTGTCCCATATAGCGCATCATATCGAAGGTCATATCCACATCACAGTTAGCTTTTTTGCTCTGGTGACCGTTTTCGTCTTTGAAAATTTTCACCGGCTTAAGATATAAATGATAGCCAAATTGATCTAAATGCAAATAGAATTCAACCCTTTTTATACTTCTGCCGATTAAGACAACTTTTTCTTCAGAAATTTTTGGTTTTCTAATTTCACTTTTTAAATATTTCAATAAAATTTTAAGATCAATTTGTTTTCCACTCAAAACCGAATATTCAAAACCAAAAGTTTCAATACCACCATAATAAAAAGCTTTGCTGATTTTATATTTGTCCTTAAGATAGTTCAAAAGTTTTTTATAATCAATTTTCCAGCCTAAACTCTTTTCGCCGCCATAAAAAAGATTGGAGGCATCAATAAAAGCATAAACGGGTTTTCTTATAGAATCATTTGACATATTTAAATTATGATTCAAGCTCGAGAGTTTTACAAGACACACAAACCAGTCGTTTATTGTTGGCAACTAGGTTATTCTTTAAACTATCATTTTCCTTTTCACCGTTTCCCAATACTTAAAGTCGTTTAACAGCTCTATAATTTTTGAATTATCGGGAAACCTTGTTTTTAGCCGCTAAAAACCTTAAACTGAGGACATATGAGGAAATTTCTAGGCACTTTTTTTAATGGGAAAAATTCACTTTCGGCGGCGGCCATCATTCTGATCGTAACGCTTTTTTTGTCCAATATCTTGGGGATGATTCGCGATCACTACTTGACTCAGAAAATCCCGACCGACACCCTCTCGGTCTACTACGCCGCTTTTCGCATTCCTGATTTAATTTTTAATACTTTAATTTTAGGCGCGATCTCGGCTGCTTTTATTCCCGTTTTTTCCGCGCTGATTACCGATAAACGTCATGATGAGGCCTGGCGGACAGCCAGTTCTGTCATTAACATCGCCATTATTTCGCTGGTTTTCTCCTGTCTGGTTTTAGGTCTTTTTATGCCCAGCATCGTGCCGATTTATGTCCACGGTTTCAACGCCGCTCAGCAAGGATTGACGGTAAAACTCGCGAGGATCATGCTTCTAACGCCGATTTTCTTTGGGCTTTCCTATATTTTCGGGGCCATTCTTAATTCTTTTCAACGCTTCACGGTTTATTCATTGTCTCCCTTAGTCTATAATCTTTCGATTATCGCCGGCACACTCTTTTTTACCGCCAGATACGGCGTGGTTGGGGTCTCAGTGGCGGTCGTGGCGGGGGCTTTTTTACACATGGCGATTCAAATTCCGGTCGCTATCCGGTTAGGCTTTCGTTGGCAGAAGGTTTTTGATCTCAAAAGCAGCTTCGTCCGGCGCATTGGCAAACTGATGCTGCCGCGGGCCCTGGGGCTGGGGGCCAACCAGATTTTACTCCTCTTTTTTACGAGTATTGCCTCGGTTTTGAGTGGCACGGCCGTGGCGGTTTATAATTTGGCCGATAATATTCAAACCATGCCGATGATTGTTTTCGGCACTTCTTTCGCGATGGCCATTTTTCCCACCCTTTCCCGAAAGGCCTCCGAAAATAATCATGAGCAATTTTCCGGCTATTTTATGAAAAGCCTAAGATCAATCTTGTTTTTTATGATTCCGATTGTTTTTGCCGTCTATATTTTAAAAGAGCAAATTGTCCGGCTCATTTTGGGGTCCGGTCATTTTGGCTGGGGGCAAACTTTGGACACGGCCAGTTGTTTAGGTTATTTTGCTTTAGCCTTAGTTTTTACAAGTCTCGTGCCGCTTTTAGCCCGGGCCTTTTATGCTCTTCATAATACCCGAATCCCGATGATGGCGACGGTAATCACCGTCGTCGTTTCGGTTTTCTTCGGCTACTTACTGACGCCGAAAACGGGGGTGAGCGGTTTGGCGATGGCTTATTCCATCGGCGGGTTTATCAACGCGGCTGTTTTGTATGTGATTTTAAGATCGAAAATTAAAATCGACGAGCGTTCTTTATTGATTTTTGCGGGCAAAGTTTTAGGCGCGTCGGCGGTGATGACGGCGGCGATGTGGGAAGCAATTATCTTAGGCGAGGCTTTTAATCTTCATCGCGTTTGGGGCGTCTTGGCTCAAACGGCGGTGGCCGCCGTTGTCGGAACAGCTGTTTTTCTGGTTTTGACCTGGATCCTTGACTGCGAAGAAATCGCCTCGATTAAAGTGGTCTTATCAAAATTGACGGGGAGGTCCCTTGCCGGAAGCACCGAAGAAAGAGGAAGCTGATTTCTATCATGAACTTGATCAAAAAACGGAGAAGAAGAGCTGTTGTACTTCCTATACTTTGATAATTTTTTTTGTTTTAATCTTTGGTATTTTGGCCATCTTGTTGATTATGGTTATTCGGGATTTTAACACTTCGAAGCTCAATTTACCGGCGGCTTCTTCCAATAAAAACGTCATCTCGCAAATTGACTTTTCCCAAAAAGAACCGACGCTTGAAGTCACCGTCACTTCAGGAGACTTAACCGCTCTCTTACAAAATGTCGATTCGGGCCTTTCAAATCCTCAAGCTCAAATTAACCCGGCCCAAATAATTGTGACGGCCGATTATCAAAGTTTTGTCAAAATCCCCATTACGATAAAAATTTTACCCAAAGTGTCAAATGATAAAGTCTATTTTAGCATTCTTCAAATTAAGAGTTGGAAGTTTAGCCTCCCGGGTATCCTCAAGTCGAACTTAGAAAAATCGTTTAATGCGGTGATGGAGCAAAATTTTGCGCCGCTTTACACTAATTATAAAGTGAGCGATATTCAACTTGAACAAAATCAAATGTTAATTTTTGGCCAATTAAAGTAAAGGAGAAAAATGGATCAAACATTTTTGGCGATCATCTCGCTCTTCACCGCCGGTTATGCGTTTACCACCAAGCAAGCCCGATCGGGCTTGGGATTTTTGGTTTACACGGCGGCGTTTATTTTGTTAATTCCGGGTTTATCCTCGGGGGTAATGAACGATATTTTCAGGGCTTTTGCGATGGTCCTCTTTGTCGTCGGCAGTTTTCTCATTATTTGGAAAGTAAAAAAAGTGGAGGTGGCTGAAGACAATGTACCGGCGAAAGAAAATGAAAAAACTAAGTAAGATTTTAATTTTACACGGTTGGAATGCCTCGCCTAAAGAACATTGGTTCCCCGAAGCTCGAGAAAGATTTGAGAAGGTAGGCTTTCGCGTTGAATCTCCAGAGCTGCCGGGAAATTATTTTCCCAAAAAAGAGGAATGGGTGAGGATTATCGAGAGTTTTAAACCGGATGAGAATTGGGTTTTAATCGGCCATTCGCTGGGCGGCGTGGCGATTTTACGCTATTTAGAAAAAGCACCTGGAAAAATTAAGCAGGTGATTTTGGTCGCGACGCCCTATGACGCAATGAAGTTTGGGGCGATTGATAATTTCTTTGCTGGCGGTTTTGACTGGCCAAAAATTAAAGCTAACTCTCCGCAGTTTGATTTGGTTTATGAAGCCGATGACATGGCGGTGCCGTTAAAGCATGGCCAAAAATATGCGAAAAAACTCGGGGGTAAACTTCACGTTTTGCCCGGCTTTGACCATTTTCAAAAAATTGATTTGGATTTTTTGGAGAAGTTAATCAAATGAGTATCGTCGATGAGGTGAGAAAAATTGTAGAAAAACAAGCCAGACAAAAATCAAATATTTTTGACGTGACGGGCTTTGTCCACGTCAAAAAAGTGGTTGAAATTGCGGAAAAGCTGGCTCGGCAAAGAAAAACTGACCTTGAAATGATTTCGATCGCCGCCTGGCTGCATGATTATGCCACTTTTGTCTCAAAGGAATATGGTGATAACCACGAAGCCAAAGGGGCAGAGTACGCTGAAGAAATTCTTAATAAACTAAAATATCCTAGAGACAAAATCGAAATCATCAAGGATGCGATCTACTGCCACCGCGGCTCAAAAAATCGACCTAAGAAAACATCGGTGGCGAAATGCTTAGCTGATGCCGATGCGATGGCCCACTTTTTATCAATTCCTTCGCTATTTTATTTGGCCTATATTACTTATGAAATTAAAGATGTTAAAAAAGCTCGAGATTTTGTCAGAGGAAAATTATCAAGAAGTTGGCAAAAGATTAGTTTGGATGGCCGTCGAATGATTCAAAGCCAACACGACGTCGCCGAAATTATTTTAGAAGGAAAGATATAAAAAGTAAATGAAAAAAGTTAACGTTGATGTTCATAAATTAGTTCAAAATACTTACGATAAAATTGCTGATAAATATCACGAGCGTTACAGCGAATATTCGGAATTCTTTTTAAAGTTCTCGAAAGAATTTATGAATTTATTGCCGAAAAAGGCGAGAATTTTGGATTTGGGTTGCGGGTCAGGTCGAGACAGTAAATTTTTTAGCGAAAAGGGATACAAGGTTACGGGAGTTGATTTTTCAGAAAATATGCTCGCCATTGCCAAAAAAGTTGCCCCTAAGGCAAAATTTATCAAGCAGGATTTAAGAAAAATCAAATTTCTTGAAAATAGTTTTGATGGTGTGAGATGTTCTTTTGTTTTATTGCATTTAAAAAGAAATGAAATTCCTTCATTGCTCCATAAGATTCATCAGATTCTTAAAAAGAATGGTGTCTTATTTATTTCTACCAAGCAAGGTGAAGGCGAGATCGTTGAAAAAGAAAGTTTGGATCAGTCGTTCGAGATGTTCGAAACATTTTTCCAAAAAGATGAATTGGAACAATTAGTTATTGATGCCGGATTTGAACTCTTACTGACCGATCTAGGTTATGACCGCTATGAAAACGATGAAAAAATTATTGTGATTTTAGCAAAAAAGATTACTGAGCTCTAAAGAAAATGGCCGCATCGGTGAGGACGCGGCCGGTACCATAGCGGAGCCGCCCAAGGAGGGCGGCCCTTGATGTTTACTTGCGACTGCGGACTGATATAGACTTCCTTGCGGGTCGAGTCTACTTCTTCTCGGCGCAGGCGCCTTCCTTCTTTTCCGTGCACTCGCCGCCAGCGGCGGCTTCGGCCGGCTTGCAGCAGATCTCCTCGACGCACAGCTTCGGCTCGCAGGTGCCGGCGCAGTACTTCACAACCACCTTCGTGTCTGGTCCGACGGTCAACGTTGCCTTTTTGCCCATGGCCCTGGCTCCTTGTGGATATTCTGTGGTACTACTACTGCGGAAATTCCTACTGCTGGTCGTAAGATAGGGTTGGTATGACGCAATAGGCTTGCCTCCTTTTTGCGATGAAGCGTATAATCCAACAATAACATTATAAGATAAGTTCGTCAAGGTATTTTTAATCGACGATGAGGTTAAATTGTGATAAAATTAGTGTATGGATAGTTTAAAGCTCATTAAGAAAAAAGACGGAGCAAAAATTTACGAGTTTAAAATTCTAAGGCCGCTGACCAAGGAAGAGGAAAAAGCGGTTAATATTTTAAATAAACTTAAAAATGCCAGTTATGAAACCTACTTCGCCGGCGGGGCCGTACGAGACGAATTATTAAATATTACGGCGCACGATATCGATATTGTGACGGCCGCTAAACCTCTTGAAGTCAAAAAAATATTTCCAAAAAGCTACGATCGCGGCAAGCAGTTTGGGGTGATGGCGGTAATTTTTGACGATCATGAATTTGAGATTGCCACTTTTCGGTCTGATTTGGGCATTGCTGATCATCGGCACCCTAGAAAGATCGAATTTGTTGACGCCAAGCGGGATGCCCAGCGTCGCGATTTTACCATTAACGGTTTATTTTACGATCCGAAAAATCAACAAATTATCGACTATGTCGGGGGAGTCGAGGATCTTAAAAATAAAAAGTTAAGATTTATCGGTGATCCGAATGAGCGAATTGCCGAAGATTATTTAAGAATGTTGCGCGCCGTGCGCTTTGCCACCCGGTTTGGGTTTGCCCTTGATAAAAAGGGGAGTGAGGCGATTAAGCTCTTTGCTAAAAAGATTGAGAAGATTTCCGCCGAACGGATTCGAGACGAACTTTCCAAAATTTTAATCAATAAAAATCGGGTCAAGGCGATTGAATTGCTCGATGAGCTGGGCATTCTCAAACATATTTTGCCCGAACTGGAATTGTTAAAAGGCGTGGCTCAGCCGCCGGAATTTCACAGCGAAGGCGATGTCTGGGCTCACACAATGCTGGCGTTGGAACAGCTGCCGGATTTATGCAGTGAAGAATTGGCCTGGACGGTTTTACTGCATGATATTGCCAAGCCCGAAACGCAAGGATTTCGCGATCATCCCAAAAGTAAAATTACTTTCTTTGAACATGACGTTTTAAGCGCTCGTAAAGCGCAGGAAATTTTAGAACGGCTGAAGTTTTCCAGCGACTTTATCGAAAAAGTGACCTGGTCGATTGCCCAGCATATGCGGATAATTCACGCCTTTGGCAATATGAGCGATCGAAAAAAGCAACAAATTTTTATGAATCCCAATATTGATCTTTTGCTCGAACATACCCGGGCCGATCTTTTGGCGAGCGTCCGAAAAGATGGCGGGGCGAATTTATCGATGTACGAGAATGCGATCAAGCTCCGAAAGGAAATTGCCAAAAAAATTTCCGAGGAAGAAAAAGTCCAAGTTAAAAACTTTACTTTAATTACTGGCAAAGATATTATGGATATTTTAAAAATTTCGCCCGGGCCGAAAGTGGGGGAGATAAAGACAAAAATTGAGCAAGCTTATTTAGACGGTCAAATCTCGACACGCCAAGAAGCGATCAAGATGATTAAGGAATCGAAATAATGGTTCTCGATAACATTCGTATTTTTTTGGATTATTTTGCTTGACAGTATCAACAATTATTGTTGGAAGGAGTTTAGATGAGCGTAAAAACGATTAATGTTTCTTTGCCAGATGAGCTTCTTAAAGAAATCGACCGCAAAGCCGAGGAAGAATATCGCAGCCGTTCAGAGCTTTTGAAAGAAGCAACTTTGATGTATATCCAGACTAAAGATAATTGGCAAGTTTTACAAAAAGATCTTGTTTTACGAGCAAGGAAACAAGGCGTCAAAAGAGAAAACGATATCGAAAAAATGGTTGATTCATTAAGACATTAACGAGAGTTGTTTTAGATACCAACATTTATTATTTTCTACCGCTTAAGGAATTTCGTGGCGTTAAGATTATTTACGCGAGAGAATTTATCTCAAATTACAACGCATTATGAACCAAAAAAATATTAGAAATTTTTGTATCATCAGTCATATCGATCATGGTAAATCGACTTTAGCTGATCGGATGCTGGAGAAAACTGGCACTGTTGCGGCTGACAAAATCAAACCGCAGATGCTCGATACGATGGATCTTGAGCGGGAGCGGGGGATCACGATCAAGCTTCAGCCGGTGACGATGAGATACAAAGATTATGCTTTAAATTTGATCGACACTCCCGGCCACGTGGATTTTTCATACGAAGTCTCAAGATCGCTGGCAGCCGTGGAGGGAGCAGTTTTGCTTGTTGATGCAAGTAAAGGTATTCAGGCCCAAACTTTAGCCAATTTACATATCGCCCAAACTCATAATTTAAAAATCATTCCGGTAATTAATAAAATCGATTTACCTGGGGCGAGGGTAGAAGAGTCTAAAAAAGAACTTTCGGATTTACTCAATATTGATGAAAGTGAAATTCTAACTTGTTCGGCTAAAACGGGCGAAGGCGTCGCCGAGATTTTAGACGCGATTATCAAGGATGTGCCGGCGCCAACAGGGGAGGAAGGGAGCCGCTTAAAGGCTTTGATTTTTGATTCCGTCTTTAATGATTTCCGGGGCGCTATTGCCTATGTTCGGGTTTTTGAAGGGGAACTGCGAGGAGCCGATAAGATAAAATTTTTAGGGACCGGAAAAATAGAGGCCGCTTCCGAAGTCGGGGAGTTTAAGTTAAAATATAGTCCAAAAAATGTTCTGCGGGCAGGGGAGATCGGTTACATTGTCACCGGCGCCAAAGACATCAGTGAAATTAAAGTCGGCGACACCATTTCAACAGACTCCCCCGAATCAGTCTCCCCTATCCCGGGTTTTAAAATTCCGACGCCGTTTGTTTACGCCAGTTTCTACACTCAGGGCGACGACCCGGCTATTCTACGGAAAGCCCTCGAAAAACTGGCTTTAAATGATTCCAGTTTAAGTTTTACGCCGGAATCTTCCCAAAGTTTCGGTCAGGGATTCCGCTGCGGATTTTTGGGATTATTACATATGGAAATTGTTAAGGAACGGTTGGAGCGCGAATATAATTTAGATTTAATCATCACCCAGCCGCAGGTGGCCTACGAGATCGATTCCTCTGGTACTCACGTACTTTACAAAGAACCGTGGGTGAATTTGGAAATTATCACCCCGAACCAATATTTGGGACCGGTGATGGGGTTAGTCCAGTCACGGCGAGCGATTTACAAGGATACAAAATACTTGGGCGATTCTCACGGCCGGGTTATTTTGGCATACGAAGCGCCGCTGGGCGAAATTATCGTTGATTTTTATGACAAGCTTAAATCTGTTTCGCAAGGATATGCGTCGCAAAATTATGAAATGATCGGCTATCGGGAGTCGGATTTAGTCAAGCTCGATGTCATTATCGCTGGCGATAAAGTGTCGGAATTTTCCCGCATTGTCCCCCACTCCCGCGCCCAAGCCGAGGCTAAAAAACTGGCTTTGATGTTTAAAGAATTAATTCCAAAACAGCTTTTTGAAGTTTCCATTCAAGTTGCGGTTGGCGGAAAAATTTTAGCCCGCGAAGATATTTCGGCGTTGAGAAAAGACGTTATTGCTAAACTTTACGGCGGCGATAGAACGCGCAAAGATAAACTTTTAAAGAAACAAGCCAAGGGCAAGAAAAAAATGAAGCAGCTTGGCCGGGTGGAGATTCCGGATAACGTTTTTATGGAGATACTCAAAAGATAAAAAATAATGCTAAAAAACGAGGCCGAAAAGAAAAAATTCTTAAATTTTAACCATTACTGTTTGTTAGTTGTTGGAAAATTTCAAGAATGAGACACTCATGGCTGATGTTTTCAAATCATCTTCAAAAATTATGATTCGGATAGTTTTAATTTGATTCTTCGATGATTAAAAAGCGATTAGCATTAAAGCTTAAACTTCTTTTGCAGATTTTTTAAGTAAATATACTCTTCAATTTTTTCTATTAATAATTCTGCGTCATGAAATCCATTTATAATTTCTGTCTTTGTTCCTCGATAAAGTCCCTGATATTCAAATTCATTTCTCTTTTGTCTTAAACGATCAAATTTTCTAATCATCGGTCTAGTTTCAACCCCTAGAGTTCTTTCTATAGCTTCGATTACTCCAATATGTTGGCGAACTTTGCCTGGCCGGTACCCTTGCGACTGAATTAACGCATTAGCTGCATGGAACATCGACTTATAGACTAAATCTAAAGCGGTTGGTTCATCATCGTTTAAATTCTTTTTGGCCGTTTTAAGATCTTTTTTGGCGCGTTTAATTAAGCGTGATATCATCTGCCAATCAATTCGTGAAACTTTCTTTAAGCTCTCCTTTTTCACTAAATCATCAAAGTTCATTTTCTCCTCCAATTAACATTATTTTAGGCTCATCAAAAATATTAGCCGTAAATGTATCTTTCATTTTTTTCATTCGATCCCAGTCTGTTTCAGAATAAAGCGTATAATTAATTTCTCTATCCAAAATTTTTTCTAATTTATTAATTTCTTTTAATAATCCATTTTCATTAATTTTACCAATAATTGCCAAGTCTATATCGGAGAGACCATTCTGTTTATCGGAGGCAAAGGAACCATAAATAAAGGCAATCCTGATGCCGTTGATCTTTCTTAGTGTTGTTTTTAAAGAACCTTCGATCCCGATCGTTTTAAAAATAATTGATTTTAATTCCTTATACAAAGGATAATTTAGATTGAGAGAAAAATATTTCTGATTTCCACGCATTTCTGCAATAAAGATCCCTTCTTCTTCAAGATGGGAAAGTTCTTTTGAAAGATTACCAGCATCTTCCCTAAGAATGGAAGCAATCTCGCGCAAATAGAGCTTACTTTCCGTGTTCGTATAAAAATAAGCCATAAGTTTACGCCGGAGTTTAGATCTGGTGATTTCTAAAAAGTTTGTCATTGTTTAATCTTACAACAATTGTAGTATATTATTACAACATTTACAAATTGGGGCTGAAGGCCAACGCGAGCGGTATTTAACAAAGAAAAAATCTTAAATTTTAACCATTACTGCTTGTTAGTTGTTGGATCAGAGTTTGTTGCTGATTAAGATAAAATTTGCAGCGATTAATGAGGTGAGGATAGATTAAAATATAAACAATAACAGCGATGATGGCAAAAGTTAATTTAAAAGTTTGCATCGTGGTCCTTTCGCCTCCGTTATATTCCTTCTTGAGATAGAAGTCAATTGAAAATCTTCCATTAGGTGTTTTTTAGATATGCGAATGGCCGGAAACTTTTGGCTCCCGGCCATAGTTAAGCGAACTCTCGGTTCTTCCGCTTAGCGATCCAGATGACCAGGATGGTCAAAAGGATAAAGACCGCTGCGGCACATCCAGAATAACGGTGGATCCTGGGATATGCCTGAAAACAGTAGAAACCGATCAGTAGAAAAAAGAGCGTCTTTGGCAAGGTCGCCAAGAGGTTATACAGCAGAAACCGTAAGTAAGACATCTCGGCAACACCAGCCGCAGCCAAGATCACGGCACCGAAAATCTGAGTAAACTTCCCGAAAAGCAAGATTTTGCCACCATGACTTGCAAAACGGGACTTTAGATGGTCGACCCTTTTCGGATCGAGCCAGATATACTGGCCCCATCTCTTCAGAAAACGTAAGCCACCCCAGCGGCCCACGCAGTAGTAAAAAGTGTCGCCCGTCAGATCGCCGATAACAATGACGAGATAAGCAGTCCAAAAATCCAAGATCTTTGCTGCTGCCAATGAACCAGTGACAACCATGTACGACGGTCCGCTAGGCAGCTTAAAAAGAAAAAGAGCAAAGTACTTGTAGTGAAGTAGTCGCTTGGAAAGCTCTGCGATTACGAGTCCGCAGATGACGATCAGGCCCACGAGTGCTTTCCCGATACGTCGGCTCACACCTTTTTCCTTTCTCGCCTTTGGGCGGTTGTTGTGAAGGTCCAATCAGATTTGTTGTTCTATTAAGCTGGTATTACATAGTACTATAAACTTACTGGAGTATCAAGGGGGCCGTGACGTGGATGGGATGTCCCCTCTCTCTACAAACCCCTACGTGTCAAGTTACTAAAGTATCTAAGCGAAAAGCCCCTATTGACTTTTCGATCTTTTTATCATATTATGAATGGTTCAATTTATATCACACTGTTACCCAAGGAGGAGACAGAGATTGAACATCAAGCGCATTGCGAGCAGCGTACGGCGCGGCGAATACTCCTTTGTCCCTCCGCCGCTGGACTTCTTCATTCCTATTGCTGGTTTGGTCAACTGGCCTGACTACTTTCTCAATCTTCTTAAGCGGAAAAGGGTGTTGATGACCCTCTACCGCTTAAGAAACGGACAGCGGATCCAAACCCGGAGCAATACGATGGATCGTTGCATTGTTCTGGAGGTTGCCCTGCGGCGGGACTACAACAATTTCCCCGGCTTCGAAATCAACCCGGGAGATGTTGTTGTCGACATTGGCGCTCACCTCGGCGCCTTTAGCCTAACGGCCGCTGGACAAGCACGGGTAGTTTACGCCTTCGAGCCAGTCGAGAGTAACTACCGCCTGCTTAAAGAAAACCTTGCGCTGAACCACATCAAAAATGTGCAGGCTTTCCAGCTGGCCGTCAGCGATGTGGCAGGGGCGGTTGAGCTATTTTTCAACCCTCGTAATAATGGTGGACACTCTCTGGTTTTACCGATGAACCGGATCAGAATGAGCGTGGAGTCAATCACGCTCGAGGGTGTCTTCCAGCGTTGCGGGATTGAGACCATCGACTTCCTGAAAATGGACATCGAGGGCGCAGAGTACGACATCCTCTGCAAAAGTCCGCCAGAACTACTGGAGCGCATCTCGCGCCTCGCTCTCGAGTTCCATGTCATTGACGAAGGGCGAAATGAAAACGTTCTTCGGCAGTTCCTTGAGAGTCACGGGTTCGAGGTCCGGGTCAAGAGGCTGGTTTTCACGCATCACGGCCTGCTCTGGGCCAAACGGATCTGAACAAGGGAGGGGTGAGAAAACCGTAGGGCGCGGTCCGAAAGGATTCGCGCCCTTTTTGTAAAATTACTGAAGGATAATGAGTATTGGAAGATGATGAAACCCAAACTGATTTTCGTGTAAAAAAAAGAACCCGCAGGGGTGGCGATGGGAAACATAATCGCCAACTTACCTGCGGGCTGGAACGTTTGTCGGGACTCCCCTAGTGCGCCCGAAATTATCTTAAACATTGAGATATAAAACAGCAGCCTCTGCATGAAGTGACTTACCAGATTGGCAAATCCACGCAGAGGCTTAAGGTCGTTACACTGGTCTATCTGTTAGACCCGCTCGAGTTCTCGTTCCAGACGTTGGCGGCGCTGGATCTCGTAGAGTACCCGGCCAAGACTGGTGAGGTGATAAACCCGATACCACTCGCCGCCGGGGTTTGGGTTGAAACGTTCTTCGGACTTGATACACTGATCTTCAAGTATGAGCAAAGCCCTCCTGATCCGCTGAACCCCATTTTCCAACGACATCTCGTTGAAAGGCGTAGTTCGAGCTTTGATTGTGCACATCTCAACTCCGATGCCACAATCCTCGCACTGTCCGATCGTCCAGAGAATTCGTTCGAGGTCCCCAACTTTGGGGTACCATTCTGAAAGCCAAGGCCGTCGCTGTAAATATGCGATCGCGCTCAAAATGGCGCCCTCCAGCGCCAGCCAGAGAATAGCCGTTGTCCCATGTCGCCACCAGCCGAAATACCAACCCAAAACTGGGTTGATGATGCAGAGCAGCCAGCAGAATTTGACCCTGATCGACATTCTCCTTCTCCTTGCGCCGATTCTTAGTCTCGCTTAAGCAAAGCTCGTTTATCGGCCGAAAGAAGATAAACTACTAAGCACACTATACTACAAAACAACCGAATTATCAACGGTTTTGAGAGTGACCAAGAATAGGCCTCTTTGACACCAAAAAAGACCCAAAATGGTCTTTCATGTCCTTATATTCTTTTCCCTCCACCTAAAAAGTTCCACTTTCTAAATGGAGGGCCCACCGGGATTCGAACCCGGGACGCTCGCCTTAAAAGGGCGACGCTCTACCTCTGAGCTATGGGCCCGCATAAGAATATCTTACCTTAAATCTCAAAAAATATCAACGCTAAATATATCCTCTTTTTGTATTTTACGTATATGGTATACTAATTTTGAGGAGATGAAATGGCAAAAATTAACAAAATCAAGGCGCGGGAAATTTTAGATTCTCGAGGAAATCCGACCGTCGAAGCCGATTTAACTTTAGATGACGGTTCGTTTGGCCGAGCGGCCGTGCCGTCGGGCGCTTCGACCGGCAGTTATGAAGCTCACGAATTGCGTGACGGTGGCAGCCGTTACGGCGGCAAAGGCGTCGAGAAAGCGGTGGCCAATATTGAGAGCAAAATTTCCAAAGCTTTAGTCGGCAAGGATTTATCGCAAGACAAGCTCGATCGAACAATGATCGAACTGGACGGAACTGAGAACAAAGAAAAACTTGGCGCTAATGCCATTCTTGGCGTGTCAATGGCTTTTGCTAAAGCTAGCGCTCTCTCGCAAAAAATTCCTCTCTATAAATATTTTCACCAAATCGCTAAAACCGGTCTGCCGATCCAACTGCCGGTCCCCTTGATGAATATTTTAAATGGTGGCAAACACGCCGAAAAGTCCACCGATTTTCAAGAGTTTATGATTCTGCCAGTGGGCGCGCCGAATTTTAAAGAAGCTCTCCGCTACGGGGCCGAAACTTTTCACGCCCTGAAAGCTATTCTTTCGGCCAAAGGTTTGAGCACGGCTGTGGGTGATGAAGGCGGCTTTGCGCCGGAACTTTCTTCTAACGAAGCGGCCATCGAATTAATTTTAGAAGCTATCGAAAAAGCCGGTTACCAAGCTGGTACGGATATCGTTTTGGCTATTGACGCGGCGGCCTCCGAACTTTATTCGGGCAACACTTATCATCTTAAAATGGAAAAAAAGATGATTACCAGTAGCGGGATGATCGATGTTTATAAAGAATGGTCTTCAAAATATCCGATCGTTTCAATTGAAGACGGTCTGGCCGAAGATGATTGGACGGGATTTACGGAATTGACCGCTCGGCTCGGGCGAGAGCTGCAGATTGTCGGTGATGATTTATTCGTCACTAATATTAAACGCTTAGAAGAAGGCATTGAAAAAAAAGCTGCCAATTCGATTTTAATTAAGCTCAATCAAATCGGCACAGTGACCGAAACCATTGAGGCGATTAAGATGGCTTTGGCCGCCGACTATTCGGCCATCGTTTCGCACCGTTCGGGCGAAACCGAAGACACGACCATCGCTGATTTAGTGGTCGGTTTAGGAACCGGGCAGATTAAAGCTGGTTCGCTTTCAAGAAGTGAAAGAATTTGCAAATATAATCAGCTCTTACGGATTGAAGAAGAATTAAAAAATAAAGCCATCTTTCCCGGCCGCCACGTTCTGAGATCCCATTAAAATGTATACCCAAAAAACGATCCAATATTTTAGCAAACCCCGCAATATGGGTGAACTTAAAGACTTCGATACTCGGGCCTCCGGCGGCAATCCCCTCTGTGGCGATGTTGTTTCCTTGTGGATAAAGTTCGATGCCGGGCGAAAGAAAATTGCCGAGATAAAATTTAAAGCTTTTGGCTGCGGCGCTTGCATTGCCTCATCATCGGCCCTGACGGAAATGGTCAAAGGAAAATCAATTTCTGAAATCGAAAAAATAACCCGCGAAGACGTTTCCGAATATTTAGATGGACTGCCAGAATCAAAAATTAAATGCTCTGGTTTTAGTGTTGATGTACTCAAAAAAGCGCTCAAAGACGCTTAAATTTAATTTCTAAGTTGTCGCCTAGTCCGTTTTACGAACAAAACCGAGACCCACCAGGACAATAATGGGGGTGACAACCCATAAGGGGTAATATCGGATGACGAACGAGGCCAGCGCGGAACTTTTAATAAACGCGTCGCGGGTTTCGGGCGGCATAAAGAAAAATATTGACGAAAGGATCAGCCCAGTCGCGAGAAATGAAAGGATCATAATTTCAATGGGCGAAAGCACGCCCTTGGACTTCGTACCGGAGATGCCGCCTTTAGCAGATAAAAGTGCAATCACCGCCAAAAAAACCAAGACTCTGACGGTAAAAGGTGAGGCATTCGAGCGAATCCAAACCTGATTGAACAGAACCTTATTACCCTGGAAGAAATCAAAAACATTGCCGGCAAAAAGTTGAGTCACCACTAAAGCGACGTAAACCGAAAGTAAGGTGGCAATGATTTTTTCCCGTTGTAAGATATAGCCAAAAACAATTCCGATAAGGAAAATAACGGTAATTGCCAGATTCCAAGTCGGCGCTGGCATAAGATGGCCCCTTCCTTTAGTTTAATATCCTGTTCTTATTATCTAATAGCGAAATTCGTCTGTCAACTCGAAATTCACAAACCAGTTCTTTTAAGCTCTTCTAAGAGCTCTTTTTGTTCCCGAGTCAAATGCCGCGGCAAGTGAATTCGCACCGTCAAAATTAAATCGCCCCTGCCTCTTTGGGTGGGTCGCCCCTTGCCTCGGAGCCGAAAAGTTGTCCCATCTTGAGTGCCGGGCGGAATTTTAAAATCAATTTCTTCGCCTTGGCTGGTTTTGAGCTGAATATTATCGCCGAGCAAAGCGGAGATCAGGCTGATTTCCACGTCGCTTTGGACTTGGGAAAAGACCCCGGAAAAGAGATCCTCGAAAATATCGCCAATCCCTCCGCCAAAGCCGAATCCTGAAAAATCATTGAAATCAAAACCTGACGTCTGGCGGCCGCCAAATCCTTCAAATCCACTAAAACCGCCGAACCCTTGGCCTGGTCCGCCGACTGAACCGAATTGATCATATTGTGCCCGCTTATTGGTATCGCTTAAAATTTGGTAGGCCTCATTGATTTCTTTAAACTTCTCGTCAGAACCTGAGTTTTTGTCAGGATGATGCTGATGAGCCAGTTTTCGATAAGCACGTTTGATTTCGTCAGCCGAAGCATTTTTGTTGACGCCTAAAATTTTGTAATAATCTTTATTCATAAAATTAAGAGAGGAACGACAAAACACGCCGAAAATACGAAACTATATCGATGTTACTCTTTTTTATCTTCCGGCTTTTCTTCTTCTGGCTTGCTCTCGGTTTTTGGCTCGGCCTGGTCAGCTGGTTTTTCCTGCTTATACATCGCCTCGCCGATTTTTTGAATTGCTCCACTTAAAGCCTCGGTTTCGGACTTGATTTTTTCGAGATCATCGCTCTTGGTGGCTTCTTTAACTAAACTAATTTTTTCTTCAATTTCTTTTTTATCCTCGGCTTTAACCTTTTCGCCGGCATCTTTGAGGGCTTTTTCGGCCGTATAAGTTAAATTCTCGGCGAGATTTTTGGCGTCGATGAGCTCCTTTTTCTTTTTATCTTCTTCTTCGTGGGTTGCGGCCTCGGACTTCATCTTTTCAATTTCTTCTTTGGAAAGTCCCGAAGACGAAGTAATGGTAATTTTTTGTTCTTTGTTCGTCGCTTTATCAACGGCTTTAACGTTTAAAATGCCGTTGGCGTCAATGTCGTAGGTCACCTCAATTTGCGGTAATCCGCGCGGCGCCGGCGGAATGCCGTCGAGCATGAATCGGCCCAAGGTGCGGTTATCAGCCGCCATCGAGCGTTCGCCTTGTAAAACATGAATTTCGACGGAAGGTTGATTGTCGGCGGCCGTTGAGAAAACTTGGGTTTTGGAAGTCGGAATGGTCGTGTTTTTTTCAATCAACGGTGTCATCACGCCTCCCAACGTTTCTATGCCGAGGTTAAGCGGCGTCACATCGAGTAAAAGAAGGTCTTTGACATCGCCGCCCAAAACGCCGCCTTGAATGGCTGCGCCTAAAGCGACGACTTCGTCAGGATTAACGCCTTTGTGCGGCTCTTTGCCAAAAATCTTTTGGACCGTTTTTTGGATTAACGGCATGCGGGTTTGACCCCCAACTAAAATGACGTCCTTTAAATCTTTAGTTTCCACCCCGGCATCTTTGAGAACTTTTTCGGAGATCCCGACCGTTTTTTCGATTAAATCGCCGGTGAGCTGTTCCAACTTGGCGCGAGAAAGTTTCATGACCAAGTGTTTTGGGCCGGCGGCATCAGCGGTGATAAACGGCAGATTAATTTCCGTTTCGTTTTGGCTTGATAACTCAATTTTGGCTTTTTCGGCCGCCTCTTTAACACGTTGAAGGGCCATCGGATCGTTTTTGACATCCACCCCTTCGGATTTTTTAAATTCATCGGCGATGTAGTCCATCACTTTTTGATCTAAATCATCACCGCCCAGGTGAGTGTCGCCGCCGGTCGCTTTGACTTCGAAAACGCCGTCACCGATATCCAAAATGGTCATATCAAAAGTGCCGCCGCCAAAGTCATAAACGGCCACTTTGCCTTCTTTGGCCTTATCTAAGCCGTAGGCGAGAGCCGATGCGGTCGGCTCATTGATAATTCTTTTGACACTTAAGCCGGCAATTTCCCCGGCGTCTTTGGTCGCTTGACGCTGGGAATCGTTAAAATAGGCCGGCACGGTCACGACGGCTTCAGTCACTTTTTCACCCAGATAGCTTTCGGCATCGGTTTTGAGTTTTTGCAAAATGAAAGCGGAAATCTCTTGAGGAGTGTATTCTTTGCCGCCCATGATGACTTTCACGCCGTCGCCCGCTTTGACCATTTTGTACGGCAGTAATTTGAGATCTTTTTGGATTTCGTCTTCCTCCCAACGGCGGCCGATTAAACGCTTAACTGAAAAAATCGTATTTTCCGGGTTAGTGACGGCTTGCCGCTTGGCGAGTTGGCCAACTAATTTCTCCCCCGTTTTACTAATGGCCACCACTGAAGGGCAAAGATTTGAGCCTTCGGCCGTGGGGATAACTTTGGGCTTACCGCCCTCGGTGACGGCGACAACCGAGTTGGTTGTACCAAGATCAATTCCAATAATTTTTGACATATTTTCTCCTTTACTTCGATTTTGTCGAAGAGTGATTAAACTTTAATTTTAATGCCCAGTGTCAAGTATACTTTACATTGAAAATATTTGTCAAGAGGGCAGATATTTTTGATTATTTTCCTTTAGATACTCTGACTTTAGTCGGTTTAATGACGCGGTCGCCAAACATCCAGCCGGATTCGGTTTCGGCGATAATGTGATCAGCGGCAACCTTTTTATTTTCTTCGCACGAAATTGCCTCGTGAAGATTGCAGTCAAATTTCTCGCCGGGGTTGGCGGAGATTTTTTTCAAACCCTCGGAAACTAATATATCTTCAAGTTGTTTTTCGATATGTTTGATACCGGTCGCGAAATTATCATCAGGTGCGTGGGTAAAAGCCCGGCGGAAATTATCTAACACTGGCGTGATTTTGGTTAAAAAATCGGCCTTCATTAGATTTAAGTTTAGACCGCTTTGTTCCTCGGAGCGTTTTTGATAATTTTCAAAATCGGCCTGAGTCCGCTGCCAGCCTTTCTCTAAAGCTACCATTTTAGTTTCAAGCTCCTTAATTTTGTTTTCTGGCGTTTTTAATTTTGGATCGGTTTTCTTTTTTATCTTCATCTTATTTGGCTAATTAATTTTTTAGTATTTAAAAGGATTAAAAATCCTTTTAGTATTATACAATAGTTAAGAAACCTTTACAATGGTGGTATGAGTAAGTCAAAGTCCATCTTTGAAACCCTGGCTGGGAGTTTAGTGCTCAAATATGTTCGGACCGATCAAGATAGTCGGACGGAAATCACTCCCGACGGGTAAAATGATGTGGTTAAAACCTTTTCAAACTAAAAATATCTGGTACAATCATTTCAGGTGAATTATGTCTGGACATTCCAAGTGGAGTCAAATTAAAAGACAAAAGGGAGCGGCCGATGTTAAACGCGGCCAGCTTTTTAGTAAGTTGACTTTGCCGATAATTTTGGCGGCACGATCTGGCGGTGGCGATCCGGAAGCTAATTTTCAATTAAAAATGGCGGTTGAGCGTGCTCGAGCTGCTGATATGCCAAGAGAAAATATCGAGCGAGCCATTGATCGCGGTACGGGCCGATCAGGCGGCGCCCAAATCGAAGAAATGCTCTACGAAGCGATCGGTCCAGGCGGCATTTCTATCATTATTGAAGCGGCGACCGACAACAAAAATCGCACAGCGGCAGCCGTAAAAAATACCCTCTTCAAGTTCGGCGGCAAACTGACTGGCTCAGGGGCGGCATCATATTTATTTAATCGAATGGGCAAACTCTTAATTAATCCGGCAGAAAAAGATAAAGATGAGATTGAAATGGCGATTATTGATTCAGGGGCCGAAGATTTTGAAGAACAAGATGGGATGATCATCGTCTATACTGTTCCAAATAAATTAGAGAAAGTGAAAAAAACTCTTGAGACGGCGGATATTAAAACCAAAGAGGCCATGCTTTCTTGGGAACCTAAAACGATGCTCGTAATTTCCGAAGAGGCCGTCGCCAAAAAAATCGTTGATCTTATGGACACGCTGGATGATTTAGAAGATATCTCGGCTGTATATTCAAATTTTAATATACCAGTTACACTCATCACGAATTTAAATAAATGACGAATAATGATAGATATTAGTTATTGGTGAAGGGAGCAAATGAGGATATTAGGAATTGATCCAGGGACGGCGCGATGTGGCTATGGCGTTGTTGATGTTTCCGAAAAAGACGGCCGATTAACCTGGGTTACTCATGGTTGTATCGAAACCGATAAGTTGCTCCGAGACTGCGAGCGCTTGAACCGTGTCTTTAATGATATAATGAAATTAATCGAGGACTATAAGCCTGATCAGGTTTCTCTGGAATTGCTGTTTTTTTTCAATAATGCTAAGACGGCGATGAAAATATCGGAAGTACGAGGAGTCATTTTGCTTGCCTGTGCCAAAAAAGGGTTGGCTTTACAGACTTTTGAATATACGCCAATGCAGGTGAAGATGGCCGTCACTGGTTACGGACGATCCGAAAAGAAGGAAGTCTTCGAAGAGGTTGAAAAAGCTTTAAAGCCGAATAAATCAGTCGGCGCCGGTAAAAAATCAGGTTTTGACGACGCGGCCGATGCCTTAGCGGTGGCGATGGCGCATTATCATAAATATGTCGAAGAAGGAATAAAGTAATAAGGAAAAAACGCCAAAGGAGTGAGCATGCCTAAATTAAGACAAAATATTGTCACGGGTGAATGGGTGGTGATTGCCCCGGAGCGGGCCAAACGTCCGGAAGATTTTGTGATGGCCGCCGCGCCCAAGAGACACATGGACGGGCAGTGTCCTTTTTGTTTAGAGAATCCTAAGAGCACCTACCATCTCTCCATCAAAGAGGCTGAAACGGCTAATATTTACGTTATTCCCAATAAATACCCGGCTTTTTCTAAAGACGACGGCGTTATCCAGGAGGGCAGCGGCCTTTATTTTTCAACTAAGTCGCTGGGCGGGCATGAGGTTATTATCATTAAAGATCATCAAAAAGAGATCTATGATGGCGGCTGGGAAATTTTAACTGAACTCTTTGGCGTCTATCAAAAAAGATGTTTATTTTACCAAAGTAATCCCATAATAGAATATGCCATGCCGATTCATAATTTCGGTCCAGAAGCCGGCGCTTCGATCGAACATCCCCACTCCCAGTTTTTTGCTTCTTCGATTGTCCCTAATCTAGTCGAAAAAGAAATGGTTGGGGCCAAAGCGTTTCATCAAGATAAAAATAAATGTGTTTTTTGTGCCATCTTGGACGAAGAAAAAAAACAAGCCATTCGGATAATTTCCGAAAATGAGGATTTTATGGCTTTTACTTTTTTTGCTTCAAGATTCCCCTTTGAAATGTGGGTTTTGCCTAAATCGCACTCGCCCTCTTTTGAGCTAGCGGACGCTGGCATGCTTGAAAACTTGGGTAAAATTGTTTATGATGTAATGTCCAAGCTAAATAACGCCATCCAGTCGCCACCGTTTAATTGGTGGATTCATACGGGACCAACCAAAAAAGATCATGTGGCGGAATTTTACCACTGGCATATGGAAATTGCGCCGAGAGTTTCGAAGTTTGGCGGGTATGAAATGGGATCCGGTATCGTCATTGATGTGGTTTCTCCTGAGCTGGCCGCCCAGTTTTTAAAAAAAGCTTAAAGGATGATTTTAAAATGACCAGTTTAGTTTATGACAATTTTACGGTGGTTATTCCGGCTTTTAATGAAGGCAAAACTGCGGCCAATGTCATTTCGGAAGTTTTAAAAATAAAAGAGGTTTCCGAATTAATTTTCGTCAATGATGGCAGCGATGACGACACCGAAAAGAGGATACAAAAATTTCTCAAAAATTCTCGTTTTATCTATCTTAAACACAGCCGTAATAAAGGGAAAGGCCTGGCGCTTAGATCGGGTATTAAAAAATCGAAAAATGAAGTTATTTTACTTTTAGATGCCGATTTAAAAAACATTACCGCTCTAAAGATAAGAAAAATTGCCCTCCCGGTTTTAAGAGGTGAGGTTGATTTTTCGAGAGGCTCTTTCGATCTGGCTAGAGGAAGAGTCACTGAAATAGCCGTTAAACCCATGATGAAAATCCTTTTCCCGGATTTATATTTTAATCAACCTATTAGCGGTCAGGTTTGCGCTAAAAAACAATTTTTAGAAAGTGTCAATTTAGAAAACCGTTGGGGAGTTGATATTGGCATTCTTCTTGACGCCATTGAAGCGGGGCAGAGAATTGTGGAAGTCAATATTGGCCGGCTGGAGCATAAGGCTCAAACCGATCAAGAAAAAGCGGAAATGGCCGAACAAGTCATGGAAACCATGATTCGCAAAGCGGGCTTGATTCAAAGAAAATACAGACTCATCATTTTTGTTCTTGACGAGACTTTGATTAACCCCGGTTCAGTTAAACAAATTTACGAAAAGCTCGGTATCATCTTGCCGCTGGAAAAAATTCAAGCTTTGTACGAGAAAAAAAAGATTACTTATCGGGAGTGGATGACCAAACGGGCGGCCCTTTATTTAGGTTTAAAAAAAGTGGCGGTTGAAGAGTTTTGTCAAAATGTTCCTTTAGTTCAGTATGCTCCAGAAGTAATCAAGGCTCTCCAAAAAAGGAAATGCCAAATTGCCATCATCAGTTCGATTTTTTCATCGATTGTTGAGCCCTTGGCCAAGCGTTTAGGCGTGGATATTGTCGATTGCGCTTTTCTCGAGCAAAAAAACGGCAAATTTACGGGAAAAATTACACCGCGCTCAATTGAGAAGTGGGTGGATGTTGATTTAGATATTGCCTTATCAAACACTCTCCCGCGGATTTTAGCCAAGACCAAAGTTAAACCTTCAGAAGTTTTATTAATTGCCAATAGTCCCCAATGTATTGATATTATGCAAAAGGTCGGTTTTAGTATCGCTTACCGTCCTAAAGATAAAATTCTAAGAGAAGTCGCCGATAAAACCATCAGTATTTTACCTGAGATTTTAGCGATTATTGAGTAATCTGGAGAAAAGATGAAACTGATTATTATAAGGCACGGGCAGGCTCAACATAATCTTGGTGGCGAAGATATGCACACTTTTGCCGGCCAAAATGACAACAACGGTCTCACATTGGAGGGTATCGAGACTGTAAAAATGTTAACCAAAAAAATTCTGGCAGATGGCAAAGTTGATTTGATTGTTTCGAGCAGTTTAAGGCGATCTCAGGAGACAGCCACTATCATGGCCTCGGAAACAAAGGCGCCGGTTAAATCTTTTAAGGATCTTGACGAAATAGATGTTGGCAATTTTGAAGGTTTAAATGAACAGGAATCTCGGGCCCGTTACCCGAAGGAGGCGGCCGCTTTTTATGATGGCGAGATTAACCACTGGGACTTTCCCGGCGGCGAAAATTTTGAGCAAGCAAAAACAAGAGTTAAACATCTAATTAGTGCGCTGAAGGAGGTCACAACTGAAAATGAACGGATTTTGATTTGTGGCCACGGATTGATAAACCGGCTGATATTTTATTTGTATTTGCCTGAGCGAATTGATTTATGGAAAGAGCGTCGTTATCCTCATGATCGAATAGTAAATTTAAATAAAATAATATGAAAATTGGATGGATTAGATATCCTAAAATTCTTTATTCTAGCGGCAAGGTAGCTAAGGGCGGATCGGAGATTGCCAATCAGAATATAATTGATTATTTGAGAGAACAGGGTTGCGAAGTCGTTGAATTTTCACCTGTGAGTAAAGAAAGAATTGACCTCATTGATTTACCTGCTTTGGGGACGCCTTTGATGTTTCAAGAGCTTATTGAGAAAAAAGAAGAGTTAAATCAATGCGATCTCATTTTGACAACGAATTGGTTTGGGGCGATTCTACCAGAAATAAAAAAACCTCTCATCACCATATTTCATCATAATGCCGCCTGGCTTATGGATACAATTGCAGAGTCAAAAATAGAGAATTTGCAAAATTTTAATAAATGGTTAGCGATAGCGAAAAAATACAGTATTGGAGGAAAAAGTTTTCAGCAAGAACATGAGAAGGTGATATCGCTTGGCGAACAATATTTTGTAATGCGCTCCAACCGTATTATCTCTGTCAGTGGATTATTGAAGCAGACCTTGTTAAAATATTACAACGCTGAATCTCAAAAGATATCGGTGATTTATAACGCCCTTCCCGAAAGTTGGTTTAAGAATCCAAAAAAAGAATTTAAAACCAATCAATTAAAAGTTATTAGTGTGACTCGCCTGCCCAGTGATCGAAATGGCTTTATTGTAAAAGGAGCAGATCGTCTCTTTGAAATTTTTAGCAAATCGCCTGGGAAGATATTATTAATTATTTCTGGAACCAGCAAGAAATACCGAGATCTTGTAAAGGATAATTTTAAGGATGTCCAATTCCATCAGAATTTAGATCAGCAAAAAATCCAAAAAGCTTACTTAGATTCCCACATTGCCTTGATGGTGGCAAGATGTGAATCATTTGGACTGGCAATAATAGAAGCAATGGCAACAAAAACCGTCCCGATTGTCTTTCCTACCGGAGTTGCTCGAGAATTTATAAAAGATGGCGCAAATGGATTTATTGTTAATAATATTGAGGAAGTCTTAGATAGAATTAATTATCTCCAAGGTAATCCAGAAATTGCAGAAAAAATGGCTGATAAAGCTTATCGGACAGTTTTAGAAAAAGTCTCTATTGAAATGATCGGCAAAGCCTATTTAAAGTTATTTAATGAAGTTGCCAAAGGTGATAAAGGAAAATTGCTCAAATAATTCCATGGTTTCCAGTGCCGCTTTTTGGATGAAACTTTCCGACGAAGTCAAAGGAGAAAGCTTTAAATTTCTGGATTATTTTGCATCCGTCGAACGCCAAGACTCATTCGTTGGAAGTCAGTGCTAAAATGACTTTAAATGACGTTCAAGCTTTTTTTACAATTATAAAATTCACTTTGACTTTGATCGACTCTCTTCGGTCTGTCCATTTAGAAGATAAAATCTTCGTTGAGATAAGACGGTTTAGGGATAGTTCGACATCTTATAGATTTGCTTATCTAGTCTGAGGGAAGGTATGATAATAATAAGCTCCTAGCTTTTAATGAGAAAAGGAACATATGCCGCCGAAATTAAGTTTTATCACGGGTGTCAAAAATCGTTCAGCCGAATTAAAAGAAATGATTCAATCGCTTCTTAATCAGGATATGCCTGAATGGGAAGTAATTATTGTTGATGATCATAGTGATGAACCAATCGAAAAAGTGGTCAAGCAATTTAATGATCATCGAATTCATTATTTTCAGTTGCCCGCCCATTTAACCGGTATTTCTAATGCCCGTAATTTTGCGATTGCGCGGGCAAATACAGATACCTTATTGACTGCTGATGGTGATGATATTAACCATCCCGAACGAGCCAGAATCACTTGTGAAGAGATGATTAAAAATAATTACGATGTTTTCTACAGCCAATTAATGGATTATATCCCCGAGCAAAACAAGAAAGTTAAACATCTTTTTCAGCCATTTAACGCCAAGCTTTTTAAAATGTTTAATTTCATGACCAATCCGAGTACCGCCTTTCTGAGAAGCATTTATCAGAAAGCGGGTGGATTTGATCCGGCTTTTCAAATTTCGGAAGATTATGATTTATATTTAAGAATGTTAAAAAACGGGGCAAAATTTGGCTATACCCGTCAAATTTTAGTCGATTATCGCCGCTCGCCTGAGAGTATTAGTATTAGTAAATTTTCACTTATGCATGAATGTATTATGAAATCAAGAATTAAAAATAATATCCCGCCATTTGATATCGAAGAGGTTCGTAAGTATGCTCTCCCGGAAATTGCCGAGGCTGTTTTAAATGAGAGAGGGAAGAAACTCTGGCAGGATGACCGTTTTGTTCAGAGCAGGGTGAAACCATGAAAATTTTGGTCACGGGCGGGGCCGGCTATATCGGTAGCCATACGATTAAGAATCTTTTAAAGGAGGGTTTTTCAGTTGTTATTTTGGATAACCTTTCGACCGGTTTCATTCAGCCGATTGAGATTTTAAAAAAGAAATTTAATCGTTTAGAATTTGTCAAAGCGGATTTGAAGAGCAAAGAACAATTAGATGAAATTTTTTTAAAACGAAAAATCGAAGCGGTCATACATTTCGCGGCTAAGGTCAGCGTCAGCGAATCAGTCAAAAAGCCGGAACTTTACTATCAAGAAAATTTCATCAATAGCGTTAATCTTTTAGAGGCGATGACCAAAGCCGGGGTCAATAAATTTATTTTTTCATCTAGCTGTGTTGTTTATGGAACGCCAGAATATGTTCCTGTTGACGAAAATCATCCCACCTATCCTGAAAGCCCGTATGGTCAGACAAAATTAGATTTTGAACAATATTTAGCAAAAGTTCAGAATTTAAAATACGTTATTTTTAGATATTTTAATGTCGGCGGGTCTGACCCTGAAGGCTTGTTAGGGAAGGCCAATTTCAAAAGGGAAGATTTAATTGCCAATATTATTAAGGTTGCTTTGGGCCAATCGTCCAAGTTATGTATCTTTGGTGACGATTATGAAACGCCTGACGGCACAGCGATTAGAGATTTTTTGCACGTCGAAGATATCGCCAAGGCGCATATTTTGGCCTTAAATAAAGTTGATCAAATTGCCCGGGAAACTTTCAATTTGGGATCGGAAAACGGTTTTTCGGTTAAAGAAATAGTTCAAAAAGCTCGTGAAGTTATCAAAAAAGAAATTCCGACTGAAATTCAAGAACGCCGGCCGGGCGATATTCCGATATCGGTGGCAAGCGCCAAAAAAGTCAAAGCGGTTTTAGGCTGGCAGCCTCTCTATTCACGTTTAGACACCATCATTAAGACTGACTGGGTTTGGCGAAAGAAAAACCCTTTTGGGTATCGGGTTTAATAAGGAGATGAAGTGAAAAAAAATCGTCACGAAAAAAGAATCAAAGTTTTACATATCACTACCGAACTGACGCCCTTGGCCAAAGCCGGGGGATTAGGCGATATTGTGGGTTATTTACCGAAAGCAATGGCGGAAACTTATCCTGTCGATGTTCGCGTGGTCATGGCTAAATACCGGACCATCGACATGGAAAAATATCCTGCCGAACTAATCATTAAAGATGTCAAAGTTAAAATGCCCGATAATAAAAAATGGGTAAAAATTTCAGTCTGGAAGACTTTTTTACCAGGAACGTTAGTGCCGGTTTACTTAATTGACGGTCCTAAGAGTATTTATCCCAACGGTATCGTTTTAGAGGATATCGGCAAAAGTTATAATGAGATTCCTTTTTTTCTGTATGTCTTTATTTCGAAAGTGGCCATGCAGTTATTAAAGATGCTTGATTGGCATCCGGACGTAATTCATTATCACGACGGATATGAGGCTTTGACTTCGAAATGGATCAATACGATTTATCAAAAGGATCCATTTTATCGAAGTATCGCTACCGTCTGCACCATTCATAATCTTTCCTTTCAGCCGATTGGCAAGTTATCGGTTGCTCACCGGTTGGGATTTAAACGCGGCGAATTTCAAAAAATTGGTCAAATTACCGGCAAGAAAAATGAGATTAATTTGACCGCCGAGGCAGTTTATTATGCCGATATGGTCAATACGGTTAGTCCGACGTACGCCCGCGAAGTTTTGACCAAAAAGTATAGTGCTGGTTTGTATAAATTAATGCGTCATATCAAGCAAAAATTTACAGGCATTGTTAATGGTATAGACTACGAAGATTTTGATCCGCGCACCAACAATGACACACCGGTCAAATATTGGATTAATAATCTTGACTTAAAAAAAGAAAACAAGCTGTTTTTACAAAAAAAATTCGGCCTCACCCAATCCGCTGATTTGCCTTTGATTTGTGCGGTGACCCGTTTAACTGGCCAAAAAGGTTTGGATCTGATTGGTGATGTCTTAAAAGAGTTGGTCAATATGGGAGGACAGTTTATCGTTTTAGGAACTGGGTGGAAAAATATTGAAGGAATGTTTATTAAAGCGGAAAAAGAATATCCTAAAACCGTGGCCGCCGAGATGCGTTTTGACGCCAACTTGGCCCAAACTATTTATGCCGGATCGGATATGCTGTTAATGCCCTCGCGTTTTGAACCGTGTGGTATTTCGCAAATCATTGCGATGCGTTTTGGCACAATCCCGATCGTGAGGAAGACCGGTGGTCTAGCCGATACAGTTAAAAATAATCTTAATGGCTATGTTTTTAAAAATTATACCAAAGAAGATTTTCTTGACGCGATCGGCCGAGCGGTTGAAGCTTACTATAATCAGAAAGATCACTGGCATAAAATGCAGGTCAACTGTATGAAAAAAGATTTTTCATGGAAAAACTCCGCTAAAAAATACATTTGGCTTTATAAAAAAGCCATTCATAATCATCAGGAATTATTACGTAAGAGGGAAAATGCGGCCAATTGATTTTTTATTAGATAAAAACCAAGCCGAAAAATTTTTCACCCAAAACTCTCAAAAAATTTTTGAGAAAGAGGGGGCCGTTGAGATTTTAGAAATCAAACGTTCAGAAACTTATAATCCTGATTCCTTCAATATTTTTTATCGGCTGAGGGTGGAAGGTGTCGAAATGGCCGTCAGAGGGTCGGCTTCCATAGAGGCTTCCGAAGAAACAGAATTTAAAGCTCTCCAATGGTGCTACGAACACGGCCTAAATTCAGGAAATATCTTAGCGCCGAAACCACTCGGTTATTTTGAAGAATATAATTTAATGTTCTACGAAAATGTGAGCGGTAATTTTTTGCTGGAAAGTTTAGGTGAAAGTTTCGAGGAGCTGGCGATTAAAGTCACATTTTGCGCGCAAGCTTTAAGAAAGTTTCATTCTTTACCGAAGCCCAATTTTCATTTGTGGAACGCGAGCGCGCTTTTTCACTGCAACGAATACGAAAAAAGGCATTTGGAAAGATATTTTCCGAAATTTGGCCGCAAGGTTAACACGGTTTTAGAGGTGATTAAGTCGGAGGTCGATCAAAAAACTTCGGCCAGTCTCTGCCACGGCGACTTTCAGCCAACGAATATTATCATCAATCAAGAAAAATTCTATATTTTGGATTATGGGTTGACCTCTTTTCTAGACAAAGAATATGATCTTGTTAATTTCATCAATCAACTAAGAGTGATGCTTAAAAGATTCGGCCGATTTGAAAATTTTGAAAAGTTAAAGGAAACTTTTTTATCAAATTATGGTCCGTCTGACCCAGAGAAGTTTCAGCTTTATAACCTCCTTAGCAACATTCGCATTTTAACTACTTTCTCTCTGACCAATCTTAAAATGGGCGGGGCTGATCAAGAGTATATGGACTTGGTTTATCAACTCATTAAAAAAGACATTGAGCCGCTGGAAAAAATAAGATTGAAAATCAATGAATCTTGAAACGCCAGTCCAAAATCTTATCGGGGTCGGGCCGGTGATGGCCGAAAAGTTAGAAAGGTTGGGGATTAAAACTGTCCGTGACCTTCTTTTTTATTGGCCGAGGGATTGGCAAGATTTTTCCGAGCCCCGAAAAATCAAAGGTTTGAGTATTGGTGATGAAGTCATTATTAAAGCCGAGATATTACAAGTTAAACAAGCATGGACTTTTCGTAAAAGAATGAGTATTGTCGAAGCCGAATTGGTTGATGAAACCGGCCGGATTCGGGCGATTTGGTTTAATCAAGCCTTTTTAGCTAAAGTCTTAAAACCGAGTCAAATTTTGATTTTTGCTGGCAAAGTTGGCTACGATTTTAAAAGTCGCCAAAAAACGCTCAGTGTTAGCCAATATGAAAAAAATCCAGTTATTTTGCCGATTTATAGCGAAACTGAAGGATTAACGAGTAAATATCTAAGAAGAATTATCCAACCCTTGCTCAGAAATATCGAAATTGAAGATTTTTTACCGGGAAAATTAAAAAAAGAAGAGGGTTTGATTGATTTATCGGCGGCCGTCCATGAAATTCACTTTCCTCAAAATTCTACTCAAGTTACCGAGGCTAAATTACGACTCGCTTTTGATGAGCTTTTTATGATTGCTCTCGGCATCGTCAAAAGACGGTCGGAATTGGCCCAAGAATCGGCGACCCCTATGCCGCTTAAAAAAGAGCAGCTTAAAACTTTTGTCGAAAAGCTTTCTTTTAAATTGACTAACGCTCAACGAAAAGCGGCTTGGGAAATCATTAAAGATTTAAATCGGCCCATGCCGATGAACCGCCTGCTCGAAGGAGAAGTCGGTTCGGGTAAAACGGTGGTCGCGGCGATGGCCGCTTATCTGGTTTTTTTAAATAAAATGCAGACGGTCTGGCTGGCGCCCACGGAAATTTTGGCCAATCAGCATTTCCAAACCATCACTCAATTATTCTCGCCTTTTGGCATTAAAGTCGGCTTAATGACGGCGGCCAGTAAAAAGGCGAACTTGGAAAATGACGAGGTGATTATTGGCACTCATGCTTTAATCCAGAAAAATATTCGATTTCCGAAATTAGGTCTAATTATTATTGATGAGCAGCACCGTTTTGGCGTCAAGCAGCGCGCTCATCTTCGCCAGTCAAGCTCGTTGATTCCGCATTTACTTTCCATGACGGCCACGCCTATCCCTCGAACCCTGGCCTTATCGATTTACGGCGATTTAGACTTATCCATTATTGATGAATTACCACCGAGCCGGCAGAAGGTGAAAACCTTCGTGGTTGATCCAAAAAAAAGAAACCAAGCCTACGAATTTATCCGTCAAGAAATTCAGCGCGGCCGCCAGGTTTTTGTCGTTTGCCCTTTAATTGAAGAGGGCAAATCTCAACCAAAAGAGCTTTTTGATCTTGATCGAAAAACGGTGGTGGGCGAATTCGAAAAACTTTCTAAAAATATTTTTCCGGAGTTAAATATTGGGATGCTTCATGGCCGAATGAAATCAGAAGAAAAAGAAAAAATTATGCGGGATTTTGGCGCCGGCCGAATTAATATTTTAGTTTCGACGGCCGTGATCGAGGTGGGCATCGATTTTCCTAATACCACGATTATGATGATCGAAGGGGCGGATCATTTCGGCTTGGCCCAACTTCATCAGTTTCGCGGCCGGGTCGGTCGGGGTAAATTCCAGTCCTATTGTTTTTTGTTTTCCGAAAATTTAAGCGAGCAAAGTCAAAGACGTCTTCAAGCAATGGTTGTGTGTGAAAATGGTTTTGAACTTGCGGAGATCGATTTAAAAATGCGGGGGCCAGGGGAACTCGTGGGAATCCGGCAATCAGGCCTGCCAGATTTGAAAATGGCCTCACTTCGAGATATAATACTGGTGAAGCGAGCAAGATCAGCCGCCGAAAAAATTGTGGCCGAGGGATTGGAAAAGTATCCCAAACTCCAAAATCGACTTTTGGTTTTTGAAGAAAAATCCCATTTGGAATGAGACTGACGAATTTTCACGAATATATAATGAATTAGCTAGGATTTAATAACGGTGGGAGACGGTAATCAGTAAATATCGGCCCGCGTGCTGGAACGGTAGACAGACATGGCTTAGGACCATGTGTCCGAAAGGACGTGGAGGTCCAAATCCTCCCGCGGGCACCAAAAAGTATGATTGACGATTACGATAAAATCGAAGAAGAGTTAAAGCAAAAAGGCGAACCCAAAAAGAAAGAAAAAGTTTCGGGGCGGTCAATTTTTAAAATTCAGGAAATAATCAAAAAGAAGGCCGAATCTTCTGATGAAACCGGCGAAGTTGAAAAGAAAGACGGCCATGAATAAAGTGATTGCCGTAGTCGGCCCGACCGGCTCGGGGAAAACCGAATGGGCCAGGAAACTCGCCCATCAGTTTAAGGGAAAAGTTATCTCCGTTGATTCGCGCCAGATTTATAAAGGGATGGATATCGGTACCGGCAAAGACCGGAGTTTTCCCCAAGGCCTGCTTGATATTGTCGAGCCATATGAAAGTTTCACCTTAGCCGATTATCAAAAAGTCGCCGGTGATCTTATCAATCAATATTTAGGCCAAAAAACTTTGCCGGTTTTGGCCGGCGGCACCGGTCTTTACCTCAATTCTCTCTTGTATGGTTATATTATCCCCGAAATAAAAAAAGAAAGCGCTGCGTTGCGCGCTCAGCTTGAAAAACTCAGCGAGACCGAGTTATTTTTGAAATTACAAAAACTCGATCCCGAGACCGCTTTAAGAATTGATGCCAAAAATAAACGACGTTTAGTCCGGGCCTTGGAAGTATCGATGCTTTCCGGCGGTTCTTTTATTAAAAAGCAAAAGAAAAAGAAGCCGCCATTTAATTTTTTAATCATCGGCATCAAAAAAGATCGTCAAACTCTCTATTCGAAAATTGACGCCCGTGTTGATCAAATGATCAAAGCCGGTTTAGTTGAAGAAGTGCGGCGGCTGACATCTAAATATCGTAAAGATTTGCCGGCTTTTAATACGATTGGCTATAAAGAAATCGTCGATTATCTTTCTGGTAGAATAACGCTCAAAGAAGCGATCGTTAAAATTAAAAATAATACTCACGATTACATCCGCCGCCAAGATACCTGGTTTAAAAAGAACAAAGACATCAAGTGGGTTGAAGATTACACCGATGCCGAAAAGTTGGTGGAAAAATTTTTAAAAAAGTAATTGATCTAAAAGAGAGAATTTCGCTTTTAGCGGTAAGATCTAGGCGTTAATATGCAAAAATTTAAAAAGATGGCTGCTGGTTTTTAATAAAAAGCCAGTTTTGTTGTCAACGAAGTAAATCGCGACGATGAGAACAATAATGGAACCGATGATGATGGCTGATTTTTTAAGATCGGCGCGGACCAGGTTTGAACTGTTGGTCGGCAGCACTGACGGCGCTGATGTTGGAACCACTGTCGGAGAATGATTTTCTTGAGGCTTAGCTGAAACGACAGGAGAAACAATAGCCTTTTCGGCTTTGGGGGTAAAAGAGGGTTCACGCTCAAATCGATTGACTTCCTGCATAATCTGAGCTTTAATTCTTTTTTTAAACTTCAGATTATCTTTTTTAGACATGTAACCTCGCTAACATTATACACACCATATCCTATCTTTACAAGTTGACTTTTTGTTGCTATCTTATAATAGATAGATTTGAGAATTGTTCTTTTACAAATTGAACTACTGTGGTATAATGAATTCTAATAGACAATAGTTCAAAATAAATGAGGAATGATAAACACCTTGCTTTAAAATTGCGCAAGCTAGGGAAAAGCTATAATAAGATTAGTAATGAGCTAGATATTCCAAAAAGTACCTTATGTAGTTGGTTTTCGAAAATTGATTGGTCACAATCAGTTAAAGAAGAACTTGTAAGAAAAGCTAATTATATTGCAAGAAAAAGACTTGTTCTTTTTAATAAAAAACGTAGGGAAATGTGGGAACGGTGGCGGGAAAGAGCTCGCCAGCAAGCAAGAGATAATTTTAGTTATTTGAAAGATAATCCACTTTTTATTGCTGGAATAATGTTATATTGGGGGGAAGGCGATAGTAATATTAATAATTCTCAAGTTAGATTATCCAATACGAGTCCTGATATAATAAGAATATTTTTGTTATTTCTCGAAGAAATATGTGAGGTTTCTAAAGAAAAAATTAGACTGTCAATGATTTTATATCCAGATTTAGTTGAAAATAAATGCAGAGAATTTTGGCGCGGCGTCGCTGGAATACCAGAAAATCAATTTAGTAAAACTCAATTCATAAGAGGTCGACATCCTACAAAAAGATTATCTTATGGTATATGTTCAATTAACATCACAAGTCGAGAATTGAAAGAAAAGATATATGTTTGGATAAATCTCTTTCAAGAGCAATATCCTTTAAAAGCGGGAGTAGTTCAGGAGTAGAATGCGTTCTTGCCAAGAACGAGGTCGCGGGTGCGAATCCCGTCTCCCGCTCCAACTTACAACAAAAATGGTTTTTAAAATCCAATGGCCTGGTAGCCAAGTAGCAAGGCGGCGGTCTGCAAAACCGCTATGCGCGAGTGCAATTCTCGCTCAGGCCTCCATTCTATACTAAAGTGTAATTAAAAAAATATGAATCAAACGTTAATGTTAATCCAAATTATTCTTGCCATTCTCCTGATTATGGCGATTCTTCTGCAGCACCGCGGTACTTCTTTAGGTGGTGCTTTCGGCGGCGAAAGTTCGGTTTATCGCTCTCGCCGCGGCGCCGAAAAATTTTTATTTTATTTTACGATTGTGATCGCCGTTATTTTTGTTTTATTGGCCGTAACTAACGTTATTCTTTAATTGTACTCGATTTTTAAACTCTAATTTATAATGAATTTTTTAAATTTAAAAAAAACGGTCATAAAAATTAAAAAGTATCCGTGGCAAGAAACGGCTAAATCGGTGAAGTTTTTGCCTCATGCCTTAAGTTTGATTGAAAAGATTATCGTTCTGACTCTTGCCTTAGTTATTATTTTCTCTTTGGGCTTTTTCTGGTACAAAAGTTGGATCAACTCGACTAAACTGATTCCCGATTATGGCGGCGAGCTTCACGAAGGCGTGGTCGGAGATACGTCGGTGCTCGATACCAATATTACTCGGCTGGTGAATGCTGGGCTGACGAAATATGATCCCCAAAAAAATGTCGTCGGAGATCTGGCTCAAAGTTGGGATATCCAAGACGGGGGCAAAACTTACATCTTTCATCTTCGCGCCGGTTTCAGCGCCGCCGACTTATTAAACCAGATTAAGTCACAAAATCTTTGGACCGATATTAATATCACCGCCCCTGACGATCAAACGCTTAAATTTTCTTTCAAACAACCCTTTAGCCCCTTTTTAAATGTTTCAACCAACCCAATTTTCAATTACGGACCATATCAGATTACCAAAGAAAGTACCAATGAGGTTGATTTGCAATCGCGGGCCGATTATTACGGCGGCAAGCCTTATATCGATAAAATCGCTTTTATTTTTTTCGGTTCTCAAGATGAATTAGCCCAGGCCGTCAAAAGCGGCAATATTCAAAGTTTTGCTTTACCGACTGATTCTATTTCGATGGATGATTCGCAAAAATTCGAGGTCAGTCTGCCGCGGGACTTAGATTTATTTTTCAATTTAAACAACAAGGACTTATCCGATTTAAATATTAGAAAGGATTTAAGGGATGATGTTTCACCTGGGCGGCCGTTGAAATTGCGCTTGGTCACTTCAAATGACCCCAAAAATCTTAGCTATGCCAAAAAATTACAACAAAGTTGGGCGAAAATCGGTGTTACGGTCACGTTGGATGTTCAAGATAATGTTACTTTACAAAAAACCACCATTCCGAAAAGAAATTACGATCTACTGCTTTACGGTTTGGATTATGGTGAAGATCCCGATCCATATCCTTTTTGGCATTCATCCCAGATCGGCCCTAATGGGTTAAATCTGTCAAATTTTAATGATAAGCAGGCTGACAAACTTCTAGAAGCCGCGCGTCAGGAGCTTGATCCTCAAAAAAGACAGGACGATTACACCCAGTTTCAAACGATTTTAGATGCCCAAGTGCCCATGTTTGTGGTTGAGCACGAGTGTTTTTACTATCACATTACCAACGACGTCAAAGGTGTCACGCAAATTACCGGCACGTCCGAGTCAGATCGGTTTTTAAATGTCGCCGCGTGGTATATTAATACTAAGAGGGTAAAAAAATAAACTTGCCCGCGTGACGGAACGGTAGACGTGTACGGTTCAGAGCCGTATGGCCGCAAGGCCGTGTCAGTTCAAATCTGACCGCGGGCATTTCTTGAATATCTAATTACAGACGAGTATAATTATCTGATATGCCCGGGTGGCGGAATTGGCTATACGCGCAGCCTTGAGGTGGCTGTGAGCGCAAGCTCGTGGAGGTTCGAATCCTCTCCCGGGCACCAAGGGCGGTTAGCTCAGCGGTAGAGCGCCTCGTTTACATCGAGGATGTCGTAGGTTCAAATCCTTCACCGCCCACCAAAAGGAAAGCCAGTGCGGCTTTTTTAGTTTTGTTGGCTATAGTATTATTATCACATGACTTACAAAACTCACGTTTCAGTAGGGTTAACTTTTTCAGCGATTGTTTTTTTGTTACTTTATAAAATTGAACTCTCACCGATATTAATCATATTATTAATCGTCTCGACGGTGATCGGTTCAAGCGCACCTGATTTGGATACGCCGACCGGCGAGCTCTGGCGGAAAATTCCCGCTGGCTCGGTTTTATCGCGAATAGTTAAGCCGGCTTTTATTGGCGGCCACCGGCATCTTTCTCATTCTTTTATCGGGCTCGGCCTTTTATCTTTGCTTTATTTTTTAATTCTAAAACTAATGTTCTCTTTCATTCCTATTTTGACAACCATCGATTTTGGTTTGGTCTACCTAGCATTTATTATTGGTTACGGCGGGCATTTATTGGCCGATATGTTTACCGAAGCCGGTGTACCCTTGCTCTTTCCCCTTCCCTATCATTTTGGCATTCCGCCCGATCCCTTGGGAAAATTGCGCATCAAAACTGGCCATTGGTTTGAAAATCTAATTATCTATCCGATTGTCAATATCACTTTGCTTTGGATAATCATTGTCTATGTTCGTCGCCAGGGTTTACTCGAACACTTGATAAATAGGATTCATTTTGTTAAGATGTAAGCGTCTTTCAATATCAATCTCCTAACCCTTATAAGTATATTCAAGATGAGAAATGTGAAGTGCGGTCAGTCAAGAAACCTCATTTCTCATTTCATGTTTTTTAAAAATAAATCATGCCTGGGTAGCTCAGTGGTAGAGCACATGACTGAATTTTCGGTCCGCTCCGGTGTAAATCGGAGATGAAAATTGGGTGAATTCGGGGAAGTCGAATTCTTATATCGATAATCCCGAGCCAAGCTTCAGTGGGTTTGAGTACTGAAGAAGGTGTAGAGACTAACAAGTGAGTCCCAACAATAATCTTGTATTAGCGCCCAACTCCCGATTGATCGGGATGATGAGATAGTCCAAATAAAAATGGAAAATCATGGTGTCGGCAGTCCGATTCTGCCCCCAGGCACCACGCCATGCCCAATATCGATTTTAAACAATTTTTTTCGACCGATTACATTTTTGAAAAAACGCCGCCGTTTCACCGTAGCTTCCTCTATATCGTGGCGATTTTTGTTCTGTTTATTCTGTTGGCGTTTGTTTTTTGGTTTTTGCTCGGGCAGAAAAATAAAAAATTGCCGCTTTACCAACCGCTGCAAAAAGGGCTCTTTAATTTGTTTTTTTACACGGGTCTGATGGGTTTAATTTTGAGCTTCTTTCGATGGCAGCAACTGGCTTATCTGGGCAGCCGATTCTTTATGATAGTTTTGTTCTTAGCTTTTTTTCTTTTCGGTTTATCGATTTTAGATTATCGCTTTAGGATGTTTCCAAAATTAGTTAAAAGATATTATGAAAGAAAAAATTTTGAAAAATACTTGCCTTCCCGTCATCAATAGTATTTTTTTCAGAAAGGATTAATTAAAATGAAAAGTCCCGAGTCAATGAAAGATTTGCTCGCCAAGTACGGCGGAAAACTTATTCCGATTAAGGCGGGAGAGCTTTTTGAAGTAAAAATTTTACAGGTGTTGAAAAACCGACTTTTGGTCGATGTGGGAGGGTTTGCCTTGGGTTATATTCCCGAGCAAGAATTTTCACCCGATGTTGATACACTCAAAGTGGGAGACAAGGTTTTAGCGTATGTTCTAACGGTTGAAAATGATGATGGTTACGTTATTTTATCATTACGCCGAGCGGACAAAGAGCGCATTTCTAAAATTTTGGCGACTAAATTTGAAACGGGTGATATTTTACAAGTCAAAACCACCTCGGCCAATAAAGGTGGGTTACTTTGTCAATTCGGCGATTTTGAAGGATTTTTGCCGGTTTCCCAATTGGCCAGTTCTCACTATCCGAAAGTTTCCTCAGGCGACCGCGAAGAAATTTTTTCCCGCTTAAAAGAATTAGTCGGCCAAACTTTTCAAGTTAAAGTTTTAAGCTTTGAGCCGGCTTCTGGTAAATTAATCTTTTCTGAAAAAGCGGCCGGTGATGTCGTCCAACAAGAAAAAATTAAAAAATTGAAAGTTGGTCAAAAATTTACGGCCGAAATCACTGGCATTGTGAATTTTGGTTTGTTTGTTAAGCTGCAAATACCGGATTCATCGGACATCGAAGGTTTAGTCCATATTTCCGAAGCATCTTGGGATCATATTGTTGATTTAAGCGAGCAATTTAAAATTGGCCAAAAGGTAGAGGTTTCCGTGATTTCGATTGAGAATAACCGGGTCTCTCTCTCGATTAAGCGGCTTTTGCCTGATCCGTGGCTGAAAGCAGCGGCTGATTATAAGGTCGGCCAAATTGTGGAAGGAAAAGTCACCAAGATAACCCCTTACGGAGCATTCATTCAAGTCGGTCAGCTCGATGCCTTGGTCCATATTTCCGAGCTGGGTGAAAAAATCAGTAATCCGAAAGATGTGATCGAGGAAGGAAAGTCTTATCAGTTCAAGATTATTTCCGTTGAACCGGAAGTCCACAAATTAAGTCTTTCACTTAAAGCCGTTGAAAAGAAAGAAACCAAAAAGAGGGCGAAAAAGACTGCCGGGCCGAAACATAAGAAAACCAAATAAATTGTTGCCAGAGGAGGAAAATGATTATTTCCTGGGACGGAAAAGAAAATTTCACGCTTAAAACTAAAAATAAAACCGTCAAAATCGGCCAAGAGATCATGCTGGGTGAGTTAAAAATTACGACGCCGGGCGAATACGAATCGGGTGGCGTTCAAGTGGAAGTCATTGATGGGGTTACCGAAGTTCTTTCGGAACGAATGACGGTTGCTTGGATGAAAAAAGGAAAAATTTTTTCCGACGAAGAGCTTGAAAAACTCGACGGCATCAACGTTCTTTTAATCGGTGTTGGCGGGGGTGAATTTACCGAGACGAAGACGGCCTTAGAAGTGATTAGCCAAATCGAACCGGCGGTGGTGATACCAATGTATACGGAGGACTTAGAAAGCTTTCTCAAAGCGGAGGGACAAACTCACGAGTCGATGGATCAGTATAAGGTAACTTACACTGATTTGCCGGCCGAAGAAAGAAAAGTTGTCGTCCTCAATCCTTCGAAATGATCTCGAGCCGAAAGTCGGGATTGACGGCGAGTGGAGTCAACCTGATGCTATTAGATAAAGTCATCTCAAAAATTCGAAACTATCAGAACTTTCTTTTAATGATCCATCAAGATCCCGATGGTGATACTTTAGCGGCCACCTTGGCGCTCTATTTAACTTTGAAAGGGATGCATAAGAAAGTTTCGATGGTTTGCAAAGATGCTGTTCCGAAGCCTTTTGTTTTTTTACCCCAAAGCGAAGAGATTAAACAAGATATTCTTTTTGGTGATTATGAAGTCATTATTATCATCGATTGCGGCGATCTTAAACGAACCGGTTTTCCGGAAAGATTAAAGAAATTCGCCAAAATCAGCAAGAACTTAATTAATATCGATCATCATCCCAAAAACGATCTTTGGAAAGTCGCTAATTATAATCTTATTGACCAAAAAGTTTCCTCGGCCTCGGAAATTGTTTGGGCCATTTTAAATGAGTTGGGCACCCCAATCAGCCGTGACATTGCGACCGCTTTGTTGACCGGTATTTACACCGATACCGGCGGCTTTAAACATCCGAACACTAGTCCCGAAACACTAAAGGTGGCCTCAAAACTTTTAAACAGCGGGGCCCAGCTAAAAAAAATTACGAAAAATGTCGCTTTAAATAAAAGCGTTTCTTCACTCAAGCTTTGGGGCGTGGCCTTGGGGAGAATCCGGAAAAATTTAGATTTGCAGATTGTTTCTTCAGTCATTACCCGCCAGGACTTAGAAGATTGTGGGGCTATTTATGCCGACTTGACGGGGGTAGTCAATTTGATGGATACGATTCCTGACGTGCGAGCGGCCATTTTGTTTTTCGAAACTCCCGAAGGAGAGATTCGAGCCTCATTACGGACTGAGCGCGATGATGTTGATGTTTCCAAAATCGCCAAACTTTTCGGCGGCGGTGGCCACAAACGCGCGGCCGGCTTTACAATTCCCGCTAAATTAAGATTAAGCGGTGAGAGTTGGGAAATCGTGCTAAAATAAATAGTGGTAGACACAGACAGATATGCTTGATTATACGTTTGCCGTATTATATACTGGAAATATGAGAGAAAGAAAATGGACGGAAAATGATTTGAGGGTAGCAGTAAAGAATTCAAGAAGTATCCGGCAAATACTAATTCGATTAAGACTGCGCGAGGCAGGCGGAAATTATAGCCAGATACAAAAATATATTAAGTTGTATAATATAGATGTATCGCATCTTAAAGGGCGGGGCTGGAATAAAGGTTTACGGGGGTTAAGTAGACCAAGAATCCCAATTAAAAAAATAATAGTGTCCAATAGTACTTTTCAGAGTTATAAATTGAAAAATAGACTACTTTCTGCTGGATTAAAACTGCCTTATTGTGAAGAATGCGGATGGGCTAAAAGATCAAAGGATGGTCGTTTGCCTTTAGAGATTGACCACATAAATGGGAATAGTCGTGATAATAGATTGAAAAATTTAAGAATACTATGTCCAAATTGTCACAGCTTAAAGCCAACACATAGAGGAAGAAATAGAAGATAGAAACATGCCCGAGTGGAGAAACGGAATACTCGCATCACTTAAAATGATGTGACCTTAACCGGTCGTGTGGGTTCGAATCCCACCTCGGGCACCAGTTAGAATTTGTCAAATTTTATGATTTATTTTACCAAACACGCTAAAGAAAAGTTTGAAATTTTACGAAAACACAAATTTTCTATCTCAAAAGAGCAAGTAACAGAAACGATTATGAACCCTGATAAAATTGATAAATCCCGTTTGCCGCTGCTTATCGCCTAGAGAAAATTTAACAAAACCCATGTTTTGCGAGTAGTCTATAAACAAGGAGAGGGCTTGATTAAGGTCATCACCTTCTATCCAGGCAGGAGAACACAATATGAAAAGTAATCAGCTAAAAATTAATTATGAACCAGAAGCCGATGTTTTGACTTATGAAATAACCAGTCAGCCGATTGATTATGCTAAAGAAATCGGCAATATTGTCGTTCATTTTACTAAAAGCAATATGCCCGTATTAGTGGAGATTTTAGAGGCAACGAAATTTTTAAAGAAAGCCGAAAAACTAACCTCTAAAGCAGATAATTTATCATTGAATTGTGCGCGATAAATAACTCAATAATAATCACATTTTAGACTCTAGTAATTATTGGATTTGCCGCCCAAAGTAAAATTTACTTATCAAGCCTTGCCCTGGGTATTTTTTTATATATTTTGATAGACAATTGGGGTTTTTCCTGATAAGATGGTTCTAGGAAAGAATGAAAAGAAGGATTCAATTAATTATTATTAGCGGCATCACTATTATTTTATTAGTGATCTTTTATATTTATGGTTCAAAAGCCTGGGGGGAAATTGTTTATCCGTTGGACTATCAAGTTTCCATTCAGAAATATACTCAACAATTTGGTGTTGATCCTAATTTAGTTTGCGCCGTGATTTTTTCCGAGAGCCATTTTAATCCCAAGGCGGTTTCGGGGGCCGGGGCCGAAGGTTTAATGCAAATTATGCCGGCGACCGGACGTTCGATTGCCAGTGATTTGGGCCAATCTTTCGGCAATTTGTTCGACCCGGACACGAACATTGAATACGGCACATTTTATCTTAAAGGTTTACTTGATAAATATCCTGGCCGCTCCGATCTGGCCATTGCGGCCTACAACGCCGGCGTGCCCCGGGTTGATAATTATAAAGACGGAGTCGGCCAGCTGCCGATTGAAACGGTGGGCTACATTTCAAAAATTCAAAGCGTCGAAAGTAAATATAACGAAGTTTATGGTACTTGGTACAGCAAGCCCGTTGACGTCAAAGTCAGTAAACTTAATCAAACTTTTTCAAGCGTGGCCGATTTTGTCAGAGCGGTTATCTTAGGATATTAAATGACGGCTCAAGATTTACGCCAAAAATTTATTAGTTTTTTTGTGAGCAAGGGACATAGGGAAATGCCGCCAGCTTCTTTGATTCCCGAAAATGATCCCTCGGTTTTGTTTACGACAGCCGGTATGCAGCAGTTTAAAAAATTTTATACTCATCCCGAAGAAGCACCAGCCAAAAATATCGTCACTTGCCAGTCGTGTTTACGAACCTCTGATATCGAGGAAGTCGGTGATGACACTCATTTAACTTTTTTTGAAATGCTTGGGAACTTTTCCTTCGGCGGCTATTTTAAAAAAGAGGCAATCGAGTGGGGATATGAATTTTTAGTAAAAGAGCTTGATATCAATCCTAAAAAATTAAAGTGCTCGATTTTCGGCGGCGATGAGACGAATCCCCGCGACGATGAATCGGCAAAAATTTTAGAATCGATAAATTTGAAATTTGAAGAACACGGCCGCGAAGATTGTTTTTGGGGGCCGACTGGCGATGAAGGACCTTGCGGGCCTTGTGTGGAGATGTTTGTTGATAATATTGAAGTCTGGACGTTAGTTTTTAACGAATATTACCAAAATACCGATGGTTCGTATCACAAACTTGCAACCCCGGGCGTTGATACCGGTATGGGATTAGAAAGAATGTTGGTAGTGATAAAAGGGGAAAAAGATGTCTACGAAACCGATGTTTTTGCACCGATAATTAGAAAAATCGAATCAATTTCTGGCAAAAAGTATCAAGACTATCAAACAGAATTTCGGATTGTTGCTGATCATCTTAAAGCGGCAACTTTTGCGATTAATGATGGAATTTTGCCATCCAATAAAGACGCCGGCTATATTGTCCGCCGCTTAATTCGAAGAGCAGTTATTAAAGCTAGACAAATCGGTCTTGAAAAGAATTTTACATATGAGATTGGCGAAAGAATTTTTGAAGTCTATAAGAATAACAATCTTTTAGTTGGGGAGGGAAATATCTTAGATAGTATTGAAATTGAAGAGAAAAAATTTCGACAAACATTAGAAAAGGGTTTGGAAAGAATAGAAATCGCATCAAAAATTGTAAGCTCACAACCAAAAACACAAAGAAATTTCATGACAATATCAGGAATGATGACCGATTTAAAACAGACATATGGATTCCCCTTAGAACTAAGTCTGGAATTTTTAAATAGAAATAATGACTTTGACGATAAAGAGATGAATTTTATTAAAGTTGCAGTAGATGAAAAAGAAAAACGACATCAAGAACTTTCTCGTACTGCATCTGCTGGAATGTTTAAAGGTGGGCTGGCAAGTGGTGGGGAAACTGAAACTAAATTTCACACCGCCACTCACCTACTGCTCGCTTCCCTGCGAGAAATTTTAGGCAAAAATGTAAATCAAAAAGGCGTCAATATTAATTCTGAACGCATCCGTTTTGATTTTAACTGGCCACAAAAATTAACTGACGGACAAATAAAACAAATTGAAGATTGGGTTAATGATAAGATTTCGCAAAATCTTGATGTTAAAATGGAAGAAATGTCGTTCCCCGAAGCATTACAATCCGGTGCGACATCGATTCCCGGCTTCAAATATCCAGAAATTGTGAAAGTTTTTAGTATCGGAACAATATCTAAAGAAATCTGCGGCGGCCCGCACGTCAAATCCACCGGCGAGATCGGTAAATTCAAAATCATCAAAGAGGAATCTTCATCATCTGGCGTCAGACGTATTAGAGCAACTATTGAATAGGCATTTATTCGATTCAAAATTGATAATTTGTGCTATACTAAGAAAGAAGAGACTTCAAGTCTAATTTTTGTGTATTCCGCTCATAGGGAGGGAATTTGGGTTTATTCGGGAAAGGGAAAATTGAAAACCGTTTTTGCGTCGCGCTCGACATTGGAACCGAATACGCCAAATGTCTGGTTTTTAAAGTCGAAGACGACAAAGGATTGATTGTGGGAACCGGCCGCCAACGGCAGAAACTTTCCGATATGCAAGGCGGTACGGTCACCGATATTCACGGTGTGGTGAAAAATTGTGCGAAAGCGATTGATCGGGCGGCCGAACAGGCTAAAATTATGCCCAAGCAGGTTATTATGGGCATCGCCGGTGAATTGGTTAAAGGTAACACCACGACCATTAAATATACTCGACCCGATCCTAAAGTAGGAATCACCCTCGACGAGCTTAAAGATATTATCTCGCGCATTCAGCGCCGTTCGTTTGATCGCGCGAGACAAATCTTGGCTTGGGAGACCGGCCATAATGAAATTGATGTGAAATTGGTCAACGCGGCCATTACCGATGTCAAAATTGACGGTTATAAAGTCACTAACCCTTTGGGTTTTCAAGGACGGGAGCTTCATGTCGGTGTTTTTAATGCTTTCGCGCCGATTGTTCATCTTGGCGCTTTACAAACAATCGCCTATGAATTGGGCTTAGATCTCCTCTCGATTGTGGCCGATCCTTATGCTTTAGCCCGGTCGGTTGGGCCAAACGAATCCACCGAATTTAGTGCCATTTTTATCGATATTGGCGGCGGTACTTCGGACATCGCTGTTGTTCGCCAAGGCGGTGTCGAAGGCACTAAAATGTTTGCCTTGGGTGGCCGCTCGTTTACCAAAAGAATCGCTCAAGTGTTTGGTTGCTCGTTTGAAGAAGCAGAAACGATGAAAATTAAATATTCTAAAGGTGAGTTGCCGGAAGAAGATGCGAAATTTGTCAAGAAAGCGCTTAAAGCAGATTGTCAAGTTTGGCTTTCGGGAGTCGAATTGACTCTTGAAGAATTTTCATCAGTTGATTTATTGCCGTCAAGAATTCTTCTTTGCGGCGGCGGCTCCAGTCTTCCGGAAATCGAAGAAACTTTGAAAAATGCTGAGTGGTCACCGAATTTGCCATTTGCTCGGAAACCCTCCGTCCATTTTATCCGGCCTCAAGATGTGGCCAATGTCGTTGATCAAACTAATGAATTGGTTAACCCTTGGGATATCACCCCTATGAGCTTAGCTAATTTAGCTATTGATTTAGTGGGTGAAGAAGCGGTTATGGACAGTGTCCTTAACCGAATCGTAACGAGTTTGAGAGAATAATTATGGGTGAAATACTTTATTTAGAACCAGATGAAGAAATTACTTCCGTTATCGATAAGCTTAGGCAATCGACTGGGCATCGGATCAGTTTAGTCGTGCCGCGCGGCGCGACTATTCTACAGAGCGTCATCAATTTGAAGTTGCTTTTGAAAGAAGCGGGTAATTTGGGTAAAGAGATCGCGATCGTGACGGCGGATAAAATTGGACGCAACTTAGCTGCTCAAGTAGGACTGACTGTTTATGAATCATTAAAAGACCCCCGACCTATTTATCAGCCGCCCAAACCAGACCTTGCCAAAGAGGAAGTTTTAGAAATCGATATGAGAAAAACTTTGGGATCGGAAGAACCGGCCGGAGTCAGTGTTCATCATTTTCAGGGGCGCCCAAGAGCCAGCGTCGAACCTCCTAAAATTATTCCTAAGCCGATCGAAAGTGAAAAAGAAAAGTTCGTTCCATCGCCTGCTTTTTCAAAGGCTAAAAATCTTAAAATCGGACACCGGATTAATTGGCCTCGAATTGGAAAAATTGTCTTGCCGATTTTAGGCTTTGTAATTTTGTTAGTTTTAGTCGGTTCTTATTTTGTTTTGCCCAAAGTGACGATTAATATTAAAGTTCAAGCGGAAAAATTTCAAAAATCCCAAGATATGACCATTAGCGGTGATACCGCCAATAGCGATCCGAGTGTTTTTACCGGAACTTTAATTGACGTGAGTAAAGATAAACAGGATCAATTTACCGCTACCGGTCAAGAAGATTTGGGCGGCAAAGCTTCGGGCACGATCGTAATTTATAATGGTTTGGACTCTAACTCTCACAGTTTCTCCGCTGGAACAATCTTATCGTCTTCGTCAAAAACTTTTGTTTTAAAAAATGCGATCGTAGTACCGGGGGCGACTGTCCAAAATTTAAAAATTGTCCCAGGGACCGTCAATGCCAATATCGAAGCTCAAAATCCCGGTAGTGATTCCAATGTCGGAGCCGGCCGTTTCGCTTTTGTGAATTTACCCGCTGCCGAGCAAGATGCCATTTATGGGCAGTCAACCCAAAGTTTGAGCGGGGGCTATTCGAAACAGGTCCAAGTTATTTCCCAGGACGATTACAATAAAGCCCAAGCTCAATTGACGAGTGAATTAAACGAGGCGATCAATTCCGAGATTCAAAAAGACGCGGCGGGTTTACAAATTATTGATAAAGCGCAAATTATTGAACCGCAGGGCGTGACCACCTCGGCCAATGTCGGCGATCAAGCCACTAATTTCACCATGCATTTGACTGAACGCGGCCGGGTGATGGCCTACTCAAAAGATAATTTTCAAAATTTTGTCATCAAAGAGATGGAGCAGCAAATTCCGGCCGATAAGATGATTAGTCTCGGCCCCGACGATAGTATTACACCAGTCGTCAAACAAACCAATTATGATCAAAAACAATTAATTTTAACCGTTTCGGTCACCGGCGAAGTGTCAAGTAAGTTAGATGTCGCTCAAATCAAGAAAGAACTTTTGGGGAAAAATAAAACTCAAGCTAATCAGCTACTCGGGGGACTCTCGGGCGTTAGCGGTTCGGAGATTTCCTACACCCCATCCTGGTGGATTAAGCGAATTCCTAATTATTCCCGAAATGTTAGCGTCAATCTCCAATATGTTTTAAGCGGTAATAACCCATAAATTAAGGAGTAAAGTTGAAAAAATTTTTAGGATTAGATATCGGCGAAAAAAGAATTGGGGTGGCTCTGGCCGAGAATTCTCTCGTTAGCGCTTACGGAACGCTTGACAACTCTAATTATCAAACGGCCGTTTTAGAAATTGCTAAAATTTGCCATGCCGAACAAATCACTAAAATAATCGTCGGGATTCCGAAAAATGATGATACATTTGAGATGGATAAAATCCGTTCTTTCGCCATGGAGTTAGCTAAAAATATTCATTTACCAATCGTTTATATTGATGAGACATTGACGTCCAAAGAAGCGGAACGGTTACTTAAAAATACCAAGCTTAATCCGCGTTCAAAAAAATATAAAGAAGAAATTGATAAAATTTCCGCGAAATTAATTTTGGAACAATATGCCGGAAAACACCAAAAATAAAACTTTATTTAATATAAAAAATGGAATTTTTCTTGGGTTAATCATACTTTTTTTGGTTTTTGTCATTTTGATGATTGTTCTTTTTTTGCCACGCGACCGCAAAGCCAAGGCGCGAGATTTTACGATCAAATCGGGCGAAACAACGCGTGAAATTGCCGCCAGTTTGAAAACCGGAAGTTTTATCCGGTCCTCAACTTTATTTTTAGTGGAGGTCAAAATTCGGGGCGGCTTTATTCAGGCAGGCGTTTATAAAATTTCCCCCGCGGAAAGTTTAGGTCAAATTTGCCTCGATTTAATAAACAAAAAGTCATCGGAAGACGAAGTAACGATTCCTGAAGGTTGGCGGGTAACCCAAATCGATGCCTTGTTGGCCGCTAAGGGCATTATAACCGCGGGGTCATTAACGCGGATTGCCTCGGGCGACGAGGGGTACTTATTTCCCGACACTTATTTCTTTTTGCCCAAAACGGATCCCCTGGAAATTCGCCAAACCATGCTTGATAATTTTGATAAAAAAACATCGGGTTTAAACATTAATACTCAAACGATTATCCTAGCTTCGATCGTCGAGCGCGAATCCAAATTTGATGAAGATAGACCGCAAATTGCGCGAGTTTTTTTAAATCGGCTCGCCATTAATATGAAACTTCAAGCCGACCCAACGGTCCAATATGCCAAAGGCTCGTGGGATCCGATCACCACGGCCGATTATCAAAATGTCAATTCTTCGTATAACACTTACTTGTATACTGGCTTGCCGCCTGGGCCCATCTGTAACCCGGGCCTTAAGTCGATCGAGGCCGCCATCCACCCGGCCAAGAGTGATTATCTTTATTTTTTCGATACGAAAGATGGCCATGCCGTTTTTGCCCAAACTCTGCAAGAGCAAATCGACAATTTGAAAAATAATCAAAGTTAAGTTAAGTTTAAACAGCCACGGTTAATAAAGGAGGGGCTTTGTTAAAAGCCTGTTTTTTGGGTTTTAGAGTCGCCATTGTTCGGCGCGGCATTATTTGTTAAGCTGGAGTTTAAGAAAAAGTATTAAAAAATGGCATTTACACTTGATCGAATTTGGGGAATTTTCTCTCATGATATTGGCATCGATCTGGGCACAGCCAATACGTTAGTTTATGTCCGCGGCAAGGGCATCGTCATCAATGAGCCGTCGGTCGTGGCGATCAATCAAAAATCAAAAGAAATTTTGGCCATCGGTAACGAGGCCCGAAAAATGGTTGGGCGAACGCCGGCTCACATTGTGGCCATTCGTCCGCTCGTTGACGGTGTGATTTCCGATTTTGAAGTCACTGAGCAAATGCTCAAATATTTTATTGATAAAGTTCACCGCGAAAAATTTTCCTTGTTTCCCAGACCGCGGATGGTTATCGGGATTCCCTACGGCGTCACGGAAGTAGAACGTCGGGCGGTTGAGGAAGCCGCTTTAAACGCGGGGGCCCGCCATGTTTTTTTGATTGAAGAACCGGTGGCCGCCGCGATTGGGGCTCGGCTGCCGATTCAAGAAGCGAACGGAAATATGGTAGTTGATATTGGAGGTGGGACGACCGAAGTGGCAGTGATATCGCTCGGTGGAATTGTCGCTTCACGCTCGATCCGAGTGGCTGGCGACGAGATGAATCAAGATATTATCGATTTTGCCCGAGACAAATTTAATCTTTTGCTTGGCGAGAGAACCGCCGAAGAAATCAAGCTCTCGGCCGGCTCGGCCATCGAGCTCAAAGAAAATATTAATGTGCCCATGCGAGGACGGGACCTTGTCTCAGGGCTGCCCAAAGAAATAATGGTGACAGACGTCCAAATTCGAACCGCCATCAGCAAATCAGTCCAACAGATTATCGAGGCGATTCGAGCGACGATGGAGGAAACACCGCCGGAACTTGTCGCTGATGTGATGGAAAAAGGGATTGTTCTCTGCGGCGGCGGCGCTTTACTTCGAGGTCTAGATCAGCTTATTAAGATATCGACTCAGACCAGTGTTCACATTGCCGATGACCCTTTAACCTCGGTTGTTCGAGGGACAGGCCTGGTTTTAGAAGACCTTGAAAGTCTGAAAGACGTTTTACTTCCAAGTAATTCACCCAGCTAAAGGTGTAAATAATGTTTAAAAAATTTCGTATTTTGTGGCTTGCTTTGGCGATTATTATCCTGGGATTTTTTCTAGATCCAAAAGGTTTGTTAGACCCGGCCAAAAATGGATTATATCGCGCGATTCGTCCCTTTTCGATTGTGGGAAACGTGACGGCCAACCGCACCAGTATTTTTTTCAACGAGCTTTTTCAACTGGGTTCATTGGGTAAAGAAAATCAAGCGCTGATCAAAGAAAATTTAGACCTTCAAAGTCAGATCGCCATTTTAAAAGAAGTCCAGCATGAAAACGAAATCCTCAAAAATGAAATCGGAATTTCTCAAAGTATTGCCAACACCTATCAAATTTCGCCAGCCAGCATTATCGGACGGGCATCTTCCGGCTATATAAAAACGGTCGTCATCGATCGTGGTTCAAAAGATGGTGTCAAGACTGGCCAGGCGGTGATTGCGCAAGGGTATTTAGTGGGCGTGATCAAGCAAGTCTACCAAGCGTCAGCGGAAGTTAGTCTGATTACCGATTATAATTCTATTGTTCCGGTACTGTTGCAAAATTCGCGTGGGACTGGTTTGCTACAAGGCGGTTTGCAAGGTTTGACGGTCGAAGAAATTCCGCTCAATATCACGATCCAAACTGGTGAACAGGTGGTAACTTCCGGTCTAGGCGGTGACATACCGGCGGGCATTGCGGTCGGAAAGGTCGGAAACGTCATTTCAAAAGAGGGGGAAATTTTCCAAAAAGTGACGGTCATCTATCCGATTCAAATTTATTATCTGGAATTTGTTTTTGTCGTTAATCCCTAAGAAAATAATGTTAAAAAGTATCCTTAAAATTATCATCATCTTTTTTTTGACGATTTTACAGTTGTCAATCTTTTCAAAATTTGCGACCCTGGGTGCTTTTCCGAATATTATTTTTATTTTAGCGATCGTTCTTGCTTTGAAAAATCGCCGCGAAGATTCTTTTTTAGTGGCGGTCGTCGGCGGACTAGTTTTAGATTTAGCCTCCCCTCTTCGGTTTGGCGTCTACACCTTTGCGATTCTCGACGTCCTTCTTTTGATTAATTTTGTCGTTTTAAAATATTTGCCGTCCCCCGGCTGGCTCTTTACCTTTCTTATCATGACGGGCTCTTTTCTTGCCATTGATTTATTTATATCCCTGTTTACCTTAACTTGGACAGGCTGGAATCTATTTTTTGATCCCGTTATTAACGGTCTCTGGGGAATTATTCTCTCTTTGATTTTAGCCAAAGTAATTAAGACCCAAAGCGAAATTCAATTTACCTCAAATGTCGATATTTGATTTGTTTGACAATAAATCTCTCCCCGGCGATAAGTCAAAACGCATTCTCAAAGAACACACTTTAGAGTATGAGCATTTTAAGTCAGACGCGGAAGGCGGGGAGATTTTCAAGAAAGAACCCGGCTCTATTTGGGGCGCCTATCTTATCGCCTTAATTATTTTTGGGACTCTTTTTGCCCAGCTGCTTCGGCTTCAAATTACTCAAGGCAGTTTTAATCTCAGTTTGGCCGAAGGCAATCGAATTAGAGTTCGCGACATCGCCGCCCCCAGGGGATTAATTACTGATGCCAAAGGAAAAGTTTTAGCTCAAAATACCGCTTCTTATAGCTTGGAAATTTATCCCTTAGATTTGCCGAAAGATAAATCCGCCCGAGAAAACATTTACACTACCTTATCTCTTATTGCTCAAATTCCGGTTGATGATATTGCCACGGCTGTGGCTCAAAAAGGACTTTCGACTTATGACCCCGTCATCTTAAAACAAAATCTTGATCGGGATACAGCCTTGCTGCTACAGGTCAAAACGGCTAATTTGCCCGGGGTGGGAGTCTCGACTGATCCGATCCGACAATATGCCACCATTCCGGGACTTTCGACAATTTTAGGATACGTGGGAAAAATTTCGGCGGAAGAACTTAAAAATAATCCCGGTTACAAATCGAGCGACGAAATCGGCAAAGACGGACTGGAAATGTCTTACGAAAAATATCTCAAAGGAGTGCCAGGCGTTTCCGAAGTGGAAGTTGATGCCAAAGGTCAGCAACAAAGACAGCTTTCAAATACCGAGCCGCAGCCGGGCGACAATTTGGTTTTAAATATTGATAGCGGTTTAGAGCAGGTGATGGCCAGTTCACTCCAAAACGTTATTTCATCTTCCAAAGGCACCGGCGGCGTGGCGATTGCGATGAATCCGCAGACCGGCCAAATTTTAGGATTGGTTAGTCTTCCTTCGTACGATAATAATTTATTTACTCGACCGACCGCTTCGCAGGAATACCAGCAGCTCTTACAAAATCCCGATAACCCTTTATTCGATCGAGCGATTGCCGGACAATATCCGTCCGGTTCAATCATTAAACCTTTTATGGCTTCGATGGCTTTGCAGGAAGGAGAAATCACCCCCAGTACAACCATTAACGCGCCGGGTGAAATCAAAGTCGGTAATTATGTTTATCCCGATTGGAAACCAGGCGGATTTGGTTTAACCGATGTCCGTAAAGCGATTGCTGTCAGTTGTGATGTCTTTTTTTATTCGGTGGCCGGCGGTTGGGATAAAATCAAGGGTTTGGGTGTCGAAACGATCAAAAAATATTTGCTTAAATTTGGGTTTGGGCAAAAAACGGGCATTGATCTGCCCGGCGAAGCAACTGGACTGGTGCCGGACCCGGCTTGGAAACTAAAAACTAAAGGCGAAAGTTGGTATTTAGGCGATACTTATCACTTAGGCATTGGGCAGGGAGATTTATTGGTTACCCCGCTACAAATGGTCATGGCCACTTCGGCGATTGCCAACGGTGGCGAAGTTTTAAAGCCGGAAGTAGTCAATAAAATTACCGATCAAAATGGCAATGTCGTGGAAGTTTTTCAAAAAGACATTTTGAAAGATAAATTTATTGATCCTCAATATATCCAGGTTGTTCAAGAAGGAATGCGGGAGGCTGTTACCAGCGGCTCGGCCCGAAGTCAGCTGGGCAGCTTGACGGTTCCGGCCGCCGCCAAAACCGGCACGGCCCAGTTTGAAGTCGCCGGTAAAACTCATGCTTGGATGACGGCTTATGCTCCTTACGATAACCCTCAAATTGCCGTGGCGGTTTTGGTTGAACAAGGCGGCGAAGGCTATGCGGAAGCGGGCCCCGTCGTCCGAGACATTTTAAATTATTACTTTCAAAAGTAGCTTAAGGCAGATTCTTATTAGTTTCTATTGACGCTAAAATAAATTTGTATTAAAATAGATAAAAATCATCTTAAGGAACCAAAAGAGGAAACTTCAATGACCGGGCAGTTATTATTAACAACTCAAGGTTTAGAAAAGCTTAGAAAAGAACTGGACAATTTAAAAGAACGTCGCAAAACGGTGGTTGAAAGAATCCGTAACGCGCGCGAGTATGGGGATCTCTCGGAAAATTCCGAGTATGAGGACGCCAAAAACGAACAGTCTTTTGTCGAAGGGAGAATTTTAGAGATTGAGGAAATGATCCGCTCAGCTAAAATTGTTGCTAAAAACGGTAGCGGCAATGTCGAAATGGGTTCAACGGTGACGTTGAAGATGGATGGTCAGACGCTGGAATACACCATTGTCAGCTCTTCGGAATCTGATCCGGCCGCTGGCAAAATTTCCTCCGAATCGCCGATTGGGTACTCGCTGATGGGTAAGGCTAAAGGCGACAAAGTCGAAATTTCCACCCCGAACGGCAAGATGGAATGCGTCATTATCGGTATTAAATAGCTTTTTAAGTCTCACAATATTCAAAAAAGAGGTTTTGAGATTGAATCTGGGCCTCTTTTTTGATAGGATGAAGTTAGAAATATCAAATTCAAAAATCTAAATTCTAAATAATTTGATATTTGAAGTTTAGGATTTGGGATTTCCCTGAAAGGTACAATGTTTTGGGTTGATGAAACAGTTCAAGAAATTATCAAGCGGGACGACAAAAAATATTTAATTACCGATTATAAAACGCCTTCGGGCCGAATTCATGTCGGAGCTCTGCGAGGTGTTATTATTCACGATGTTATTGATCGAGGGCTGAAGGAATCCAATCAAGAAAGTGAATTTCATTACGGCTTCGATGATTTTGATCCGGTTGACGCTCTCTCGTCAGAATTTAAAAATACTTATGTTAAATATATGGGAGTCCCGCTCTGCAATATCCCGTCTCCCGGATCAGGTCACAAAAATTTTGCTCATTTTTTTGCCGATAGTTTCATAAAAGTTTTCCAAACACTGGGTGTTCAGGCAAAAATAATTTGGGCATCAGAGCTTTATAAATCCGGCGCTTATAATAAATCAATCGAAATTATTCTCAATAATGCTCCCAAAATTCGCGAGATTTACAAGAAAGTTTCCGGCGGCGGAAAACCGAATGATTGGTATCCATTTCAAGTCGTCTGTCCTAAATGTGGCAGAATTGGTACAACTAAGGTTACCGCTTGGGATGGAAAGGAAGTGACTTTTAGGTGTGAAGAAAATCTTGTCGAGTGGGCTAAAGGTTGCGGTTATGAAGGTAAAATCAGCCCCTTTGATGGCAATGGTAAAATGCCGTATAAAGTTGAAACGGCGGCGAAATGGTTTAAGTTTGGCACGTCGGTCGAATTGGCTGGCAAAGATCATTATACTAAAGGTGGAACATTCTATATTGCGCGCGCCATTGCCGAGGAAATTTTTAAAATTAAACCCGCTTATGGCTACGGTTATGAATGGCTTCTTGTTGGCGGCAAAAAGATGAGTACCTCGAAAGGTGTGGGTGCTTCGACCGAAGAGATGGCCGCTATTTTACCACCTAATCTTTTAAGATTTTTGATGGTTCGTACACGAGCAAAAAGAGCAATCGAGTTCGACGCAAGCGGAGATACAATTCCTTTGCTCTACGACGAATATGATCGTTGCGCCAAAGATTATCAAAAAGATCCAAAGTCAGATACTGGCCGGGCGTTTTACTTTAGCGAAATCGAATCTTCAAGTAAACAGCCGGAATATTTATTGCGTTTTTCCAAAATCGCTTATATGCTCCAAATGCCAAGGTCCGATATTTTTGATTATGCCCAAAAAGAAAAGGGTGCCGTATTATCATATATCGAAAAAAAGGAAATCGAAAGCCGAATCGAAATTGCCCAAAAATGGTTGAAGGATTACGCGCCGGAAAATTACAAATTTACGATTGCGGAGAAATTGCCCGAAGTAGAATTATCGGACGCACAGAAAGAATTTCTCTCTAAAGTCGCGAATGCTATCAAATCAAAAGATTCTTGGACCGGCGAAGATTTGCATAAAGAAATTCATACTATTAAAAATGAATTGGGAATTTCGCCGCGTGATGCTTTTTCAGCCATATATAAAGTATTTATCGGCAAAGATTCCGGCCCGCAAGCCGGCTGGCTTTTGGCAAGTTTGGACAGGAAATTTGTAATAAAAAGATTAAAAGAAGCGATTTGACTTGTTCCAGTAGGAACAAGAGTCTGCCACAAGCCACGGCCTTTAGGCCGTGGATGTTGACAAGCAATATTAAAACTTTTAATATCATAATATGACATTAACTACTGACGACTTAAAGCAGATTAGCACAATCGTTGATAAAAGGGCCAACCAAACTGAGAAAAAATTGGAAAAAAAGATTGAAGGTGAGGTTGGTAGTTTAGCGGCGATGGCAAAAAGAGAATTTGATGCCATTACTACCATTCATACCAGTTTGGTTAAAGGTCAAAAACAAATTAGAAAAGATATTTCTCATTTGGAATTTATAGCGACGGAAATGGTCAGACGTGACGAACTTATCGAAGTAAAACAAAGGTTGTCGAAAATTGAGGCGAAGTTAGGAATATTAAAATAGGTTAAAAGGGAAATTCTTACCGCAAAATCAGGGCCAAGACCTTGATTTTTTGGTATAATTGTGCTATACTAACTGGTTACTTCACGATGAGTTAATCTTATCGTGAGTGCACATTAAAATGGCGTTTCCAACCTGGAAGCGTTAAGATATCATCAGATCGTTGGGCTTCCTCCTAGAGGATAGACCAGCGACTGCGGGTCAGGTGTAGACCTAGTTAAAAAAAACACAGAGTAAAGGAGAAGTAACCGATGAAAGATCGAGTTACTCTCGAAGCGACGCAGGAAGGTGTCTCAGAAGACGCGGTTAAGGACTACGGTCGGCGCTGCGAGGCTATCGGCAGAGAACGGCGGAATACCGCCGATCTGCAGGATGCCATGGATCACCCCGAGTTCAAGAAGCGGCACCACGATCTCCTCGACCAGTTGGCTGCCGAGCAGCAACTGCGCAAACCCATCATGGAGCGCAGGCCGTTCGCGACCATCAAGCTGGGCACGCACAAGTCCGTCAAGGACTTGCGGAAGGCTCTCCTTGACGCGGGTTACCGCATCGGCGACTGGGGCGACGACATTCTCAAGCGGATCAATGTCGCTTCGAAGCCGGAGGACGTGGATATCGTGGTGGTCTCGGTCGCCGAGTTGGGATTTCCCAACGGCGCAACCCGGGCCCAGATCTACGAGAAAGCGCTCTCCATGGGGCTGGGTCTCTGTCCGGCGGAAGTCGGGCCGCAGTGGCGTCTTCAGTACGCCGATCAACCGATGGGCGAGTGGATTCTGGTGGGTATGGAGCCTATCTCGGTCTCCGGCGGCCGCCTCCGGGTGTTCAGCGTCGCGCGCGACGAGGGCGGTCGTTGGCTCTACGGCCACCGTGGTCACCCCGCCGGCGTCTGGGATGGCGACGACCGGTGGGCGTTCCGCCGCAAGTAGTTCTTTGTACCTTGGATCCTTGTTTCTTTTGGATCCTTGGGTCTTGTCCGGGCCCCGCGAGAGCGGGGCCCGATTTTGTATCTTCAAAATCGGGTTTTCGAAAATTTTTTAAAATTGACTTGACAGATAAGTACTCATAAGGAACAATGGGTAAGGTATTAGGTGAATATGCGGACGGTTACGGCTTTCCGCTACCGAATCCTGGCGTTGTCAAATCCGGAGTATTCCCGGCTACGGCTTGGGATAGTGAGGTCTATTGGCCTGTTATAAGCAAAGTTTCTTTGCATATAGCGATTCGGCAATGCTTAAAAAATGAAGATACTTGGTGCAAAACGCCAGTGGGTTAAATGGCCCAAAATAAAATACAGCTCTGAGAGTAATCGAGGAGCAGTGACTTCGGAGGGCGTTTTGCACTTGACGGACTCCGACGGCAACCTCAAGGTGTTCAACGTCGAACGCAACGAGGACGGACGTTGGCTCAACGGCAACAATGGTCACCCCGACAACGTCTGGAATGGCAACAACCGGTGGGCGTTCCGCCGCAACTTTCTTCATTTCTCCCGTCATTGGCGGGAGTTTTTGCTTTTAGTTGAGACTTCTAATCCAGCCGCCGAGCATCTTGCCGATTTCTTGCAAGATTTCCGAGAGCGCCAAATATCTTTTGGGAGATATGGCTTTTATATCTTCCGCCAGCCGTAAAAGAAGCTTGAGTAAATCCAGTTTCGTTGCCGCCTTCGATAAATATTCGAGTTTATTTTGTTTTCCTTGATGGCTGGCCGAGATTAAATCTTCTAAAAGATCAAGTGTGGCTTGCTGGATTTTGCCGCCTAAAACATGACGGTCCTGTTTTGGCATGCTTGGAAGAGTCTGATAAAATTCACGGTAAAAGTCGTAAACCTTTTGGACAATTGGAACATCATTAATCATGGATAACCTCTTTTTAAAAATTATTTCTTTAGAAAACTTATTTTGGTCTTGGAAGGAGTTTAGGAAGGGTAAACGCCACAAGATTGATGTTCAAGAATTTGAGCGTAATTTAGAAGATAATTTATTCGGCCTGCACTTGGAACTTAAAAGTAAAACTTATCGGCATTCCGATTATACCTCATTTTACATCACTGACCCTAAATCGAGGCATATTCACAAAGCTTGTGTTAAAGATAGGATTGTTCACCACGCGATTTATCGGGTATTATATCCGATTTTTGACCCTGGTTTTGTGGACGGTTCTTATTCTTGTCGAAATAAAAAAGGTACGCATAAGGCGGTAAAACGGCTGGAAGAATTTACGAGGATTGTCAGCAAAAATTATACCAAGCCGTGCTGGGTATTAAAATGCGATGTTAAAAAGTTCTTTGCCTCGGTCAATCATCGAGCTCTTTTTGATATTGTTGCTCGAAAAGTCCCCGATCCTGACACACAATGGCTATTGAAAGTTATTATTGGTAGCTTTAATAAACCATATGTTCAGCAGGGACTTTTCGAGAGAGAGAGAGAGAGAGACGAATCCAATCCGCGAGTTAAACCTCAACGGAACTGGGCTTCCGATTGGCAATTTAACTTCACAGCTTTTTGCCAATATCTATCTCAACGAACTTGACCAGTTTATTAAACATCGTTTAAAAATCAAATATTATCTTCGCTATTGCGATGACTTTGTAATTTTAAGCGGCAACCGCACTGAGTTAGAGATTTTGGTCGGCCGAATTTCTTTTTTTCTTGATTGCCGTCTTGCGTTAAGACCGCATCCTCAAAAAATTATTGTGCGTAAATTAAAACAAGGCATAGATTTTTTAGGCTATGTTATTTTGCCGCATTATCGAGTTTTGCGAACCAAGACCAAGAAGAGAATGTTGCAAAAACGAAGTAAAAAAAATTTACCATCATATCTTGGACTTTTAAAACATTGTAATGGATATTACTTGAGAAAAAAACTAAAAAAGATGATATAATATTTAAGAGGTGAATATGCTTGACATAAAATACATTCGGGAAAATTTGGAAGAAGTTAAATCGGCTATCGCCAAACGCGGGGTCAATATCGATTGGGAGAAACTTTTAAAGCTCGATGAAGACCGCCGCGGTCTCGAAGGCCGCATCGAACTTTTGCGGGCCGAACAAAATAAAGTTTCAAAAGAAAAGGGCGATATGACGCACGCCAAAGAAATTAAAGCTATGCTTAAAGATCTCGAGCCGCAGTTAGTCGATACGCAAGAAAATTTCAAAGTCGAAGCGGTCAAAGTGCCTAATATTCCTTTTAAAGATGTGCCCGAAGGAAAATCTGACGCCGCAAATAAAGTCCTAAAAACTGTTGGCGAGATCAAATTGAAATCCGGCCGAGACCATGTGACAATCGGTAAAGCTTTGGATCTTATCGATATCGAACGCGCCGGCAAAGTTTCCGGTAGCCGGTTTTATTATCTTAAAAATGAAGCGGTCGAACTCGAGTTTGCGCTGGTAAAATATGCCATGGATATCATCAAGCAGGAAGGATTTAAGCCAATTTTGACCCCAGTTTTAATTAAAGAAGACATAGCGTGGGGGTCGGGCCATTTTGAAGCCACCAATGACGACGCGTATCATATGCGTAGCGATGATTTAGTAGCGATTGGCACTTCCGAACAATCGATTTTGCCATATTATGCGGATGAAATTATCGATGTCCCGCAAAGATTTGTCGGTTTTTCAACCTGTCTACGCCGTGAAGCAGGCAGTTACGGCAAAGATGTGAAGGGGATATTGCGGACTCATCAGTTTGATAAATTAGAAATGTTTAGTTTTTCAAAGTCGGAAGACTCTGAAAAAGAACACGAGTTGATTGTAAATTTGGAAGAAAAAATAGTTTCCGGTTTGGGTCTCCCCTACCGCCTTGTCCAAGTTTGTACCGGGGATTTAGGATTGCCCTGCGCGAAAACCGTCGATTTAGAAATTTGGCTGCCCGGCCAAGAAAAATACCGCGAAACCCATTCATCAAGTAACTGCACTGATTTTCAAGCGCGGCGTTTAAATATTCGCTATAAATCGGATAAAGGTAATGAATTTGTTCATACTCTCAATGGCACAGCGGTGGCGATTGGCCGAATGCTGATCGCCATTTTGGAAAATTTTTATCAAAATGATGGTACGGTTAAAGTGCCCGAAGCATTACAAAAATATTTGGATTTTAAAGAAATTAAGTCATGAAAATAATTATTTCCGGCAAACAGTTTAAAGTCGACGATAATTTAAGAGGTTATATTGAAGAAAGACTCCGAAAGTTTGAAAAACTGGTTTCTGAACCGGCTATATTAGAAGTAGTTCTAAGCGATTTGATGGGTCCAAAGGGCGGCGTGGATAAAGCGGTTTCTCTCACCATGACTTTACCCGGTATCAAAAACCCAATTCATATTGAAGAAGTAACCTCTGATTATAAAGGTTCGATTGATCTGATTGAAGAGCGTTTGGAAACTCAAATCTCAAAATATAAGGAACAAGTTAAAATCGGCACGCGTTATCCCCAAAAATATCACGAAGCTGAACTCGAAGAAGAAGCCGAAGACGAACTCTAAAGTCTCTTCTATTTAACCTAAAAAAGTGCTAAAATATGATTTAGAGCTAGGTAAAAAAGGATATTAAAAATGCTGGGGTTTTTAGGTAAAATTTTTGACTCGAATGAAAAAGTTATTGGTGGTTTTAAGCCGGTTATTGAAAAGATAAATGGTCTTGAAGATGATTTTCAAAAACTGACCGATAAAGAACTTAAAGAAAAAACGGCGGAATTTAAAGAAAGATTATCAAAAGGTGCGACGCTTGATGAAATATTGCCAGAAGCGTTTGCTTTAGTGCGCGAAGCGGCCAAAAGAACAATCGGCCAGCGGCATTTTGATGTTCAACTTATCGGCGGAATGGTTCTTCACCAAGGAAAAATTGCCGAAATGAAAACCGGCGAAGGAAAAACCTTGGTCGCGACGCTGCCATTGTATTTAAATGCGCTCGAAGGTAAAGGTGTCCATCTTGTGACAGTTAATGATTACTTGGCGAAATTCCATGCTCAATGGATGGGGCCGATTTATCATATTTTAGGTTTAACGGTCGGGGCGATTGAATACGATAAGTCTTGGGTTTATCGACCGGAAAACATTGAAACCGACGACCCAACCTGGAAAAATCTCTGGCCGGTGACGCGGAAAGATGCCTACGCCGCCGACATTACTTACGGCACCAACAATGAATTCGGTTTCGATTATTTGCGCGATAATATGGTCCAGAGCTTGGAACAAATGGTGCAAAGGCCGGAGCTCAATTTCGCCATTGTCGATGAAGTGGACTCAATTTTAATTGACGAAGCGCGCACGCCTTTGATTATTTCTGCCCCGGCCGAGGAGTCAGCGTCATTATATCGCCAATTTGCAATGATGGTGCCGCAATTAACAAAGGAGGAAGACTTCACTGTTGATGAAAAAATGCGAGCCGTTTCGCTAACGGATGTCGGGATGAAGAAGATCGAAGGGATGTTGGGAATCGAAAATATTTATGACGCCCGTTCGATCGAACTGGTTCATCATTTAGAAGAAGCTTTAATTGCTCACGCACTCTATAAAAAAGACAAAGACTATGTCGTTAAAGATGGCGAAGTCATTATTGTTGATGAATTTACTGGCCGCATGATGCCTGGTCGCCGCTACTCTGAAGGTCTTCACCAAGCGATTGAAGCCAAAGAAGGCGTCGAAGTCCAGCGCGAGTCCGACACTTTAGCGACTATTTCTTTTCAGAATTTATTTCGACTTTATAAAAAACTGGCAGGGATGACCGGCACGGCCGAAACCGAAGCGGAGGAATTCTATAAAATTTATAAACTTGACGTCGTGGTTATTCCGACCAACAAACCGATGGTCCGCAAAGATGCTCACGACATGATTTATAAATCCGAGGACGGCAAGTTTAAAGCGGTCGCTTTAGAAATTAAAAAAAGATCCGAAAGCGGTCAGCCCGTTTTGGTGGGCACGATTTCGATCGAAAAATCGGAAAAACTTTCGCGGCTTTTAAAGCGTTCGGGCGTCAAACATCAAGTTTTAAATGCTAAACATCATGAACGCGAAGCAAAAATTATTGAGCAAGCGGGTCAACCTGCCAATGTGACGGTGGCGACCAACATGGCCGGCCGCGGTGTTGATATTATTTTGGGCGGTTCGCCGTTTAATAAAACTCCGTATGAAAAAGTCGTTCAAGCCGGCGGCCTGCACGTGATTGGCACCGAAAGACATGAATCTCGCCGAATCGATAATCAGCTGCGCGGCCGCTCGGGTCGTCAAGGTGATCCAGGCTCTTCTCAATTTTATGTTTCGATGGATGACGATTTAATGCGCATTTTCGGTGGTGACCGGATGAAAAGCATGATGGAGAAAATGAGTCTGCCCGAAGATATGCCTATCCAGCATTCGCTCATTTCGCGTTCGATCGAATCGGCCCAGAAAAAAGTCGAAGGTCATAACTTTGATATTCGAAAACATTTGGTTGAATACGATGACGTGGCCAATAAACATCGCCAGGCCATTTATGCCAAGCGCCGTAATATTTTGAAAGGGAAAAGCGTTCACGATGAGATTTTAGATTTAATGGATGATGAGACACGTTCGGAATATCAACAAAAATATGATCGTACAGGTGCCGAAACGATGCAGCAAGTGGAGCGAATGGTTTATTTAAGGTCCATCGATACGATGTGGATCGAGCATCTCAACGCCATGGATTTACTAAGGCAGGGGATAGGGCTACGCGGCTATGGCCAGCGCGATCCGCTGGTGGAATATAAAGCGGAAGCCTATCGGCTTTTCCAAAAATTAATTCAAAATATAAATGGCCAAGTAGTGGATATTTTGCTTAAAGCCGAAATCCAGCCGGTACCGCAACGGCTGACAATTGAACAGCCGCCAAGAAGATTGCAGATGCAGGGTGCTAATGAGACGGCCGCGGCGGGAATATTCGAAAATTCCCAAGATTCTGCTCAAGCATCATCTTCCAATAATCCGCCGGTGACATCCAATTCAGGCGTTCAAGTGACTGTTCGAAAAAAATCGGATTCATCTGCCGCACCGACATCATCATCGTCAGCACTCTATCACGGCGTCGGTAGAAATGAGTTATGCCCGTGTGGGTCAGGTAAAAAGTTCAAAAAATGCCATGGGAGATAATTTTCTCAAATTAGGGAAATACCGACATTATAAAGGGAATGAATACGATGTGGTTGGTGTCGGTCGACATAGTGAAACGCTGGAGGAATTGGTGGTATATCGTGCTCTTTATGGAGATTATGATTTATGGGCAAGGCCGTTAAAAATGTTTATAGAAGATGTTAAAATCGACGGAAAGAAAGTTCCGAGATTTAAATATCTTGGTGATAGCTCCAAAAGACTTAAAAATAAGATCAAAAAAAATCATGAAAGACAATAAGCTTTCAAAAGACATTGATTTGCTTTTTGAAATCGGTTCTTTACGGTTTGTTAATCGTAATTGGAAGCAATATTTAGGTTTAGATGTAGCTAATTTAGCCGAACATCACTTTCGAGTGGTGTGGATTGCTCTGGTTTTAGCCAAGTATGAAAATGCTAAAAACACCGACAAAATTGTTAAAATGGCGCTTCTGCACGATCTTCCCGAAAGTCGCACCGGCGATTTAAATAAGGTTCAAAAAAAATATGTCGAAAGATTTGAAAATAAAAGCATTAAAGATATTTTAAAGAATTCAGTTTTAGAAGAAGAGTTAATTAAGCTCTGGCAAGAGTACGAAAAACTTGGATCAATCGAATCAAAAATTGTTAAAGATGCCGACCGGCTTGATATCGATTTCGAAATGCGCGAACAGAAAATTCGAGGTTTTAAATTCCCTGAAAAATGGGATACCAGTCGAGAAAAAATTTCCTTAAACCAGCATTATACCAAAACGGCGAAGAAAATTTGGAAGCTTTTGCAAAAATCGGATCCTCATCATTGGCATCTTGAAGCAGGCTCAATTTAAAAAAATGAAAAATGAAATTATTTATAATAAATTAATTCGTGATCGGATTCCGGAAATTATCAAAGTCGATGGCTGGGTTTCGAAAACCCGGGTGATGGAAAAAGATGAGTTCATTAAGGAATTAAAAAAGAAAATTTTAGAAGAAGCAAAAGAGTTAAATGAGGGTAAGGAACATAAAAACTTAATTGAAGAATTAGTGGATATTCAAGAAATTATTGATACAATATTAAATGAAAAGAAAGTGAAATTTTCTGAATTTCATAAGATCCAGTCGAAGAAAAAAAATGAGCGCGGCGGATTTAAAAAGAAATTATTTCTTATTAAAACTATCAAAGGATTGAAATGAACTGCCCGCTTTGTGACCTGTCAAAACAAGAAGTTATATATCAAGATGCTTATTGTTTTAGCACGGTAATATCAGAGCCGCTCAAAGATGGACATTTAATGGTTTTACCTAAAAGACATGTTACGAGCTTAGAATATTTAAACTCGCAAGAATCACAAGCGATTTTGAAATTACTCGGCCGGCTTGGTAAAATAATTCCAGGTAGTTACGCCGATGATCCGATAATTTTTATGAACCTCGGTAGACACAGTACTCAACCGCATCTCCATCTTCATATTTTACCAAGCAAAGGTGGTTTGAGAGATTTGTTTTCAGAATATGAAAAGGTACCGTTAAGAAAAAAAGCAACTTTCAAAGAACTTAAATCAATCGGGGATAAAATACGAAGGAGATTAGAATAATGAAACCATCAATTTATTTATTATTTTGCACCTCAAAAAAAGAGGCCGAAAAAATTCGGGAAGTTTTGTTAGAAAAAAGATTGATTGTCTGTGGTGGTACGATTGACATCAAACACTCGAAATATTGGTGGAAACGACTGATCGAGGTAGCTTCCGATGAGGTTTTGCTTTTGATGGAATCGCAAGAAGAAAATCTTTTGGTTATCGAAAAAGAAGTTCGAAAATATCACTCTCACAAAACTTTTGTTTTAATGGCTTTACCCATAAAAACCACCGTTGACGTAAAAAAATGGCTAAAGGAGGAGTTAAAATGATTCAAAAACGAGGGAAAAAGTGGGTCTTGCTTTCCAAAAAGACCGGTCGGGTTTTGGGGACGCATCCGACCAAAGCTGGCGCCGAGCGCCAAGAAGCCGCGGTCAATATTTCTAAAGCTCGCGCGGCCGGCCATCGTATTCCACGCCTTCCGGCCAAAAAAGCCGCTTAAATTAATTCGACTTTAAAAATGGTAAAGAAAAAGATTTTTTTCTGTACTTTAAATATTTTTGAATAGTTTCGTAATGATCGAAAGCAAATTCTTTTTCGGATGGAATTTTATCAAGATCATACCATTCAATTTCTTCGATCTCATGATCGTACTCGCCAACTTTTTTTAGGACTTTGGCGAGATTTATGAAAGTGATATTTTGTCGATCCTCGCCCTTGCGGTGGGGATTATCAACGATGCAAAAAATCTCGGATAATTCAATTAAATAGCCGGTTTCTTCGAGTACTTCTCGTTTGGCGGCCGCTTGAATTGTTTCGTCACGATTAAGATAACCACCCGGCATGGCCAATTTATGCGGATGACTAAAGTGAGGGCCTCGTCTTACCAATAAAATTTTCTTTTCATTCTTATCTAAAACAATATTGTCGACAGTGACATGGCGAAGGTAACCTTTACCGCCATCTTCAAATTGACAGGTGATCATGATATTTTCATTGTATCATAACAGATAAGAAAATGTTATAATAACCTTGACATTAAAGAGTCAAGATGATGAATTTATTTAATCGGCCGGTAGCCCAATTTAAAACTGAGTCCGGCAAGGAGATTTTAATTTTTCGGCCAACGTTAGATCGGTTGCCGATCTTGTTAAGGTTTACCAATCGTTTAATCGCCGAAGATACTTATCTTAATTTGACTGGCCGGGCCAAGACTTATCAGGAAGAAGAAAGTTGGCTTCGGGGAACTTTAGCTGATATTAAATCCAAAAAAAGCCTATATTTTTGGGCTGTTTCTGATGGGAAAATCGTTGGCAGCGTGAGCGTCAATCACGGTTATGAACGAAGTTGGCACGTTGGCAAAATCGGCTTAATGGTGGATCGGGATTTTCGCCGTGACGGGATCGGTACAAAGCTTCTGGAATTTATTTTAAAAGAAGCTCAAGACTTTGAAATTAAAATGGCCACTTTGGAAGTTTTTAAAGAAAATTTCCCCGCCATCAAGCTTTATAAGAAATTTGACTTTAGAGTTTATGGCCGATTGCCGGGTGGGCTATTTCGAAAAGGCAAATTCAGCGATACAATTGAGATGTATAAAAAGTTGGATTGAATAATGACGAACAAAGAAATCGGCCAAAAATTTTTTCAAATCGCTAAAATCCTCGAACTTAAAAATCCGAGTGATCGTTTTCGCATTGTCGCTTATGAACGGGCGGCCCAGACCTTGGAAAGTTACCCCGAGGACTTATTGAAAGTTTATCAAGCGGGCGGCCTTAAAGCTTTAAACGATATTCCCAATGTGGGCGAATCCATTGCCGAAAAAATTGAAGAGCTGCTGAAAACCGGTAAAATAAAATATCTTAGGGAAATCTCTGAAGATGTACCGGTCAATGAAGTTCAATTTCTTGAGATTCCGGGCGTTGGTCCGAAAATGGCCGTTAAAATTGCTAAGGAGCTAAAAACTCGTAACATTGAAGATTTAAAAAAGAAATTAAAAAGTGGTAAAGCCGATAAATTATTTAAACCGAAGACTCAAGCCAATATTCTGCGTGGAATCGGCATTATGCAAAGAATGACTGGCCGGATGCTGATCACCGATGCTTTGCCGATTGCGGAGGATTTAGTCCAGAGGATTGGAAAAATCAAAGGAGTGAAAAAGGTTAATTATGTCGGCTCTTTACGGCGAATGAAGGAAACTATTGGCGACATCGATATTATTGCTGCCAGTTCTGATCCGAAAGAGTTGATCGAAGCTTTTGTTAAATTTCCAGGGGTAAGCCAAATTATTACCCAAGGTGAAGCCAAATCGACCGTTATCTATAATCAAAAGGCCCAAATTGATTTAGAAATTTTGCCGGAGAATGAATATGGTTCTTTGTTACAGCATTTTACCGGTTCAAAAGAGCATAATGTGACGCTGCGCACTTATGCTCAAACGAAAAACTTAAGTTTTTCTGAACACGGATTTAAAGTTGGCGGAAAACTTAAAAGAATCAATAATGAAAAGGATGTGTACGGATTTTTGAAAATGGACTGGATTCCACCGGAACTCCGTGAGGATCGAGGAGAAATTGAGGCGGCTTTAAAACATAAATTACCAAAATTAGTTGAGCTTTCGGAAATCAAAGGTGATTTGCATGTCCATTCAAACTGGTCGGATGGTCAAATTAGTATTTCCGATATCGTCCGTGCCAGTGAAAAATTAGGCTATGAATATGTTGTTATTTCCGATCACACCGTGGGTTTAGGAATCGCTCATGGTTTGAATGAGGTAGAATTAGAAAAGCGCCAAAAAGAAATTGACACTGTTCAAAAAGCCCATCCGAAAATAAAAATTCTTTCCTCAGTAGAAGTCAATATTAAAGCCAGCGGTGATTTGGATATTGCTGATTGGATGCTCAAAAAACTTAACATAGTGACTGCTTCGGTCCATACCAGTTTTTTCCAAGATCGCGAGACGATGACCAATCGTATCATTAAAGCCATTGCGCATCCGGATGTCGATATTATCGGCCATCCATCGGGCCGAATTATCGGCCAGCGTGAGCCGTATCAAGTCGATTGGCCGAAAGTTTTCCGGGCCTGTGCGGAAAATAAAACCGCTCTGGAAATTTCGGCTTTCCCGGATCGTCTGGACTTGATGGACTTCCTTTGTAAAGACGCTAAAACTTATGGCGTCAAATTTGCTATCAACACCGACGCTCACCAGCTTCATCATTTAGATTTGATGCGCTTTGGTATTTCGGTGGCCCGGCGCGGCTGGCTCGGCAAAGAAGATATTATCAACACCTATTCATTAAGTGATCTTATAGACTGGGCGAAAAGATAGCGTTTGCCTTAATCTGATTTTGTGCTAAACTGAAAAAAGAGGAGTGACCTTGCTCATCGAGGTTGTTGACGTTTGTAAAAAATATTCCGATAAAATCCATGCTTTAGAACATGTCAGTCTCTCAGTTGATAAGGGGGAATTTGTTTCCGTGGTGGGGCCTTCGGGGGCCGGTAAATCAACCTTAGTTCGAATGTTGACCTGCGAAGAAAAGCCTGATGGTGGTAAAGTTTTAGTAGCCGGCCGAAATATCCTTCAACTTAAGCCGCATGAGCTGCCTTACTTTCGCCGAAAAGTCGGCGTGGTTTTTCAGGATTTTAAACTTTTGCCTCAAAAAACCGTTTATGAAAACGTCGCTTTTGCTCTTGAAGTCTGCGGCGCCGAGCCAAAAGAAATTCACGATAAAGTCCCTCGGATTTTGGATTTGGTCGGCATGCTTAAAAGAAGAGATAATTTACCAGACGAGCTTTCCGGCGGTGAACGCCAGCGGGTGAGCATTGCCCGGGCGCTGGTTCACTCCCCAAAAATTTTGATTGCTGATGAGCCGACCGGTAATTTAGATCCAGTTAACGCCTGGGAAATTATTGATTTACTCTCGAGAATTAATAGCCGTGGCACCATCGTAATATTGATGACGCATAATAAAGCCATTGTTGACCGTCTTAAACGCCGCGTCGTCCTTTTAAAAAACGGCAAAGTCTTGTCGGATAAGGTTAAAGGTGGCTATATTATATAGTATCTGAGGGAAAATGAATCGTCTCACGATTGAAAGAATTATAAAACTCGGTCTGGTTAACTTCTGGCGAAACAGATGGCTTTCGCTCGCCTCGGCTTTAGTGATGACTTTAACCTTAATCGTTATTTCAATTTTTGTCATTCTCACGCTGGTCATTGGCCGAACCTCCGACATTATTAAGTCGAAAATGGATATTACGGTTTACTTTAACGATTCGGCGACGACCGACCAAATTAGTGAACTTCAGCAGGTGTTGGCCAGTCGTCCCGACGTTAAAGAGGTTGCCTACACTTCCAAAGAAGAAGCCGAAAAAATTTGGGAGCAAACTCAAACCAGCCAAGCCCTTAAAAATATCGCCAGCGAGCTGGGCGAGAATCCTTTCCCACGTTCAATTGCCATTAAAGCAACCGACCCCTCGAAACTTGATGCCATCGCCGGCGTGATCAATAGTGCGACTTATCAAAGCATTATTCATAAGGTTTCCTATCAAGACAATAAGGTTTTAATTGGCCGCCTGATTAGTATCACCACCTTTACTAAAGAAATTGGTTGGATTTTTTCAGCCGTTTTTGTAATCATGTCGGTCCTGGTCGTTTTAAATACGATCCGATTGGCTATTTATTCTCGCAAAGATGAAATCGAAATTATGAGGTTAGTCGGGGCCAACGATGTTTTTATTAAAACTCCTTTTATCGTTGAAGGAATTATCTACGGCCTTTTAGCCTGCTTTTTGGCGACGATTTTGTTGTGGCTTGGATTTTTATCGCTTCAACCGCTGATTACTGAACATTTTGACCCCGGTGTTGCTTTAGGTGTCAGAGTTTTTTATTATTCGCATTTTGGCTGGCTGTTCTTGATGCAATTTATAATCGGTGTCGCCGTTGGCATTGGCGCGGCGCTCTTTTCAATCCGAAAATATTTAAGAATATAGATTTTTCGGGGAAGGAAAAATGTACATCGCCTTAATTATCTGGCTCATCTTTCTTTTCGCCTATGTCGCTTTTAACATTTATGGCGTTTTTAAAGTTTATCAAATGCACATTAAAGGTGATTTAACCCGCGTCGCCATTTTGATTTATCTTTTGATCATATTTATAATCATTGCGGTATCGCTCGCTTTTATCAGTCGTTTAAATTGGAGCACGACTAAGTTTTTTTAAAAAAAAGAGAGTGTGATGGTTAATTATCATTTTCCCATCCCTGGGTCAATTGAAGAAGATAAAATCATTCTTTTTACCCGAAAGCACTGGTTTTCTTTTATCGGTCAAGCTTTTCTTTCAGTCATTTTAGTGTTAATTCCGATTATTTTGATGGTGTTGGCTTTACATTTTAAACATCACTTTACGCGCGGGCTGATTGCGTATTTTTTGGTCCTGGGTCTTTCGATTTACTATTTAATTATCATTACTTATATTTTCACCGCTTGGCTGACTTTTTATTATGACATTTATCTGGTGACAAAGGATGCCGTGATCGATGTAACCCAACAAGGTTTTTTCGGTCGAAGAATTTCTCAAGTTTCGCTCTTGCGAGTTCAAGACGTCACCTCAACCGTTCAAGGCTTTTTCCCAACGTTATTTGGGTATGGCAATGTTTTGGTGGAATCGGCGGGCGAACAGTCTCAAAACTTTTTAATTCAGTCGGTGCCAAAACCTCAAGAAATGTGCGCGAAAATTATGGAGCTTCACGATAAAATTATCGAGGATCAAGGCCGTCAAGGTCAAATTACTTCCGGTGAGGGAACATTGGTTTCTTCTTCCTCGCGCATTCCCAACCCCGCCGCGTCGAAAGATTCGGAGACACCTTATCAACAGATGCTTCGAGGACAAATGACGTCGTACGATTCTCGGTTTCAAGAGCCAGAGCCGACTAAAGATATTCCAGATGAGTCTAAAGACCAAAACTCGTTACCGCCGCCGATTCAATCGGTTCCGGCGGAGCCTTCCAATCCGTCGCCCAGTCAAAACTCACACGAGGGTGAAATAGAAAAAGACGATTTAGATCAGGGCGGATCGATCGATTTAAAATAATTCTTCTGATATAATATCAGGGTGATTACGAAGGATAGGGAAGCCACAATTGAATCCGGCCATCAGTTTGCCAAAACTCTCAAGGGCGGGGAAGTGATTGGTCTGATCGGTGAACTCGGTAGCGGCAAGACGACTTTTGTCAAAGGTCTCGCCGAGGGTTTGCATATTAACGAAACAATTACTTCGCCCACTTTTGTGATTTTGAAGGTTTATCCTAGTAAAATTGAGCGTAAAAAAATTGAATTTGTGCATATCGATGCCTATCGAGTTGAAACAATCGACGATATCCGGTCGGTTGGAATTGAAGATTTTTTAGGCCGGGACGATACGATTATAGTAGTTGAGTGGGCGGAAAAGATCAAAGAAGTTTTGTCTAAAAAAACAAAATACATTCACTTTAAATATAAAGATCCGGACTCAAGGGAAATCACCATGTCAAAGCGTTAAATTTATTGGACTGATGTGGTATGATCTTACCAGCCAGAGGGCTGGCAGGAACATGGTCAAGGGAAAGACCTTAAAGATGATTTTAGTTATTGATACGTCAGACAAAAAATGTTTAGTAGGACTTTATCACGATCAGAAGCTGGATCGAATTTCTTGGCAGTGGCAAAAAGATACCGGGAGCGAAACCTTGCAAAATATCCAAAAAATTCTTTCGAAGCATAGGATCAAAATAACAGATTTAAAAGCGATTGCTGTCAACCAGGGTCCCGGTTCTTATACGGGCACGAGAGTAGGGATCACGCTCGCTAATGCTCTCGGTTGGTCATTGCGTATTCCAGTTATTGGCTACGGTCAGCAAAAATTAGAAACTGTACTTGGAAGAATCACTCAAAAATTAAAGGGGAGCGGTTTTTCTCCCGACCACTTCCCTACCCCGCGTTATAAATGATTTTGTACGACTATCCTGTGGATAAATTTTTTGCTATACTAAATTAAAAGGCTAAAGCCTTATTGTTTTTTCTTTTGGAGTCAAATGTTTACCTATCGCAATAAAGTTCAGCCGGTGCCGCCAGCGATGCCCCGGGAAATAAAAATCGGTCCGCCAAGTAATCGGAAACGCATTATCAAGTGGGTTCTTTTAGTAATCTTTCTGATTATTGTGGGAGTGGGTGTTTGGGTTGGTTATTCCGCCAATCGAGCGATTAAAAATATCACTTCTAATAGCGGCAGTGGCTCATCCTTGTTTTCTTTGTTTGGGAATAGCAACACCAGTCTTAAGGGCCAGTCCGATGGGAGAACTAATATCTTACTTTTGGGCTATGGCGGTCCGGGCCACGACGGCCCCAACCTTTCCGATACAATGCAGGTTCTTTCGATTAATTGGAAAACAAACCAAATGGCCATGCTTTCGGTGCCCCGCGATTTGGAAGTGAATATTCCTGGCTACGGCTATCATAAAATTAATGAGGCCAATTCAGATGGTGGCGGCCAATTGGCCTCGCAAGTCGTCAGTCAAATTTTAGACATTCCGATTCAATATTATACGTCATTAAATTTTGCGGGTTTTAATGATATTGTTAACACTATTGGCGGAGTTGACGTTAATGTGCCTAATACTTTCACCGACGATCAATATCCGGCCGGAGAGTGTCTTACCAGTGGACCGGGCTGTGCTTATATCACGGTCCATTTTAATGCCGGTCTGCAGCATATGAATGGCACAACCGCCTTAGAATTTGTACGCAGCCGGCATGGCAATAACGGTGAAGGCTCGGATTTTGCCCGGAGTCGTCGTCAACAATTAGTCATGGAAGCAGTTAAACAAAAAATAATGCAGTTAAATGTTTTGGCTAATCCGGTCAAAATCACCAGTTTACTTAATACCCTCGGCAGCAATCTTAAAACGACTCTTTCAGTCAATGAAAGTTATGCTTTATGGACAGAAGTCAAAGGGATTGACACTTCCACGATGATCACGAAAGTTTTGGATAATTCAGCTAACGGTGTCTTAATAAGTCAAACCAATACCTTAGGCGACGTTTTAATTCCCCAAAAAGGCCTGGGTGTTTACACTGATCTTCAAACCATTGCCGCCAATATTTTTAATCCCACTCCAACTCCTACCAGTAGTGGCAGTGGCATTGTCACCGTTGAGGTATTAAATGGGAGCCATACCGCTGGCATTGCGACAACTTATTCTAAGGAGCTTCAAAGTGAGGGTTACCAAATCATGACCGTCGGTAATTCGGCGAAGTATTATACTCAGAGTATCGTCTATGATTGCGGCAATGGCCAATATGCCGCGACGGCTCAGGAAATTGCTAATGATATAAAAGCAACCAGTCAGTCGAAAACCAGTTGTTCAACGAGCGGGGTCGATATTCAAGTTATCTTGGGCGATGATTATGCCAAGTAGTAATAAAACATTTCAGACCGAGAAAATTGCAAAATTGTCCAGAATTAAGCTGGACATTTATGATATTTTGGATAATGATTGTGGCAAATGAAGAAATTGGGGTCACCAAAATTCACTAAAATAATCATTGTTGTTCTCCTGGCCCTTTTTGTCATCAGCTTTTACTATTTTGAACCCTCGACGACTTTAAGAATTCTGGTGATTTTATTTGGTCTAATTGGTCTCTGGCAATTAGTGAAATCTCCTGAAATTGCTTCGGTCTTGATTCTTTATTTAGCCGTTTATGCCTTCTATAATCTCCACTACGGCTTAAGTGTGCCGCTGGCTTTTTTATTGGTCGGCCTTTTCGCTTTAAGTATCTTTCTCTTTTTTGCCCAGGCAAATTTGGATAATTCTAAAAATTTGCTCGAAAAAAGCATTTTTAATATTTTTGCCTGGATCATGGGGTTTTCCGTCTTGGAATTTTTTTTAGCCCTGGATTTTTTACCGATTAATCCGCTGGCTAAAGCTTTAGCCGTCACTGTTTCTTTTTATCTTTTTGAAAAGATATTTTACTTGTATGCCAATAATGTGTTAAACTTTAGAAGAACATTGGGTTATATTGTGGCCACTCTGGTTGTTTTTGGCTTAATTATTATACTTAATTTAAAATTTGGATTTTAAATTTAGATGAAAGAAAAATTAATTAATTGGGCTAGAGCTTGTGTTTGGGCCGTCAAAAATTTCGGGTTGAGACTGAAGCCGAGAGGGGAGTTAAAGTGGATTATCACTTTTATTTTATGGCTTCTGCTGGTTGTCTATCTCGGGTTTGGTGTCTTCGTCGGCGTGGCCGTCTACCAAGAACATGCTGATACCTCGATCGTTCGAATGGCTGTTAAAATCTATCCTTTGCCGGCCGCTTTCGTCAATGGTGATATTGTTTGGGTCAAAGAGTATTATCAACAAATGTCTTATATTAAGCAATACGATGCTAAAACAAACGCGGTCTTTTCCGAACCCCAAGTCCGCAGTCAGGTGATGGCCCAATTGATTGAAAATCATCTCATCCAATGGCAAGCGGCCAAAGACGGCCTCACTGTTTCATCCAAAGACGTCAACGATGCTTATCAGAAAATTGTCAGCCAGCAGGGCGAAACCCAGGTGAAAAAAGTGATTAATGAGCTTTACGGCATGAATGTTAATGATTTCAAGGCTTTAATTAAAACCGAGGTTTTAAAAGAGAAGGTTCAGGATCAACTCATCGCTCAGATTAAAGTCGTCCATATTTTTGTGACCGATGAGTCACAGGCTAATGAGGTCGCTAATCAGGCTAAAAGCGGCGGTGATTTTGCCACACTCGCCAAAACATACTCAGAGGACGTTAAAACGCGCGATAACGGGGGGGATTTAGGCTGGATTGCCCGGGGAGATTTGATTGTTAACGGCAAAACGGAACCAGAATTCGAAACGGTGGCTTTTGGGGCTAAAATCGGCGAAGTCTTTGGACCGATCAAAACTTCCGTTGGTTATGAAATCGCCCGTGTCGATGGCAAAAAGGGAAAAGTTCAAGAATCATATAATGATTGGGTGACCAATGCCGAAAAAAATGCCAAAGTGATTCATTTTCTAAAATAATTATTGTTCTCAAGGATAATTTTAAGCCTTTATTAAAAAAATGGCCGAATAGCCGTCTTTTTGATGGCGGGACATGTCGGTCTAGAACCTTTTATTATAGGATTGAGCGATGTATTGCTTTTGACTGAGGTCTTTTAACCAGTCATTGATTCTCTGGTGGTGTTTATAGTTTGGCAATATTTAGATCTGTATTCTATTGAGGAATCGGTATTGATAGAGATATTGAAGGATTTCCTTTTGTTTTTGGGTGATTGTTTGAGTTATAGTTTTTTGCCTGAGTTTTGTTCCGTAGTTATCCCATGATGACCAATCCCAACCTACGCCGTATATATAAAGGTAGATATCACAATATTTCTATGTTCAACCTTAAAATCAGCCATTTTCTGTATCAGCTCGCTGATACAGACCGCTGATACAAT
>JBEKTP010000003.1:0-90654 GCA_049515915.1 Patescibacteria group bacterium | reverse complement strand
TATATCCCTCCTTTAGAAGTACCTCGATTCGGATTCGGTCAGAATCCGTCAGGTGCTTAAAGGATATTCTTTTCATGCAACAATCCTACTCTAGTTTGTTGCATTTAGAAATTGAACTCGTGCCTTGCTCTGCTTATCGAGATTTGTTGACACATTTTGCAAGTTATCAGATAATTAAGCTGATCAAAAAGGAGGGATAATTTTAAAAGCTCTACAGTTTTGGAAGCGCATCTCTCGAAGAAGAAAAATTCAGATCGGGATTATTGTTTCGACGATAATTATCGGCGCGGGTTTTTTAGTTACCTACAAATACATCAATATCCATGCCAGTACGACTAATATCACCAATACAGCTATAGGTTCTTATACTGAAAACGGTCAAAATAAGTCAGTTCAAAGTAATACAGTTAATACCACGATAACAGGAACGCCCTCGCCTAGTCCTACGCCATCGATAACCCCTTCTCCTTCACCGACCCCGACCGCTACGCCAAGCCTCACCCCAACGCCGACACCTAGCCATACTCCAACACCAACACCAACACCGACACCGACTCCGACGCCAACCCCCAGCCCAAATATCATTAATATTACTCTTCAATTACAAGGCCGAACTAATTTTTCGGCGAGTGGCGTTGATCTAAAAATCTTCCCCGCCGGTAGTACGACCGCCACGTTTGATAATACAAATTTGACCATCGATTCGACCGGTAAAGCTTCTTTCACCTTGACAAATTTAGCCGTCGGAAATTACGATTTTCGAATTAAAGTGCCTGAGTACCTGAGTAAAAAAATCAGCAACATCGCTTTAACCAATTCAGTTCAGCTGAATTTTAGTTCTTTGCTGGCCGGCGATCTTAATAACGACAATATCGTCAACAGCTTGGATTTTGCCATCCTTTCTGGTAAATGGCTGACAGCCGATCCGACAGCTGATATAAATAAAGACGGGATAGTTAATTCCTTGGATTTTTCATTGCTTTCGGCCAATTGGCTCGTCCAAGGTCAATAACAACCTGCCTGCGACAGAACTTTTTAATTCTCGCTGCCGTTCGAATTATAAAGGAGAAAAATGAAGAAAAAAACAATCTTAATCATTTTGGCCATTCTGATAATTATGCTGGCGGGCGCATTTTTACTGTTAATAAGATCGTCAGTCATCAAACCTAAAGCGTCGACTCAAGGTCCGACGCTCTCGCTGAGTCCGGCTTCCGCCACCTATAACCTTGGTGACACTTTTAATGTCAATATAATTTTGGATACCATGGGTCAAGCTGTCAGTGGCGTGGATATTTTTTATCTCAATTACGATCCGAAAACAATTGAGGGCGTCCAAATTCAGCCCGGTACCATTTTCACTAATTATTTAGGCAATAATATAGACGCGACCAATGGCCGGATTACTATATCAGGCATTACCAATCCTGGTGCTGCTTCCGGATATTCTGGCTCCGGCATCTTCGCCACCATTACCTTTAAAGCTTTGGTTCTATCTCAAAATTCGATAGTCTACTTTACTTTCACACCCGGTTCGACCACTGGCTGCGATGTCGCCGCTTTCAATAGCGGTAGCGACATCTTGCAAGCCGTCAATAACGGCAGTTATACTTTCGTTAACGCGACGGCCAGTCCGACACCTTCACTCAAAACCACGACGCAGACGAGCACAAACTCTAGCTCTGGCCAAACCCAAATCACATCCACTCCCAAAAAAGAGACTTCAGCCAGCCCGACTGCGACCGCCAAAACCACCTCTCCCACCTTGTCAACTTCCACCCCAAATTTAGCTTCACCCATCCCAACCGCTTCAACCGTTCCTCTCATCGCCGGCTATCGCGTTTCAGGAACTCTCGGCACGACCGCCCTAATTTTGATTCCAATTTTGATCGTTATGATCATCTATTTTATTTGGAAGTTAAAAACATCTAAAACCAATCAAAGTGAAGACCAGAAAGACACGGAAAATCCATCCCATTGGCAATTTTAATAAATTACACATACAATATAAAAAGGAATATTAAATCCTTGGAGGGAAAATGAAAAAATTATCTTTTATTGGGACCGGGGTCTTATTTATTGGTCTCGTTTTTTTTGCCAAAAATGTTTTTCTAAGAACTCACGCGGCCGGTAACTATACCGTTGAAACTAATGCGACGATTAATAACGCCGAAATTAAAATCAAGGCGGCCACGGGCGATTTGCCAACCCAAATCACTTCGGCTTCGCTTGATTATCAAAAACAAGGCGATTTAACCTGGACGAAAGGACTTGACCCGTCCATTGTTGTTGGCAACACCTACGCCGACCAACCCGGCGTCGGCGATTGGCTGGATAGCAGCGGAAATTTAGATACCGGCGATTTGCAAGTGGTTTCGACTGATATTGCCCCCATGATTCACCGAGTCTACGGCAGCATTTTTTATCTTAGTCCAAGTACAACTTATAATATTCGCGTTACCCTGTTACAAGCCGACGGCTCAACTTATGATACGGTTACGGCCAGTGTGACCACCGAGCCCGATGCCGTTTCCTACGGTACCGGCAAAACCTTAAATGTAGGCGCAGGTCAAACCTATTCAACCATCAACGCCGCTTACACGGCAGCCGCGGCCGGCGATACGATTGTCGTTCAGCCCGGCACTTATAACGAAGCCATTTCGGTCACTAAATCCGGCGCTCAAGGTAACCCGATCACCTTCCGGGGACTTTCCGGCGCAATTATGGGTACACCGTCCTCTGCCAGCGCATCTTTTAGTTTTAACACCGACAACGTTCACGACATCATCGTTGAAGGCTTTAATATGACTTGCTCCAGCAGCTGCCGAAAAAATTTAATTGCCGCCAGCGGAAAAAATCTCCAGCGTCTGACCATCCAAAACAATACCTTCAGCATCCCAGCCACGGCGCCGGCCTCCACCGCCCCAGTAATTGCTTTTTTAACCAATGGCTACAATCAAGGAGTGCTCCAGAATATTTCTGACCTCACCTTCCAAAATAACACCTTCAATATTCAAAACATTGTCAGTAGCCAATTCTTTATGAATGATGGTAAAAATGTCATCATTCGCAACAACAACTTCGCTGGTGCTCCAACGACAGATAATACCTTTTCCCTCTGCGAAGGTCCGCACGAAAATATTGATGTTTACAACAACACCATTACGGCGCCGGCCAAAGGCGATTTTATGGAGATCGGCAAAGGAATTGATATCAACGTTCGAGTCTATGAGAATACCTTAGATAACTCCGCCGGCGGTTTAGAAACGATTTCCACGACCCCTTCGGTCGTCGGCCCGGTTTATGTTTTCCGCAACACCATTTATGCCGGTCCCCAAGTTGATAAAGTCGCTAGTAATGTGGTCGTCGACGTATATAGTAAAAATTCAAGCGATCCCCAGGCCTACGGCCACACTTTAGCCAGTTTAGCCCCAATTTACTACTATCAAAACACGATTTATGCTCAAACCTTCACCGCCGGCGCGAGTGATCCGCAAATGTTTCTCCGATATGAAACCAATCTTTGTCATTCAAACTTCATTTTGAGAAACAATATCATCGTCAACCGCAATATGACATCCTCGGCGGGGCAAAACACCAAACTTGCCCAAACCGATCAACATTGGGGTCAAATTGATTCGGATCATAACCTTTGGTGGAACGGCTCGACGACCAACGCCAATGCCAGTTACGGCTTGGATTTACACAGTATCTTTGCCGATCCGCAGTTTACCAACACTAACTGGCCGAATCCGGACTTGACGTTAAAATCCACCAGTCCGGCTATCGATAAAGGAATTGTCATTCCGAACATCAACGATAACTTTTCCGGCTCGGCTCCCGATTTGGGACGCTACGAATACGGCACCACACCGCAATTAACGCTGACAAAAACCGTCGATAAAACCCAAGCCCAATCCGGCGACACCTTAACTTACACCATCACTTACCAAAACCAAACGAGCGATCAGTTGACCAACACGAGTATTAGCGACGCTATTCCAGCCAATACAAACTATGTGACAAGTTCGGTTTCGGCCTCGGGCACTTACGATGGCAGCTCCAAAGTCACCTGGAACTTAGGCACCCTCTCGCCTGGTGCCAGTGGTTCGGTCAGCTTTAAAGTAACGATAAAGTAGGCAAAATGAAAGATAAAAAGATACCAAAAAGAAAACAAATTCAACTCATCATCGGTGGACTTTTGGCAATATTAATTATTGTTGTAGGCATCTATTTGGCCGTTCGGCCAAAAGCTTCCACCCTTTCGGCCGTCAATACCGCCTTGGGCTCTTACACGGAAAATAGTGCCAGTAAAAACGTTCAGTCTAATACGGTGACAACCAATATTGTCAATCCGTCACCGTCGGTTACGCCGACTTCCACGATCGCTCCAACCCCTTCGCCAACCAGTACTATCTCCACGCCGAAGCCGTCACCAACACCAACACAAACACCGTCACCCACCCCGACACCGACTTCTTCTCCGATCACCTCACTTAAATTAACCAATGGCGGATTAACCATTAAGCCTTCGACCACCGTTAGAGTCGGAAGACTGATGACCTTTACTTTCACCTGGACAGGTTCAGCGCCAGCGCCGGTTAAACTTCATCTTTGCCGAACGAATGCCTTTTCAGGTGGTAAATGCACCAATGGAAGCTTCTGTGACTCGTCCAACTTTTCTTCGACTTCTCCTTTAAGCTGTCAATATTCGCCAAGCTCTTTACGCCTCAAAACTAATCCTAACTACATTTACACTTACGTTTGCACGTCAAATGATGTTTGCGATCATTCACACACTTATAGCTTCACGGTTACCCGCCGTTAAACCGTTCTCTATCTAATAGTACAAAATAACTCGCTCTTCTTTTCAGTAAGTTTTTTTTGATGGTAACGAATTTACCTTACAATTCGGCATAGTACTAATTTAAACACTCAACCTTAAATGAATGTTAATCTTGATTTTGAAGCTTTTTTTCAATCGTGCCAAACTTCATATACTCGGGTTTGAAAAACAATTGGCAATCGCCGGTTGGGCCATTGCGATGTTTACGGACTAAAATTTCGGCAATGTTTTTATTTTCGGTTTCCTTGTCGTAATAATCATCACGATAAATAAACATCACCACATCGGCGTCCTGCTCGATACTGCCCGATTCTCGAAGATCGGCTAAGACCGGTTTTTTGTTGTCGCGATGCTCGACAGCGCGTGAAAGTTGTGATAAAGCCAACACCGGGACATTGACTTCCCTGGCCAGTGCTTTGAGCGATCGAGAAATCTCGGAAACTTCCTGGACTCGGTTATCGGAACCCTTCGAATTCACTCCGCTCATCAGCTGCAAATAGTCGACTACCACCAAGCCCAAGCCGCGTTCCATTTGCAAACGCCGTGCCTTGGCCCGAATCTCCATCACATTTAAATATGGGGTATCATCAATATAAATCGGCGCCTCACTGAGCATTCCCATAGCGTAGTTAAGTTTGCCGAAATCTTCGTCTTCCAAATTGCCGGTGCGCAGCTTCCAGGAATCCACCGCCCCACGCATGGCTAAAAATCGATCAATAACTTGTTCTTTCGACATTTCCAAGCTGAAGATGGCGACCGGAATTTTTCCTTCGCAGGCGGCGTGATCAACAATATTTAAGGCGAGTGATGATTTTCCAATCGAAGGTCGAGACGCTAAAATGATCAAGTCAGAGGCTTGAAGCCCCGCTAAAATATTATCCAGATCCCGAAAGCCGGTTGGCACACCACGGAGCGTTCCCTTTTCTTTATGAAGTTTATCGATTCGCTCAAACGATTCCTCGAGCACATCCTTAATCGGCGTAAAATAGCTTTTAATAAACTTTTGAGAAACACTAAAGAGAGCACTTTCGGCTTTATCTAAAACCATCTCGATTTCCATGGTTTCCTGAAAACCAAGCTCGGCGATCTCGGAGGCAGCCGAAATAAGCCGACGCAAGGTAGCTTTCTGATGAACCAAATTCGCGTAAGTGGTTACGTGAGCCGCCGTCGGCACCGAATTGACAAGAGTGGCCAAATACGTCGCCCCGCCGACGTCTTTGAGTTTCTTTTCTTTTGTAAGCTCGTCAGTTAAAGTGACTAAATCAATCGGTTTTCGTTTTTCAAACAACGTCAAAATACTTCGATAAATCGCGGCGTGATCGTCACGATAAAAGTCATCGGGCGTTAAAATGTCCGCGATTTTAATAACCGCGTCTTTATCCATTAAGATCGAACCCAAGACAGATTGTTCCGCCTCGATGTTTTGCGGCGGAATTTTGACGTTATCGGCCATATCCCTCCATAGTTATCCACAGTCTTTCTGTATCATGCAATAATTAACTTAGTCCCGTCAACATTGTGGAAACTGTGGATTATGGGGATAAGTTATGTTACGATAAAAGTAATCATTAAGCTTCTATGGAGGGAATATGAATCAACAACCAACATCACCCCCACCGGCGCCAGCCGCCCCGCCGCCGCCATCTCCGACTCCTAATCAACCAGCGGTTAGATCCTGGATGTTAATTGTTCTGATTTTGGTTATCGTGGCCGCGGCGATTTATTGGTTTTTTATTCTTCGTTAAATCTTATGTTTTCTGAGCTGAACCTAATTTTTCGTGCCCGGTTTTATAAGATCTGAAAAATCTCATTAAGTTTAATCAAGGAGGAGTTAATGACCCCACCATCGTCACCCCCCACCAAATCTCATCAGCCAATGATTCGGCCATGGATTTTAATTCTTGCGGTTTTGGTTATCATTACCGGTTTTGTTTTTTGGTGGTTTTACCGCAACAATTCTACCAGCCCCATCGTCACGACGACCGCTATCCCGACAACCTCGCCAGTCAGCTCCCCCACCGTCTCACCAACAGCTGCTCCACTAACCTATACCGATAACACTTATAACTTCACCTTCACTTATCCTGCCTCGTGGGGCGCTTGTAAAACCAAAGATGTACCACTTGCCGACGAAGAAATAACTTACTATATTAATTGTCCAACCGTCGACCAAAGCTTTGCCGCTGGCGATAGCACCCAGTTTCCCGGTTATTACTCTCCCTTGGCGATCTCGGTTTACACTCTTGCCCAATGGACAACAATACAAAATGCCGAGGGTGCCGAAAAAGATGCGCTGCTGGCTCAAAATAATACCTATGCCTTCGGCTGGATCCAGTCCAACGGTCAACTGCCGAGCGATTGGACTAATAAACAATTTAATGATTATCAGACCCTTATTAATAGTTTTAAGTTGTTATAATTTATAGGAGGATTAGATGAATTATCCATCTCAACCGGCGAACAAACCACCGATCATTCGTCCTTGGATGTTAATTTTACTGGTCGTGGTTATTGTTGGCGCTGCCATTTACTGGTGGTTTGAAATTCGAAACGCCAAATCAGGCACGACAACGGCTTCAACTTCACCAACTCCAGCGGCCGTAGTGAGTACTTCCGCGACACCTACATCGCTATTAGCCAATAGTCCATCAAGCAGCTCTAAAACAACGCCGACAGCATCAAGCACGCCAGTCAAGACATGGACGGGCAAGCTGGTGAATACTGTCGCTTCAACGCTAACCGCACCGTGTATTCCAAACATTTCCTTTAACTATCCAGCAGATTACAGCCTCAGCGCAGTCTGGGGAACATCAGAATACAATGGAGAGGTTGAGGTAAGAATACAAAAAGGTCAGGATTTAATTTTAGTCGACGCGGGTTCACCGCGACCAAACAATATATGCGATAATTCACTCCAAGAATTGCTTGTCACCATTGACTCTAGAACGATCCAATTCGGCACAATTAACGGTTATTCTACAGCAACTTATACATCTATTTTAAACGGACAGTCTGTAGAAGAGATAATGAATAATACTGACCATAGCGACGTAGCAATTACTGATGGCGCAGGACAAACAGCTGCTACTAATGCCGCAATCAATACCATCGTTAATTCTTTAAAGTTCAAATAATTATTCGAGTTCAAAAATCTCACTAATATCTTCAACAAGAACCTCTTCGGAATCGAGCGGTTTTTTAAGTGATAAATTTGGATCGACGAGACAGGAAAGAATGTAGCTGGAACCGCAGACTTTTTCAATAATTTTCTCAATAATCTGGGAGTTTTGTTTTTTAGCAATCACATCGGAATGAAACTTAAATTTGAAGGCTAAAGTGATTTTTCCATCATTGGTATCAGATATAACCGCGTCGCCAAGCATCGCCGCTAAAGTGTGGTTGTATGCTTTCGTCTCGGAAACCACTTTAGGCCAAAGAGCGACATCAAAAGTCTTTCCTGTCCTGGCCGCGGATCGCTCCTCATAATGGACGCTACGCTCCACCGCGGGTTCTCTATCCAGCCTAGACTCGGATTTCGTTCGGATCACTAGCGTTTCACTCGAAGCATCTCCCCGGCTCTGTAAGGTCAGATCCTCAATTTTGGATTTTGCATTGTTATTTTGAGATTTGCCAAGCATGCTATTTTCATTTTGATTTTCATCGCCTCGGGCGGTAATCTCATACACTATCATCTCCAACGGCAGTTGGGGCAGATTAGCCGATTTAATTTTAGGAATACTTAAGATAAATTTTTCAATCATCTCCATTAAAGTGTCAATCTCGAACGATTCTGAAAGTATTTTTACTTTCTCCTGTTGTTCACGAGTAAGATCAAATAACTGATTTTCGCCAAGCTTAAATAAAGCAATTTTTCTGAGGACTTCCACCAGCTTGGTCGTAAAATATTCCAAATCCACACCTTGGAAATAAAGGTCGGAAATCAACCGAAAGGCCTTTGTCCGATCGTTTCTCGACAAAACGTCAATAAATTCAAAGACACTTTCGTCGCTGCCCAGTCCTAAAAGTTCCTGAACTTTCTTGGTTGTGATTTCGGCTCCCGTTTCAGCCGTTCCCGAAACTTGATCGAGTAAAGACAAGGAGTCTCGATACGCCCCAAAAGAAAGCTGGGCCAAAAGTTTCATCGCCTCCGGTTGAATTTTAAGTTTTTCAAGCTTACTCACTCTTTTAAGTAAAGTTTCAATTTCTTCGACGGTTGCTTTATGAAAATCAAAACGCTGGACCCGCGAAAGAATAGTCGGCAAAACTTTTTGCGGCTCGGTGGTCGCCATCACAAAAACCGCATGCTTGGGCGGCTCCTCTAAAGTTTTAAGTAAAGCATTAAAGGCTTCTTTGGTTAACATATGGATTTCGTCGATAATATAGACTTTATACTGAGATTTTGTCGGCGCAAATCGAATTTTTTCACGTAATTCCCGGATTTCATCAATGCCCCGATTGGACGCGGCATCAATTTCAATAATATCGAGGGATTTGCCTTCTGTTATTTCGCGGCAACTTGAACATTTACCACAAGGTTCGTAAGAATTTTTACCGAGAGGGCGACCAGTACAATTTAAAGATTTAGCAAAAATTCGAGCAATGGTGGTTTTGCCGGAACCCCGCGGCCCTGAAAATAAATAACCATGGGAAAAATTGCCATTCGAAAGCGAATTGGCCAAGGTTTTTCTGACATGTTCCTGACCAACAATGTCCGCAAATTTTTGGGGACGATATTTACGATAAAGAACCATAAGAACAAGTTAAAGTGGATGAGTAATAAGCAAAGCTTTTGTTTTTTACTTTTTCACTATATAGCATTCGCCAGACATTTCAAATTGTGTTACAATAATTTCAAGGAGCACAAAGGCGCCAGTCTTTGAATTAGGAGGGGTTTTGACATCGCAAGAACTCAAAAAAAATGTGGCTCAAAAAACCGGCATTTCCCTTGAAGAAGCCAGTCACGCTATTGATGAACTCCAAAAAACGATTAACCGCGAGTTAACTGAAGGTAAAAGCGTTAATATTCCTGGCTTTGGTCATTTTGTTATGATCGCCTATCCGCCTCGAACCATCAAAGATGCCCGGAACCCAGCGAAAACGTATCTTTCCTTAGAAAAAAATATTCCCCGCTTTCGACCAAGCGCCAATTTTAAGGAAGAAATTTCCGGCACTCACAAAGAACTCAATGTTGAAAATGCCACTCCTAAAGTAAAAGTTTCTTATATTGATCTTTCTAAAACCACCGTTCCGAAACGAATCCTCAATCTCTTGCCCGAACATATTGCCCGTCATTATCAAATCGTGCCCATTACCGAAAATGAAAATAGATTAGTTGTGGCCATGATTGATCCCGAAGATCGGGAAGCCATTGAGTTCGTCAAGAAAAAAACCGGCCAGGAATTAGAAATCAAAATCTGCACCCAAGTTGATCTCAATCATGTCCTTGAACAATACTCGGCCATGCCCGGTGAATTAAAAAAAATCGTCGAATCAGCCGAGGAAGAGGAAGATTTTAAACCGAGTGAAACTAAAGAGCAAAAAGCGAAAACCGAAGAAATTGTCGAAACGGCCCCGGCGGCTAAAATTATTCAATCAGTCTTTAAACGGGCCGTCCGTGAAAAAGCTTCCGACATTCACATTGAACCAACTGAAGAGCAAGTCATTGTTCGTTACCGAGTTGATGGCATTTTGCGACAGGTTATCACTCTGCCCAAAGAACTTCTCGCCGCCATTACTTCTCGAACAAAAATTCTTTCCAATATGAAAATTGATGAAACTCGCTTGCCTCAAGACGGTCGTTTTCAAACCGTTATTGATGGCAATGAAGTCGACTTTCGCATTTCCACTTTACCGACCGTCAACGGCGAAAAAATTGTCGCTCGAATTTTAGATAAATCCACCGGCATTTTGACTTTGGACCGGCTTGGTTTACGCGGTACCGCTTACCAGACACTCGATGAAAATATTCGCAAAGCTCACGGGATGATTTTGGTCACCGGACCAACCGGCTCAGGAAAATCAACAACCCTTTACGCCGTGATTGACAAAATTAAAAATGTCGGTGTCAATATTGTCACCTTGGAAGATCCAGTTGAGTACCGTATGGCAACCATTAACCAGTCCCAAGTTCATACTCAAATTGGCTTTACTTTTGCCAGCGGGCTGCGTTCCATTCTTCGTCAGGATCCTGACATTATCATGATCGGCGAAATTCGCGACTACGAGACAGCCGATATGGCCGTCCACTCGGCTTTGACCGGCCATATTGTTTTATCAACTTTGCACACTAACGACGCCGCCGGGGCCATTCCACGCCTAATCGATATGAAAATCGAGCCGTTTTTGGTCAATTCTTCCATCAACTGTGTTGTCGCTCAACGACTTTGCCGCCGCATTTGCGAAGCTTGTCGAGAACCTCTTGAGATTGAAATGGGCGAAAAAGAATTAACCGAGAACGAATTGAAAAATCTGCCGCCTAAAGAAAAGAAACCCGATAAACTCCAATTTTTTCATGGCAAGGGCTGTGATAACTGCAGCGGCACAGGCTATAGGGGACGCATTGGTATCTATGAGGTTTTCAACCTTACTAATGACATTAAAGAGATGGTCGCCAAACGCGCCTCGGGGACAGAGTTGGGCGAGCAAGCCATTAAAAACGGCATGACGACGATGAAACAGGATGGTGTTTTAAAAGCCGCCGAAGGCCTAACCAGTCTCGAGGAAGTCTGGCGCGTCACCAAAGACTAATGTCCACACCCATAGCGAATTAAACTAATAGCTAATACCATTACATACAAAATTCAAAAAAATAAATCTTTATTTATTATTTACTTAATTAGTTATTAGCGAGGCAATTATGATTATTAGGCAAAAGGCATAACGAAGGGAGCGTTTTATGAATTATATTTATTCTTGTAAAACAGCCGATGGCAAGATCGAAAATGGAATTATCGATGCCCCCAGTCCCGATGCGGCTGCCAAGTTACTTTCTCAAAAACAACTCTTTGTCCTGGATTTGCGCCAAGAGGGCGATTCTTTAGAGAAAAAAGGGCTGAATCTAGATATTCCTTTTTTGAGCAAAAGGGTTTCTATTAAAGATAAAATTATTTTTACTCAGCAGTTATCAATGATGATAAAGGCCGGTTTGCCTTTACTTGACGCCTTCACGGCTTTGGAGGAGCAAACCGAAAATAAATATTTCGCGGGAATCATTCACGATATTGCCCAGGATGTTAAAGGCGGCAAACCGCTTTCGGAGACACTGGCTAAAAATCCCAAAATATTCAACACTCTTTACACGGCCACAGTTGCATCGGGTGAAAAAAGCGGCAAACTCGACGAAGTCCTCGAGCGGCTCTCTGATCAGCTTCAGAAAGATTACGATCTTATTTCAAAAATTAGAGCGGCGGTTTCTTATCCTATTTTGGTCGTCACTGCCCTCATCGGCATCATGATTTTAATGTTTATTTTTGTCATTCCCAAACTTAAATCGGTTTTTGCCGATATGGGCGCCACTTTGCCACTGATTACTCGAATTATTCTGGGAATCAGTGATGTCTTTAGCCAATATTGGTATGTTCTTCTCATCTTAATTTTGGTCATTTACTTTGGAGTAAGAATTTTCTCCAGAACAAAAAAAGGCCGGTTAACAATCGACCGGTTAATTCTCAAAACTCCCATGGTGGGGAGTTTAATGAAAGAAATTTACATGACCCGTTTTGCTCGAACAATGGGGACATTGGTTGCTTCCGGCCTACCGATGCTGGATATCATTGCGACCGTCAAATATGTTATCAACAACCGAGTTTATCAAGATGCTTTTGAAAATATTTCCACCGAAATCGAAAGCGGCGTACCCCTTTCGGAGGCACTTAAAAAACAAAAAATCTTTCCGGCCATGATCTACCATTTAGTCTCCGTCGGCGAAAAAAGCGGCAAACTTGATTATGTTCTTTTATCGATGGCTAATTTTTTTGATAAAGAAATTGAAAATAAAACTAGCAATTTAGCCACTTTTATTGAACCGGTTTTAATTATTATTATTGGCGCCGGCGTGGGCGTGGTGGTTGCTTCAGTCTTAATGCCAATTTATTCGTTAGTCAATACAATATAGTTTTTTACATCGTTTCTACGAATTATAATTTAATTGCCAATATAAGAATAGATAAACTTTAAAATGAAAAAAGCTTTTACCCTTATTGAATACCTCGTCGTTATAGCAATTATCGGTATTTTGAGTGCCGCGGTGGTTATCACTTTAAGCCATTACGAACCCTCAATCAGTCTCAATGGCTCATCCAGAGATCTCGTCAGTCACCTCCGTCAAGCTCAAGAGGAAACGGTTTCTTCCCAGACCGCCTACGCAATTCTATTTAATCTCAAAACCTCCCCCGCCAATTATCAGCTCTTAAAAATTTCCCAAACGACTACTGTGATGGACACCTATTCTATTCCTAGTACCGTCACGGTCACTTTGGATCCGACAATAACAAGTAACCAAATAACTTTTTCTCCGGACGGCGGGCCGAGTGCTTCGGGTAATATTACCTTCACTTCTGGCGGAATAACTAAAGTTGTTTCCGTCTCACCGGCCGGCGTCATTTCGTTACAATAATGACCGATATTTTTAAAAAACTTAAAAAAGATGGCCGCCCGCGCTCTCAAAAGGCCTTTTCGCTCATCGAAACATTGATTGCCATTTTCATTTTGGAAATCGGCATTTTGGGCGTGGCCGCTTATTATTCCAGCAGTTTTAAAACCACCCGTGTCGCCCGAAACGAAACGATCGCCTCAAACCTCGCCAGCGGCCTTTTAGATCAAGAGCTTTCAAATTCCTATGACGATATTGCCGTCGGCACCGGCACCAAAACAAGATATTCCACTGATCCCAACAGTCCTTTTTATAACTGGTATGATGAAACTGACGTTTCTTATGTCGATTCTAATCTCAATGTCCAGCCGACTGATACGAACATGAAAAAAATTGTGGTGATGGTTTATTGGACCGACGGCGTCACGCCGAAAAGTTTTCAAATTGCTTCCATCAAATCTAAACAATGAAAACAAAATTTTTAAAACAAAGGGCTTTTACCTTAATGGAATTGGTTGTCGTCATGGGTCTTTCCGCTCTGATATTGGTGACGTCCTATTCGGTTTATGTCGTCAGTATCAAAGGATACCGAGAAAATACGGCCAGCGCGGAATTAACCCAAAACGCCCGCATTTCTTTGGAAAGAATTTCCCGTGAAATCAGGCAAGCAGCAGAAATTGTCACCGTTCTGCCAACTGACCCAACTCAAGGTCAGCCCCCCAGCCAAATAAAATTCCAGGATGGCCATGATTTAACCGACGGTCCGATTCAATACCTAACCTATTACCTCGTCGGAACCGACCTTCACCGAAAAGCTTCTCATTTTGCCTTCGTCAGTGACCTGAATACTTGGGTTCTTTATTCGGCCCTTGACGGCAACGGCCATCCGCCGACCGAGTACACCGATTCCGATAACGTTAAAGCCCAAGACATCAGCCAACTCCAATTTTGGGGAGACAAAGTCATTACTATTTCCCTGACTGTCTCAAACGGTACCCAAAGTTATCAATTTCAAACCCAAGCTCTGGGAAGAAATCTTCAATGAAAATGCTTAAATTTCCAATCAAAAGAAAAAGACATGGCTACACCCTTTTAATCGTGATGATTTTAATGATGCTTTTGCTTGCTGTGGTCTATTATTACAGCGAGGGGCAGTTTACCGAGTTAATAATCGCCCGCAACAATAAAGGCGCCGACGTCGCCTTTTCACTGGCTGAAGGGGGCGTCCAGGAAGCCATTTACCGCATCCAGTATGATCCGGCCACTCGGACGAACTTTTTGACCACTAATAACGGCGTGACCAACTTTTCTCATTCTAACGGTTTAATTAATAATGGCTCTTATACTGTTGCTATTCAAAACACTGCTCAAGCCGCCGCCACCATTACCGCCACCGGTTCTTATCAAATGGGTACCCGCACTTCGCAAAGAAAAATTACTCTCAACGTCATCCAGGCCACTCAACCGCCTCCCTACAATTACGATGCTTCTTTGTTGGTAGGCGGACCTAATCCGGGTGATATCAATCTCAATAACGCGACCATTAATTATGACAATGGCTACGATCCTTCGAGCTTAATTGGCGGCGGCAACATCACGGCCAATAATGTCAGTATCAATATGACTAAAGATATCATTTCTGATAAAACCATTAATGTTAATAATGTAACGGTCACGGCCGGCGGAAATATCTTGGCCAGTCAGAGCATCAAAACCAACAATGCAGTCATGAACTACGGTGGGCAGATGACCCCCAATTATCCTAATCAAACCTATAGTTTACCGGCCGTCGATATTACCTCCGACTGTTCGGTTGATCTTAACTCTTATAAATGTCTCGCTCAAACTCAGGGCCATTACTATACTTCGGCCCAATTTGCCCAACTGATTAAACCCAAAAATACGACCTTAACGGGCATTTATTACGTGGCAGGGTCTGGAGGTGTAACGCTTAACAATCAAAATCTAACCATCACCGGCGCTTTGGTCAGCGAAGGAACCGTTTCGGCTAATAACGCTTCGTTAACCATCAAAAACAATAACGGCCCGTCCGGACTGTTTACCTTGCAAAATTTTTCCGTCAACAACGCCAATATCTATATTGAAGGTTTAGTTTACATCGGCGTCCAATCCTCAATGTCAAATAATGCCATCATTAAGATTGTAGGCGCCATTTTGGCTCACCAATTCACCGGAAATAACGTCACTATAACCCTCGACTTCAAAAAAGATTGGGTCAATCAAGCCTTGCAGCCTGGCTCCACCCAATCACCGGTGATTCGATTCGACCACTGGGAAGAAGACTATTAACCGACAAATTTTTTATCCCTTATCATCACAAATAATAAAATATGATATGATGGTTATAAATAAAGGAGAGGGATGTACGAGGGGGTCCTGGGCTTAAAAAAACCTATTTTTGGTTTGGATATCGGCTACCAAACTCTTAAAGTGATGGAACTTAAAAGCGATAAAGCCGGCGCCAAAATTTTGGGTGTGGCGGAAATTCCCCTTGATCCTAAATCTTTAACTAAAGACGGCATTAAAGACAAAAATAAAGTGGCCGCGGCGATTCATCGCGCGACGCAACTGGCCAAACCTCACCCGATTACCGCTCAAATTGTTTCTTCGGCCCTGCCCGAATCCCTTGTTTTTACCAAATCGATCGATTTGCCGAAAATGAGTGAGGAAGAAATTAATAAAAATATCCCTTTTCAAGCCGGTGAGTTTTTTCCCATTCCCCCCGCCGAAATGTATATGGATTGGCAGATCGTCGGTAACTTGCCGGAGAAAAATCAGGCTGATGTCTTAGTCGTGGCTGCTCCTAAAATTATTGTTGACTCGATTGCTGAGGTCGTCAAAATTGCCGGTTTAGAGCTTTCCAGTCTAGAAACTAAACCAGTGGCGGACACCCGAGCGCTGATTGCCCCTAATGATCTGGGGCCGTATCTTTTATTGGATATCGGCGCCAAGACTTCGAGTATTATTTGCTACGATCAGGGAACGATTAAAATGACATCCACCGTTTCGGCCGGCGGCGATGATTTAACCGCCGATTTTCAGCCGAATATTAATAATCTAGCCTCGGAAATTGTCCATCTGGTCAAGTACTATCAAAATCGCATTGGCCAGGCTACCATTTTCAAAAAAATTATCACGGCCGGGGGCGGCGCCAATGTCCCTCGAGCCGTTGAAAGCTTAGAGAAAGCGACCCGCATCAAAACAGAAATTGGCTGGCCATTGATTTCCACAAAAAGTTATAATCCCAAATTTGCGACCGTCATAGGATTAGCCATCAAAAAAATATGATTAATATCAATCTTTTACCGCCCGAACTTAAGCTAAAAAAAATTCAAGCCAAACGTAATGCTTCTTTAATGAGCGTTTGCTTGGTCATAATTATCATTACCGTCGTCTTGGGAATTATTGCCCGTTCCGCCAAAGCCACCATTGAGACCCATCTCGGATCAACTCAAAGCGATATTAACCAGAATAATAACACCCAAGAAGGGAATAAAAACCTTGAGGATATGGCTCTGCTGATTAATGATCGGGCTCAAGAAACCACCCAAGTTAACAAAACGCGAGCCATTTGGTCAGAAGTTTTACAGGAATTATCAAATGATTCGCCCTCGGACGTTCAATTTGAAAGTATCACCGCCGATATCACTAAGTCGCCGAACTTCACGCTGACCGGCAATACCAGCTCCCAAATTGAGATCATTAAATTTAAGGATAAACTCAGCGCTTCCTCCTTCTTCAAAAACGTCACTTTCACCAACTCCAGCTTAAATCAATCCAGCACACCCAACAGTTCTTCCCAAGTAAAATTTACCCTGGAATTCGATTTAGCCAAATTTGCCAGCAGTGCGGGAGGTTCGCAATGAAAAATAAATCCATCATCATCATTTCGGCGACTTTAATTATTGTGGCCGCCATCGGATTTTTCATGATTTGGCCAACTGCCTCCTCAATCTGGCAAAGTTGGCAAGCGCTTTCGGCTTCCCAGGCCGACCTTAAAAAATCCGAGGAGAAAGCCCAGGCGCTGGCCGATTTGAAAAAGAACGCCACTCAGATTAACAATGTCGCCGCCATCGCCCAAAATTATATTCCCCAAAGCTACGATTCAAGCCAATTAATCCTCGAACTTTCGACGATTGCCGCCAATAATAATTTGACGGTCCAACAAACCTCCATTAATCAAGTTACTCCCGCCAGCTCTCCCACCCCGACACCCCAAGCCGGCTCGAATAGTTCAGCGAGTAATCTTAAAGACATCAGTTTTTCGATCCAACTTTCGGGCGCTTATCCTGACTTTCTAAACTTTTTAAAGGCCATTGAGACAAGTTCAAAACTAACCATTGTCACAAGCATTAACCTTCAAATGGACTCGGCGTCCACCACTGGCGGCTTAACTGTTCAAATTACCGGTTCATCCTTTTATAAACCGAATGTGTCGGTCGCCGATACGCTCGAAAACATTAAAGTTTCCCAAAATACCATTAATATGTTTTTGAATCTTAAAAGTTATGCCAATCCCCTCAACCCCGCCGCCCAAGGTTTTGGCCGAAGTAATCCGTTTCAGGGGTACTAAAAAAAGATAACCAAAAAAGTTTTACTTTGCTTATACGGTTACCTTTTTTATTTATGTACTAAAGCAGCTTTAATCTTTTCGATCACTTCACCCGGCATCGTTTCAGACTTGACGATATAATCCGCCGCCCCTAATCTTTTTCCTTCGGCGCGGTCAACATCCTGGATTAAGGCCGACAAAACAATAACCGGAATTTCTTTCAGGTCCGGGTTCGCCTTCAAGCTTTTTAAAACATCAAAGCCATTGACTTTGGGCATCATGATGTCCAAAAGGATGATGGCGGGCTTGATTTCCTTGGCTTTCGCGAGCGCTTCTTCACCATTCGAGGCCTGAACGATCGTAAAACCTTCCGCCTTCAGGCGCTCTTCATACATTTCTCGCAAGGTTAAATCATCATCCACTAAAAGCAATGTTTTGCTGCTTAAGTCCATATAACTCCTTATTAGACCCTTGTTATCTTAATTATACTAAGATATCTTCCGAAAAGTCAAGCGAATCTCTTAGGACTTTTAAGCTATTTGGATATGGAATATTGCAAGTAAAAAAAGATATCGCTGGCTAAAATAAGCATTACAATCAAGATCAAAAAGAAAATAATGACGGGATTCGTTTTGCCAGTCTTTGCCGGACTGGCTGGGGTAGGCAAAGGCGCCACCATCGGTGCAACTGGTGGGGTCGGAACGACGGCTGGCACGGCCTGAGCTTGGGGTTGAAATTCAATTTCCGGTGTGGGCTTAATTTCAGGAGCGCCGGTTGAAGTGGTTGGTTTGACTTTAGGGATCGGACTTTCAGGTTTTAGAGGCGTGCTCGACACGGTTGGAAATTCCTTGTGGTATTTTGTTAAAACCGCTTCGACTTTTTTTATCACATCCACCGGCATCGCTTCCGACTTAATAATATAATCATCGGCCCCGGCTTCCACCGCTTTGGTTTTGTTGATATCGCGCATCAAGGCGGAAAGAATAATGACGGGAATATCTTTCGTCGCTGGGTCACTCTTGATCGCCGCCAAAGCTTCATAGCCGTTAACCTTGGGCATCATGATATCAAGTAAAACTATATCCGGTTTGACCTGGTGAATCTTAGCCAGTCCCCCTTCCCCGTCGCGGGAAATTTCCACTTTATAGCCGGCCAGTTCCAGACGCTCCTTATACATATCAATGAGCATCTTGTCATCGTCCACCATAAGTATCGTGGTGCCTTTAGGCATCTGCCCCTCCTCCTACATCTAAAAACTAACCAAAAACTCGGTTCAGTATCTATTGTATACTATTTTTTTCTGTCAAGCAAACGCCGTCTTATTTCTTTTTTAGAGTCGCAAACATCAAGAAATGGTAACTGATTTTGAGTTTATTCTTCTTTTCTTCAGGAATAACTTTAATGATACCAAAAGCCGGGAAAAAATTCCTGAGTTCTCTTTCGTCTTTAAAGATATGGTGTGGAATTCCTTGTTCTGAACCGCCCTCCGGCGCTACAGTACCTGGCTCGATTTCGAAATCACGCATTTCGCCAACTTGGCGCGGCACTTCAACCATAATTAACGCGCCTGGTTTTAAAATTCGTTCGATTTCCCTTATCAATCCTTTGATTTCGGCGACTTTATTGTGATGCAAAACATTGGTCGAGATAAGACCATCGAAAAAATTCTCTTTATAAGGCAGCGTTTGATACATGTCGCCCAAGATGATATTGGCGGAAAGATTTTTTTCTTTCACTCTTTGCTGGCAAACCGCTAACGCATTTCTGGAAATATCTATTCCATAAACCTCAAAGCCTTCTTTGACCAAAGCGATAGTGTGGCGACCCGTTCCGCAACCTAAATCAAGCACTCTTTTAGCATTCCGCTTTTTGAGCAGATTAACGAAATCGCCAAAATCTTCGTGCGGCGCCCGAAAAACATCTTTAAGATGTTCTGTTCCACCGTAAAATTTTTTATCCCAGATATCCATTTCAATTTTTCCCTCGGAATCTAATCTGATTTCCCTTGCTTTTTTCTCACCAATCTCTTGCAAATACCGCTATTCAGCTAATTTTTTATTGTATTTTTTATTCATTATTGGTATATCCGGTGGTCACCGATATCGTAGAAGATTACCTGATCTTTTCTAATAAACTCGAAAACAATTCGATAAGAATAATTCAAAGAAAAAGACTTTGGTCTTTTTCTTTGAATTTACGAGTTCTAAGTTGAGGCTCAAAAGGATTTTTTACAAAAATAGCTTCCTTTTCTACCGCTAATCTTTGGATATTCTTAGGAAGCTTAACAAAAGATCTTTTAAACCGAGTGGACGGCTTTACCTTTATTCTTCTTGGTAACATATTGAGGATATTCTCTTTTTACAAAATCTTCGAAATCTTCCAATTTACCTTCTTTATATTCCCGCCGTCCTTCGTCGACAATTTCCAAAACATCCTCTTCGGTTAATTCAGTTTTTTGGGGAATAATTTGGACAAGGAGATCTTCAATTTTATCCAATTTGTTCAAAATTTTTTTCTCTAATTGAGGAGACATATTTTCCTTTCAATAAGATTATACCCTCATCGAATAAAAACTCAATATTTAAATCTTCGCAACCGCCTTGATTAGGTACCCTTAGCAGGTTGTGTGGAAGAGCGCGTTAATTTTATCTGAATGCCTTTTCAGTTCATTAAACTTTCGAACGGCCGTCGGTGTATCAAGAATTAAAAGCTCGATTTTTTTCTCGAGTGCCTTTTGCCGAATATCCTCTGATACTTCAAATTGACGATCAAAACCATCGGCGATAACAACCACTTTAGGCTCACCTTTAAATAATAATACTTTTTCCTCTTCCAACATTTGATGGGTCGTTCCGAATTTTTTATGAAGCTTTATGCTGTTCCTCTCAATAATTTCATCGCCGACGATAATAATCTGATGATATTTTTTGCCATCGATGGTTATCTCACCAAATTTTAAACTTTCAATTTTCATTCCAATTTTTATCTCTACCCTCACTAAACCATATTCTTGCACTAATAATATCGCAACAATGCACGAAAGCTGTCAATGGGAGCATTATCCTTTTGGTTGGGTGATAGTCTTTATTTTCTCCATGAATATATTTGATGGCGTTCAATTCCTTATTGGAAAATTCAACGCCGTATTTGTTTTTCATAAATTCGATCAGAAAAAGATGTGGATCTTCGACAACGAATTTATCTTTTGCATACCGAAAAATTTTATCGAGATCATGAATAAATAAAATAAAAAGCGCTTCGGACAAAGTAAATTCTAATTTTCTTTTATTGTTCAATGTCTCATATAAAATCGCTGCTATATTCATTGTTTCAAGTACATGATCTTTGTAACCTCCTGGCCAATCCTGATGTTTAACTCGGCTCCCCGGTAATTTTTCGATTTCCTCTCTAAAATCGTCTAAAATTTTTCCGCAAACGTCTGCCTTCGTTTGCTCCATTTTATTTAATAATTCTTCAAAAGAAAGTTTACGATTTTTCTCCACCAAAATCCTTTCTGACCGATTCTATTCTACTATTTACAGATTAAAAATCAAGGATTAGATCTTCGCGTTTATGATTAATAATGTGATGAGCACATTGATTACGGCCGGTTTACACTTAAAGAGAGTTGAAAAGCTAAAAATGTATAAGGGTTTTCGAGCTACAATTAAAAAATATTTTAATTCAAAATAGTATCAGGCCAATGATACTATTTTTTGCCCAATTTACTCTTAAAAATTATAAAAATCACTACCTATATATCTTATATATATTAATAAGCTTTAGCTCAACCAAATAACGATCATGAAAAAATCACACCCTTAACCAAAAACAGAACAATGACAAAAAGATATGATTCTTGCCACTATTCTATATACTCACTGTAAAATGACCACTCCCTCTTGAAAATAAAACCATTGTTACAAATAAACTCCTAAAATAAAAAACAACAAGTGAATCGGGATCACCGTTTCATTAAGACAAACTTTTGAATTTCAAAAGGAAATTTCTAGAGTCAGAGATCTTGCATAATTGCTAGATATCTTCCGCCGCTTTGGTTGGACAAGCTGATGGTTCAAGAGCTTTTTGTTGACGATTCTATATTGGAAAAGTTTTTGGATGTTGTATTAAATGAGAAGCTAATTCTTTTCTTTGATTCTTTTTTTCTAAAATTAAATCACTATACGATTTACTAACCCTGGTAAAAGACGATAAATTTAATAAATTAATAACTTCTTGATGCTCTTTTTCCAATTGTTGCAAATCGTCCGGATTTTTAACCACGGTTTCTAGTTCTATAAATTTGCCTAATCCTTGAATTTTATCCAAATGAATTCTGGTATTGTTATAAATCCACAACTCTCTTTTTTTACTCACTTTTACACTCTTCCCATTAGTTCGGCTTAAACGCCATTTATATTGTTTTAATTCTTTTTTATTAAGATCCTCAATAGTATAATCTGAGATCTTAGATTCCGCTTGATCCTTCCTGTAATAAGTGATCAATTGATAAAATTTATGGTCAATTTCCCGTATTTTCAAACGTCCATTTTTAGATTTATAATAAGTATCAACTTGAGAAAATTTCCCCTTAGAACCCGCGCCAATCTTTTTGAGATGAAAGATAATTCCCTTAAAATCTTTGACCGAAACTTTTAACTCAACATTAATCATAATCTCTCCAATAATTCATTGCTTCGGCTGCGCCTTCAAATAACATTTTACCATTTTCCTCAACAATACTTCTTAACATATCCATTTGGCCGCTTTTTTCGATCCGATAGAATTCATTACCTCCTGGCATCCAATGAGGCTGCATTTTTTCTATTGTTAAATCACTTTTTACACCAAGATCTATTAAAGAGTGATCTAGACTTTTTAAATATAACGGTCCGGAATAATATCCATAGCAATAATCTTTAGTCAAGGATACTAAATCTTTTAATTCTTCTTCAGGAACTGTCGGTAGTAAAGGTCTTAGCGCCACAAATGTTTTGATTCCTGTGCCATATACTTTTTTTAAGGTTTCGATTCTTCTCGTAGGTTCCGGTACTCTTGGTTCCCATTTTCTGGCGGAATCCAAACTAGTTAATGATTCTGAAAAAGAAAGAAAATTATTATGTTCTCTTAGTCGGCTATTAACATCTTTAAGAGCAACTATCATTTCTTCTGTCAAACTCATTTTTGTTACTACGGAAATATCCTTAGATAAATGAGCTAATTGATGCAAAATTTCTAATGCTCTGGCTTGTGGTTGGAAAAACTCAGTATCACAACCGAGCATGATCATCTTTACATCTGGCGGTAATTCTTTAAATAGATGGAGTTGTTTTTCTGATAAATAGGCTACGTCTTGTCTTTGATTGAAGTTTAAATCACTACTGAAGCAATATAAACAATCTAAAGGACAAACCAATTGTGAATAAGTTAGAACTCTATCTTTGTCAATTTTTAACCCTTCGCTTTCAAAATTAGGGGTTTCTGGATTCATATTTCTTCTGATTATATTTGGTTACTAATTATAGCACATTTTTTACAATTTTTCTAGATTTCTTCGGCGGCTTTGGTCGGACGGGCCAGCGGTTTGAGAGATTCTTTTTGTTTCGGCGCTTGGGCTTCGAGTTCTAATAACGCTTTTTTGTCGGAAATATCCGGTAAAGAAAAAGTAAAGGTCGAGCCCTTGCCTTCACCTTCGGAATCGGCCCAAATCCGGCCGTGGTTGAGTTCGACAAGGGCACGAGAGATGTAAAGGCCCAAACCCGTCCCCTGTGATTCGGCCGTGGTAAAGTCCCCAACACGATGAAACTTTTTAAAAAGTCGTGACAATTCTTCTTTCGGAATACCAATTCCTTGATCCTTGACCGCCACCACCAACTGTTGAGCCCCAACAAAGTCGCGATAATACGGATTAACCGCCGAATTAATCGCCTCCTGATCGTCCAGCGGCCTGGTCCGAATATCCTCCTCAATTTTTTGCCATTTTTCTTTAACCCAAGCCGTCGGTACTTTTTCGATTCTGACCGTAATCGTACCAGGATTTTTTGAATATTTGATGGAGTTACCAATCAAGTTAATAATTACCTCTTTAATTTTGTCCGAATCGACATAGGTTTTCCACCCGTCGGGATTTTCAAAAACAATTTTTTGATTCCTTTCTTCGGATTTGAATTTAATTTCATCAATGACTTGTTTAACTAATTCCGAAAGGTCAACATCCTTTTTCTCAACCAACAGCCGGCCTTCTTCGATACGGGAAATATTAAGCATGTCGGCAATCAGCCGCGCGAGGCGCTTCGCCGAGTTGTAAACATTACCAAGATATTTCTGCGCCTTCGGATCTTCCACTTTCGCCATATGCTCGTCCAAAAGCATGCTTAGATATCCTTCAATCGCCGAAACCGGCGTCAAAAGCTCATGTGACGCCAACGAAACAAACTCGGTCTTCATTTTATCAAGTTCTTTGAGATGAGAATTAGCTTTAGCTAGTTGCTCCGATAATTCTTGAAGTTGTTTTCGATGTTTAATTTCGCGATGCATCGAACCAATTAAAGCATAACCGCCATAACCCATCACAATTAAAAATAAAAATCTTAACAGCCCTTCCATTACCGAAGCTGAAAAGACCATTTCAATTGTTAAAACAATTATAACCAAATATGTAACTGTTTCCGCCACAATCAAACGGATATCAAGCAATTGATGTTTGATAATTGCGTATGCCGTAAAACCAATCAAAAGCAAAGTCGCCGCCGGACCAATAGTAATTAGTTGGGAATACCCGAATATCGGCAAAATAGCGCTAACAGACAAACCCACCAAAGCCGAACTAACCAAACCAATCAAAATAAACTTGATTTGCTGTTTTTCATTAAATTCCGCCTTGATGTATTTTTTAATCAAAATATAAGCCGCTACGCCAATCCCGAAAAGTAAATAGATACTAATGAAGGTGTAGAGAGGACCAGGAACGAAATTTACTTGACAATTTCGAGCATTAATAATACTGACAGATTCTACGTTTAAATTGGTCGGAATCAGAACCACAGTAAACACAGTTGCTATAGATAAAAGCCATAAATATAATGCCTTAATTTCGATTTTATTTCCCAGAAAAGAGCTTGCAAAAAGAATTAATAAAAGTGGCAAAAAAGTTGGACCTAATAGAGAAAGTCTATTCCAAAGCAACAAATTTATATTAGCATTTGAACATGATAAGTTTGCAATTAAATTAGTAACAGTCCAAATTACAGCTGAAATTATCAGAAAGAAAAAGATTGGATTGGATACTTTCTGCCCTTTATGACGGTATATAACAAAAGCTAAAACAAGCATTAATATTGTGCATACTACGAGAGTTAAATTAATGGGTGTTGTTAATGCTTCCAAAGTTACCCCTCTTAGATTTTTCTATTTGCTGTCTTTATTATCCCAAATCATTAAAACACCAGCGTTACTACTATCCGGATCATAAAAATAATTAGGAATTACTGATTTAGGTTTAAATTTAGCATTTTCGTAAAACCTTAACAGCCAGTCGCTTAATTCGTGTTTTTTATATTTATTCAAATATTGTATTGGCGTATATCGGCTTTTAAATTTTTTGTAATCTGGGATACGTGATCCTAACATAACTGATTCTAATCTATTCGAGATAACAAAACTTTTAGCTTTTTCTAAAAGTAATTTTCCTAATCCCAATCCTTGATAAGCAGGATTAACACTCAACGAACCAACAAAAAAAATCTTTCCTTTTCCATTATGGGATTTAAAATTCCCATTATCTGTCAAAGAATACCACGAATAATCTTTTTTAAAAAACACGGACTTTGAAAGTATTAAACCATTCAACATTCCCGCTAATTTCCCATCCACATAAATTCCAAAACAACCGTTTGAAAAAATTCTTAATTGAGATTTAAAGTTTTCTTTTGAAAATTGCTGTTTGGAATCAGGCCAAGCCAACTTTTCAACCATTAACATTTCTGGAATATCAGCTAAAGATAATTTTCTTATTGCAATTGATCTAGTCTCAGTTTTAACAGTTATTTTAGACCTCCAATGTAGTTCATTCCTCATCTAACAAGCACTTACTCACAACTTATAAATTACTAAAATATTCATTGGTTTTTATTCTGTCTAATTTAATTATAGCAGAAAAAAGAGCACTAAAAATAGTCAAATAAATTTATGAGACTCTTGATTATTCGCAAAACATTTTTTTCCAGCTCTCGGCTTGATAAACGGCAGAAACAACCGCACAGACTGGTTTATTTTCACAGCGAACACCAACTACATGATAATGAATTTCACCATATTTTTCTTTACGATATTTAATCATATCAGATAGAGTTTCTTTGATTAGACGCATTACTTCGGCTTGTTGAGAGCCTTCATGTTCGACAAATAAGCCACGACCATCCTTGGCCTGCACCCAACCAATGCCGGCCCAAGCTTCCCTGCCTCTTTCGCTTTCCCTTTTTTCCGCTAAAACAATATAAAGTTTATCGCCAAAGCCACCTTGGCCATTGTTTTTAAGATGCTGTACCTTGACTTTTACTCCTAAAGGAATAATCGAGGACAATTTAATTAAATTAAAATTCGCAATTCCGGCATCCCATAAAGCTGCATCAAAAGCAGACAGTTTCGTTTGACCTTCACCTGTCCCGCTAGTAATACTAATTGTTTTTTCTTTATTCTGTGCCATGTGAGTTTATTGTAGTTTATTTAATGATTTATTTCAAAATTTTTGGGGCTGAATGGTAACATTCAGCCCCTTAGATTCGCACCTTCCCGTCTTTCCATTGAAAGACGAGGCAGGCTTCGGCGTCAATCTTCCCACCCTCCGCGTAATCCATCACGCCGGTGGCTTGAACAAGCTTGAGCATAAGTGGATTAACCAGCTCGGAGTGAGTCAGAGTGACGACCGCGTTCGCAGGCGCTTCGTTAATCAGCGCCTTCACCAGTCGGACCGCCAACAGACTGCCGCGCTTTTCTGGCGCGATAGCGATGACGGGGATGTGGAAGACGATCTTCCCTGGGTAGTTCTTGGCGAAATACGCCGGCGAAAGCCAGCTGTCCCACTCTTCGGGATCAGCGATGATCGCCAGAGCGACGATTTCACCTTCCTCACGAACAACGAACTTCACCACGCGCGAACTCGCCAGAAAACCGATGAGGTTCGCCTTCGGAAAGGTCTGAATGATAGGCGTGAGCTCGTTGACCGGCCCGAAAATCCTGTCATAGAATTCCCATAGTCGGCCCTGTTCTTCCGGATCTTCAATCGCCATCAAACGTTCGATCACTTAGTTTCCCTTTCTGTATCGGATGGATCCAAGTCAACCACAAACTTAATCACAGCTGGTTTCCAGGGCAAAACGAAAAGAAACGTTGCTGCGGCTATCAGCACTACGACAAGGACAATACCCAAGATGGCGCCGAACAAATCAATCCATCGCCCCATCACGCGATAGTCAACGAAGTCGCCGATAATCATCGGAATTGTGTACCAGATTATAGCGACAAAAGCTATCGCGATGACGTAGCACCAAATTCCTACTAAGATCCGCATCGCGGGCTCCTCCTATGTTTTCAAGTTTCTCCCCGCTAGGCGGGGATGGTGTTTTTGAGGTCAGGCGACGCCTGGCTTATTCTCAAAATACTCCCAACTATACCATAAAACTATCTAAAAGTCAATGGCTTAACAAACTATTTTTTATTAAACAGCAGAGCCCTTGCTATGCGCTTGGGCTCTGATTGCTCTCCTCCTTAGTTACGACGCGTTTGTTCATCTCGTCCAAAAGTACACTGATTGCCGCCAGGGCCATCTCGGCGGCTTTGTCGGGCGATTCACCCAGTGCTTCAAGCTCATCAGCCACTCGACGAAAATAGACTTCGAACTTCGCCTGGATTTCGTCCTGTGTTTTTGACTTGTGATGAATCACTCGGATGAGACGCGCAAGATTGCACGCATGCTCGACAACAACTGGCTCAAGCCGAATGGCCATTATTCTCACCTCCTTGATGAGACCCTTTAATATATTCTTCTTTTTTAAGGATGTCAAGGAAACATTTCGTGCCTTTAATGTTTAATTTAAAACAGCAGGCCTGACTGTTGCCGGTCAGGCCTTGTGGCGGTGGTGGCGAGTGATGTAATCTCGAAAGATTACGACGAGACCGCCAACCGCCGCCAGACAAAAGAAAAAGTACAGCATTGGGCCGCCGGGATTAGCGGCAACCGCCTGGCCAAAGTCACCCCGCGAAATGGCCATAAAACTGTGAGTCATACCGCAGAGCAAGCAGTGGTGACCCGGCACTGTCGGTGCAATTCGCGAGAGAACTGCGAGGTGCGGATCAAAGCTGTTTAGGAGGAAGCTTCTTCCGATCATTGCCGCCATCATAGCGGCGATGATCAGGAATGACGCTTTCAGACCTTGCCTGACTGACGCATCCATCACTGACTACCGATGGATAAGACCGGCCAGGATCGTGGCGGTCAGCAGCTGCCAGATAGGGACGATTAAACTCAAGCAGATCCCGATCTTGCCCAGAGTCGCGGCCGTCTGGTCGCCCCGGGCGCTGGTCCACGCCAGAATGCCCAGGATGATGGCGGCAATCGCCAACGGCCAGACAATCCAGCCGCAGCAAAGCCCGCCAATCACTTCGACACCGGCTGTTAGCGCCCCCAGTACAACTGAAATAACTCCTAACGTCTTCGCCGTACCGCTTTCCATGACGCTCTCCTTGATGTGCAAGAACTGGTCGCATTGTAACACAAGTTCGAGAAATTAACAAGAATTGCTGTCATAATAATAATTTAGATAAACGAAAACGAGCTCCGGGAAATCCCAGAGCTCGTCTGGCGGGCTAAAGCCCGCCGAGTTCGATCCGCAACGTGTCACGTCACGACGAAGTGTTCGCTATTCTGGGTGCATCACGTGTACCGTCGCCACCGCTACGACCTTCTCAGCTCCTTTATAGATCAGAGTAAACCGGAGCTGTTCGTCTGTACCCGGCATCAGATGTTTGCTCAGCTGAATTGGCATCACGCCCTCAACACCACTGGGCCCGGCAACAAGCGCTGACCAAATTGCTTCGGCACCTTGCCGATAGTACTTCGAGTTGTACGGTCCAATGGTATTCTTCCGGGTTTGCCCATCGAGAAGTGGTACCCCTGACGTCGTCAAAGCCTTAATGAACTTCTTGTTGAAAGGATCATCCGGATAAGCCACCGTGATGGCGGGATTAGAACGGATCGCGATCTTGATCCCCGTGATTGGCACGGTTCCCATGTTTCTCACATGAATCCATGGAAAGATCACACACCCCGGCGGCGCGGTTATTTCGGAATCTCCGTTCATACTCGAAAGTCCGTACAACGAAACCGTGAAGTGGTCGAGAGCCTGCGCGGCTTCAGTAGTAGATGCTATCTTGGCCACCTTCGCTGACTGCGCCAAATTCCCCGAATTCGAATCATCGGCTGATGTCCTGACCTGGCTGAATGGCGTCCTCGGAGCGCCTTCCGGAGGTTCGGCCGTCACACCGGATTTGGCCACCAGCGCCGCCGCCGACGAGTGTCCGCCGCAGCCCGCCAGTATCATCGTCAGACCAACAACCACTGCCAGCAACATCAACAGCCCTGCTCTCTTCCTCATCGTCTTTTCGCCTTTCTTTAGCAGAGTGTGGTACAATCGGTAATTCTGGCTATATTCTACCTCAAAATTCCTTAAATATCAAGACCCAACGCCAAAACAAACGCCGACTAGTAAAATTACCCTTAATAATTAGTGAGTTCAATTAAAAATTTGATAATTAACTTGTCTTTTTAGATTCCAGCCGGAGAACGCGGCGGGAAAGTTGAGAAGTTTTAACTTCCAAGTCGGTTTCTCGACGAATTGAGGAATCCAGTTTTGTTTCAATGCGTTCGTCTACATACTTCACATCAGTCATCTCTTCATTTAGTTCCGATAAATCTTCTTTAATATCGGTAATGTTTTCTGAATTTTTAACGACTTGCTCAATAATCGTTTCAAATTTTTTATCGTGATCTGATAATTTCTTTTCAATTTTCTCCAACCGCGGTGTTACCTTTCGGTCAATTACCTCGCCAACAAGTTCCGTCATCTCTTTTTTTTCTTTCGGATCCATTTTTCCTCCTGTCAAGTTCATTAAATTGATGTATTAATACTATACCACAACGACTATTTTAACTGTCAAATTTTTCTCTTTGGAACGAAAACGAGCTCCGGGAAATCCCCAGAGCTCGTCTGGCGGGCTAAAGCCCGCCGAGTCCGGCTTGCATCGCCCCTCCAGTACCGATCAAGATATTTTCGTCGCGGCGGAAGGTGACAACAACGCCTTGGTCGCCGCATTCTTCTCACCCTTGCCGGACGAAGTTGTAGGTTCGTACCTCCGGCTTTCCGGTAATTGGGCTGTTCCACGGAATGGCCAGCTCCAACCCGTGCCCGTCGCTCGAGAGAGTCCCTCTGAGAGTGTAGTTGGACCCGTCCTTGTAGATGACGAGGGTACTGCCCTCGACTCTCCACTTGAGCGGATCACCGCCGAACGAACACATGCCGCCGTCGTTGATGATAAGAATCACGCTCATCCCGAACTCGTTCGTCCCTGTCCATGTGTGGACGAAAGACGGCCCGCCTAGACCGATAGCCCGAATAGCCGCGACTGCACTTGCGCCCGGCGGCTGGCTTGTCGCAGAGGGCCGTGTCACGAAATACCAGCATACCATCAGTGTCACAAAAATCAACGCCCCAATCCACGTCTTCTTTGAATCAGACATCATCTTCACCTCGCTCAGAGTTGATGACGGCGATTTCTGACCATACTTTACCATAAAACTAACGAATAATCAAGGCGTCCCCCTCCAAAAAATCACTTTGGTCAAAAATCGCTTGAGAATTTCGTCAAATTTGGTAAGATTATCTAAGACAAATAAATTTTGAGGTGAAAAATGGCAAGAGTTCTCATTTCGGATATCGCCAATCATTTGGGCAAGAAAATTACGATTGCCGGGCGCGTCATTAATCTTCGAACAATGGGCGGCATTACCTTCGCCCAAATTCAAGATTACACCGGCACTATTCAAACCGTTTTCGAAAAAGCCGTGCCTTTTAAAATGGGCGAAGCCGTTTCGGTGACCGGCACGGCGCGCCAAGACGAGCGCGCTAAAAGCGGCTGGGAAATCGCCGCCGAAGCCTCCGAAGTAATTTCGCCGCTCGCCAAGGATCTGCCCTTAGATTTAGCTAAAACCAAATTCGAACTTCAGCTTTCAACCCTGCTTGATCTAAGACCGATTTCACTCCGCCACGGCAAAATTCAAGCTATTTTTAAGATTTATGATTTATTATTGGAAACTTACGAAAAGGTGATGCGTGAAGAAGGTTTTACCGAAATCAAAACCCCCAAGATTTTGGAAGCGGCTTCCGAGGGCGGCGCCAACTTTTTCAAATTGAAATATTTTGAAAAAGACGCTTACTTGGCTCAAAGTCCGCAACTTTACAAACAAATTATGGTCGGCGTTTTTGAACGCGTCTTTGAAATCGGGCCGGTTTTTCGGGCCGAACCGCACTTTACCACTCGTCATGTCAATGAATACATCAGTTTGGATGCCGAGATGGGATTCATCGAAAATTATAAAACCGTCACCGCGATGCTAAATAAAGTATTCGTCAAAATGTTCGAGCACTTAAAAGAAAATGGTCAAAAATATTTTGATCTTTACGATATGACCGTTCCGGCAGTGCCGAAAGAAATTCCGCACATTAAACTCTCGGAAATCAAAAAAATCATCAAGGAAAAATATGGATATGACGTGCCAAAAGAAACCGATATCGATCCGGAAGCTGAGCGGCTCGCCTGTCGTTACGCTTTAGAAAAATTTGGCAGTGATTTCATTTTTATCACTCATTATCCTTGGAAAGATCGGCCATTTTACACTATGCCCGATCCGGAAGATAAAAATGCCACTTACGGATTTGATTTACTCTTCCGTGGCGTCGAGATCGTCACCGGTTCCCAGCGCATTCACGAATATAAAATGTTGATTGAAAATATGGAAAAGAAAGGTGTCAAATCCGCCGGTTTAGAGTTCTATTTGGATGTTTTTAAATACGCGATGCCGCCGCACGGCGGTTGGGCTATCGGTTCGGAAAGATTAATCCAATTATTACTCAGACTTACGAATGTCAAAGAAGCGGTCTTATTCCCACGCGATGTTAAACGCTTGAGTCCATAATAGACTGAATTAATTCTAACTACTCCTGAAAACATCGATTAAATTTTAATCGGTGTTTTATGATATCTTAATCCATAATGACAGAAAAATTTTAATCTAAAATAAAATCGCCGGCGTGACGATCGAGTAAACTCAAACCATATACCCTTTTACCCGTGACCGTCTCACCCGAGACGGTCTTTTGTATTAAAGTTTTAGAGGGTATAATAAATTTGGAGGGGTAATTTTGCCGCTAAAACCAACCGCCAACCGTTTGGAAAAGATTATTGAAATTTCGACATGGGCTGTTTTAGTGGTGATTATTTTTGGGGTGAGATTCTTGCCCAATAACGGCATTAATAATCAACTAACTTATTATTTAGTCGGCGGGATCGCCGCTTTTGCCCTGCTTTACTATTTGGTCATTTATAAATACTTTGCTCGCTCGAATCGGATTTATCTCAAAAACATTGCCGATATTATTCTTATCGGCGTCTTAATTCACCTTTTAAAAGATTACGGTGAATATTTCTTTGCCCTTTATTTTTTGCCCATCGCGGCCGCGGCTTTGGAATTGGAATTTATCAATGCCTTGCTGATTGCGACCATCGCTTCTTTGTTTGTTATTTTTGAAATTTTTCTTGGCTCACAGCAGCTTTTACCCATCCAAAGTGAACTTTTTCAAGGCGTCTGGCAAGTCGCTTTGATTTTATTCATCACAATTTTTTGCCGGATGCTCGCCATCCAACTTAAACAGGAAAAACAGGCTAAAGAAGAATCTTTGACCCGCGAAAAAGTCCTTGAGGAAGAATCCGCCCGCCAGAAAGAATTTTTATCAATGACCTCCCATCAGCTTTTTACCCCTCTTTCGATTGTCCGTGGCTTTGTCTCGATGCTTAATGACAATAGCTTGGGCAAATTGGCGCCGAAACAAAAAGAAGCCGTGGACGAGATTCATAAAAACACTAAAAGAATGGTTAATTTGGTTTCCGAGCTTTTATCAATCTCCCGCATTCAAACGGGCACTTTTATTTTAAATAAGAAATCTTTCGATTTAAATCAATTAATTTCAGAAACAATCAATGTTTTGGATAAAACTCTGGCCAAAGGAAAAGCAAAACTTTCCTTTGAAAAAAATGGGGCTTTTCGGTCCGTCACCGCCGATCCAGAAAAAATTCGGCAGGTTCTCTATAACCTCCTCGATAACTCCCTTAAATATTGCCCAGAAGGCACGATCACCGTCAGCGCTTTACAGTCCAAGGATTGGACAACGGTCAGAGTTTCCGATCAAGGCGTCGGCCTTAATCCAGCCGACTTTGAAAAATTATTCCAACCATTTTTTAGAGGAAAAAATATTCTGGAACTTGATAACAAAGGCACAGGTTTAGGCCTCTATATTTCGCGATTAATTATCGAGCAACATGGCGGCCATATTACAGCCGAAAATAACGCGGAAAAAGGCGCCGTCTTTGAATTCACCTTACCGATGAGTTAATATAGTATCACACCCCGGCGAATTGACTTTCACCAATTAATCTAAATAAATATTTACGATCATTCTTAAATAAAAGATTGGTAGAGTGCTATACCATGGAGGTTATATGAAGGTTTTGATTATTGATGATGAAAAAGGGGTTTTAAAAATGTACAGCGAGTGTCTCAATATGGGCGGAGTCGAGACACTAACGGCCCCTGACGGCGAAACTGGCTTCAAAATGGCTAAAGAAAATAAACCAGACGTGATTTTTTTGGATATCATTATGCCAAAATTTAATGGCCTTGATGTGTTGCGTGATATCAAAAATGACCCAGATTTAAAGAACACCCCGGTTTTCTTGCTGACCAATCTCCCTCCGGAAAGCTCCGGGAGCAAAGCTAAAGAACTGGGAGCAGCCGGTTATTTAGTTAAAGCCGAATACGAACCAAAAATGCTTTTGGATATTGTTAAATCGGCCGCCAAAATTCCCATTAACTAGATTACCTATTTTAATTTCGAGAGATAGTCCCAAACGCTCATCGCTGCGTTGGCACCTTGACCAGCGGCAATGACAAGTTGTTTATAAGGAATTTCAGTCACGTCACCAGCTGCAAAAACGCCCGGCACGCTAGTGGCGTTTTCTTTATCGATTTTGATCTCCTTAGTGTCCGAGAGTTCGACAAAACCTTCTAAATATTTCGTCGACGGAACCCAACCGATTTCCACGATAATTCCCTGGCAAGCGATTTTTTTTTCTTGGCTTGAGCTTAAATCCTGATATTTTAAGCTCTCGACAAATTTTGAACCGGAAATGGCAGTCGTTTTAGCTTGCCCGATAATTTCAACTTTGGTGGATTTTTTGAGTTGATCAATTCGAACTTCTTCGCCGATTAGCGCCGATCCCAAATTAATCACATAGACTTTTTGAGCATATTTTTCAAGTTCTAAAGCAGCCGAAATAGCCGAGTTCCCGCCACCAATGACCGCCACGGTTTTGCCTGAAAAAAGCGGCCCGTCACAAGTCACACAATGGCTGACCCCTTTGCCTAAAAACTCTTCCTCACCCGGCACTCCCAATTTTCGGGGGGTTTTGCCAGAGGCAATTAAAACTGATTTTCCTTCGAATTTGCCATTCGTGGTCTCGACGGCAAAAATATTATTTTCTTGAGAAATTTTCGTCACTTCGGCATTGAGTTCAAATTTTACACCCAATTTATCGGCTTGCTCTTTAACCTTAGTAACCCAGTCGGGTCCTGGCAATTGTTCGAAACCAGGATAATTTTCAATTAACGGCCCATCCATAATCTGGCCGCCCAAACTATTGGAAAGAACTTGAATGTTGACCTTTTTTCGAACTAAATAAATCGCCGCGGTCAATCCCGCCGGCCCACCACCAATAATAATACAATCTTGCATAATTTTCCTCCGGAAAATTAGAGATAATAGATTTATAAATATATAGCGTTATAGATTTTTCTATATTTCTATATTTCTATTAATCCTGTTTGCTCCAACTTATTGCTTTAGCTGGGCAATTATCGACTGCTTCTTGACAACAGCCGGCTTTCTCGCAATCGGCGTCATCTTTAACTTTAGATTTACCGCTTTCATCAAGTTCAAAAACATCAGAGCATGTCGAAGCGCAAAGTCCGCAACCAATACATTTGCTTTGGTCGACAACGACTTTCTGGCCCGCCAGTTTTTGCTCATCTTTTGGATCCATAATCTAACCTCCAAATAATAACTAAAATCTCTCTAATTTTATCATTTTGCTAAATAAAAAACTAATGCCAAACCAAGAATTAAGGTCAAGATGGCAATAATTAATCTTAAGAGATGGCTTTTTTGTTCATTAAGATTAATTAATTTTTCGGCGACAAATCGGTTGGTCGTGCCAAAAAAGATCACGAGAAGTGGCGCCACAAACATCAGATTATAGATCAATAAATAGAGGACTCCCTTAAAATATGTCGCTTTCGTAGAAAGCAGTGCCAAAGTCGCTAAATAAATCCCGCCGGTGCAAGGAAAACCGAAGATCGCCACAAAAAACCCCATTATAATAGTGGCCGGCAAAGTCAGACGTTCCGCCCAGGAGGCAATAATTTGACGCGAGCGAACCGAGGTCGAAAGCCGCCAAGGAAGTTGCGGAAAAAAATAATCTTTAAATCCCCATAAAGACCAGATAATTAAAATCCAGCCGATGACCTGAGCAACATATCTTGGGATAGAAAAAAGATGAACCAGCCGTAATAATCCCAGACCAATGGCAAAATAAGTTAAGTAAACGGAAAAAATATAAGTCAGTCCTAAAATAAAAATCAGCCGCCGAGACTTTTCGAGTGTGAGCATCAAGGCGATAAAAATCAATAAAATCGCAATCGCGCAAGGATTAAAGCTGTCCAAAAAGCCGGTGGTGATCACTAAATATAAAAGCGAATGAGTCATTATTCATTTAATATATCTTTTAAAGATTAATTAGTCCACCTTTTAAAAAATAAAGCGGGCGCCCGACGGTGAGACATTATACCGCTCATCGTAGGCAAATTTGACCCAGTTATATTCGGAAACATTAATTGTCCCATTAGCGTTGACCGACATAACAATAGCCACATGACCATAGCTACCAAAAATCCCACCGGCTGGCCACGAAGCAATCGCCCCCGCACGAGGCGTCGAGCTGACCGAATATCCCTGGTCGGTCGCCAGCGCCGGCCAGTTCCAGGCACTGCCGGAACCGGGTCTCGTATTGTACCAATATTTTCCCTCAATATCATTAAAATACCAAGCCGCGTAAGAAGTGCATTCCCGTGTGTAAAAACCCCACGGATCGGGCATATCCGGCGTGGAGTTAGCAAATGGATAACCACCCGTGCCACCGGAGGTGTATCCGCCGCTAGCTTGACGGAGCGCATAAATTTGAGCGGAGACATTATCTTGATCGGCCACCGTCGAATTTAAGTTAGATTGAATTTGGGCCTGCTGGGCCGCCGCTTGAGCCAAGAGAGCACTTTGACGTTGTTGCTGAATATTTAAGTTTCGCTGTTTATCCGTCAGAGAACTGACCGTGTTGCTTAAATTAGTCTGTTGAGTTTGAAGATTACTTTGATCGGCCTTGAGACTATTTTCGATTTGCGTAATCGTGTTGATATTATCGTTTATACTTGAGCTGATGGCCGAAAGGTCCTGCTCGCGGGTGACGACATCGGAAAGTGAATTTGAACCGAGGATTATTTCCAAAGAGGATTGGTTTCCTTCTTCGTACAAAGTTTTCAACGTCTCGGCCAAATTATCTTTCTGAACTGCTAACTCGGCCTCTTTTTGGGTAATTTGATCATTTAAAGCGGCAATCTGTTGATTGAGAACTGAAATTTGCTGATTTTCTAAGTTGATTTCCTCTTGAGTCGCCGCGATTTGATCCTGAAGCTGATTAACCAAATCTTGGTTATTTGAAACTTCCTTCTGCTTGGCGTTGAGAGACTGCTGGATAGCCTGAATCTGTTTTTGCAAATCGGCTTGTTGCTGCTCTAAGTCGCTAAGGCTCGAGGATTGAACGCCCAAAAAAGGCCAAAAGACCATTACCAGCATCACCCCCATGATGAGAATATTTTTCGCTAAACCCCTTCTTAATTTTGAGAACTGTTTAAATGTCATCGGCCTTTTAAAAATAACAAAATCCTAGTCGACAAGCAAGAGCTAACAAAAAAAGACCACGAGAGTTTTTATATTTGGCAGCGCGTACCGGATTCGAACCGGTGATCTTCGCCCTGAGAAGGCGATATCCTAGGCCGCTAGACGAACGCGCCACAAAATAATTTTACCTTAAAAATGCCCCAAAATCAATCGATAGAACAAAAATATATTCTTATCTACTTTTATAAAGACGTTCGATTCCTCTTGCGACGGTAAAATCCCGTAAGGTCACCTTGCCGCCAATACTATAACGTGTCAGTTCGAAGGTAACTTTCCGGAAGTAAATGTGCACATCTGGATGATGGTCGATTTTATTACAAAAAGGCGCCAGACGGTTAATAAACTCCAAAGCATCTTGAAAATCTTTGAATTCAAACTGTTTGAGAATTTTGTTTTCTCGATATTCCCAACCCGCCAAACTTTTAAGATTTTTTAGAATCTCACTTTTGCTTAATGGAATAAGATCTTTGGCCTCTTCCATCTTAACCTCGCTTTCATTATATCATAAAGATAAAGGTGATCTTTGGTTAAACAAACGTTTTCATCAATTCCTTTTTCATTAATCGCAATCTTACAACCGTGAGGGCGGCTTCATTGACGATCCCGCCACCCATTTTGGTCATTCCTTTTTTCCGGTCACAAAAAGCAATCGGAATTTCTGAAGGTTTAAAACCGGCTAACAAAGCTTTATATTTGATGGCAATTTGGAAGGCATAGCCATTGGGATTTTCATCGGAAGTGAGGTTAATTTTTTTTAAAACTTGGGCGTTCCAACAGCTGAAACCAGAAGTCCAATCTCGAATTTGAAACCCTAAAAACAATTTCGTATAAAAATTACCCAACCAACTGATAATTTTTCTTCTGGCCCCCCAGCCTTTAATATTGCCGCCTTTAACATAGCGAGAACCAATCACCCAATCGGAAAACTGGGCCACCGCTAGCATCAAGGGAATCATTTTTGGATCATGAGAAAAATCGCCGTCCATTTGAAAGATATAATCGAATTTATTTTTGAGAGCGTAATTGAATCCAACCATATAGGCCGGTCCAATTCCCTCTTTGAAATCTCGACGGATAAAATGAACCTGATTATTTTTCTTACTCAATCTCTGAGCTATTTGCCAGGTTTTATCCGGTGAGTTATCGTCCACAATTAAAATGTGAAGATTTGTCTGAATTTTTAAAATAGCGTTAACGATTCTTTCAACATTTTCTTTTTCATTATAAGTGGGAATAATAATGAGAACTTTTTTTGATGATTTTATCACAACAAGATAATACCATCTTTTTAAAATAATCAAAAAATCCGTTCTTGATAGATTGGCTCCGGGGCTAGGATTCGAACCTAGGTCTTCGGATCCAGAGTCCGACGATCTACCACTAATCTACCCCGGAACGATATATCTTATTTTTAACTTTTTTCGTACAATTCTTTGTATATTTTAAAGCTAGAGGCGAAAAACCCTTCGGCATAACCATGAATATTTCTGATTTCGGCTCGATATTGGCTTAAGCCTAAGAATGCCTTGTCGTATCTCCTCGATTCCAACTGGCTGGCATAAACTTTAATAGCCTCTTCTTTTGTTTTAATATACAAGGAAATGTCTACCACTCGGTTAGCGAAAATCGGCGTCCAGATTTCGTAGCTCCAGATTTCAAAATTTCGTTCAACCGAAGACAACCCCACCGCCGCGTTAATCAAAATCTCATTAGCGGCCCGGTGATCAGAATGAGGATCTAAAAAAGAAGGTACAAAAATTATACCTGGTTTAAGTTGGCGGATCAAGTCTTCTAAAGCCTTGATTGCTGAAATCGAGGCGGCCAATTTTGAATCGCGATTGCCCCAAAAAATACTTTGCTGGACGCCTAAAATTTCACATGAGCGGAGACCTTCATCCTTTCTGGCTTTAATGAGCTTTTTATCCGGCTTGATATTTTCAATGATCGTTCCTTGAGCGTTCCTTTCTGGTATGCCGCGAGAGCCATCGGTCAAAAAAGCAACGGCAACATGTTTGCCGGCGACGGTCATCTTTTTGACCGTTCCTCCCATACCAAAAGCTTCATCGTCCGGGTGTGGTGACAAAACAAGCACCTTCTCAAAACTGATAGCAGCGTTATCTTCCACGCCAAAATCAAATTTGAGCACCCGAAAAACATTTCCTAAACCTAAAGCTTTGTTTAGAGCGTTAAAACTACGAGCGTTTCTTGATAACGTTCCCATAAATCTCCGATCCCTTAGCGGCCTTTTTTATCGGCCACGTCAATATAAATTTTCTCTGTTTCCTCCACCATATCTTTCAGAGAAAACTTAATGTCCGCGTCTTGCTCGCCAAGTTTTCCCATATGAACGGCCGCCGATTGATTCCGAAGAAGCTCCAAGATGGCTCCCGCCAGCGCTTTTGGATCCTTCGGCTCAACCAAAATTCCCGTTTTTGAAGAGGTCACCACCTCAGGAATACCCCCAGCGTTAGTCGCCACGACCGGTAATCCCATACTCATTGCCTGTAGGATGGCTAAACCGAAACTCTCCGAAAGTGATGGCTGAATATAAATGTCCAGCTTCTCTAGCTCATCATAAACATCCTTTAAAAATCCTGTCAACTTAACATGTCGCGAGAGCTTTAAAGTTCGAATTAATTTTTGCAAACGGCTTTTATAGTAGCCTTCGCCAATAATTTCTAAGGAAGTGTCGGGAAATTCTTTAATGATAGTCGGCATCGCTTCGAGAAGATACTGCATTCCCTTTTGTTCGTTGAGTGTTCCAATCGAACCCAATCGATACTCATTTTTATGGCCGAACGGCTTGGCTTTTTTGTGGGGTGGTTCAACCCCGTTATAAACCACAACAATTTTTTCCGGCCGCGAGATCTGATTTTCGACCATAAAATCTTTCACTGCCTGTGAGACTGCAATATTGAGCGTTGTAAACATATCAAGAAACCAAAGTCCAAACAACTGAACGTTATGGGCCAGCCAACCGGGCAATCGATATTGCTTCGTCCAGAGATGTTCGGTATAAACAACGGGGACTTTCACCCCAATCAGAGCAAGACGGCCCAAAACCCCCGCCCGTGTGCCGTGAATATGAACTAAATCAGGTTTAATATGCTGAATATATGATCTTATTTCGCGCATCGCTCTGAGATCGTACTTGGTCGGCATCGATACTGTTTCAAGATTAATTGATTTTTTGAGTGATTTGATCTCCCCTGTCAAAGGGCCAGGGGGACTGATGACAAAAACTTGAAATTTATCGTAATCAAAACTTTCCAAAAGAGAAAGAAGATGCCGCGGGGCACCAGCCAAAGTCGTATCACCAATAATTTCAAGAACCTTTATCTTCATGTTTTTTTCTACTAAATTACGAAAATGACACTAAAATACCAAAAAAAATTGTATTTTTGTATTCTTTCCGTACTTCTTAGACAATTTTATTTTAACATATCCAAAGCCAATTTGATACGCGTCAGTGATTCTTCTTTACCTAACGCTTCCAGCACTTCAAATGTGCCTGGCGAAGCTTCCTTGCCGGTCAAAGCCACCCGAATCGGCCATAAAACTTCCCCGCTTTTAAGATTATTCTTTTGGGCAATGGCTCTTAAAAGTTTTTCCAGTGAATCGCGGCCAAAATCTTTTTCCGCTGAGAGATACTGATAAGATTCTTTCAAAGCCAGCTTGGTTTTTTCCTTATCCGACCCTTTAGCTACCAGAAAATGTTCATAACCCTTGGGACTTTCAAAGAAAAACCTTATGAGTTCCGGCACTTCTGATAATTTTTTTAATCGCTCTTGGATTAAAGCCAAAGCAACAAGTAACTTGTCTTTGGCTTTGTCGTGCCCCGATTTTCTCAAAAAGGGTTGAGCTATCTTGGCTAGTTCACCAATAAGAAGTTTGCGAATGTAATAACCATTTAAATAATCAAGTTTTTTTTGATCAAAAATTGAGGGACTTTTACCGACATCATCAAAGTTAAATTCAGTAATTAAATCCTTAAGCGTCCAAATTTCCTTATTAGTTTTTGGCGACCAGCCCATCAAGACAATAAAATTAATCATCGCCTCCGGCAGATAGCCTTGATCACGAAAATCTTTATTAATCGAAGTGGGATTTTTCCTTTTTGACAGTTTGGTTCGATCCGGATTTAAAATCAGCGGCAAATGGCCGTACCCGGGCACTGAAAAATTCAAGGCTTCGGCCAAAAGAATTTGTCGAGGCGTGTTCGAAAGATGGTCTTCGCCCCGGATCACATGCGAAATTTTCATCAGGAAATCATCAATTGCCCCGGCAAACATAAAAGTCGCGATATTGTTTGATTTCATAATTACAAAATCACCAAATAAAGCGGTATCAAATTCCACTTCACCTTTGACCATATCGTCAAATTTAATTTTTTTTCCTTTAATAATAAAACGAATCGAAGGTTTACGGCCTTCGGTTTTAAATCTGGCAATTTGTTCGACCGTTAAATTTCGGCAGCGGCCGGAATATTTTGGCGCTTGCTTTTTCGCCGATTGGTCTTGGCGCTCTTTTTCAAGTTCTTCAGGCGTGCAATAACAATAATAGGCTTTTTTTTCATTAAGTAATTGTTTGGCATATTGACGGTAAATCTCAAGCCGTTTGCTTTGTCGGTACGGACCATAAGGCGCATCGCGCTCCGGACCTTCATCCCAATCGAGACCGAGCCAAGAAAAACCGTCAGTGATATCGGTAATGAATTCCTCTTTCGAACGTTCAAGGTCAGTGTCTTCAATTCTTAAAATAAACTTGCCCTGTTTGCCGCGGGCGAAAAGCCAATTAAACAAAGCAGTGTGAGCAGTGCCGATATGCAGCGGCCCCGTCGGGCTAGGCGCAATTCTTACTCTTATTTCTTCGTTCATAAATGCTTTCTTTGGTCGCTTAGATGCAAACTACGAAAATATGACTAAAATTTGAATTTTAAGATTTTTGATTTGTTTCGGATTTGGGATTGGAAACGGCGGATTTTTCAGCTTCATTATGAGCGGCAGCCGCTTGCTCATATTTATTTTCAAGCTCTTTTTCTTTTTGAGCCTTCACAGTGGCTTTCTTTTCCGCTTCAATTTTCTTTTCTTCTTCAATACGCGTTAACTCCTCTTCGGAGGTTGCTTCCTCCCACATTTTAAAGTCTTTCGTTTCACGTGTTTTCTTGGCTTTTTTACCAACTAAATCGCGAATAAAATAAAGTTTGGCACGGCTGACATGGCGTGATTTAACCTTTTCGATTTTGGTAACCAGGGGCGAATGAATCGGAAAAGTGCGTTCCACTCCTACCCCATCAGAAATTTTTCTAACCGTAAAACTGCCATCTAAAGTATTGCCGTGTTTACGGGCAATGCAAACACCTTCAAAAATTTGGATTCGAGTTTTATTGCCTTCGGTGATTTTAAAATAAACTCGCAGCGTATCGCCTGGATTGATTTGAGGGATATTCTTTTTACCAAATTGTTTAGTTATATCTTGTAGCAACATAAGTTTAATATTAAATACATCTTTAGACATGTATTAATACGCAAAGCATTTATATACAAAAAGAAAGAAAAAGTTCTTTATAAATTTATCATATTAAGGTTTAAAATACAAGTTTTGAAAAGTGAAAATGGCAGGCAGCAATAATTTCACGCCGCCTGCCACTTTAAACTGTCTCCTTTTCTTCTGGCAGTATCGCGCGGCGGAAAGCCACGTAAGCTGCCATTCTTGCCTTCAGATCAAATTGCTGTCCCGAAATCAGCCGGTTGAGATAGCTCGAGATGAGTGTCTCGAGCCCGGCAAACTGTTTCGGCAACGGTTCAGAGAAATACAACGTCACACGGATCTCAACTCTTCCCACGTCGTGGTAGATGGTCCGGAAGCGCTCAGCGCACTCAATGTCGTGAAGACCGAGTTCAAGCATGGCAATCCGAAGCCATAGGACGTAGATCTCTGCCCAGATATGCCCGAGAGAAATCTTCGTCCCCCGAAGAAGTGATTCGTAGAAGTTACCGGAACTGCAATGAAGCGAGGAAAGCTTTTCTTTCTCCCACTGAACGATCAGTTGATCTACCAAGTCCGGGTGCTTACCCGAGAGTTGTTCGACCAGCGGCATCACAACTTCAATGTCACCCGAAACTTTCCAGGGCAGGCCCCGACTCCACTTGGGAAGATGGCTCGGGGCAACTCGGCGCGGTCGCGACATACCGCCGAGGTTATGCCAAACTTCTTCGCGCAGAGCAACCAAATCCTTTACCTCCCTAAGATAGTTTCGGGGCGACGCGCAGTGCGTCGCCCCGTTCTGATTGCTGCCCCCCTCCTACTGGGGCTTGAGTCGATGTACAAGATCACGGTATTCACGCCGGATACTTGACCGGCAGGCTAGTGAGTTAATGCGCTCAACTACGTCGGCCGGTGACTTGAACATCCGCGGGTGCAGAGCCACCATGGCCAGTCTGGCTTGCACCAGGTGATCAGACCTGAAGCCTGAACCACCGCTAGCAAGAACAGCTGCCATAATGGCTTCATCTTGACGCGCTTGTCTGCTAAGGCCCGACATATGCCCTCGCTGAGAAGGCTTGGGCCTTTCGTCCCCTTTACCCATTACAGTAGTACTCCGAGCTAAGATGACTCCCTGATCCCAGGAAGTTTGCATGGACGGAGTGAGATCAAAGTTCACCTCGCCCCCAACAAAACAACGTCACTCAAGAATCGCTACTCACCACCTCCTTACTGTGACCTAAAACCGACAGGGCCGGTTCGCGTCAAACCTACCTAAAGCAGGCTTAACGCTTCGAGATCATCGCAAGTCAAACGATCTCCAAGCGTTAAGCTACATTGACTATCACTTTTTTATCTAATCGCCCGCTAAAGCGGCGAACTTTTTTATTCGAAAATGAAACCGAACCATCTTTTTTAGCGTAGATTGTATCGTCATCGGCCCGAGCCACACCCGTACCAATATAATATTTCGAACCGCGCTGGCGCACAATAATTTGTCCCGAAAGAACTTTTTGACCACTGAAAATTTTAACGCCTAAGCGCTTACTACGACTGTCGCGGCCTAATTTAGATGTTCCTTTTGCTTTTGTATGTGCCACCGCTATACTCCGTATATAAATTCAAATTTTTCAACCCGAAATCCGAAAATTAAAGAATCGATACTATTAAAATAGCAAAATGAAGAAAAAAAGTCAACCATTGAGAACTTTGACTTCAAACATTTGGATTTAAATAATTGGGATTTCTCAAAAATATGATATCATATTTTTGAGTTAATATGTCTAAATTTGTTCATCTTCACACTCATTCCCATTACTCTTTGCTCGACGGGCTCGGGAAAATTCCGGAGCTGGTTTCACGGGCCAAGAGATTAGGCATGGATTCGCTAGCGCTGACCGATCACGGCGTCATGTACGGCGCCATCGAATTTTATAAAGAATGTCAAAAACAAGGTATTAAACCAATTATTGGCGTCGAAGCCTATATCGCCACCCGAACTATGCAAGATAGAGAACCGAAAGTTGACACCGCCCCCTATCACCTCATTCTTTTAGCCAAAAATGAAGTCGGCTATAAAAACCTGCTCAAACTGGTTTCGGCCGCCCATTTAGAAGGTTATTATTACAAACCCCGCGTCGATAAAGAATATCTGAAAAATCATGCCGAGGGTTTAATCGCTTTGACGGCTTGCTTGGCCGGCGAGATTCCAAGACTAATATTGAGCAACCAAAAAGAGAAACTGCGCGAGACCGTTAAAGAATACCAAGATATCTTTGGCCCAGAAAATTTCTACTTCGAAATGCAATATCATCCCGAGCTCGAAGATCAAAAAAAAGTTAACCAAAAATTAATCGAATTATCCAAAGAGGTCGGAGCGGGTTTGGTTGCTTCTAATGATGTTCATTATGTCAACTTCGAAGATAAAGACGCCCACGAAATATTGTTAGCCGTCCAAACCGGCAAAGATTATGATGATGACACCCGAATGTCGCTTCGAGAATTCGACCTTTCGCTGACCTCGCCGGAAGACGTGCTGAGAAATTTTGGTCAGACGCCGGAAGCCTTAGAAAATACGGTTAAAATTGCGGCCGCCTGTAATTTAAAAATCGAGCTTGGCCAAACGATTATGCCTAAGTTTGATGTCCCAAAATCTCAAACGGCCAAAAGTTATCTTGAAAAGCTCTGCCGCGAGGGTGCCCAAGCACGTTATGGCAAGGTGATCACTAAAATTCAAGAGCGGCTAGATTACGAACTTTCGGTGATTGAAAAGTGCCATTTTGAAGATTACTTTCTAATCGTTGCTGATTATGTCCACTTTGCTAAGGAGAACGGCATTTTGGTTGGGCCCGGCCGCGGATCGGCCGGTGGCTCAATTGTCGCTTATGTTTTAGGCGTCACCGATCTCGATCCCATTAAATATGATCTCTTGTTTGAACGATTTTTAAATCCCGACCGTATTTCGCCACCCGACATTGATTTAGATTTTGCTGACGACCGCCGCGAAGAAGTGATTCAATATATTTCTGAAAAATACGGCGCCGACCACGTTGCCCAAATTATTACTTTTGGGGTGATGAAAGCAAGGATGGCCATCCGCGACGTCGCTCGAGCCATGGGCATGAGCTACGACGACGGTGATCGAATCGCTAAACTTATCCCTCTGGGGATGACGCTCGACGAAAGCTTAAGTAATATTAACGAATTAAAAGATATTTATAACAATGAACCGAAATTCAAAAACCTTATCGATATGGCTAAACGATTGGAAAACGTTGCCCGGAACGCCGGCACCCACGCCGCCGGTGTGGTCATCTCCCAAAAACCTTTGACCGATTACGTCCCGCTCCAGCATCCACCGCGCGGCGAAGAAAGTTTAGTCACCCAATATTCGATGAATTATCTCGAAGACATCGGACTTTTAAAGGTTGATATTTTGGGATTATCAAATCTCACTATTATCAAAAATGCTCTAAGAATCATCCGTAAAGTCAACGAGATTGAAATCAAGCTCGAAGAGCTGCCGCTCGACGACAAAAAAACTTTTGTCCTCCTCTCGCGCGGCGAGACCTCCGGCGTTTTCCAATTGGAATCCGACGGCATGAAAAGATATCTCAAAGAACTCAAGCCAACGACTTTCGAAGATATTCTCTCGATGGTCGCTTTGTACCGGCCCGGTCCGATGGAATCGGTCGCCGACTTTATCGCTTCCAAGCATGGCCGCAAAAAAATTACCTATCTCGATCCAAAACTTGAACCGATTTTAAAAAATACCTACGGTGTTATTGTCACCCAAGACCAGGTCTTGCAAATCGCGCGGTATTTTGCCGGTTTTACTTATGGTGAAGCCGATATTTTAAGAAAAGCCGTCGGCAAAAAAATCAAAGAATTACTCGACGAACAAAAGGAAAAATTTCTCAAAGGTGCCGTCAAAACCGGCGCCAGCCCTAAAACCGCTCAAGCGGTTTGGAATTTTATTGAACCATTTGCCAGTTATGGCTTTAACCGCGCTCACGCGGCCTGCTACGCCATGATTGCCTATCAAACCGCCTATCTTAAAGCTCACTACCCATCGGCTTTTATGGCGGCTTGGCTGACCGCCGAGCAACAAAATATCGATAAAGTCGCCTTCGCAATTGCCGAATGTAAAAGAATGAATTTGAAGATCTTGCCGCCAGACGTCAATGAATCTTTCGTCGAATTCGGCGTAATGAAAGAAACCGGTGAAATCCGCTTCGGTTTAGCGGCCATCAAAAATGTCGGAGAAGGCGTAGCCGAAGCGATTACTGAAGAAAGAAAAAAAAGAAAATTTGCTAACTTCGAGGATTTTCTGCAACGATTGGGCAATCGAATTCTCAATAAAAAAGTCATTGAGGCGCTTGCCAAGGCCGGCACACTCGACTCCCTCGTTGATCGAGCCGCTATCATCAGCGGTTTAGAAATTGTCATTAAATATCTTGGCGATGTTTCAAAAACCGCCGCCGAAAATCAGCCCGATCTTTTCGGCACCCTTACTGAAAAACCAGCCGTGGGCAAACTCAATTTACCACCGGTCAACGAACTTTCTCGGAAGGAAAGGCTTTCTCAAGAAAAAGAGCTTTTGGGCATGTATGTTTCCGAACATCCACTTTCCGGCATCGAAGGTATTTTAGAGCGCGAAGGTACGCCAGTGGCCGAAATTTCCACTAAAGACGTTGATCATAAAGTAAAAATTGCCGGCCTAATTTCGGCGATTAAAAAAATCGTGACTAAATCAAACGAGCCGATGATTTTTGCCACCATCGAAGATACCACCGGCAAAATGGAAATTTTGGTCTTCCCAAAAGTCTTAAAACAAAACCCTGCCCTTTGGGTCAACGACAACTTAATTGTCTTAAGCGGCCGCGTTAATAATAAAGATGGCATACTGAAAATGATCGTTGATGAGGCATCACCGTTGGCAACTGATATTACCACTGATTTGATTGATAACCCGCCCGAGCCGACTCGGTTAGTCATTGATTTACCGAAAGCAGTCACTAAAGAAGTATTACTAAAATTCAAAGACATTCTCGCCGCTTATCCGGGCGCTCTGCCGGTCACCTTGCGGCTCCAGCGATCGACGGGCGTTCAAGAAATCAAAGCGAAAAATACCGTCGCTGATAATCCCGAATTGATTGCGAAACTCCGAGCCATTTCCGGCAGTAAAATTACTCTTCATTAAATAACAGTTGCATTCGGTTTTGAATTCCGGCATAATTGGCTTAGATAACATTAAATAGTTTTTCAAGGAGGCAACATGACTGGGAATCAACCATCGAGTTCGGGTTCGTCTCAAACAGGGGGAATCGACCCAAAGTTGGCGGCTTTGCTCGCCTATCTTTTTTCGGTTATCGGCGGCATCGTTTTCTATCTTATCTCCAAAGACAAGTTCGTTCGTTTTCACGCCATGCAATCCCTTCTCTTGGGTGTCGCTTACTTCGTAATTTATTTTGTGCTCGATTTCATTCCCTTTTTCTTCTGGATTACTTGGTTACTGTGGCTGGCCTTCGTCGCCTTGAGTATCGTTATGATGGTCAAATCGTACGGCGGTGAAAAGTACAAACTACCGGTCATCGGTAACATTGCTGAAAAGAACGCCTAAAAACCACGAATTCGCTTTTCAGTAAATAATCACAAACTATTCGCGTTGATGAGTAAAAAATAGTTGGTCTATTTTGCTACTGGCCTATTTCTCGCATCAAGGCCAGAAATTTGCATAGCTTCTTTACGCGCCTTAGAAAGTTTATCAAAAACTTCATGAGGGGTAGGCACGTTTTTAAGAATAATCCGATCATTGACATCGCCCTCGGTGGTCAGCTCGATATTACCAAAATCCAAGAGATTTCGAATCATTCCTTTAACACTGTAGGAAAGGTTATAAATGTTAATCAGTTCAGTTTCTTGAACTTTGTGGCCGAAAATACTCGACTGGTTAATATTAATAATCCGTTGATCGGTGATAATAAAAAGGACGTTTTTAAAAAGAAAAATTTTATTAAAAGTATAGAAAAATCCAACCGCAATGGCAATTCCCAGAACCCAAAAGCTGAGACTTGATGAACCCAGCGCCAAAAAAAAGATTAAGACGATTAGCGCCAGGAAAACATCTAAAAAGCCAGCGCGGGCCAGAACCCAAGGGTGTTGATGGCGATATAAAATAACATTTTCGTCCGCCCGCTGCCCATCAAAAGTAAAATTTTCCATAAATCTCCGATTTCTATCGGCGCTTTTAATCAACTATTTCCAAAGCTGAGAAATAAAAGGCATCAGCATGCCTAGCGCCACGATCACCATTATTATAATAAATAAAGCTCTCTTACACGATCCTTTATCCATGGTTTTCTCCCGCTGGGCGTTTTTTCTTACGCCATCCCAGATAAACTAAAATGGCGGCCAAGATAAGCATCAAGACCACCAGCGAAATGACCGCCTGAATTTTTTCCTGGGTCGAGGCGATGACGGCCACCACTCCAAAAGCCGAAGCAATCAAATAGAGCATAATTACCGCCTGCCTTTGCGAAAGCCCAGCTGTCAGTAACCGGTGATGAAAATGACCTTTGTCGGCCTCAAAGGGCGATCGGCCAGCGATGATCCGGCGCAAGACGACCCAACCGACATCCAAGACCGGGATACCCAAAACTAAAAAAGCGGTTGCCAATTTGCCCCCGGAAATTATCGAAGAGACTCCCAAAAGAAATCCCAAAGCCATACTGCCGCTATCACCCATAAAAATCTTCGCCGGATTAAAATTCCAGGGAAGAAAGCCAAAAGCGACTCCAGCAATTAAAATAGCCAGCAAAGCATTGGCGTCTTGTCCTAAAGAAATCGCTAAAAAGAAGATGACCAGACCAGTAATCACCGAAACGCCGGCCGCCAACCCGTCAAGCCCATCCAAAAAATTCAACGTGTTTATCAATAAGACAATCCAAAAAACGGCCAGCAAATCACCCCACAAAACAAAATGATAAGTCTGGTCGAAAAGACGGATGGGAAACTGAATCTGGGTCAAGTTAATATGAGAGCCGAACGGCAACCGAAGATAGCTAATCGAAATACCACCTGCGACCACCGCAGCGGCGGCCACAATATGCCAAAAAAGTTTTTTCCACGCCTTGACTCCTTTAATATCATCAATTAAGCCGGTGATTAAAAGAATAATTAGTCCCACCAGCACCCCGATTAATCTTTTATCGACGACCCAAAATTTAAAAGGCGAAAAAGAAAGCCTCGGCGAAGCGAGCGCATAGCCTATCAAGACAATTAAAAAAGCTAAGACAATGGCTACACCGCCTAATCGCGGCACCGGTTTGGAGTGAATTTTGCGCGGCGCTGGGTGATCGACTAAGTTTAACTTCGCCGCCAGAGTTTTAACGTAGCCGGTTAAGCCGCCACTAATAAGGGCTGCGACGACAAAGGGAGCGAGATAATTTTGGATCATCATTTTTTGGAATCCTTCAAAATTATGTCAAAAATTTCATCAGCGATTGTATCAACGGAACGAGTCGCATCAATTATTTTCCACTGACCTAGGATGTTTTTTTTAGCCAGCCGATTATAAATTTGGGCCGTCTTTTTATAAAGCGAGGTATCTTTCTCATGAAGATCACTTGGCCGTTTTTCGGCGTTTTTTCTTTGGTAGCCAATTTGCCACGGCACCAAAAGAAGAAAAATCTTATTGGGTTTTTCAACCTCAAAGAGACGAGCAAATTCTAAACCTTTCCGAATCGAAAAGCCTTTCGCTCCTTGAAAAACTAAGGTGCAGGGTAAATACCGATCAACAATCAAAATATCTTTGCGCAATTTTTTTAAGCGTTCTTTCTCCAAAATCATTTGCCCAACAAAAGCCAGAAATTGGATCTCGGGTTTAATATCAAGCTTACCGTCCAAAAACTTATAAATAATCTCCCCAAAAGGTAAATTAGGGACTGGATACTTCAGACTCTGAAATTTTTTGCCCGACGCCGCCAGTCGCTTTTCTAACGCTCGCCTGACCGTCCCGCAGCCAGCGCCGTCAATTCCCTCAATGGTATAAAACATTATTTATTGTTCTTAACTCGTCCCCACCCTGAACCCATCGTCACTTCACCGGTCAGTAAATCATAATCCAATACCTCATCGTCCTTAAACCAAATCGCAATCTCGCGCTTGGCTTCCTCCGGTGTGCCCGAGGCATGAATCAAGTTTTGAATCGCTCGATTCATATCGTCAGCCAGCCAATAAGATTCCATCGAATAATCGCCGCGGATCGAACCAATTTCGGCTTTAAGAGGGTTAGTATGCCCAGCGGTCTTCCGCCCCAGTTCAACGGCATGAGGACCAACCCAAACCATCGCTAAAAACGGCCGATCCGAAATATAATCAACCAATTGATTGCGAATCATCTTGCCAATTTCTAGTGGAGTTTTATTCATCTGGACTCCCCGCTCTTTATAACCCTCTAAAGTTCGCGTTCCTAAAGAGACATACCAATTTTCATCATCCGGATACTGCTGCAAAACCTGAGCTTTTTGGGGAGCGATTAATTTTGCGGCCACGAGCTTCAGGCCCCGCTTCTCAAATCGACTGATAATTTCACCCATAAGATGGCGCTGAATACCATCAGGTTTAACCGCCACAAACGTCTTTTCCATTCTTTCCATTTTTAATCCTTTCTCTAAAAAAGTGAGCTGTATTTTTAAAGTAAATCGCGGAGGCAAGGCACCCTAGTTAAAGTCGAGCCAAACGTTTAGGATCGATTTGCTGTTTTAAGAAATCAAATCCGGTACTTTAAAGATACAACGAGCCTTACTAAAATTATCAACAATAATCCTCTAAAATTGTTTGAAATTTACTTTTATCTTTAAAAGGGGCGATCATAGCTAAGTTAAGATTTTTGGGAATAAATAGTTCTTGGGCCAGATTCTGGATATCCTCCGCCGTCACCCTTTCATATTGCTCAACAATTTCTTCCGGATCTTTAATTTTTCCCCAAAAAAGTTCTTGATCGGCTAAAAACTCCGCCACCGCAAACGATTCCTCAAGATAGAGATAAAGTTTACCTTTAAGATTTTCTTTAGCTCGAACAAGCTCATCAGCGCTGACTCGGTGGGATTTGAGTTTACCGAACTCGTCCAGAATAACTTTGATCGCTTCTTCAGCGCGGGCAATATCCACGCCTGCTCCGGCTCCAAAAACACCGGCATCGCGAAAATCACCCATCTCCGAGCCAACATAATAAGCCAAGCCCCGCCGCTCGCGGACTTCGATAAAAAGCCGCGACGACATATTTTCACCGAATAAGTTATTGAGAACTTTTAAAACCGGCCGGCGCGGATCTGTTCGCGGCAGTGAACGAAAGCCCAAAATTATATGGGCCTGATCGGTTTTTTTATGATGAATTAAGAGTTCAGGTTTTATTTGAGCAATTTGCACTTTTTCATAATCTTCCCCTCGCGAGACCGGAATTTTTTCAAATTTCTCCGTAATACGTTTAACCCAATCAAAAGAATCTTTTCCCCCAGCCACCGCCACAACCATATTGTGGGGACTGTAAAATTTATTCCGGAAGGAAAGAAAACTTTCGCGTTTAAATTTTTTGATTGTTTCTTTTTGGCCCGTCGTTTCGCGTCCTAAAGGGTGATCACCAAATAAAAGCTTTTTAGCCACGTCATAAATGTATGTTTGAGGAACATCTTGATACATATTGATTTCTTCGGCGATAACTCCTTTTTCGCGTTCGATTTCACTCGGCTCAAACTTGGAAGCATAAAGCATATCCGATAAAACGTCCAACGCCAAGTCGAAGTGTTCAGAAGCCGCCCGAACATAAAAATCGGTCCCTTCTTCGCCAGTAAAAGCGTTAAAACTCGCGCCAACGGAATCGAGAGCCTTCGATATATCTAAAGCGGTAGGGCGTTTCTCGGTACCTTTAAAAAACATATGTTCCAAAAAATGAGAAATACCGTTAAGCTCTTTCGGCTCATACCGCGAGCCGACCCCGATCGAAAATAAAACCGTTACTGCCTTAGTATTTTCTAAAGGGACAGTAATCAGCTTGAGACCATTCGAAAACTTAGTTAGTTTGTAGTCTAACATATTTAGAGTATACCAGAAGAAATTCAAAAATCAAAGATCAAAAATCAAAATTATGATTGAATTTTAATTTGGCAGATCGTCGGATTCTCTGATAACTTCTTCAGCTTCATTTCGATAGGCTTGCTCATTTTTAAGATATTCCTTTCGATCTTGAGCGGCCAAATGCATCGCTAAAACCTCTTCTTCAACGCTTTGCTTAGCTTTCTTAGCCAACGCCGCTTTTTTCTCCTCCGTCAACTTTTCCTTACCAAGATCGCCTTCGACTTGACTTTGTTCAGTTAGATGTTCACCCATACGCCCCTTTCTTGAATTTAGTATATACCTTTTTAGACATAAGAAAGGAGCGAGTGCATTATGTCACACTCGCCCCTGTTATCCTGCCGCGCCGCTAATGGCAGCAGAATTTTCAACACCTGGGTTCCGCCCAGGTTCTGGAGAGGGAACGCCCTCCAAGTTTCCGCTCCGCTAGGAGGCGCCCGACTCCTCGCTGGAGGCATCCAGAGTCTTTGGCCGTTTCGCCCGGAATTTGAAGTCGCCCGCCGAGGAGATCCTCAGCTCGATCTTATGGTTCTGGGCGCGAATTGCTTGGCGAGTTTTCTCGACGACAGTCAGTGACTCCTCAAGTTGCTCGTCGAGCTGATCGCGGCGTCGATACTCTTTAGTCATCACCGCATCGACTTTGCTTTGGCTCTCCAGATTTTCCGGATCGCCGTCAAAGTACTTGCGGAAACGCTGACGCTTGTTATACTGCTGCTTCAGTAGCAACAGTACTCCCCCAAACATCAGCGCCGCCACACACATGGCGACAATCACACCGAAATGAACCGGCTCTGCGTGCGCGTACTCCGAAACTGCCTGCAACATTTGCTGCGTCATCGGTGCTACCTCCCTTACTATATGGACTCAGCGCAAAGCGCGAGTTGAACTGCTACGCCCAGACGAGACGGGATCCGCCAAAGAAAACCCCCATCACGATCATCAACCAACGGTAATTCACGATAGCCTCCAGGTTGTCAAGATTACTTAGCTTGAGTTTAGCGCCCAAAAGTACATTTCTCAAGCTTCGACCTGTTAATATACCATATAATCGCCGATTTGTCAATCCCCTGTACGAGTTGAGTACATCGGTAACAGTTGTCTATTTTTGATGCAATAATTGATGGGTGAGATATTGCCTAAGCTGGCATGGCGGCGGTGGAAGTTGTAGCGGATAAGCCAGTCGGTCAGCTTGGCATTCATAACGCTGGGGTCGGGGTGGAAGTGTCCCTCAGAGAGCCATTCTTTTTGTAAGGTTTGGTTGAAGCGTTCGACATAGGCGTTGTCTTGAGGAGTTCTGGCTCTGGAGAAGAAATGTTCCATTTTGAGACTCTGGCAGGCTTTCTCAAAGTGCTTTAGAAACTCCGAACCGTTGTCTGTTTGTATATTAACGATTTGATCGTCAAAAAGGAAGTTTAATCTTTCTAAGAAATCAGCCGCCGAGTAAGAGCTGGCATTACGGTAGACCCGGGCAAAGGCCAGCTTGCCGTAGGTATCGATGGCGGTGAGAATATAACGCTTGAGACCATCCAGATGAAGTACGATCGTATCGATCTGGATTAGGTGGCCCAAGATGTTTTCATTTCTCTTTTTAAGCTCGGTGATCTTTCGTTTTCTCCTGTTGCGCTTAATCTGTAACCGATGTTTGTCAACCTTTTTTGGGTTTGGATATAACTGGAATTTAGCAATGGTGTAGCCGATTTTCCAGCTGGAAATATCCTTGCCATAAAGCTCATTGTACTCTGCTCGGAGTTTTTCTGCGCCGTAAAAAATATAGCGTTTTCTTAGCGAAATGATTCTGGTTTCTTCCTCAAGCGTAATCATTTTCTGGCGAACATTGAACGGTCTTTTGGAATGATCCTCAAGTGAAATCGGGTTCTGATTGAAACGGTTGAGGTATTTGTAGAAAGTTTTTCTGGCAATGCCGAAATGGCGACAAGTAAAGACGGCATTAAACTCACCTTTGGTTTCATAGAAAATGATCCATTCGAGCCGCTTTGCGGCCTCGCGGGAGATCTTTTGCTCTTTCGCTACCTTCTTCCACCGCTCGTGACGATTGATAAGAACTATTGGTTTTGACTTAAAGTAACAAAACAGCTCAGCCGGCAATGGTTTGTTCATCGGTAACACCTCCGAATATAACTTTAGGAGTGTTACCGATGTATCTCAACTTGTGCATCCCCACCCATGCCCGGCGAGTCTTTTCGGGTTTATTTTTGACAAAATTACCCTTCCCGCGATAAGATTAGAATGACCATTAAAAAGGTAGTTTATTATACTGCCGAAACAAAAGGAGGACCATGAACGACTTAAAAGTTGCCCTGGAAAACATTATTCCCCTAACCTACGCCCGCGATCACTTTTCAAACATCGTCAACGAAGTTCAGCGCGACAAGATGTACATTCTTACTAAAGGCGGCAAACCGGCCATCGCTTTAATTGATGTCCGTTATTTAGAGCAACTCACCGGCGGTTTGATTAAAAAAGCCGAAATCAAAGAAGAAATCGATAAAAACCCCGAGCAGGTCGGCCTGCCGAAAATGGTCGAGCACCATGCCGAGCCACCTAAAAATCCATCCGCCCCCCCGCCGCCCAGCCAAAACTTTGGCAGTTTAAAATTTAAGCCAAGCGTGCCGCCCCCGCCTGGAAAACCCGCGTTGTTACCGAATAAACCACTTGTTTCGCCACCGCCAGTCCCCAAGCCAAACACACCCACGCCGACTAACCAAAATTTTACCAAACCCACTCCGCCGCCCGCTCCAACAAAACCTTCCGCCCCAAGCCCCTCAACGCCGCCGTCGTCTGTCCCCAAACCAACTGCTCCTGAACCTAAAGCACCAACCCCGCCCACTTTATCGTCATTTACTCCATCTCCAGCCGAACCCAAAGTGCCGACCCCGTTTGTTCCCCCGACCCCACCGCCACCGGCCGCTGAAAAACCAGCCACTCCGGGTCAATTAATTATGCCAGGAAGCGAAAAGTCACCAGCCAATTCCAGCCAAATTCCGATTAACGCTCAGCCCAAAAACCCATCAAGTGGCCCAAATTTTAACGACAACGCTAAAATCGAGGTGGAGTTCAGTAATGCCGACGCCGATTTAGAAGCACATAAGACCGAAAAACCTCATCTTGAACCTGACGATGAAGCCTCTTCGGCTCAGTATAAAGGCGAGAACAGTGAACCTGAAGAAATGGAAATCGGTTAAAATAAGCTTAAAAGTAAAAAATACTAGTTTTAAGCTTCAAGCTTTTAGTTTTTAGTTGATTTTAGATGTCGCCAAACCCACCAAACGATGCCAAGAACAATAAGAGCTAAAATTAGATCATCAAATCGATGAAAATAAGTTCGAAGATTGATCCAGTCGGCGCCGAGCCTAAAGCCAAAATAAACCAGGGCTAAAGTCCAAGGGATGGAACCCAAAAAACTGTAAACGACAAACTTCCTAAAATCCATTCGGGCAATGCCGGCTGGAAAGGAAATAAAAGTTCGAATAATCGGCAAAAATCTTCCCAAAAAAACGGTCAGTTCGCCGCTTTTTTTAAACCAGGAGTCGGCCATATCCAGATCGTGGCGTGAAATCAAAATATACTGGCCATATTTTTCAATAAGCGGCCGCCCGCCCGCCTTTCCTAACCAATAAGAAAAAACCGAACCCAAGACCGTCCCCACCGCCCCGGCCAAAGTGACCCACCAAAGATTCATCGTTCCTTGCCAAACCAAAAAACCAGCGAACGGCATAATTACTTCAGAAGGGATCGGAATATTGGCCGATTGAATGGCCATCAATAAAATAACTCCGCCATAGCCTAAAACGGAAATTGCCGAGATGATTAAACTCCCGATTGCGCCTAAAATAGTTGAAGCCATAATCTCAAATCTCAAAATCCAAATCTCAAAATGACAATGTAAAATTTAAAATTAATATTAATGTTCTCTTCCTGAATTTTGATTTTTGAGATTTATATTTTGTATTTATTTCAGATATACCCAAATAACCAAAAAACCATTGAGGTAACCACAAAAGCGATTAAGGAACCGCCAACCACTTGAGTTAAGGTATGACGACGGCGATAAATTCGTGACCAAGCCAGCGGTACTAAAAGAAGATATAACCATGCAAATTGAACGCCAAAAAGAATGACAATCACCGTTACCACTGAGGCAAGCAAAGCCGTGTGAACGGAGACTTTCCAAACCAAAGTCAAAAAGCCGACCATTACCGCATTAGCGGCATAAGTTACCCCCATCACGATCACCGGTCTGGCCGCCCCCACCCAAGCGAGTGCGACCGCCCCGATTGTCGAAGAAATCGCCGCAATCATAAATGGCACTTTTCTTTGTTCATGGTCCGAAAGATGAATATCCCGAACACCTTCTTTTTCCAAGAGCCATAAAACATAACCGCCCGGCACAATAACGCTGAAAAAAACGGCAATACTCACCCACGGTAAAAATTGCCTTAAGTCCGATGAGTTCATGTAGGTAATCAGCAATATAAAAATGGCCGCCGTAATATAGGGAGAAAATAAAGCCGAGATGCCAAAAGCAATAAAGTCAAAGAAATTGTGAAGCTGTTTTTCTTTTTTCATGCTCAATTTTTAAGCCAGCCGGATTTTTTTGGCCACCAAAATGATAAACTCATAAATATAATTTAACAGACCATCGAGGGCATAAACAATATAGGCCGCGCCGATGCCGACCACGCCCCCGACGATGATATCGGAAGGAAAGTGGATCCCGGCCGCCACCCGCGCCAAGCCGATTATCACAAAAAGGGCAAAGACAAAATATGATAATTTTTTGTAACCGGATAAGTACAACGAAAGAGTGATCGCCGCCAAGAGGGTAGCGTGATCCGAAGGAAAAGAATAATCGGGGCGATGAAAAAGAATTTCTTTAATGCCGCCGCTAGCGAAAGGCCGCGCGCGATTAACATTTTGACCAATAATTCTGGTAATCAAAAGGCCAAGTCCGCCAGCCCCAAGCGCCCGAAGGGCCACTTTTTTCGATTGCGCCGAGTAAAACCAAACCACCACCAATAAAAGAGGGATAATGTAAATAAGATATTCGGCCGCGTCTTTTGTCAGCGTTTGCAAAAAATGATTTGATGTGGCGATCCGGTTTAAGACAGCGAGCCAGCGGTTATCCAGGTTTAAAATTTTATTCATTTCCCTCATACTTTATCAGTAAAATTGACCTTTGACAAGCGCTAATTTGCGTCGTAAAATAAAAATATGACCATCAACTCGCTGATTATCGATTATTTAGAATATATGGAGATTGAGAAGGGTAACTCCCCCTTTTCAGCCCAAAATTATGATCGATATCTCCGACGTTTCGCCGGTTTCGCTAAAGAAAATGGTGTTACCGAGGTGGAAAAAATTGATCAAAATTTGATCCATAAATATCGCCTCTGGCTCAACCGCCTCCCTCAACAACTCTCTAAAAGCGGGGTCGGTGACCTCAAAGTAACTCGCATAGGCGAGGCGCACGGTCAAGGCCAAGCCGAGCGCGGAGAAAGTCCCGACTCGCTGGGTCAGGCACGACCAGCATCTTTAAGAACATCAACCCTCCCCGGTCACACTCTTTCCAAATCCACCCAAAACTACTACCTCATCGCCTTGCGCGCTTTCCTGAAGTACCTCGGCAGCCGCAATATCACCACACTTTCGCCCGACAAAATCGAGCTTGCTAAAACCGGTGAACGGCAAATTTCTTTTTTGGATGAGACCGAACTCGATCATTTGCTTTCGATGCCCGACCTTACTACTATTCAAGGCGTCCGCGACCGCGCCATAATAGAATTATTTTTCTCGACCGGCCTGCGGATTTCCGAACTTTGCCACCTCAAAATCGAAGATATTAATTTGGACAAATCGGAATTCTCCGTCGTCGGCAAAGGGCAAAAAGTTCGCGTCGTTTTTCTAGACCAAGAAGCTAAAAACGCCATCCATAATTACCTCATTCGCCGCAATGACAAAAACAAATTCTTATTCATCTCTTACGGTCACACCAACCAACCCGACATAAATATCACCAAAGATGAAATATCCATCACTCCCCGTTCCGTCCAACGAATGATTCGAAAATACGCTAAGATGGCAGGGCTAACTAAAAAAGTGACGGCCCACACACTCCGTCATAGCTTTGCAACAGATTTACTCATAAACGGCGCCGATATCCGCTCGGTTCAGCAGCTTCTTGGTCATTCTTCAATTACCACCACTCAAATTTATACTCACGTCACCGATCAACATCTCGCCGAAGTTCACCAAGCCTTTCACGGCCGGCGCCGTCGCCTCGAAAAATAATAATTTACTCTCACTACAGATTTTGGCCGCCATTAGTAATTAAAACGTTATGCGGATGGCTTTCTTTAAGCGAAGCCTCCGTAATCCGAATAAAACGCGCCTTTTGCCAGAGTTTTGGGATAGATTTTGCGCCCGTATAGTACATGCCCGAAAGAATCCCGCCCGTCAGTTGTTCAACCAGGTCTTTGACCTTTCCCTTTACCGGCACTAACCCTTCTACTCCTTCAGCCACCAGTGCTTTTTTCTGAGAGTAATCTTTATTATGAAATTCGCCCTCCGATTTAATTTTCTGTCCCTTTTGAATGGCCGCTACCGAACCCATTCCCCGATATTCTTTAAAAAGATAAATTTTGTTCTTGCTATTCCAAATACTTTGAAATCGGCTGGGAACGGAATCTTTGGTCAATTTCACCACTTTACCGGGCGATTCGAGAGCCGAACCAAAAAGCGAGCCCATCATCACCGTCGAAGCACCCATCGCCAAAGCTTTGACGATATCGCCGGAAAATTGGATCCCGCCGTCGGCCATAATCGGCGTTTTGGATGGGTTGGCTGCCCGAACCGATTCTTCAAGGGCCATCAATTGAGGCACGCCCATACCCGAAATGACCCGGGTTGAACAAATTGAACCCGGCCCCATGCCCACTCGAATCCCGTCGGCGCCGGCTTTAATTAACGCTTTAGTGCCTTCGAAAGTGGCCACGTTGCCGCCGATGACTTGCATTTTAGGATATTTTTTCTTGATAAACTTGACCGCCTCGATCACAAATTGACAAAAACCGTGGGCCGAATCAATCACAATCACATCCACTTTAGCCCGAACGAGTTCGTTGACGCGGTCTTCAAAGCCGGGCGAAGAGCCGATGGCCGCCCCGACCAATAAATTCTTTGCTTTGACTTTCCTAACTTCGTTGGCTTGATCTTTGATCGTTAAATTTCGATGAATAATGCCAAGGCCGCCTAAACCGGCCAAAGCGGCCGCCATTTTTGCTTCCGTCACCTTATCCATTGGCGCCGAAACTAAGGGGATTTGGAGTTTAATTTTTTTAGTTAAATTGGTTGAAAGATCAATTTTATCGCGCGTAAAATCGGTGTAGCCCGGCAAAAGGAGAATATCATCAAAGGTTAGCGCTAATTTAAACTCGTCAATTTTTTTCATATTTTTTTAATTAAAAGCCTTCTCAAACCATCCGTCAAGTGGATAAAGCGAAGGCCGGGCAGAGGTCAAACCTCGTATTCCCGGCCTGATGTGATCAGATCGCCGAAGCGAAGTACTTCTCCCAGTTGCCTTCGACCTTCGGCTTAATGGAGGGCGAACCGGCCGCACAGTACTTGCAGGTGGCTGGGCCTGGCTGATAGGTGTGCATGTGGTAGCGGAAACGTGCCACCACCGGCGTTCCGTCTTCGAGGGTCTCCGTGTCGGCTGACCGGTTGACGAGCACGGCCGTTACCGGCATGAACCGAACCGGCTGAACCTTGTTCTGGTCCCGGACAGCTGCCTTGGCCATATAAGTACTGCCATGGGCCGTGGTCATGAGCTCGTTGACAATCAGGACTGTCTCGCCCTCGGCAACAGTAAATCTCTTCCAGACCGTCGGGTTGCCATCCTTGTCCTTCTCGGTGAAGGCGATGTTGGTTCGCGCCTGCCGACCAACTTCGTGACCGAGATCGATTCCGGCGTTGGCGGCACTGATGGTCCACTGGAAAGGTTTCAACACAGTTACTTTCCTCACCTGCGCCAGCATCTGTCCGCCGAGAATTTCGCAGATATTGGACAAGCAGAGAAGCCTCAGGGTGTCAACGAACCCGTCGGTGCACATGCCGTCCCGGGTCAGGGCGTGCGGTTGTTCCGGCCGCGGCTCGCCTTCGTACTGCCAGAAGGCGTCTCGTAGCTTGAGCATGTGCGTGAACTCCCCGATAGTAATCTCGCGATCGACGAAATGCGAGGGCTTCAGTGCCCACAACCCTTCTGCGGACCTGACATCGAGGATGCTTCTGAACGTACTATTCGCCATCTCTTCACCTCCTCCTCTTTCCAAGCGGTGATGGACTACGTAACCAACTCGCAAAACCGCTTGCCGAATCGCAGGTAAACATGCGATTGGAACAGGTCGGACTGATGCTGCAGATACCACTCGTACGCTTTCGCTTTTTCGGGATCTCTCTCGAGAGATGAGAAAGCGGTGTGGGCATGGACGGCATAGCCTTCGGTATCATCAGCCGCCGCGGCCACGCCGACAACTCCCCAATATCCAGGAGCGGCGGGAAGTTCCAGTCCCGTCCAAGCCTCGCGCACCCATTTTGGCGCCGTTCCGACCGGCGTTTTCAAAACCCTGATTCGCTGTTCAGAAATTGGCCTCTCCTTCCCTTCGTAATGGTGTGCGGCGCCGTTGACCGATCTCGGTCGGTCATTAACGGCTTGATATGACGTTCAGATCTGCGGCTCGCGGTAGTGTATCCCCGCCAGCGCATCGTTGCCCTCGTCCGGCGGATTGAAAAAGCGCTCGATCTCCACCACGGTCCGCGCCTGGCTCTCTTTAGCGTCTACGCCAGTTGCACCCTTGAGAAGCTGGGCGCCCATGACAACGTACCGCGCCCCAAGCTCCAGTGCTTTCTGGACACCTGTAGTGCGCTTTTGATGATCGGCATCAACCATCCAGACGTCGCGCACGCCTGGCGTGATCGAGAGGACTCCTGGGAAGTTCTCCTGCACAGTCGGGAGCATGTCTTTGCTGGCAATAACCAGCTCCGAAGGATAGCCGTCCGGGATGTCAAGTTCTTCGCGGTAGAGATCAGTCAGCCCGCCATACCACGTTTCCATGGCCTCGGCTGGCTCCATGTCGTACCGACGCAGGAAGTCCTTCTTCGCAATGTCGGTGGGCACCACCATCGCCGCAATCTTTAGCGCCGGATAGGTGGTTGCCAGCTTCGCGAAGACGCCGTGGTCCACGTGGATCGAGATAGTCATGAGCATCCGTGCGACATCGTAGCGCTTGCAGATGTTCTGGATTGTACCCCAGACATCGGCACCCTTGATGTCGCCGAAGACATCCAGTTTCGGATGCTCCACGAGGATCGCGCGGACAATGTTTGGACCGCCGTCCTTATCGTGCAGTCCATCATTGAGTTTGACATATGCCACATACGGACCGATCGGGCCGTCCATGACACGAGTAATAGTATCCAACATTGCTCTCTTGCCTTCGACACCATCAAGAGCCAGAATCACGACGCGCTTATCAATTCTACAGCCTGCCAACGTCATCTCCTCCTCGCCCTTTGGGCGGTAAAATAGAATCCACATTCAAAACTTAAGGTGCGTACCCCAAACTTGCCGACGGCAAAGTTTAGAGCTTTCTTTCCAAACGCATTGTAAATAATTTGGTTCGATAATGTCAATCCTTTTTGAGAACTAATCAAACTACGATTAATTTTTAATCGTAGTTTACAAGGATATTTACGCTATAAAATAGAGAAGGCCCCGCCACTTTTGTGGCGGGGCCGCTCTTTCCCCTTCAAGTTCATATGCCCTATATGGACACATGATTTTGGTCGTCGTAGACCCACGCTCGGTACTTGACCGGTTTGTGGGCCCGCAGTTCCTCGATGATGAAACGCACGATAGTGTGACTGTCGTTACTCACCATCATGCGACCAGTCTGCCGCTCCGAAGGTCTGTGTCCCAACTTAGGGACAGTTGAATCTTCTCGGATCACGACTTGCTCGCGCGAAAGACCGTGCTGTCGAGCAAGGGAATCATAGAGTTGCTTGACACTCTCATACTCTGTGTACTTCATCCTCTCACCCTCCGATCCCGTTGATAAGCTCACTGTTCTCAAGCTCCATCCCGTCCACCCATGTCGCTGTCTCCGCCTCGTACTCCTGGCGGCGCTTCAGCACCCACTTATGGTCCTCGCAGATTGCGAGGAACATTCCTTTGGCTGTGACGCCGAGCTTGATCACGATATCCTCCGGGTCCTTCAGTAAGACCCAGAGGTTACTGGCTTTCCAGTATTCTTCAGCCCCGTTCTTTTCTACCGAGAATGAAACTCTGCCGAGCACAGTTCGACCATCACGGATGTATCCCCAGAAACTCAGTTCTCCGGCGGAACCATCAATGCCCGTCATATCCGGGACCACGTGGAAGTAGCCCTGCACATAGGGCAAGAGCACGTCTAGGCTGAAATCCTGCCTCAAACTGTGGTGGTTATGTGTCGGATCACCAGTCGGGCAGCCTTTGAGAAATCTCATTTCTCCCAACAGCCGCCAGATCAGACGCTTTTCACGTCTTTCCACGTCCCAGAGCCGCGCCTTCAGAATCTGAAACCACCACGGGTGGTTCGGGTCCTCCGGCATTATGAGGTTCGGACCCAGCACCTCATCGATAAACTTCTGTACGGCCGTTTCCTTTGCTGCCATTTTGGGGCGCACCCCTTTACCTTGAATTTTGCCGGTACGTTGGCAAGTTGGCTCGAGCTTACCATATATCATCAAAAAAATCAACCCTCGACGTGGCTCGGGACAAGCCCCCGACTGGCTTCTGAAAGAAAAAACCTTCCCAGACGTATCAATAAGCGAGACGATATGGTAGAATCGGGATATGGTCGGAAAGATTCCCGAAAAAACAAGCGATGAAAAAATCGTCCAGCTTTCTTTATCAGACAAAGAAAATTATTTGCATTTGATGCGACGCTACGAACCGAAACTCTTACGCTATATCTTTCGGATTACTAACTGTTCACGCGAAGACGCCGAAGATATTCTGCAGGAAGTTTTTATCAAGGCGTATCAAAACCTCAACGATTTTGATCAAAGTTTAAAATTTTCTTCCTGGATTTATCGGATTTGCCACAACGAAGTCATTTCTCACTGGCGAAAACTAAACAACTCCCCGAAAAATGTCGAGCTTTTCGATAACGATATCAAGTTAAGTTCCAATGCTCCGATTTACAAAGAACTGGATATTAAATTAAATAAGGAAAAAATCGACGAGGTTTTAAAGAAATTGCCGATTAAATATCGCGACGTTTTAGTCTTGCGCTTCTTTGAAGAAAAGGATTACGGCGAAATTGCTGATATTTTAAAGAGTCCGCTCGGCACTGTCGGCACTTTAATTTCTCGCGCCAAGAAAGTATTTAAAGAAGCCGCCCAAAAAAATAAGATTAATTTTTAAATAAAACCATGAGTGTCAGTAAAGAAACAATTCAAAAAATCCGCCAAGAAAAAATCGCGCCGATTCCAAAATGGCACTTTTTACTCAAAAACGATGTTATCTTGGCCGCTGCCGTTACCTCAGCTTTAGTCGGGAGCATCGGCGTCGCCGTGATTATTCACGTGATTTTAAATCGCGATTGGTTTCTCTATACCGCCGCCCACCGGCCGCTCGCGCCCAGTCATCTTCTCTCGGATATCCCGTCGATTTGGCTGATTTTGCTCGTTTTAACCATCTTACTGGCCTACTATAACGTCAAACATTCGAAAAGCGGATATCGTTATTCGGCCTACTGGATTGTTTTGGGCAGTTTGATTTTTAGTCTAATCTTTGGCGCCTTGTTCAACATCATCGGCTTGGGCGCTAGGGTCGACGCCGGGTTGGCCAAAGATATTCCCGCGTACCAATCAGTCGAGAATCAAACGCGTGAGCTCTGGTCCGAACCAGATGAAGGCCGCCTCGGCGGAACGGTCACTAAAATTTCGGGTCAAAGTTTGGAGTTAAAAGATTCAAGTGGCAAAATTTGGCAAGTTAGCACAACTGAAGTCCAATATTTTGGTGCACCGGTTAAAGTTGGGCAAGAAATCAAAATCATTGGCGAGAAAACCGGCGATAACACTTTTGATGCCGATGAAATTCACCCCAGCGTCGGCTCGCGACCGAGACGAATTTTTATCCGCAATCAAGAATCGATGCTCGTGCCGCCACCGCCTTTTTAACCATGAAAGAAAAATTTTCATTGTTCGTAGTACTAAGTACGAAAGGAGCAAAAAGAATCCACCCTCATAAAAATAGACCCACAACCAATTAATCTCTCGCCCCTGCCGCTTGCTCTTGGCGGGGGCAACGGCCTCTTCGGTCATCTGCCGGGGAGGCAGGAATCCTCACGCTTTAGGTCAGTAATGACGATCAGATCTTAAGCGGATCCACCTAATATATATATCCCCAAAGATCGTCAAGCGAGCGCCCGCGAAAAAAAATTTCATTGCCGAGCGCCGAGAACCCTCCAAAATGGCCCAGACGTTTCGTGGAAAAAATCTACGGCTCGCCAAAAAAACGGCCATGGCGCTCACCTGAATGAAGCAATAATCATTTAGCTTCACTCAAAAAGAAAGGCAGCGCCTAAAAATAGCCTTCCACAAAAGGGCCCACCGGGTCCTTTTGTATTTGAGAAGCTAAAAAGTTCTTATTCAACCAACGTACCATCCTGCAATTTAAAGATAACTTTGGCTTGTCTGGCAATACCAATGTCGTGAGTGACCGCTAAAATGGTTGTCTTTTCGGTTTTAGCCAATTCGTGCAAAAGGTCAATAATGACCTGACCGGTTTTGGAATCTAAATTACCGGTTGGTTCATCGGCCAAAATCAGTTTTGGTTTATTAGCCAAGGCCCGGGCAATCGCGACCCGTTGTTGTTCCCCGCCGGAAAGGCGGGCGGGACGGCGGTGAAATTTATCTTCGGTCAGGCCGACTTCCTCGAGTAATTTTTCCGCTCTTTCCTTTCTCTCGGCTGCCCCAACACCGGCGAATTCCATCGGCAGACAAACATTTTCTAACGCATTTAAATTGTGGATTAAACTATAATTTTGAAAAACAAAGCCGATTTTATCGCGGCGATATTTGATCAATTTGCGGTCCGAAAGCTCGTTAATCTTGATGCCGTCAACTTCGATTGAACCAGCCGTCGGTTTATCAAGAGCGCCAAGTAAAGAAAGCAAAGTACTTTTGCCGCTGCCGGATTTGCCCAAAATGGCCGCAAAAATTCCTTCGGGCATTTCAAAGCTGATGTTATTGACGGCTTTAACTTTATGATCGCCAGAAGTAAATTCCTTGGACAACCCTTTGGTAATAATCATAATGTCTCCATTTCTTTTTTCATATTCTTTCGTATCCGCCAACCGGCGGATTTCGTATTTAGTAGATAACTTATTCGGCTCTCATGACCTCCGCCGGTCGGATTTTGGAAATTATAAAGGCCGGAATGGCACTGCCCAAAATGGCAATTGCCACCGCGGCCAAAACCGCGTATAAAATCAGGCTTGTGCCGACCGCGCCGTGAAGACTTTGAAGAGAATTTTGAAAACCGGAAGTGGCGCCACGAAAAGCACGAGCAAAACCGCCACCACCAGCGCCGCGAACAGCCGTGCTTGCACTCGAACTCGCATTATTAACTAACATTTTTAAAATGGGATTCGCCAGGGCAAAGCCAATCAGCGCACCGATAATTGAGCCCAACAGAGCCAAAATCATCGATTCGGACATGAATTGCCCGACCACCATCGCATTGGAAGCGCCGATCGCTTTTAAGACGCCGATTTCCTGGCGGCGCTCGCGGACAATCATCACCATAATTAAGAAAATAATAACCGCGCCGGCCACCAAAGCGCCAATTAGACTATACATTGAAATATTTTTAACATTTTCCAAGGGGGCTAACGAGTTATTGGCGGCATCAATGGATGAGGTCACATCGGCGGCGCTACCCAGTTTATTTTTAATGGCCGTCGCGACCGCTGTAACCTGATCAACGGAATCAACTTGAACCGTGGCCGAGCTAATCTGATCCGATTGTGCCGAAAGCCGCTGAACAGAAGCTAGTGGCATGACGACCATCCCGTTCGAAAATTCGGTTCCCGTATCAAAAATACCATCGACTTTAATCGTCGTGTCGTAGGCGGTAAATGTCCCGCCAACGCTTAAATTATTTTTCGTCGCCAAGCCGCTACCGATTAACGCTTCGTTGTTATTGGAAGTGGCATCGAAAGCCTGACCAGAAGTGATCTTAAATTGACTGACATTACCAAGCGCTTGAGTCGTCGAAAGGTCATTTGTACCCATAATTTCGATCGGCAAGCTGAAGTTCGTCGGCAAGGTTTGGTTACTACTACTGCCGCCATTGAAACGCTGACCCAAAGTACCCGGATTAATGGCCGAGGAAAGGCTGGTCGTGCCGGAAGTCCCGCCCCCGAAACCACTGCCGGTCGAACTCCCGGTCGTCGAAACCCGATCCTCTAGGGTTTCCGTCACCTTAGAAACATGAGTAATTGAAGAAACATCCTTAAGCTGAGTGCCGGTCAACGGTGTACCGCCTCCTTCAAAGCCTTGCGCCCCGGCCGGGGAAATAGTGACGACATTACCAACAGAAGCTTTCACCGAAGTGATTTTAGCTTCAACCGCTTTCATCGCCACGAGCATCACCAAGGCCATACCGATACTAATAGCCAAGATAATAATGACGGCAAAAGATCTAATCCCGTTACGAAAGGCATTTTTGAATCCACGAATAATCATTCCCATTTAAACTCCTAATCTTCAAAATATCTCGCCGACCGCGGCGGTTTTAATTATTTAAAAAATGCTTTACTATTGAATAAGAATCGCGGTCGCCGGCACGACGCCCGAACTATTAGGCTGACCTAAAACAATGACGCTGTTGTTGACCTTGATATCGGAGGCTTTGGCGATTTTACCTTGATTGTAAACCGAAGTCGTATCGGAAATCACAACCGAGATTGAATCGCCGGCGGCATCTTTAACGGTTAAATTACTACCAGAAATGGCCGTCACTTGCCCGCTCAAACGGCCAAAGCCGATGCGCCCGCCGCCAAAATTTCGGCCTTCCACCATTAAACCAGACCCGCGATAGTTCATCGTGTCGAACATCCCAAACTCACGATTCACTTTCAAACGGCTGGCCCGAAAAAAAGCTAACGACATTACGCCCAGCCCAATCACCAAAACGACAATAATCACAATGATAATAATTAAGACACCTGATGTTTGATTTTTACTCTCCATTCTTTCCTTTCTACACTCTCTAACTAAAAAGAGCCTGCCTCAAACAATACTACGATGGAATGGGACTTTTCTTTCAAAACTCGAGGTGGCGAAATAAAATTAAGAGGTGTTCGTAGTAATAATTACCAATAGAAAGTTAAATAGGAAGGAGAATATCCTATGTGCCCGAAGCCATAAACACCGCTTATTGAAAAAACAAAAAAGGACTGTTCGCAGTCCTTTTTTGGGACCTGATTTCTATTTTGTAAATTGAACCCAATAAGTATTGTAAGCAAAGTCCGTCCCGACCTGGCCATGATATCCATCGGAGCAAGTAAAAGATTCCACGTAGGCAAAAGGGCCAACTTGACCGTCTGGCGGAGTTTCTAAATCTTCAACCGTGCATCCTCTGGCGGTTAGTTTCTGGCGATAGTAGCTCAAGAGAGTCTGATCGTCTTGAGTGGTCGAATAATAAACGTAATCCAAATCGGCCGAGCTGCCGCACAAAGTATTTGTTCCTTTCCACGCCGCAACATCAGCTGGAAGCAAAGAATCATCTCCCGTTTTGAAAGCGGTGGCGCCATTAGCATTGAGGTTTTGATAAACTTGACAACCAACCATTTGTTTACCCGAAGATTTAGTGGAGCTGGTCGCCGATGGAGCGTTGGGAGCGGTCGCAGTTTTACTCGGAGTTTTTTGGACAAAATAGTAAACCGCAAAACCAGCCGCCAAAACCAAAACGACAATTAAAACAATGACCCACAAGGTAAGAGCTTTCCTTTTTCTCACGAACCCTCCTTGAGAATAATTTATTTATAACTTTATTTTATTATATCACCAAAATAACAATTTTCTCTGGAACTCTTTAAAACAGAGAAGGCAGGGCGCGTATACGCGCCCTGCCTGTTTTTCCGGCCCCGCGGCCGAGAAGCTCTCACTTCCGCAAGAGCTCGCTGGCGATTTCCATCTCTCTCAGCCACTGCACCGGTTTATCACCGAAGGCGACGCAGTAGCGCCGCGAGAGCCAGAGAAAGCCACAACGCCGGCTCGCCCGTGATGAGAGAGCCAGCCGCCGGATGCTGGCCACGTCGGTCCGGGTTTTGTCGTTGACCCGGACGAACCGAACCTTCCCCTGATGCACCGTCGAGAGCGCTTCGGGTCGGCTGGCTTCGGTGATTCTCCGTTGCTCCTCGGCCACCATTTCTTGATCGATCTGCACGGTGATTACCGGCAAGTTCTCAATCACTTTGGTAGCCCTAAGCTTATCGAGCTGGACATCGATCCCTCCGTTCGGATCGAGAGTCTTATCCCCGATCTCCAGGCTGATGGCCGCCGCCGGTACTCCATGGAGATGCTGCTCGATGATGGCGAGGATCACCGCGCTGACTGCCCAACCCTTACCATCCATGACGACTTCACGTTCTACGGCTCCGATTTTGATACGGTATTTCATGAATCACCTCACCAGTTCAGATTAGTTGCACTATATAATATGATTTACCTTCTGTCAATTCCCCGGCGACTTTCTAACAAAAAAGGCGGGCAATACATCACCCACCCGAGTCCTGCTCGGCTTTCGCCGAAACTTTCTTGGCGGCCGAAAGCGCTTTCAGCGCGTTCGATCCGCCCTTGTCAGTGTGTGCTCCAAACCGCCGTCGTTGCTCAATACTTATTGGTTCCCTATTTTTTGAAAGGGGTCTTTACAAGTGGTTGTTGACTAATCAATATAAAGCTAGATTTGACTGTGCCGAACATTTTAAGGCGAGGAGAGAGACAGATGAAAGTTGGGATCAAATCAGTTTGCCGTGCCTTGATTCCAATTCTGGGGAAAGAGGTTGACGCGAGCGACCTCGAGAAGCTGACGACTTCTGTCGTGTTCGCCATCACGGGTTCGCCGACGGAGAAAATGGAGTTTGCGCCACTGTATAATACCGGCGGCTTCCGGCTGTACAAGAAGCTCGAGGTGACCAACCTGCGACTCGTCTTGCTCGTCGAGCCACACCAGTTCGTCATCTTCAGCGAGCTGGCCAAGCTCGGGCTCGGCCATCCAAAGTACGAACGGTTGTTCACACTTTGCTGGAAAGAGCCCGTCGCCACTTTCAGCGTCGACTGCGACCTCCGAGAAAGGCCATACTACGGCGAGCTCGTCCTTACTCTCAGAGACATCTTCCGCGCCGCGCCCGAGCTCCGAGCGCCACTCAGAGTCAGCGATCAGACCGCCGCGGCGGTGATGCGAGCCGTGGATGCCATGATCCCAGAGATGGCCACTGCCTAACCAGCGTTTCTCGCCCAGATTATAACGGCGGCAGGACAGAAGTCCTGCCGCCCTTCCTTTTATAAATATAAGAGAAAGGCGGCGATGAGACCGCCGCCTTGATGTCAACACTGGCGAAGCCAGCTAGACAAAAATGGCCAGGAAGGGCAGAGCCGGATCTCCCTTGGCCACTTCGTCCAGATCGAAGTGCTCGTGGCCGAGCACAGCCGTAATCAGCTCGCGCTGATAGCCGCGTCCCGGCAAGAACAGAACGCGAGGATGGTCCGGATGACGGCTGACGCTTTTGGGCGCGATCAACCGGCAGACTTGGAAGATCTCGTCTCTTGTCCAGTCAGCATCCGTTCGCATCACCATCGTGAGGATGGTAAAGTCCTCGGGCTCGTCCGGATGCACGTGGTAATCGGGGGGTAGCGGTTGCGTCTTCGGCGCCCGCCGTTTAGTGCTGGCCAGCGCCAATATGGCCGCTAACGGCAAAATCCAGTTAACCACCATATCCCTTCCTTTCTGGAATCCGATCGGAAACTAAACCCTTTATATATAAAACCAGGATAGAAATCAATCCTGCCAAACTTTTTTTATTTTTAATCTTTAATTTTTTATTTATTTTGTAGTATGATTTGGGCAAAAAAATAGGGTGGGCTACTTCTTTACCCACCCCGGACGGGAAATGATCGGAACTCATTATCAGACAGAGACCCCTACCACATCAGGGTCTCGCTGATACCGCAGACGATACTATGTAGCTCGTCGAGCGGGGTTCGTTCCTTCGCGAATGGATTGGTGTCTGTAAGGAAGATGCTGAAAGCGACCCGTGCTTCCACCAGAAACCGCTGATCATCTTCGATGCAGAGAACCTCACGGACTTTTTCCACGGCGTTTCGCGTGGGGACATCAGCGGAACCTGCGTTAGCATCCGCCCATTCCCCGAGCGACTCACGATATTGCGCAGCTGGGTTCCAATCCATTAAACCGTACCTCCTTTCGTTGTCAGAACATAATAATATACCACTATAAAACTGCATCGTCAATATGACAACATCTTTAACTGAGAAGTTATTTCAGGTATAATTGACCTATGTCATATATTTTTCTTGATGAAAGCGGCGATCTTGGTTTTGATTTTCGTAAGAAACGAACTTCTAAATTCTTTATTATCACATTTCTATTTGCCCAAAATAAGCGTCCGATTGAAAAAATAGTCAAAAAAATACATTCGGCTCTTAAAAAGAAGCATAAACAAAAAGGCGGAGTACTTCATTGCTTTCACGAAAAACCGATAACGCGCAAAAGATTACTCAAGCAGCTTGCTCAAAAAGAGATCAAAATTTTGGCAATTTATCTTAACAAGAGCAAAGTTTATACCAAACTCCAAAACCAAAAAGATGTCTTATATAACTATGTCACAAATATCCTATTAGACAGAATTTGTTCAAAAAAATTAATCGATTTTACTAAAGAAATTAATTTAGTTGCTTCTCGCAAAGAAACAAATAAATTTCTAAATTTAAATTTTAAAAATTACCTCAAGGATCAAATTAAAAACAATCACAATTTGGATATTGAAGTCGATATCAAAACACCTTTTGAAGAAAAATCTTTACAAGCCGTTGATTTTATAAGCTGGTCGATTTTTAGAAAATATGAGTACAACGATCTGTCATATTACGAGATATTTAAAAATTTAGTTTTTGAGGAAAACAGTCTTTTTAAATAACAAAACCTTGTGCGCTATTTACGAGCAACCATTCCGGAAGCCCACGCACAAGGATTTACTTGTCATTTATACCGTAACAAGCGGTTTACTATTTGTCAATAGTTAAAGGAGTAAATTGAGTTTAAGTATCGGCATAGTCGGTCTGCCAAACGTCGGCAAATCAACTTTATTTAATGCTTTAGTTAAAGGTCATCAAGCCAAGGTGGCCGATTATCCGTTTACCACGATTGAACCAAATGTGGGCATGGTGGAAGTACCGGATGAGAGATTAGATAAGATCGCGGCAATATTGAAATTACCTAAAAAAATCCCGGCTACCATTAAATTTATTGACATTGCCGGCCTCGTTAAAAACGCTCATCAAGGCGAAGGTTTGGGCAATCAATTTTTAAGTCATATCCGCGAAGTTGATGCGATCATCCATGTTTTAGACGGCTTTTCTAAAGATTCCGATCCAGAAAACGCCAAAGAAATTATTAACATCGAACTGGAATTGGCGGAAATTAAAAAACCAATGCTTTATGTTTTAAATGTCAAAGAAGAGAGCTTAAATAAATCTCAAGATTTAGAAAATACTATTATAATCTCTGCCAAAATGGAAGAAGAACTGACTGACCTTTCTGAAAACGAGGCTAAACAATATTTAGAATCTTTCGGGCTGGCCCAATCAAGCTTAGTCCGCTTAATTAAAGAATCCTACAAATTATTAAATCTCATCACTTTTTATACTTTAATCCCCCATAAACAGGTTCAAGCTTGGGCGATTTTGCAAGATTCCAAAGCCCCACAGGCGGCCGGTAAAGTCCACACCGATATGCAACGCGGTTTCATTGCCGCCGATGTTTGCCACTATATCGATTTGATCGATGCCGCCGGCTGGCAGGAAGCCCGCGAAAAAGGCCTCGTCAAAACTCAAGGCAAGGATTACGTGATGCAAGAAGATGACATTGTACTCTTTAAGTTCAATGTCTAAACCTATTGTCAAATAAGATATGGTATGCTAAAATTAATTAAGCAATGAATAAATACGAAATCACCTTTATTACCAAAGAAGACCTCAAAGAGGAACCCGTCAAAAAAGAAATTGAAGCCCTCGACGGAAAAATTTCCGAAGTCAATGGTTTAGGCCAAAAGCAATTAGCTTTTTCAATTAAGAAAGAAACGGCCGGCTACTACACCGCCGTCAAGTTTACAATGGCGCCGGAAAAAGTGATGGAACTGAATAAAAAACTGAGCCTAAAAGGTGAAATTTTAAGACATTTAATTATTATCGTAAAAGCGGCTCAAATAGAAGCGCCAAAGCCGGCCAAAGTCGAAACCAAAGCGATCACTGAACCAAAACCAGAAGAAATCATGATCCCTGAAGAAAAAGCGATGATTGAGCCCGCCGTCAGCGCACTGGCTAAACCCGCTGAAACAGAAATCAAAGCCGTGACTAAAGAAAAAGAAGCGCCAAAAATTCAAGAAACTCCCGAGCCATCAAAAGAAAAGCCCAAAAAAGAAACGGTCAAAAAACCATCGAAGCCCAAAATAGAAAAACCCGTCGCCGAACCAAAAGAAGAATCTCTCGACGTCGCTCGGGATAAAGAAGTTTCGACCGAAGAGCGACTCAAGGCCTTGGACAAAAAATTGGATGAATTATTAAAAGAGTAGATAAGCGCTTATAGTAAGTAAGATAGTATTATGGCAATATGGAATCTATAATATAGTGCTATAAATCTATAAACGCCGGGAGGCTGCTATGTTTAGTCTTAATCGAGCCCAAATTGTCGGTAACGCCACCCGCGATCCGGAAATGCGATACACCCCTAACGGCCAAGCCGTCTGCAGTTTCGGCGTCGCCACTAACCGTCGCTGGCGCGACAAAGACGGCAACAATCAAGAACAAGCCGAATTTCATAACATTGTTGCTTGGGGAAAATTGGCGGAACTGATGAGTCAGCTCGTTCACAAAGGCACCAAAATCTACCTCGAAGGACGTCTGCAAACCCGACAATGGGAAGGCCAAGACGGCAATCAGCGCAACCGTACCGAAATTGTCATGGAAGATTTCATCGTTTTCACGCCAAAAGGCGCCACCCCGGCCGATGTTGATGCTGTTCCAGGCCCCGAAGAATTTCCCAGTCAAGAGAAAAAAGAAGAAAAGTCTCTCAAGGATACTCAGGATAAACCGGCCTCAAAAGAAAAAAAATCTGATAAATCCCCCAATGAAACTAAAGCAGACACCGCCGATGACGAAATTAATTTAGACGAAATCCCATTTTAGAAGTTATAGAGACATCGAACAAATTCCGAATCTATAATTGTTATATATATCAACCTAAGGAAATATATGCCACGACCCCAGAACAATCGAAGACCGTTCGGCATCGGCCGTAAAAAATGCAATTTTTGCCGCAAAAAAGTCCAATATATTGATTTTAAAGATAGTGGACTCCTTTCGAAATATCTATCGAGCTGGGGCAAAATCAAAGCTGGCCGCGATACCGGCACCTGCTCGCGCCACCAGCGCATCCTCACCGACGCGATGAAAAGAGCGCGATTCATGGCCCTGATTCCCTACGTTAAAAGATAAACATTGGACTACAAAAGTACAAAAAATTGTATTTCGTATCATCTTTTTTGTAATTTATAGCAAATATTATGTTAACTATCAACGATCTAAAAGTTGGTATTAAAGTTAATTTTGACGGCACGCCTTACACCGTTATTTTTGCCCAGCATTCCAAACTCGGCCGCGGGGGTGGAATTATGCGCACGAAAATGCGTAATTTAATTTCCGGCACGATTATCGAAAAAACTTTTGCCGGCGCCGAAAAGCTCGAAGAAGCCGAACTTGAAACCAAAAAAGCCCAATATCTCTATAAAGATAGCAACAGTTATTATTTTATGGATTCGAATAATTTCGAACAGTTTTCACTTACCAAAAACCAACTTGGCGATGTCTCTCGCTATTTAAAAGAGGGCAGCGATGTCGATATTTTGTATTTTGATAATCAGCCAATCAATATCAATTTACCAATAAAAATTGCTCTCGAAGTAACTTACACTGAACCAGGATTTAAGGGTAACACCACCTCGACAGTGACCAAACCGGCCACGCTGGAGAGCGGCGCTCAAATCCAAGTACCTTTATTTATCAAAGAGGGCGATAAAATTGTTCTCGATACTCGTACCGGCGAATATGTGGCGAGAGCTTAAATGTTCTAATAAAAAATGAGTCCAGGTAATACATACCCTGGACTCTGTGAGTCGTGACTCGATAAACTCGGATTGGACACAACTACGCCGAACAAGGAATGGTCGCCCTGCCAGGCTCCCTTGGCCTGCGGACGCGGGCGTCGTACACCATTGTGGTGCACTTTCTTCACCTCCCGTAAGGTGACCGCGGCGATATCGCCGTCCTACATAAAACTTTGCCCCAACGATAGCGACATCACCAACTCCTCATAGGCGACTCCCTTTTCCACCAGATTGCAATGGCCCTAACCTTTTCTGAATATATCATATTATCACCGACTTATCAAGATGTTAATTTCTTTCGAGCTTCAATTTTAAGTTTTTAGTTTTGCGTTTTTAGTTCTAATTTCATACAATGAAATCAGTTATGTTTATTGAAGCCAAAAACTTAATCGGGCTTCCGATTGCCGCCCTCGACACGCAATCGAAAATTGCCGAAATTCGCAAAATTCTCGTTGACCCAGAGAGCGGTTCTGTCTTAGGATTTTTAGTGAGCGCCGGCGGAATTTTTTCTCCTAAAAAAGTTATTTCCTCCGTCGACATCCGCGATTGGGATAGAAATGGCCTTGTCACCGAATCGCCTAACAATCTGATTAACCCTATCGATATCGTCCGAATAAAGGAAGTTTTAACCCAAGATTTTGATCTTTTCGGTCTCAAAGCCAAAACCGAATCGGGCAAAAATTTGGGTAGCATTGAAAATTTCTTAATCGAGACTGAAACAAACTGTGTCATCAAATATTATCTTAAAGATTTAGTTTTGAAAGCGCGCATTTATCCGGCCGAAAAAGTCGTCCGAATTGAAAAAAATGCGATTATTTTTATGGATGACGTTGAGATTCCTTCGGGCGTCGCCGGCGCGGCGGCCTAAAACCTTAAACCTTTGGTATGAGTTGACTTGATCTCTTCTACCAAGTATAATTTTGATTATGCCGTGATCTTGAAGTGAAAGGTCGAACCAAGAAAGGAGAGGCGCTGATGCTCTGGTTACTCTGGCTGGTTGCGATCATCGCGGCCGCCATCGCTTTGTACTGGCGGTGGCTGCTTGCCTACTGCTACTTGATGCTTCCCATCAGGCCGCGACCAAGCCGGCGGGATGAAATCTGTGCCGTGGTAGGCTGTTCGGTCAGCTTCTTAGTGGCTCTGATCTCTCCCATACTGGGACAAGGCACGCCGGACGGCTGGATTACCGGAACCATCATGGCCACCATCGGAGCTTTCTGGTGCTGGTTTACCAGCACTGATCTCAACTGGGGCGGTGGCATCCACAAAGGTCCGGGGGAAATCGGGGCGCTCGATTTCAGCGGCGTTCCCCGGTACACCCGCATCGATCACCCTCAGCCGTTCCGGCTGAATCGGTGTACTTATTTCTTCCCCAGTAACCGACTGGGTCTATCGACGACTCCGCCTTTCTGAGGCGGAGTCGATTTCGTTTAATTGACAACTTATTTCGGAAGCCTATATTGAAAGTGCCATGCTTAAAAAAGATTTTTCGCGTAAAGTTCTCAATATTGTAGCGCAGATTCCTAAAGGTAAAGTCATGACTTATTCTCAAGTCGCTAAAAAAGCCGGAAGCCCTCAGGCCTACCGTGCCGTCGGTTCAATTTTGAATCGTAATTATCGTGCTAAAAATTGGCAGCTACCAATGAAAGAATTCGAACCGGTTCCCTGCCATCGCGTCATTCGTTCCGATAATTTTGTCGGCGAATATGCCAAGGGAATCAAGGCCAAAGAAAAATTGCTTGCCAATGAAGGCCATGTAATCGACAAGCATAAAATTCACCTGCCCGATTTTGCTTAGAATATTGATTTGCTATTTTTTTGATCTCACGATATTATAAATCTAACGACATAGATTAATTTTTAATCGAACTTACAAGGAGCAAAATGATCAAGATTAAAGACACCGGCCAATTTGAATTTCTCTTTGGCAAAAAGAAAGCCCAGTTTTTGCGATTTTGCGAAGAAAAAAAAGAGTTTTACCAAGCGGAAGTGGCCAAAGAATTAGGCTGGTCCATTGGCGCGACGCAATATTATTGCCGCAATTTCGCCAAGCATCATTTTTTGAAAGCCAAAGAAACCGATTATCGAACTTACTACGTCTTCAATCCTTCCGCCTTCCATCTTTTGGTATAAACGATATTAAATACTATTTACATTTAAACGTTCTCGAGATATAATCGGCTCAAGCTCCGTCGGAGCGTTTCGCCCCATTCCTTGTCTTGCCGGCGGGCCATACCGCCCCATACAACCCCGGCAAGCAAAGGAGAGCCGCGATGTCCGAAGTCGCCTTTTGTCTGACTGTCTTGGTTCTCGCTGTCGTCAGCATCTATCTGATGCGCGAAATCCATGGGAGAACCACCCTAAGGGGAAAAGTGCCGGGCCACAACGACATGGCACTGTGTGTGATCACAAACACCGCCATTAGTGTCTCTGTGATCGTCCTAGCTCTTGCTGTCGTATGCTTGTTAGCAACATTCACACTACCCACCAATCATGAGAAATCACGCTCTCTCACCATCGTCTTCGCGTTGACGGCAACGGTCCTCCCCCTTTTGGGTCGGCTGTTCGGCTGGTTCACAGCACCCGAGCCCGAGGAACATTGGGGAAGGGCTTATGGCCCAGGCTGGTTGATCCTCGGAAAGACCTGGATCTACCTCGAACCGGGCAAGTCGGCCAACATCGATGGCAATATGTTCTTCTACGGCGCCGTGCGCACCAAACGCGAGAAAGCCCTTCCGCTGAAGCCGCTGGCTCTGGCACCGGAGAAAGGCGGGGCCGTTGCCTCTACTGTGACGAGCTTCATCCCCGACTCCAGCTTTGACAATTTCTGGGCGATACCGCCAGAAAGCTACGATGTAATCGTCGACCAAACCTACAAGGCGTTCATCGAGGCTCTCCTCGAGCTCGAAAATCCCACCGAAGAGAGGGTCTGCAACCTGGTCAACAGCTTTCGATTTGATCCTCGAGCCATCGCCAGAGTCAAGAGTATCAAGCTCGGCGCGGAGATCTTCAACATCCCGCCGAAAGGCGAAACTAGCGAGGAGTCTGCGGCCGCTGATGGGGCCACGCCGGTTACGGATGCAGAGTTGGGTTTGCATTTCAAATGAGGTCCCCGTCCGTGTGATGTTTTGCACGGACTACAGACGGCCAGCTGCAACGCAGCTGGCCGTCTTCTCTTATCTAAGAGAAAAAATCTGTTTTTTGTTGACAAATTCTCATTTTAAAATATATTTTAGCTACCGGCTCTGACCGGAATACACCGTGGGCACCTCGCCCGAAAGAGGAAGAAGATGAGACATACGCTTCTTGTCGTCGAGATTAACCGGTTTCGATTGCCCGACTTCTCGCCCAGTGATGACAACATCGATATCGGTCAACTCGAATCAGCGGAATTCGGCCTCCAGCTGGCCCGTTTCGATGGAACCCCTCCGCGCGGTAAGAGTATCCCCTTAAGCCCCCGAACAATCCTGTTGTTTGACTACTATCACCACGGGGCGCTGATCCGCGGAGAACATAGCCAAGGTCAACTCCGCGCTGTCAAAGTTGAGGGCGAAAGAACAATGAGCGCCCAGTTTCACACACGGACGTTCACTGACCTGGCAGCCGTCTGGGCGATGGCGACGATCTATCACGAGCTGGGTAAAGAAGCTTTCGCCAAGTGCCCCGGGATGAAAAAGCACCTTGGCGAATTCTACCCAACCAGTATCGAACTGGCGGGCTTCGGGATCACTCCCGTATGGGGCTTCTTCTTCAACCGTGGCGAGATTGAGTTGATCATCCCGAGAATCCGCGCAGACGATACCTTTTCGCGCGATGAGTCGCTCGCGGAAGCGCACTATGCTCTGCTCGCGATTACAGAATCTCTCTACAACGACGCAGTGAAAGAACAGCTCGGTGAACCCAGCGACCGCGCGGGCGAAGCAGCCAAGCGGATTATGTCCGCGCCGAAGATCCTCCACCGATAGTTCATCGACTATCATGACTTCTCGGCCCGCCACCCGGCGGGCCTTCATCTTATTAACTTTGTTGACAATTGACTTGAGAACTCTTATATAATACAATCGAATGCCTCGGCAATCGGTGGGGCCAATGCCCCACAATCCAACCGATTGCTGGCAAAAGGAGCCGCAAATGCCGGAAAAGCTGATAGACGTGATTGAGGTAGTTCTGACGATCGTCACTCTTGGCTCGACAGGCTCTCTCCCACTCCGGTGGGGTAACGTGATCGAGTGGTACCGTGAGTACCCGCATATCAACGAGCGGTCCAAGAAATACGATCGTTCAATCGGCGCTTGGACTATCTTGGGCTCACTGGCCGTGCTTGCCGCGGCTATCCTCGCCGCCCACTACAACCATCCGATTATTACAACGCGAGTGATTATGTGGATTGTGGCGATGATCGTGTGTGCCCTGTGCGTGAATATCGCCTACCTGGGATACAAGAGACAGTTCATCGACGAGCTCGATGAATTATTCAAAGCCCGCGAGGTGGCCCAGAAAGGCAAAGAGATCGTCGGCATCTGGATCGGTAAGAAGACCCACTGGCCTTTCTGTGGCAGCTGGATCTGGCGACTAAAGGGTCACATCTTCTATTCCACCGCCAGAACCATCAGTGGAATCGAAGCGAAAGACTCCATGGACCGAAGAGCGGAGGCATCGTTTTTCATCAAGGCCACCGATTACGATTTCTCTCCAACAGGCTTTGATTCCATGTGCGAGGATCTGGAACGTGCCATCCGCAAGATTCTCATAGAGAACCTCACGGAGAACGTGGAAGTGATCGATCAAGCGATCAAGGCGCTGTTGGCCGAGCAAAAAAGAGTTTTTGTCTCGGTCAGCTACTCGCCGCCGTTCGTTCCACCGATGAGAAGGCACTTCAGGAGCGATACGTTACAAGGGCCAGAGCGATAACGTAGTAGTATCACGCCGTGCACAGTACAGCCTCGGCCAAACCATGATGTCAAGATTTCGGTCGAGCTGAACTACGAACTTGAGGTCCCCGTCCGTGCGATGCACGGACTACAGGCGGCCAGCTGCAACGCAGCTGGCCGCCCTTTTTCTAATCAAAAGAAAACCCTTCGACTACGCTCAGGGCAAGCCGCCCAAAGCAAGCTCAGAAGGGTCTTCTTTTATAGTGTTTTTTACCTAAATTTTGAGATTTGTAAGTCTCCTGCTTACATCCCCATCGGCATTCCGCCGCCCATGCCTGACATATCCGGCGCGGCTGGTTTTGGTTCCGGCAAATCTGTGACCACCGCTTCCGTCGTCAAAACCGAACCAGCTACCGAGGCAGCATTTTCTAAGGCTAAACGCGTCACTTTAGCCGGATCGATGATGCCGGATTTAATCATTTCCACGTATTCACCCTTTTGGGCATCGTAGCCGACACCTTTAGCTTGGCGTTTGATTTCTTCGATCACCACCGAGCCGTCCACGCCAGCGTTAGTGGCAATCTGCCGCATTGGTTCCTCTAAAGCACGTCGGAGAATCTGCACCCCGACTTTTTCGTCAGCCGAAGCCGCCACCGCATCCAAAGATTTAATGCAGTCAACTAGTGCCACGCCGCCCCCAGCGACAATGCCCTCTTCCACCGCCGCTTTGGTCGCGTGAACCGCATCATCAATTTTATCTTTTTTAAATTTTAATTCGACTTCCGTCGCCGCGCCAACCTTAATCACCCCCACCCCGCCAGCCAGTTTGGCCAAACGCTCTTCAAGTTTTTCGCGGTCATATTCGGATTTGTTTTTTTCAATTTCGGTTCGAATTTGCTTAATTCTCTCTTTGATTCGCGCCTGAACACCTTTACCTTCAATGATGGTGGTTTTATCTTTATCGGAAATAACTTTACGCGCTTGCCCAAGCATCTCCATCGTTGTTTCTTCTAATTTCATCCCTTTGGCATCAGTAATGACTTGGCCGCCGGTTAAAATAGCCAAGTCTTCCAAAATCGCTTTGCGCATATCGCCAAAGCCCGGTGCCTTAACGGCTAAAACCTGTAAAACGCCGCGAAGCTTATTAACAATCAAAGTCGCCAGCGCCTCGCCTTCGATTTCTTCGGCAATAATGACCAGCTCTTTTTTCCCGGCCGAAGCGAGCGATTCCAACAAGGGCATAATTTCGGCAATCGCTGAGATCTTTTTGTCAGTGATGAGAATGTAAGGGTTTTCCAAAACGGCTTCCATCCGCGCCGTATCAGTCATCATATAAGCCGAAACAAAGCCCTGATCAAACTGCATTCCTTCGACGACTTCTTTATCTAAACCGAGTGTTTGGGACTCTTCAACGGTAATGACGCCGTCGCGGCCAACCATATCCATCACTTCGGCAATGAGTTTGCCAACTTCATCGTCCGCCGCCGAGATGGCCGCCACTTGGGCAATTTCTTCTTTGCCGGTGAGTTCTTTGGCTTGATCTTTAAGACCTTTTTTAACCGCTTCCACTCCTTTTTCAATGCCGCGCCGTAAAGCCAACGGATCGGCCCCGGCCGCCACATTTTTCAATCCTTCATTAACTAAAATCTGAGCCAAGAGCGTCGCGGTGGTCGTACCGTCGCCGGCGACATCATTGGTCTTGGTGGCGACTTCTTTAACCAACTGAGCACCCATATTCTCAAACGGGTCTTTAAGCTCAATTTCTTTAGCAATGGTCACACCGTCGTTGGTGATATGCGGCGTGCCAAAACCCCGATCTAAAACCACATTACGACCTTTTGGCCCTAAGGTCACTTTAACCGCATCAGCTAAAATATTGACTCCCTTTTTGATTCCCTCTCTTGCCTCCGATGAAAACTTGATCTGCTTAGCCATAATGACTCCTATCGTCGCTTAAATTCCAAAGTCCAAAGCTCCAATTTTAAATTATTTGGAATTTGGATTTTATTAATTAGATTGGGTGATTATCCTTCGATAATCGCCAGGATATCTTCTTCTTTAATAATGACGACATCTTCGCCGTCCATTTTAATTTCCTCGCCGCCGTATTCCTTATACAAAACGATATCGCCAACTTTGACCGTCAAAGGAACGATTTCGCCTTTGCTAAATTTACCTGGACCGACCGATAAGACTTTTCCCTTCTGAGATTTTTCTTTGGCCGTGTCGGGAATAATAATGCCGGATTTTGTTTTGGATTCTTCTTCTTGTGGTTTAAGCACCACGCGATCGGCTAAAGGTTTAATTTTCATATTACCTCCAAAAAATTAAATTTTAAATTTCTAATTTGCTTGCTCTTTAATCTTCAAAAATATTTTTTAGCCGAGGAAATGCCCCTGAGCAAACAGGGCGACCCGAGGCTATACTTTACAGCATTTTATTTTATCAAAGATCTAAAAAAACTTCAAGTCATTGATGAAGTTTCTTTAGCGATGGAAGCAGGAAGGGGGATAACCTACTTCCATCATTACCCATTGTAGAATAGGCATTGTTTTTGTCAAGGGCCAAATTTTGGTTATTAACGGACAATTTTTTCAACTATTTTGTGCCACTTATGATGGTATTCTCTCCTTTTAACTTCGATTCGATACTTAATTAACTTTTGTTCCGCCTCGTGGGATTTATTTTTGAAGTAATCCCACCAAATTTTGACTCGTTTAAGCTTTTTAATTAAGTCCCAGACCGCCTGGCCGAATTTACTTAAAATAAACTTCTCTAAAGGTGTATAACAAGAAGAGGTCGAATTGACTTCTTTAATTTGCCAATTGGGAAATTCGCGCTGAATCCAAAGGTTAGCGGCCAGAAGTTTTTTATAACCACCCCGGTCCAAAACCGGGGTAAGATTAGCCAGAGCGTAAGTTGAATAATTATCTTTTTTGAATTGGCGCTTGGCTAAATCAAGATCTCCCTCATCTAAAACGTAATCAACCGAGAACTTGCCCGCGCGGTACCAGCGATTTTTATTTTGCCCAAAAATTTCCAAGGTGATCATCACGAAGATTTTCGCTAGCCACGTCCGATGTTTTCGAGCGATAATAAATAAGTTAATATCCGATCCTTCACTTGAAGCACCCGTCGCAAGCGAGCCAATCACCGAGACGTTTTGGACGAACGGAAGGTGACGGAAAATTTTTGAGAACCGCTCCACTTTTTTCCAGCGCTCGACCAAAAGTTTTTCTTTTTCGGGTTCAGCGACCACGACTCTGCCTCGCCCGGCCAAAAAATATTTTTCATTTTTTTTCGAAATTTTGCCATTTTTTTCTAAATTCTGCAAACCAATTAAAACCTGAATCTTGCTTGCTCGAGTTCGATACAAAAATTGCCAAATTTCGTCCAGCTCAAGTGCTCTTTGGTTTAAATCAAAAAAAGCTAATGTTTTTAAGATCGATTTCTCTAACCTTGTCATAACTTAGAAACTATATCATAGAGAGAACGGAAAAATCAATCCCTCGATACCTTTGGCGGGTGAAAACGAAGCTCGTAATCGGAAATTAAAATTTGCTCATTTGATGATTGTTGAGTCCGCGGATCTTTTAAAATCCGCTTAATTTGAAAGTTTCGTAAATATTTTTCGCCTGGTTCACCAAAAAGAACGTCATAAATTATTTCGAAAAATCGTTGAAAAGGCCAAGATATTATCAACAATACTTTCTCCCAAAATGTCAGTTTTCGATTTTTGTTTGTAAAGGTGTATCCTTTCTTCGGAATCCAGCTATTTAAGTCAAAAAAACGCGCTCGCAGTTTCGCACTTCCCCAAAACACTCGAAAGTGGCGATAATCCAAAGCGTTTTTTTTGTTCTTGGGCCTGATCAGCAAAAAATCCTCAGTCTGGTAGCGATTTAAACAGATTCGGCCGGCGATTTTTTGGCCAGCGCGGCGAAGACCAGTGAGATGAACTAGAGCAGTGACAAGAATCCGGCCGGTCCAAATCCGGCCGGTTTTTAAGACAATAAAAAAATCAATATCCGACTTTTCCGTCGCCTCCCCTCTTGCCAACGAGCCATCAAGCGCCACCATCCGCGTAAATGGCACAATCGATAATAAAAAAGCGATAATTCGAGCCCGTTTCATATATTTACTCTGAATTTTTAATTTTACATTGTCATTTTGCATTTTGAGATTTAAATTTTAAATTATTTTTCGCTTGTATCGTAGCACACCTGTGATAATATTAAATAAACGATATTGGAGGTTTTTTATGAAAATTTTTTCCGGCATCCAGCCTTCGGGCGAGTTTCATATTGGCAATTATTTAGGTGCCATGAAAAACTGGGTCGCTCTTCAAGATGACAATGAATGTATTTTTGGGGTCGTCGATTACCATGCCATTACCGTTGACTACGATCCGAAAGAAATGCCCGCGCGAATTTTAAATGCCGCCAAAGACCTTTTGGCCGTGGGCATTGATCCAGCCAAATCGATCTTATTTTTGCAATCCGACCGCCCCGAACACACCGAATTGGCATGGCTCTTAAATACAATTACCACGATGGGGGAACTTAATCGGATGACCCAGTTTAAAGAAAAATCTGCAAAGCATGGAAAACACGAACAATTGATGGGTCTTTTCGATTACCCTATTTTAATGGCGGCGGATATTTTAATTTATGGCGGTGAAGGGGTACCTGTCGGTGAAGACCAAACCCAGCATATCGAGCTCGCCCGCGATTTGGCCCGGCGATTCAATTCCAAATTTGGCCAAACTTTCATCGAACCAAAACCCATATTGACAGAAACGAAAAGAATCATCGGCCTCGACGGTAAAGGTAAGATGAGTAAATCAAATACGCCGGGAACCTACATCGCGCTTTCTGATAGTCCAGATATTATTCGCCAAAAAATTGCGGCCGCAACCACCGACACTGGCCAAGGTGAGGAGATTTCCGAAGGAACCAAAAACCTGATCGGGCTGATAGGAATTTTTGCCGGCCATGAAGCTGAAGGAAAATATATGAAAGAGCGCCAAGCCGGCACGATTAAATATTCGGAGTTTAAACCCGCTCTCGCCGAAGCGATCATTAAAGAACTCGAGCCGATTCAAAAGAAGCGCCAAGAAATTTCTGACGAAGATATCAAGAAAATCCTTAAAGACGGCGCTCTGAAACTGGCTCCCGCCGCCCAAAAAACCATTACTGATGTTAAAGAAAAAATGGGTTTGATAATATAAGAATTAATAAGAATCTATTTTTGAACTCCAATCTCTTGTATTTATAATTCCTTGCGAGCCATAATAGAATTGAGGGGCTACCTCACAATTCAACTTTCGGAGGTCGTGACGATGTGGCCAACGGTCTATTCTGTCGGACTGACGCTTTTCTGCGCTCTTTGCGGGATTTTCCTGATCCTGTAAGCGATCTTCAGCAAGTTTTGGTTCAGATCCAATCCTCTCATTGAGAGAGGATATCGTCTGGTGATTGGCATCGCCTGTGTGACTGTCTGTTTCTTACGGATCATCCGGGTGATGTGAACAAGTGCCTCATCGCACTACACCCGATAGAGATGTAGCCAACAGCGGAAAGGAAAGGCCGATGAACGGACTCGCTGTGGTGATTCGTTGGGCTTTTGGAGCCTTTGCCATTGGAGGACCGATGTTCCTTTTCCTCTTTATGGCGATCAGCGCCAGAGCACCACGGAAAGAAAGGGGGTGAGAGATGCGAGACGCTCTCCCGCCGGCCCAAGAGGCCAAGGTCAAGTCCTACGAAGAGCGATGTTTGAAACCAGGAATTGACATGGCCTTCGTCGCCAAGATGTCCAAGACGACCACCGCGGAACTCCTCGCTGAGATGGACGCGGGAAAAAGCCCGCATCCCGACCAGACCCTATCCCAAAGCAAGGATGGAGGTTTGGTCTCCACCTAGACAAACGATCTCGCTGTAGCCAAGTGGCTGTCCGCCTCGAACTTGGCTACGAGGCGCCGCGCTCCCCCAGCGCGCGGCGCCTCTCTTTTTTTAGAGAGAACAATTACTAACCAAAATATTCTTTGGCATAATTGATAAATTTATCAACCTCAGTCATTGTTTTGGCTTCCGCATAGAGTCTTAACACCGGCTCCGTACCTGAAAAGCGAATCAAGAGCCAGGAACCGTCTTCAAAATATATTTTTAAGCCGTCATCGTCCCGGGTTCGGGCGACTTTCCGGCCTAAAACTTCTTTCGGCGGGTTTTTGGTCAGTTCAGCCGCTTGAGTGTTTTTAATTTTTTCATATTGATCGTACTCGAAATGGACATCTTCACGACGGAATTGATAACCGCCGCCCGCTTCTTTTTTAGCGATTTCTAAAATTTCCGAAATCGGCCTTTGTTTTTCTACCATCAAATCCAAAATCAATAAATTCATCAGTTGAGCGTCGCGATAAGGAATAAAATCTTTAATTGCCGAGCCACCAGATTCTTCCCCACCCCAGATCGCCCCCACTTCGGCCATTTTTTCGCCGACATATTTAAAACCGACTTTGACTTCATAAAAATCTAGGTTATATTTTTTGCATAGATTTTCCCCCATCACCGTGTTGGACAAGGTTTCGACAATCGGTCCTTTTTGACCTTTAACCACGACCAGATAATAAACCAAAAGCAAAGAGCCTTCGAGTGAGGTAATCATTTTGCCATTTTCATCAATTAAACCAATTCGATCAGCGTCGCCGTCAGAAGAAAGGCAGACATCAAAATTGTCGCTTTTCATTTTTTCGATGGCATCGGTGACATTCTTCTCAACAATCGGCTCGGGATGTTTTCCGCCAAAATCCGGTTTAACTTCGTTATTAATCGTTTCAATCTGAATTTTTCCACCCTTAAGCATTTCCTCCAAATATCCCACGCCGGCACCGTTCATCGGATTCAATAAAACTTTAAGCTCGAAATTTTTAATTTTCTCGATATCAACTAAACTCTTGATTTTAACCACATAGGCCGGCTTCGGATCAAAAATTTCAATTTTGTCGCCCAATTTAACATCAGCCAGTTCTAAATCTTCCAAATTCTTAATAAATTGATCGGTCACTTCCGTCGGTGCGACCATCACTTTTTCAGTAATATACTTGAGACCCAAAAACTCCGGCGGATTGTGCGAGGCCGTCAGCATTATACCACCGTCCGCACCCTTATCGATGACAGCATAACCAGCCACTGGCGAAGGACAGGGTTTATCAACTAAATAAACTTTGATACCATTGCCGGCCATTACTTCGGCCACGGTGTTCGCAAAAATATCCGCCTTGCGGCGGCCGTCGTACCCGATAACAACACTTTTTTTGCCATTATCAATAAAAAACTTTGCGATCGCCTGCGTCGCCAGCTTAACATTTTCTTCATCGAAGTCCTTATCGATAATTCCTCGCCAACCGTCAGTGCCAAATTTGATATTCATCAATCCTCCTATTTTTATAGTATAATTTTTCTTAACAATTTGACAACTTTCGCAAGTTGTTGCTAAATTAATGAGGGCTAGAAAAGTTCTCAATGAAATTCATCTTCGTCACGGGTGGAGTTTTATCGGGTTTGGGCAAAGGCATTACCGCCGCTTCGATCGGCAATATTTTACAAGCTCAAGGTTTCAAAGTTTGGATGCAAAAATTCGATCAGTATCTCAATGTCGACGCCGGCACATTAAACCCCAACGAGCACGGCGAATGTTTTGTTTTAGACGACGGTGCCGAAACCGATTTAGATTTGGGTCATTACGAAAGATTTTTAAATAAAAGTCTCAATCGAACTTCTTCGGTGATGTCCGGCCAAATTTATCAAGCGGTTTTGGAAAAAGAGCGTGGTGGCCAGTACCTCGGTAAAACCATCCAGATGATTCCGCATGTGACTGATGAAGTCAAAGAAAGAATATTTTCGGCCGCCAAAAAATCCCAGTGCGAAGTTTTAATTACCGAAATCGGCGGCACGATCGGCGACTACGAAGGCACGCATTTTGTCGAAGCCATTCGTCAAATGCAATACGATGTCGGGAAGGAAAATGTTTTATACGTTCACGTCGGGTTTCTGCCATACCTTGGCGCTTCCGAGGAACTCAAGTCGAAACCAATTCAAAATAGCGTCCATGACCTTCAAGCGATGGGGATTCAACCGGATATTTTAATTTGCCGATCCGACCATCCAGTCAATCCTAATCTCCTTAATAAAATTGCCCTCTTTACCGGTGTCGATTCAGAAGCGGTTATCCCTTTGGAAACAGTCGATTCGGTTTATAAAGTGCCGGTCGTTTTGGAAAAGTTTAATCTTCATAAAATTACTGCCAAAAAATTAAAACTTAAAGGAAAGAAAGACAACGGCCAAGCGTGGAACAAATTCTTAAAAAAACTTGAGAATTTACCTGATAAAGTTGTTCGCATCGGCTTAATCGGGAAATATATGGGGATGAAAGACACTTATTATTCGGTGACTGAAGCTTTAAAAACGGCCGCGGTCTACAACAATGTCAAAATTCAAATTGATTGGATTGATGCCGAAAAAATTGAAAAAGAAGGCCCCGAAAAAATGCTGAAAGATATTGACGGCGTTGTCGTGCCCGGCGGCTTTGGCAGCCGCGGGGTCGAAGGAAAAATTCAGGCCATCAAATACGCCCGCGAACAGAAAATTCCTTTCCTCGGACTTTGCTACGGCCTGCAACTGGCCACCATCGAGTTTGCCCGCCACGCTTGCCAAATGAGTAAAGCCAATACAACCGAAATCGATCCTAAAACGCCTTATCCAGTCGTCTACATTATGCCTGAACAGGAGAAATTGCTCGAAGGTTCAAAGTACGGCGCCACGATGCGTTTAGGCGCTTATCCTTGCAAACTTAAAACGGGAACAACAGCTTACCAAGCTTATAAAAAATCCGCGATTTCCGAGCGTCATCGCCACCGCTATGAAGTCAATAATAAATATAAAAAGAAATTAGAAGAAAAAGGTCTAGTTATTTCCGGCACGTCACCAAACGGGAAATTGGTTGAGATAATTGAAATCGTTGATCATCCGTTCTTTCTTGCCACCCAATTCCACCCCGAACTCAAATCAAGACCTTTAGATCCTCATCCACTTTTTATTGAGTTCATTAAAGCTACTCTAAACAAGTATGATTAAAGGCATAATTTAAATCCCCCTGTGTGTTTGTAATTTATCATTAAATCAGGTATAATAACAGTATGATTAATTGGTCAGTCGATACACAGCAACTCAAAAAAAATCAAAGAGTCTTTAAAATTTGGGAAATGGAACAAATGATCAATTTTGGATTGGATAATGAAAAATTAGATCGAACAAAATTAAAAAAGCTCTGGCCTTATATAAAAGATCAACTTGACCCTTATAAAAAAAGATTTTTGGAATATATCTTATGGAAAAAAGTATACTCTCTCCCCGACAACTTAACTTTTTGGAACTTATCAACCAAAATAAAGAAATAACCAAAAATTTTTATTGGACCGGCGGTACGGTTCTTTCTGAATTTTACTTGCACCACCGTCTGTCAGAGGATATTGATTTATTTTGCGAAAATGAAGAAGTCAATCAAGAAGTTGTTGAAGTGTTTTTGAAAAAATCTCAATCGCGTCTTAGTTTTAAATCAATCAAAAGAACTCAATTTTTAGGATTATTCTCCTATCATCTAATTTATATAAAGGGATCATTAAAAGTGGATTTTAGTTACTACCCTTTCCCGAGAATCGAAAAAGGATTAAAATATAAAAATATTGAGATTGACAGTCTACACGATATTGCAGTTAATAAAGTGCACACTATTGCGATAAAACCGCGAGCTCGTGATTTTATTGATATCTATTTTATTATTAAAGAAAAAAAATACAGTTTTGAGAAATTATTGATGGATGCTAAAGTAAAATTCGATTGGCATATTGACCCGATTGAACTCGGCAGCCAGCTTCTAAGAGCCCGAGATCTTAAAGATTATCCGAAAATGATTAAAAAAATTGATCATCAAGACTTTCAACAATTTTTCTTAAAAGAAGCGGGGAAATTAAAAAATAAAATATTAAAATAGCTCAAATCAAGACTACTTGATTCTCATCCATTATCTTTAGAGTTCGTCGAAGCAACGATAAAATAGTTCTCAGTAGATACCCACGGGCATAGCCCGTGGCACTACTTCAGGTCGATCTTCGATCGCCCTGAATCCTGGGCTTGTTGGTATTTAACGTATTCAATAATTTGTTGTTCGTTGAGACCCACGGTG
>JBEKTP010000002.1:0-124340 GCA_049515915.1 Patescibacteria group bacterium | reverse complement strand
TCCAATACGAATAACTCATGGTTCAAGTATGCCACAAATCCTGCCTCCGCTCCACTTCGTGTCGCTCCGGGCTGGGCTTGACCCCAGGCTTAAAAGCCATGGGGTAAACGCCCAGATTCAATCTAAATTGATGATAACAGAGAGCAAGTCATTCATCAATCTTTTCTTTCATTTTCTGGTAATAACTAAATAATTAGCGAATAATATAAGAACGCCATCAATAATCACGCTAAGTCAAAAATTAATTATTTCTATCAAACAATTCAGGTTTATCAGAATAGAGCTTTAAATGGAAGATTAGATCGGAGATCATTTTGTTTTTAACGTAGCTTTTCTGCTTGGCATCTAAAACTTCACCTAAGCCCTGTAGAATGTTAAGTCTACTTTTATTTTTTTCAAGATAAATAGCCAATTTCCTGAAATATTCGGGAAATTTTAGGCCCGTTCGACTTTCAATGATTTCTTTTTTAATCGGCCAATCGTTATTGAGGAAAAACCAGCAATCGAACCAATCTCGATTGACCATTTTTTTGCGGTCAAAAATAGCTACTAATTTATTGGCTGCCAAGCAATCTTTATCCATAACAAGAATTGGCAGACCGTAATATTCTTGAATATTGTAGGTATTACCCAGATTAGTTCTTTTAGAAATTTCAATCTTGATGTTGTGATCGCCGCTTCGGTATGAAAGACGGAAATAGATTGTATTTTTTTTGATCATTTCATCTTTTATTTCCCCGTATTTTGCGGCAATTGATTTTACTTGATCGAATATTTTTTGGTTATCACCTTGAGATAAAAAGTCAAAATCCAAGTCAGTCGAGAATCTTGGCAGATTGTAAAAAAGATAAGCCGCCGTGCCGCCTTTAAATCCCAGTTCTTGGCGTAAAGTCGGTTCACTATAAATATCAAATAATATTTTTGTCATGTAGTTTTCGTGCAGTGCCCGATCAAGCATAATTTTCCTTTAGTTTTTTAATTTGTGATGAAAGCCGTTTATTAGAATAAATTTGGGCGATTTGGAGACACAAATCCCAGTTGATATTGACCAATTGATCAAAAGAAAAATTCGGTGAGAGATAGAGAATGTCAACAATTGATCTTTCTTTGGAGGCAACGGTTTTGTTACCTAGAAAATTTATTCCTATCGGATTAAAAAGAGCCGAATCTTTAATTTTTTTGTAAACATATTCTATATTTTCGACAGTAATCGTACGACTTTGGTTTGAAACGGAATATATCTTTGAATCGTATTGAAAGTTGATTCCTTTTTGCGTCAAGATTGAATACAAGCCAAAATAAGACGGGGTAATCATTTTATTGGCTAATTCGGTCTTATCATAATTTTTATCTAAGGCGTAGAATCCTTTACGAATAAGATATATTTTTTGTGATTTAATCAAACGATTGATCTTGGTTTTAAGATAATCGGGATTGTCAATTTGCCAAATCAAAACCAGATCTTTAATGGAAAAGACGGTTTTTTGGCTTTTGTAGAGTGAGATGATTGGATCTGTCTTAATTGTTGATATCATATATAAGTTATCAATAATGATTACTTATATTGTATAATATTAGGTTAAACTTGTCAAGGCCATGGTAACCCCGATGACAAGCATTGGGGCGTGACGCATAACTGTCAAGAGGTTAGCAAATACCCCCGTCCCTTCGCTTTGTTTACGCTACACTCAGTTTGATAATCGTGCAAGGATGGAAATTTACCATAATCTATGATTTAATAAGCAGGTCATGAAATTTAGCTATAGTTTAAGCCATTACATTTTAGAGAATACAACGGAGGCAATTTTTTGGCGAGGCGTTGAATATTTCAAAACGGGGAAAATCAACGATTTAATAGAAACTGATAAGAAAGTTAATGCCGTCGTTAAGGGTTCTAAGCTATATAATGTTGAATTCCGCCTAGGGCAAAAATATATCAAGGGATATTGTAACTGTCCTTATTTTCAGTCTAACTCCGATTATTGCAAACATATTGTCGCAGTCGCGGCAGCAAGAGATGCTAAATTTGGATTCAAATTACCAATCCATGATGAGGTCGCGAGCGGCTCGCTCCAAATCGATTACGGCTTTGGCCAAAAAGTCAACGAGATGTTTAGCAATCCTCTTCGTGCCGATTTGCAATTTTTAGCCGAAGCAAGCGATAGTGGAGACTGGGTCCGCCCACACGCCAAATTGCCGCTAGGCTCAAGAGTCAAAGAAATTGCCGAGCCGATGAAAATAAAAGAGATCATAAGTACTTTCGAAAAGATCGAAAAACTTAGTAACAGAGCAAATTATGACCCTTATTTTTGCGCCGGGGAAATTTCCTCAATACTATCTTCTACTTATGACACAATTCGAAACCGCCTCAGATTCAACCAAACTGGCGAAGCAATTTTGATTATTGAAGAATCAATCAAATTCTATTACAACGTTTATCTCAATATGATTGATGGTTCGGATGGAATTTGGGTTATCCCACAAGCACGTTTAAAAGCAATGATTAAATTCTTACTCAGGTCAGGGATGAGCAAAGAAAAAATTCTGCAATTTGGCCAAGCTCTAAACAAGAAAATCGATGGTTGGGGTAATATTCTTGAAGATATCGACGTTAAAACCAGCGAATTAAAATAATTTAAAAAGATTAACTCATCCAAATCTTTGACATCAAAAAAAGCTTGTTTAGCACCAAAAAAGACCCAAAACGGTCTTTCTTGTCTTTACCTCAACCTTGTATCTCTTTTCACTACCTTAAAAAGGTTCCAAAGTAATTCTGGCGGAACGCTTGGGTCTTAAACCTTATGGTTATTCTAAGACTTTTTATCCCTTTCTATCCAGCGCATACTCAGATGTCACTGGTTTCAGTTTATTTTCATACCCTTGAGAGATGTAATTTTGATTAGTTAAATCATTTAGCCGTTCTTTAACTTTACGATGTTTTTTGTGATTAAGTAGTGACTGGATTTTGTTTGCGATTTAAATAGTGGAATTTATACAGTATGATGAGGATTTCTTTTTGACATGGCTTGATTGTTATTTGGTTGGTTTTTTGGCTCATAAAAATGTTCGTCGATACATATTAATGTATATAAGTATGATGTAGCTAAATTGATGGTTTTACTCTGAAAAGCGGTAGCAGCAAGCTGATACTATTTTCGTCTTTAGCTCATATCTTATGTCTTTTTCTACTCCTTAAAAAAGTTCCAAACTCTTCTGGCGGAAGGGGTGGGATTCGAACCCACGATTCTCTTACGAGAACAGCGGTTTTCGAGACCGCCCCGTTATGACCTCTTCGGTACCCTTCCGTAATTATAATACTGTAAATGTTTAGGATTATGTGTATTTATTTCTCGAAAATATCTTTTAATTTCGCTTTGTTTATGTATATAAAGCGATCTTTGATTCTCCGTGTGGGTCGGGCCCCTTTAGGTTATACAACAAGGCCTTAACCCCGTTTTGGTTTGATGATAATTTTCCGACTTGGCTCTTCCCCTTCCGAAACACTCTCAATATTATCAAATTCTTTCAAGACCAAATGGGCCAAACGCCGTTCGTAGGCATTCATCGGCGGCAAACTTTCCGTCCCGCCGAAATTGATCACCTTTTCGGCCATCGCCCGGGCTAAATCCTGAATCTCCTTTTCTTTTTCCGCCCGATAGCCGGCAATATCAATCATTACCGGCGTAAAACTGTCCAGTTCTCTTGCTAAAATCAATCTTAAAACATGCTGCAACGCCTCGAGCGTCTCCCCTCTTTTGCCAATCAAAAGCCCCGAAAATTCTGTTTCGATATTGAGATTGCAGACGTTATCAGAAAGCGTAATTTCGAGCTTAACGTTCGGGTCAAAATGCCCCAAAACATTTTTCGCCGTTTGCTCAATTTTAAATTTATCTAAAGACATAATGTTAAGTTAAAGGGTAAAGCTATTTTTTCTTTCTCACCGTCACCTCTACCCCGTGCTTGATGGTCTTGCTAATATCTTTGGTTTTCTTTTCAATATTTTCGATAATCGAGGTTTCGTTCGATAATTTTACACTGGGGGATTCGAAATTGGCGGCCGGTTCCCGCATCACCCACCACTGCTGACCGATGGCAAAGAGAGTCGTAATAATCCAATAAAGCGGCAAGGCCGAAGGCAGTCGGCCCGCAATGAAAACGGTAATCAGCGGCATGAGATACATCATTTGCGAAGAAACCAAACTGGCCGGATCAGCCGAGGAGCCATCTTTGGGTTTCGGCGGTAATAATTGTCGGCCCTGAATAAATTGTAAAATACCGGCAATAATCGGCAGAATCCAGCGATCAGGCTTGGCCATATTAAAGCCCAACCAAATCGTGTTAATGACACTCGGGTGCGGCGTAAAATGATAGAGCAGGTAGAAACTATTGGTGTTTAAGCCGTGAATAAAAACATAATAAAGGACAATGAGGATGGGAAATTGAATCAAGAGTGGCAAACACGAACCGAGCGGATTGACTTTATTTTCCTTATAAAACGCCATCAGCGCCTGGGATTGCTTCTGTTTATCGTCTTTATACTGGGCCTGAAGTTTCTGCAGTTTCGGCTGGATATCCCGCATTCGCCGCTGTGCTCGGGTGGCATTGACCGAAGAAGGCAATAAAATTAACCGAACAATAATCGTCAAAGCGATAATCGCCCAAGCGATGTTATGGCCCGGAATCAGCCAAACCAAAAAAATCAGGGCGTTAAATAAGGGTCGGTAGAGAATTGTTTTTAAAACAAGCTTGATTGTCGCCAAAAGTTCTCCTCTATTTTACCGGATCGTATCCGCCTTTTGACCATGGATGGCAGCGCAAAATTCGACCGGCGCCCAGCCACGAACCTTTGATCACACCATATTTATCGATCGCTTCGTAAGTATATTCACTGCAAGTAGGCGTAAAGCGACAGAAACCGATTTTACTACGGCGCGAAAACCAGCCGTGATCGGGGGAAATTGTTTTCTGGTATGCCCTAATCATTTTCAGGGCGATATATTTAAACATCTAAACTTTTAAGAATATTTTGGACGCTTGTCCGGAGCGACTTTTCGTCTGAAATTCGAAAGACTCTGACAATAATATCAAGATTCCGAACCGGTTTGAGCCGCGAGATTTCGTCGAAAATGACTCGTCGGAAACGGTTTCGCTCGGTCACTTTTTTGACCACCGCTTTGGGGATGATGACGGAGTATCGGGAATTTGCCAGAGTGTTAGTTAAATATTTAACACCCATCTCGCCCCCACGTTTTCCTCTCCCTTTTTTGTAAATTAAATTAATCTCTTTTCGATTAAGACGATATTTTTTTGCCAGCATTTTTTATACAGTTAACTTTTTTCGGCCTTTGGCGCGGCGATTTTTCAAAACCGCTCGGCCGGCCGCCGTTTTCATCTTGGCCCGAAAGCCGTGAACTTTTTTCTTGTGTCGGTTGTTGGGTTGAAATGTCCGTTTCATCTCGTTATTTTACTCCTCGATACAAACTGATAATTTCTGATTCTTGTTTATTATACTTATTAGATTATATCTTATAGCATCTCCTTTATCAACCCTTCACCCTAAACACACGATGGTCTAGGGTTTTTCGTGTTATCGATATTATCCCCTAAAATTGACATCCTGTGGATAAGCTGTGTATATTCAGGTTTGAAAAGCTGTGGATAACTTGACTGTGGACAAACTAGACATGAACTATGTAAAGTTAAAAAGTATTGGAGGGATGCAAATGCTGGACAAAGACGAAATTTGGCAAACCGCCTTGGGTGAGCTTGAGATCACCCTTTCCAAAGCCAATTTTACGACTTGGTTTAAGGGTTCTTTTATTTTTTCAAATTCTGGAGGTGAAATTGTCATCGGTGTCCCCAATAACTTTGCCAAAGAGTGGCTCCAAAATAAATATCACAAGGAGATTGCTGCCGTCTTAAAAAAAATCCAATCGCAAGTCGACACCGTCACCTACAAAGTCTGTTCCCCCGCCACCGTACCGGTGCCCGCCGTCCTTAAACAGACAAAAACCGAAACCGTCGAGCCTCCCGAACCGCCTCGCCACATTCACCTTAACTCAAGATATCGTTTTGACAATTTTGTCGTCGGAAACTCCAACCGTTTAGCCCACGCCACCGCTTCAGCGATTGCCCATAAACCCGGTGAGGTTTACAATCCCCTTTTCCTTTACGGTGGCGTCGGTTTGGGCAAAACTCACTTAGTCCAAGCCATCGGCAACGAAATTTTAGCGAAGGCACCTAAAAAGAAAGTGATTTATGTTTCCTGCGAGCGGTTTGCTAATGATTTTATCTCGGCCATTCAAAACGGTAAAATTAACGATTTTAAGAAGGCCTACCGCGACGCTGACGTTTTGTTGGTAGACGATATCCAGTTTCTTTCGGGCAAAGAGGGCACCCAAGAAGAGTTTTTTCACACTTTCAATACTTTACACCAGTCTAATCGCCAGATTGTCATGACTTCCGACCGCGTGCCTCAAGCCATTCCCCAAATGGCCGAGCGGTTGACATCGCGCTTCGGCAGCGGCATGGTCGCCGATATTTTGCCGCCAAATTTAGAAATGCGCGAGGCGATTTTGCGTTCCAAGTGCAAAGAAAAAAACTTTCAGCTGACCGACGACATTATTCATTATGTCGCCTTAAATATTGAGTCGAATATCCGCGAACTTGAAGGCGCAATTAATCGCCTCAAAACCAGCTCGGAATTAGAAGGAAACGAGCCTTCGCTCGATAGTGTCAGTAAAGCGTTGGAAGATTTAATTATTTCCAAAGGGAAAAGTCTGACGGTTGATAAAATAATCAAGGTCACCGGCGATTTTTTTAAAATCGAAGCCGAAGATCTTTTGTCGGCTAAACGAAACCGTGAGCTGGTCTGGCCGCGGCAGATTGTGATGTATCTTTTGCGCCACGAAATGAATCTCTCATATCCGATTATCGGGCGGGAGTTAAATAAGAAAGACCATACGACGGTGATGCACGGTGTTCAAAAAATCGAGCGAGAAATTGGCGTCAATTCCGACCTTCAAAAAGAATTAACAATAATTAAAGAAAAACTTTATATTGCATAGTACGTTAAAAAAACATTCAATTCAAAATCACTAGCTCTAAATTACTTATTATTTAAGATTTTAAGCTTATAATTTCTTTTACTTTTAATAAAGACTGTGGATAATATGTGGATAACTTGCTTTATCAGTGAGTGATTGAGAGGATAGTTTTAAACAAAGTAAGCACGCATGATAGAATCCATATTAAACTGTGGATAATTTACGGGTTTAATCACAGTTTTTTTCACAAGATTTACACAACGTTTTAATCTAATTATCCACTGTTTTCACAGGCCTTATTACTATTATTTATTATCTTAGAAAACTTAATATTATAAGCTGGCTGTGGATAAGATTGAATAAAAAAATGGCGGGTTTAATGTTATTTTAAGAACATTTAAAATAACTAATTAGATAGATCAAAATATTAAATTAAATAGAAAGGAAAATATGAAAGTTTCATGCACTCAAGAAAATTTAACTAAAGGATTAAATATTGTCGGTCGAATGGTGGGCACACGAATGACATTACCAGTATTAAATAATATTTTACTTAAAACGCAAAATGGTCGGTTAACACTTTCGGCGACAGATTTGGAGATCGGGATATCAACCTGGATTGGAGCAAAAGTTGATAAAGACGGCGCCTTTACTTGCCCGGCGCGGCTTCTTTCTGAATATATAACGACTAATACAGATAAAGCGATTAATCTAGAGTTGAAAGATGCCACTTTACATCTAGAATCCGAGCATTTTAAAGCCAATATTAAAGGCATTGAGGCAAGTGAGTTTCCTTTAATCCCAGAAGTTAAAGCTGGTGAAACTTTGGAAGTTAACGCCCTTAATTTTAAAGAGGCAATTTTAAAAACGGTTTTTGCCTGTGCTCTCGATGAAACCCGCCCGGTGCTAGCCGGTGTTTGTTTAAAAATAAGTGACGGTAAAATGAAATTGGTAGCCACCGATAGCTATCGTTTAGCGGAAAAAACTTTGAATTTGACTAGTAAACCCTCTAAAAATTTGAGTGTGATTATTCCTCAACGAACGATGTCGGAAGTTGGCCGTCTTCTCGATGAATCGCTTGAAAAAGTCGAAATAAAAATTGGGGAAAACCAAGTTTACTTTAAACTTGGCCCGACCGAAGTGGTTTCAAGGCTGGTGGAGGGAAGTTATCCCGATTACGAACAGATTATTCCGAAGAATATCAAGACGAAAGTGGCGATCGAACGGTTGGCCTTCACCAACGCGATTAAAATGGCCAGTTTTTTTGCTCGTGAATCGGCGAACAACGTTAAATTAGTCGTCAAAAACCCTAAAATGGTTCAAATTGTGGCGGTCTCGCCCCAGCTCGGCGATAATATTTCCGATATTGAAGGGGAAATGACCGGTGACGAGATTGAAATTGCCTTCAATGCCAAGTTTATTTTGGATGTTTTGCAGGTGATTGAGAAACCGAAAATTTCCTTGGAATTGGCGGGCAATTTATCGGCGGGAATCTTGCGGCCGGCTGGCGATACGAACTATCTCTATATTGTTATGCCTTTGAGAATGGATGAATAAATTCTCAATCCCACCCCCAAAATTTTAAATGTTTCAAACATGGGGATTTAATTTATTAGACGTTATTTAGAATTTTATCGTTATGTTAAAGTGTCTCCATCTAACCAACTTCCGTAACTACGAAAAAGGGGATTTTAAATTTGATAAGACGACTATTTTTATCGGGCCGAACGGCACCGGTAAAACGAATATCATCGAGGCGATTTATCTTTTATCGACCGGCCGGTCGTGGCGGACGAGTAAAGATAGCGAGGTAGTTAAGTGGGGAGAGGATTTTGCCAAAATTTCGGCCGAGATCGCGGCCGAAGAAGCCCACCAGCTTGATCTGGTAATACAAAAGCAGGGTTACGAAGCGCCGCTGATTAAGACAATTAAAATTAATGATGTCAAGCGCAAGCTCGTTGATCTTTTGGGGACGCTGCCAGCCGTTTTGTTTTCACCGGAGGCCCTCGAAATGGCCTCAGGCGCACCGGCGCTCAGGCGGCGGTTTTTAGACATTTTGCTTTGTCAGACCGATAAAAAATACACTTTAAATTTGATTGAACTTGGCAAAGTTCTCAAAAGCCGCAACAAGCTTTTGTTTTATATAAAACTCGGTAAATCCAAACCAGACGAGCTTGATTTTTGGGATGAAAAATTAGTGGAGTTGGGAACGTTTATCATCCAAAAAAGAAAAGAGGCGATCGGGGTACTGAACAAAAAAGTTTCCGATATTTACAGTGAAATTTCCGGCCAAAAAGAGGAGCTCTTGATTAAATATCACCCCTCGGTATTACCTGACCAGTTTGCCGAAACCTTGGTGGCGGTGCGCGAGCGGGAAATTGAAAATACGATTTCCATGCACGGGCCGCACCGTGACGATTTCTTATTTTCGCTCGACGGGCGAGATCTGACGACTTTCGGCTCACGCGGCGAATTTCGAACGACGATTTTGGCGTTGAAAATGGGGGAATTGGAATACTTAAAAAAGAATTTGGAAGCCGAGCCGGTACTCTTACTCGACGATATTTTTTCCGAACTTGATGCCGTCCGCCGCCTGCACCTGGTCAAAATCGTCGAAAGCCAACAAACGATTATCTCGACGACCGACTTGGATCATATTGAAGATAATTTAAAGAAGAAAGCGAAGATTGTGGAGGTGCCCGCCGGCACAAAACATAATGGAAAAAATAAATAAGATTTTGGGTCAGCAATCGCGCTACAAACGTATTCAAAAACCACTAGAAGCGGCCAGCGTTTGCCAAGCGGCCACAAGCTGTATCGAGCCTCCATATCATATCGTTTCGTTTAAGGGCGGGCTTTTGACGGTCGGCACCCGAACGATGGCCGCGGCCGCTAATTTGCAAATGAAATCCGTCCAAATTATTAAATGCGTTAATAAAAAAATAGGCCGCGAACTCGTCCAGCGCCTAAGATATAAGATAATTTAAACTTTTAACTCTTTAATATCCAATGTGGATATTCTGCCAGGCTTCTTCCATGGCAAAAAGGCCGTAGTTATTCGGCCGACCGGCGCCGTAGACTTTATCGAGCGTGCCGTCGGTAATAAACGGCTGGACGTCGCGCGGCTGCGAATAGGTGATGAGCTGGGTGACGCGGTTGTTATTGGCGTCAGAGGTGGTCGCCGGATATTGAAGCAATTCGGTAATAATTTGGTGAACTTTTCGGCGCGCTTCCGGCTGAAGAACGGTTTGATAAACTTGTAAATCGACTCCGCTTAAATTGAGGCCGGGGTCAGCCAGGGTGCCGGCGTGAGGATTGTTCGGCTTGGCGTCTTGATAGGCAATTAAAATCGGAATCCCTTGGGCCGGCATACCGTCCCAAGTCGTATTGACTTTGGTCGTATCAAAAATATCGCCGCGGCAGGGGAGCGTCAGGAGGACTTGATTGAGATCGTTGTAATAGAGAATATCGCCGGCCAAACCGTCGGAGGCGGCCGAGCAGGCACTGTCGGCTTTATAGACTTTGTAGACAAAATCAATCGTGTCCAAATCGGCAGCTAAACCGTTGTGGTGGGCGGAAATATTGGCCGAAAGCTGATCGGCTTCGGGATTGACCGTCATATTTTCGTAGCCGGAAATAATATGGCTGATATTGAGATATTTATGCTTGGCAATAAGATAATTTAAGACGTTGACGACGCGAGTATCGACGACACCTTGATTTAAATAATTTTGATCGGCGGAAGTAATCGCCGCGCGGTTGAAGCTTGTCACGCCGCTCGGTTGGGTGATTGAGGTAGTGAGAGTTTGGACGTTAGGGGCGTTTTTGCCGGTGTATTGGGGAGGCGTTTTGCCTAATTTGCCGCTGAATCCCCAGGCCATAGTGCCAGCGAGGGCAAGGATAATTACCAATAAAAGACAGCCGATGGCAATACACGGCGCCCAAAATTCAACTGTGGCAGCCGCGCCAACTTCTGCTGCCGCGGCACCAGCTTCTGCCCCGGCTGCACCTACCGCGGCGGCACCAGTTTCCGCGCCAGCCGCCCCAGCCGCTTCCGCTCCGGCCGCAGCGCCGGCTTCTGCCCCCACGGCTCCCGCGCCCTCGGCACCAGCCGCGCCGGCCGCTTCGGCACCTTCAGCCGCCTCTGCTCCCTCGGCTGCCTCCGCTCCTTCCGCCGCTTCGGCACCTTCAGCACCCTCGGCCGCCTCGCCCCCTTCAGCTGGGGCGCCTTCTTCACCTTTAGCGCCTTCCTTTTCGTCCTTTTCCTTTTCTTTTTCTTCCTTCTTTTTTTCGTCTTCAGGTTTTTTTTCTTCGGGTTTTTCACCTTGTTCCTCGGCCTCTCGTTCGCGCTCCGCTTCGTCTTCATCATAAGGTCCACCACCGGCAAAATCTCTCGAAAGTTGTTCTTTAGTCGGCTGTTGAGCTTCTTCGCCCGGCTTTGGCTTTTCGCCCGGTTTGGCTCCCGGTATTTGACGGGGAGATCCGCTCGAAAGGTCAACCGGTTTTTCTTTAAAAGCTTGGCTAATTTCGACTTCATGCTCTTCGGGAGTTTTCGGCTCCGGTGTTTCAATTTTAACTTCTGGCGCCGCTTGCGCTTTTAACTCTCGCTTAGTTTTTGGAATTTTATTTTTCTCCAGATCGCCACCCGCCATTTATTTCTCCTGGTCTATATTACCCTAAACATCGGCTTGCCTGTTTTAGTTCTTAATTTCGTAGAGCTGATAATTATTGGTAAAAAAGAGATTATTATTTTTATCTAAATTTAAGCCGGCGTAACTTGAGCCGACTTGGCTTTTATCATAAACACTTTTGACGATGCTTTGATCGGCAATCTTGACGAGGTAGAATTGCTCGTAATCTTGATTATTGACGACAACAATCAACTTGGTGCCGTCAACCGAGAGAGCGGTTTTTTGATCTTGGGCTAAAACCGGCAATTTTTTCTGGGCTTGAGTGGTTAAGTTGTAAATATAGGAATTAGTGTTATCGGAAATAACAATTTGCTGGTCGTTGATTGGGGTGGCGGTTTGTTCACCGGTGAAAAGTTGATCATTTTGTTGGGTCGTCAGATTGAATTTATAAATATTGTAAAGGTTGGTTTCGGTGGAGTAACTGTCATAATAGAGAATTTTATTGGCGCTGTCGTAAGCCAATATTGAAAAGAATTTATCTGCCGCCGGTCCGACCCCTAGAACTTGCGCGCTGGAACCGTCGGGATTGGCGATATTTAAAGTCGGAGAACCATTATCAGGAATCGAATAATAAATGATTTTTTTGGAATCGGCCGTCCAAATCGGGTTTAAGACTGCGCTGTCGGCGATGGTAAAAATATTTGGGTCGAGCAGCGTTAATTTCTGGGTGGCCAGATTGTAATCCCAAAGGGTCGTGTCGCCGTCGGCCAGGCTCGGATTGGCAAAAATACTGCCGGAGCTCTCGAACTTGGCTTTGTCGTACTGAATTTTAATAATGACCGAAGAACGATCAGGCGACCAATTCAAATCCAGCGGTTGATCGGACATATTTTTCGAAAGCGGGGTCTTAACTTGGTTTTTCAAGTTATATTGATAAAGATTTAAATTGGTTAAATCATAATAATCAATATTTTGGCTGTCGGTAGAAAGAACCGGCGCCAAAGCGTGGATATCGCTGATTTTGGTTGAGGGGACATTTTTGGTTTTAACCCATGGTTTGAGCGTCAAAAGAATCGCTAAACCGATGATAATCAAAACGGCCAAAACAATAATGTAGATTAATTTTTTGGAATTAAATGTCTCCATCAATTCTCCTTTCACTGGCTTATTTCACTAAATAATAACAGGCGCCTTGCGGGGCTAAATGCTGGTTTAAATTCGCTTTCGTTAAAACCACGCCACAAATTGACGTGGTGCAGGTAGCAGACGAGCAAGTCGAACTGCTGCAGCCGTAGGTGTTGTTGGCGGAAAAAGTTTGAGTGGAATCATCGTAACCGGTCAAAACGAAAATATGTTGGCCGCAAAGATTCGTTTCGGCAATGACCGGATAGCCGTTTTGAACCGATTGGATAGCGGCGTCGGTGTCACAAGTCTTATCAGCGACATAATTTTGGCCGGTCGTGCTGTCAAGGTTACCAAGACTTAATGGATGAGCGTTTTGCCAATCAAAAGTTTGGATGGCCGTATTACTAGGGTTGAAGAAAGATGCTAACATTGCTTGACTGGCGCGGCCGCACCAACCTCCATGGGGGCCGGCATTATTGCCGCCTTCCTGAATATAGGGCACGTTAAGACAAGCGCCATTACCGTTGCCGCCGGCCGAGCCGCTGGTCCCGCCAGTGCCAGGCGTGCCACCGCCCGCTGCTGTTCCGGTGCCGGGAATTTGAATTCCCCGAAGACCGGTAATAATCGAAAAAATGACAATCACTAAAACCAGTGAAAGAAGCAGGCCAAAAATCACGCCGCCCCATTTTATAATGTTTTTCATACGTTTGATTATTGATGGCTAATTGAATTCCAGGGTAACTAAATTTTTTAGGCTTCGGGATTTTCGGCCGCTTCTTCGGTTTGGCGCTCGAGCAACTCCTGCGGGTTGGTCGTAATCAGCCGATCCTCGGTGTAGGAAGCGATGACTTTAATGGCGACGTGGTTTGGGCCCGCAAAAAACAAGCCTTCGCCAACTTCGCATTCCAAAAGCAAAAACTTCTCACCTTCCGTTAAATTGAAAACCTGGGCGACTTTTTCAATGGCGGCCGTGGATTGTTTTAAAAGAATTTGGAGTGAGGAGTTATTGACGACCGTGCGGCCGTATTTTGAATCCAAGAAATCCTCGACGTCTTGGGAGACAATCGTCAACCCTAAATAATATTTGCGGGCGCGTTTGGCCAGTGAAAACAAGAACTTTGCCGAGTCTTCGTTCTGCATCATCCACCAGGCCTCGTCAATAATCATAATGCGTTTCTTGAGCTTAAAGCGGATCCTTTGCCAAATATAATTTAAGACCAGATACATGCCGATCGGCCGGAGCGTATCGTCCAAATCGCGGACGGAAAAAACGACCATGCCGGTGCCTAAATCAAAGTTGGTCGGCTGGTCAAAAAGTCCTTTGAAAGTTCCCTCGGTGTATTTCGCGAGTTTGGAAACCATTGTTTGGGCGCCGGTGATGTTTTGCAAGACCGACTGTAAATCACTCATCAGCGGCGGCTGGTTTTTATGCGAGGCAACATCGGCGGTGATATCTTTTAAGGCATAAGTTTCAAATAAAGCCCGCTCCAAAATGGCATCTTCTTCCGGCGAAAGACCGCCGAGCATCAAAGAGAGAAGGCCGTGAAGCATGGTAATATTGCTTCTTAAAATATCTTCACCGGAAGCGCCGGTGAGAGTCCCTTCGCCGGCCACCGGCAAATCAAACGGATTCATCCGCCGGTCGGAATCAAGGCTCATGCGCATAAAGCTGCCGCCGACGGCGTTGCAAAGGGCTTCATATTCGTTTTCCGGATCAATCACAATAATATCGGTGCCCATCATCAGCGACCGAATGGCTTCCAGTTTAACCGCGTATGATTTACCGGAGCCGGCTTTAGCAAAAACAACCGTATTGGCGTTTTCTAAATTAAATCGATCAAATAACACCAGGGAATTATTGTGGCGGTTTAAGCCATAAAGAATCCCGTCGTTACTCGTCAAAGTCGAAGAAGTAAAGGGAAAAGTTGTTGAAAGGGAAGCGGTGTCAAGATTGCGGATGACTTTGAGCTCGTCTAAACCCAGCGGGATGGTGCAGTTAAAACCCGGCTCCATTTGGAGCAAGGTCTGTTTGGTGTAAATAAGCATCCCGCCGAGGGTCGATTCAACCTGCTCGGTGATCGTATTTAATTCATCCAGTGTTTTGGCGTAAATCGTAAAATAAAGAGCAAACTGGAAAAGTCGCAGTTCGCCGCGCTGCAAAGTATCCCGCAGGCCTTCGATATCTTCAACGGCATTTTCGAGCTCGGGATTGCGAATCATCCCTTTTTCACGTTCCATCGCGAGCGACGATTCCAATTGGCCGGCCCGCTTGCGTAAATCACCCATGACTTGTTTGGTGCCGATGGGATAAATAAACATCGATAAATCCAAGGTGACATCGTAATTAATGATTTGAGAAAGCCAATTGGTTTGGACGTAGCGCGGATAGGTAAAGACAAACAAGGTGCGGGCGTAAAGATTGCCAAATTGAATGTAGTTCGGCTCAATTTTAAAACCGGCCGGCGCGATCAAATCTAAAACCGAAGCCATGCCTTGCCGGAAAAATTCGGGCGCTTCTTTGGTGATGCCCACGACCGGTTGGGATTGGGGGCTCTTCCAAAAATTGCCGAGTGATTGAAAACTCACCTTACTGCCCATTTGGTTGATTAAATTCCGGCGCTCGGTGGCGGGCAATTGGGTGTACTGCGGCTGGGTTTCTTTGGCTGCCGGCTTTAATGGCGCGGCCGGTCTTTCAGCGGGCCTAGCCGTGGCCGGATTTTGATTAGGTTGGGGTGGATTGTTCATCTTTAGCCTTTGGTCTTAATAACTCGGAACTCACTACTTCGCCCGAAAGCTCGGTGGCCTCGACAATTTTTTCCTTACTGGCTTCTTCGGGATTATAAACGCCATACATCAGTTCAATCAGCTGCTGGGTGTTGAGGGTGGCCGTGCGGATGCCAATGCCCGAAAGTCCGCTTTGGATGACTTGAACTCTTTGCTCTAACTCGGTTTTATACTTCTCAAAATCCGTCGGCGAATAAACGATTTTTTGGCTCTTTTTTGACGTCGCCACTTTAGGCGGCGCCATATACGGCACGACAATAAAGAAACGCTTATCCATAATATTGGCAAGGTCGATTAAGCGCTTGACGAAGCTGATGTAATCTAAGGTTTGAGCTTTAAGCAGTTCGTTCTTTTGAAGGTTGCCGATTTTTTCTAAATTTGCCAAATAATTGGAAAGATCCAGGCGTTTAGAATGCATCAAAATCTGGATGGGAAAATTAAGCGAGTTGAGAAAATTCTGATACTGATAAATAATGGCTGTTTGCTCCTGCTCGCTTTTTAAAGCAAAATTAATCGAGGAGCAAAGAACAACCTGCCGAAAATTACCGTCTTTTAAAATGATGGTGTTGTCGCGAATTTCCGCAAACTTTAGGATGTCTTGGGTGCTGCCAGTTTTTGGTGGGCCAAACAAGGCCAAAATTCCCTCCTATGGTTTATTCAAGATGCAAGATGCGAAATTGGGAGTTCCGCATTTTGCATTTCTCATTTCGAATTGTCAGCGGCTTTGCCGCGGTGCGTATCGAGCATATAGGCGAGCTGATCTAGCTCTGACTGGGACGCATTACGCTTAACGGGCGCCGGCGCCTTTATTTCTGTTTGGGGTAGATTTTTAACCATCATTGTGCTGGTGCCAACCCGTTGCCAGTGACGTTCTTTGGGTCGGCTATAGAAAAACAAAGCGGCCGTAATAAAATGTAACAAAGGTTGGTCCTGGATTTTTAAAAAAGCCAAAGCCAGGGCTAAAATGCCGACCGGAATGGCGATGATGTAAAAAATAAAATTGCTGCCAATGGCCATAAAAAGAGCATAATCAATCACGCCGCCGCCCAAAATATACAAAAATTGTAACAAGGTGAGCGGCCCGACAATTTTGTCTTCTAAATCGATGTTCTGGGGTACCTTAAACTGCATTCCTCTCCTTTAGTGCCTATCGAGTTTATATCTTTGATACTTAAAACTTGCGGAAATGGCTTTCCCGCTCCTTTAAAAGTATCTAAATATATATTATCACAATTTCATTTTTTCGACTACAACGGTGGAAGTTGTTTTAGATGTTGACAAACTATCGATAAATAATATGATGATTTTAGCATTAAAAATTAAATCAAATATCCAGAGCATAACCGTTAAGGTTCCGGGCCTAGGTTATCAGCAACCTACAATATCGCAAGGTGCTAAATCCGGTCCACATTGGTGGAGATATGCCGCGCATCGTAATCGATAGCGTCGGAATTAGCTCACCCATGTGGTGAGTTTTTTTAAAAAACTCAAAAATCAAAATTTAAATATTAAAATGACAAATGTAAAGTTAAAAATTTAGGAGTAAAACATTTTGCATTTCTTCTAGAAAGGACTAAGCCCCATGGATAGAAAATTGTTTACGTCGGAATCTGTCACAGAAGGGCATCCCTGACAAAATGTCTGACCAAATTTCAGACGCAGTGGTAGATGCGATTATCACGGATGATCCGCGAGCTAGAATTGCCTGCGAGACTTTATTGACTAACGGTATCTGCTTCATCGCTGGCGAAATCACCACCAAAACCTATGTTGATATTCCGAAAATCGCCCGAGCGGTGATCCGTGAAATCGGCTACGCCGACGGTGATTGCGGCTTTAATTGGGAGACTTCCGGCGTGGCGGTGGCAATCAAAGAGCAATCTTCTGACATTGCCCGTGGCGTGGATTCGTATAAAAAAAAAGGCTCCACCGGCGAGATTGTTTCCGAAGATTTGGAAAATTTGGGCTCTGGCGACCAAGGTTCAGTATTCGGTTACGCTTGCGACGAAACCAAGGAACTCATGCCTTTGCCGATCGTTTTGGCCCATAAACTTTGCCAAAGATTAACGGAAGTACGCAAGAAAAAAGTCATCAAAGGTCTGCGACCGGATGGTAAGAGCCAGGTAACGGTTGAATATGATGGCGATAAGCCGATTCGGATCGAAAATGTTTTAATCGCCGCCCAGCACGACCCGGATAAAAAATCGCTAGAGCTTAAAAAAGAAATTATCGAGAAAGTGATTAAAAATGTTATTCCGGCGAAATATCTCGATCGTAAAACCAAATATTTTATCAATACCACCGGCCGTTTTGTTATCGGCGGGCCACAAGGAGACACGGGTTTAAGCGGCCGAAAAATTATTGTCGATACTTATGGCGGTATGGCCCGGCACGGCGGCGGCGCATTCTCCGGCAAAGATCCGAGCAAAGTTGACCGTTCCGGCTCCTATGCGGCGCGCTGGGTGGCGAAGAATGTGGTGGCCGCTAAGTTAGCGCGACGCGTGGAAATTCAAATCGCCTATGCCATTGGAAGGCCCGAACCGATGTCCGTCCGCGTTGATACATTCGGTACTACCACCGTCGACGAATCTAAAATCGAAGAAGCGATATTGAAGGTATTTGACCTTCGCCCCGGAATGATTATTTCGGAACTCAAACTCCGCCGACCTCTCTACCGCCAAGTCGCCGCCTACGGCCATTTTGGACGTTTAGATCTAGACTTGCCTTGGGAAAAGACGGATAAGATTAAAGAGCTAAAGAAGGCGATTAAATAGAGGTGTGCCAGAAAAAGAAATTTAATTACATATTAGTTTACGATTTTATTGACAGCTTGTAAACATTAGTTGACAACTTTGTTTACAACTTATAAATAATAGTTGACAACTTTTGGAATATAGTGTAAAATAGAATCATGGATATTAGAAAAAAGATTCTAAAGTTGGCACAAGATAAAAGGAAATTTAAGACAGCTGAAATAGCTGAAGCTTTAAATTTATCAAGGCAATATGTTTCTAGAATACTAAATGGTTTGGTGTACAAGGGCAGATTAATCAGAGGAGGATCGGCAAATAAGGCTTTCTATGCTCTTCCTCAAAATGCATCTCTTTTGGGAAACCAGATTAAAAAATATCTCAAAAATAAAGACTTAAAAGAGCACGAAGTGGTTGACGAGATCGAACACCAGGCGCCATTTTTAAATCGTCTTAAAGAAAATGTTAAAAGTATTTTTACCTATGCATTTTCAGAAATGCTTAATAATGCCATTGAACACTCAAGATCCGAAGATATAGAAGTGACACTTACCAGGTCGAATAATTATCTAATTTTTAAAGTCAGAGATTTTGGTATTGGTGTTTTTCGCAATGTTATGAAAAAAAGAGGATTAACTTCAGAGCTCGAAGCCATCCAAGACCTTCTAAAAGGAAAGACGACAACTGCTCCAAAAGCCCACACAGGGGAAGGAATTTTTTTTACCTCTAAGGCATCTGATATTTTTATCTTAGAGAGCTTTAATTACCGCTTGAGAATCGACAATAAAATCAAGGATGTCTTTGTTGAGGAAGTTAAAAATCCTAAAAAAGGTACATTGGTAGTTTTCACAATTAACACAGGATCAGCGAGACATCTTAACGACATTTTTAAAAAATATCAATCCAATCCGGAAGAATATGCTTTTGACAAGACTGAGATACAGGTAAAGCTATATATCGTGGGAACCATCTATATTTCGCGTTCTCAGGCAAGGAGAATTTTGGCTGGTTTGGATAAATTTAAATCAATTGTTTTAGATTTTGATAAGGTACCAACAGTTGGGCAAGCATTTGCCGATGAGATTTTCAGAGTTTTTCAATCAAAATACCCAGAAATAAAGTTAACTGCGCGAAATATGAATGAGGCGGTTACTTTTATGGTTGGCCGGGTGGACAAGCACAATCTTTGATTATGGTTAAAAGAGTCGAGAGCCCTAAAGCTTAAATGAGCGCCGGGGAATTATTTATTCAATTATGAGTTGTTTAACTTGTTTATATAATCCGTCGATTTTTTCGAAATTCTCCGGTTCTTCGTTATCGATCATTGTTCGAGCATCATAGAGTTCTTTGAGTGGATCATCAATCATTCCCGCATCGAGCAAAAGCGCGGCCGATTCTAACGCGATAGCGATTTTAAATTGAGAACTGGCTGGTTCCGATTTTTCGAGATCAATTTTTTCGTAAAGTTTAAGATAATCGGTTTTAAATTGTTGGAGCAGGTGGGCTTGCTCAATAAATTGAGCTCTAATACTTTCGGCGCGAGCGCGATCTTCATCCGTGAGACCATGTTCGGTGGCCATCTGCTTTATTTCGTGGCTCAAGGCCAACCGTGCTTCTTCCAGCTCAATGTCTCTTGGTTCTTCCATAATATTCCTTTCGGCGATTTTAAAATCATCTAACTACAATAATACACCCAAGCGAGCGCCGGAGGAATAATAATAGCCCTTGACAGCGAATCTATAATTTGATAACCTATAATCATTGGTTATCGTTTGATAACCATTATAAACAAGTTATCAAAATGAAAAAATTAAAGGATAAAGACAATTATTATTCAGTGACCGAAGCCGCGGAAGTTCTCGATATAACCCGCGAAGCGGTTTTGAAAAGAATTCACGCTGGCAAGCTCAAGGCCGAGCGAATCGGGCATATTTTTGCGATCCCAAAGAGTGAACTGAGCGCCACTTTGCCCGACAAATTATCGGAATCTCAAAAAAAGACAATTGAAGAAGGGGTTAAGAAAACGGTTAAAGAATACGGCGAAGTATTAGAAAAATTAGGACGAGAATAAATGGAAAGAATCAATATTTTAGAAGTTGAATTTATGGCTTATCGGTTGGCGAAAGAAACGATGGGTTTTGACGAACCGATTCCGGAATTTAGAACCCGTTTCCCTAATATTTTGGAAAGCTCATTAGCGGTGCCTTTCCAGCACTTTGGTGGTAAAGCAGCTTATAAAGGTTTGATTGGTAAAGCGGCGATTTTGTTTTATTTAATGATCAAAAATCATCCTTTCCAGAACGGGAACAAAAGAATCGCTATGACAACTTTATTTTTGTTTTTATATAAGAACAAAAAATGGCTGAAGGTTTCCAATCAAGAACTCTATAATTTCGCCGTGTGGGTGGCGCAAAGCCCAGCGGCGCTTAAAAACTCGGTTGTTTTGGGAATAGAAGATTTTTTGAAGAAGTATCTTACAAGTTAGAGCAAATGATTATTTAGATCTTTTGACGCGAATGAGACCCGAGATCGGAATTATTTTAATTCCTTTTTCTTCAAGTTTATCTAAAAACAAATTCATACCAATCGAATCCGACGAAATGTGGCCGGCGATGACGACATTGAGGTGATTTTTGATCGCTTCCTCGCGAGATTCGTCTTTCATATGCATGCCGATGACCGTGCCGACGCCGGCTTTGACAAGTTCCGGATAAAGTTCTTTGGCGCCGTTGGTGCCGCCGGTGATATCGTAAGCGACAATTTTACCAGCGCGGTTTTCCGGACTGCCGGCAAAAATCACCGGCCCGGCATTATTTTTGACCGCTTCCTTATATTCCGGAACGGTTTTTAAAAGTTCGACCACTTCGCTGACCGTTTCGGGCTTTTTTTCGTCCATCAATTTTTGGAGGACTTGAAAAACCAAGTTATCGCAAGGTGTGTGAATGTTCATCAGCGGCATATTGACGCGCTTGGCGATGTCGACGGGGCGCATGTGGTTGACGGGCGATAAAGAGCGAGCGACCTCTTTAATGCGGTTGGCCATGACGCCTTCGGCGACATTGATCGGCACACCGTAGGCGGCCATCAAATCAGCTTGAAGATTCATGACTTCGTCGAGCGCGGCGAGGGCCTTGCCAACAGGGTGGTGACCGATGACGAGATTAATTTTATCTTGAGAAAGGCCAGCGAGCAGGATTTCGGCTTCGTCCATATCAATGCCGGCCATCACGGTTTTGACTTCCGTTTTCGGATCGCCAAAATGAATCCGCGTGTCGGTGTAAGGGTTGGTTAAGCGCTCGAGATCAAAATCCTTTTTATCTTTCTCAGAAAGTTTTTCGTATCGTTTTTGAGTTCTTTTGAGCCATTTATTAACGCCATCGCGCCCACGCGGATCAGCGGCAGTCCCCATTTCGATAGCTAAACTGTAAATATCTTGGATTGTCATTTAATCCTTAATTTTTTATAAATTTCTTGAGCGCTTAATGATAGCAATTTTGAGAAGAAATGTAAAGAGAAAATTGTACGGATATACAAAAGTGCTGGATGTACGTTTTTTAGATAGATACGACAAGGGCCGCACTTTTTAGGGTGCGGCCCTGTTTTGTGGGCCTGACGGCTCACGCGTGTTATTTGGTTTTTTTGGTTGCCGGTGTCTTCGTTCTCGTTGCCCTCTTCACTGGCTTCTTCGTTGCTCGCTTAGGGACGAAGTCCGCGATCTTGACAACCCCAGTTTGTGAGACGGTTACGAACTGCGCCGTCTCGTTGGAGAACATTGCCAGATGAGCGTCGCCGTCTCTTACGACGACGAAGTGAAGTGAGGAGCTGTGATCGGCGCTGAAGATCGGCCAGATGGCCGAAAAGCCTGAGCGCAGATACTGACCGCCTTGGACCCGGACAGCCACCAGTAGTCCGTTCGGTTTATTCCCTCTTGGATCATTGACCAGCAAGGTCTGGTAGCGGCTGCCACGAGTAGTGGACTGCTGTTCAACCGTTACCACACCAGGGCCGTTAACCGCCTTACAGAAGTCCGTAAGCGCTTCGTCGCGCTCGGCGGTGATCTTTTTTCGAGTCTCATCCGACTTCTTGCCCCGGCCGAGGCCAGAGGCAATCTTGATGACCCTCTCCGCTTTCTCAACGACCTCGGCTCGGTTGTCGATGATTTCGATTGACCGATTGTCGCCGCTGTCGGGAGAAATGAAAACACGATAGTAGGCGAAACCATGGCGGACTTTGGTTAGAGTAACTCCGCCCTTGATCCGCAACCCCAGGATACCAATTGTCTTATCTTGCTGTTCCATGTCTTTCCCTTACCTTGGTGGTCGCTTGACGAGATTGGCCACATTGCCCCCGCCAGTCGACTTACTTCCCGATCTCTTTGCCGATCGGCGTTGAGATTGTGGTGCGGTGCCGCCGCCGTTTTCTTCATCCTCCTCACCTTCTTCGGTCTGAGGAGAGGACTGCTTGTGAGATTCCGCGGCTTTCACTTTCTTGGCGGCTGTTTCAGCCTTCTTACGTGTTGCTTCCTTGACCTTGGCCGTCTTCTCGGTGGCCTTTCGGGCGGCGACTTGGCGGGCTGCTTCAGCGACTGCCGCTGCCTTCCGGGCGACTTCCGCTTCGGCCGCCAAACGAGCTTTCTCTTCGTTGGCTTTGTCGATAAGGTCTGGCGGGGCATCGACCAGCTCGCCGGCGTAGCCCTGCTCAACTTGGCCGTTCGTGATGATCGTGGCGAACTCGACGGCAAGACTTCCTTGAGCTGGAATGCCACCCTTGTAGTTGGGGATGTGAACCGTTGAGCAGGCCGCTTTCATGCTTAGACCTTTACCTTCAATCAGCCACGGTTCAGCCATCCGGTCGTCAAGCACGAACTCCGCGGTGCCGTTGATGCGGCACTTTACTGAACCCGGCCTGAGAACTAATCCCTCGCCTAACGTTTCGGTCAAAATGACCAACTCGTCAGGTAGGGCCGTGCCGCGGTTGTTGCGAACAACAATCCGCCAAAAGCGCTCTTCCAACGGTTCGTCATAGTCTTCGGGGCAGAGGGGAGTATTTTCCGTCATGACTTGCCAGGAAGTCTGGCCCGCGCGACGGGTATACTTTTCTACCCGCACCCGTGTGATTTCGTCCCGTTTCGCCACTGCCACTCGAGCTGTGTTGATCTGGCGACCGCCGAGACTGAGGGTGGTGTCGCTGGTCGAGTAGCCCGAAGGCTTCTCGATGTCTGGCAATCTTCGTCTGTTCTGCTGCCGGCGCCAAAGGCGCCCGAAGCCATAACAGATTAAAGCCGCCAGAATGAATCCCAGTGTGCAGACGACGAAGATCATGGGTTACCTCCCGTAGTTGGGTATGGATATATTTTAAACAGGTGGCCAAACGGCTACCTGGAACACCGAGGTGAACCAAGAGCCGCCGCTCTGGCTTAAGGATATATCAACCCTTTGGGAAGTTTCCCGGAAGAGTGAAAATGGGATGTCATTAGTTGTCAAAGATGCATCTCAAAAACCGTAATGAGGAATTAGGGTGGTGATTTTTGAAAACATCAAATAATAACAAAAAAATATCTTTTTGTCAAGGCAGGAGAACGATAATGATTACTCTTCCTGATCAGCCTCTGATATTGGTTGGGTGGTTCCGCCCGGTTTAGCTGGAGTTGTCGGCGGTGTCGGATTTTGTTGCCCACCAGTGGACGGCGCTTGTCCTCCGCTTGGTGGTTGGTTAGCCTCACCGGTCGGTTGATTTAAGCTAGTATCAATTGAACGTTGCGCCTTTAATATTCCTCTCAAAAGTTCTTCCTCGGTCCATGGTCTGTCGTTATCTCCGCGGGCATTAATTGCGCCCCTTAGGCCGATAATCATTTTTTCCGCGACGGCGCGAAGTTTCATCTCGTCCGTACTAAGGGCTTGCCGAGTCAAAGGGGTCACTGCTCCTCTTTCGGCTAAAGCATCAAGTAATTGGTTTTTAGCTGATTCAGGCATATCCTGATTAGGATCAGCCGATTGAATATTGTCGCTGACATCGTTGAATTTTTGAACGGCGGCATCCAGTTTACTGACGCTGTCGGTAAGCTGGGCGATAGTTTCGTTTGGTGTAACTCCAGTGTATTGGCGGACATCGGCCGCCTGAGCCATACTAGTTACACTGGCGTAATTTTTAAGCCCCTGTTGAGTAGCGGCGACTTCCTGTTTAAAGGTAGCCACTGCTTGGGGAGTATCGATGTCCGGCATCGTCACTTGAAGACCGGTGAAAGCTTGCTGAAGCTCATTTTGTAAACCGGTAAAAGAGGTGGCGGCGGATTGGGTGATGGCCTGGACGAGTTGATTTCTGAAAATCGTAGGATCAATAGGCTGGCTGCCCATTTTAAAATAATCCATCTGAAGGTTTTCTTGGGTGGCTAAATTAGCTCCAGCCTCGCTATATTTTTGACTTGCTTTAATGGGATCATTATTGGCTGAAGATATAATTTGTTCAGGGGAGCTCGAAGTGAGAGCAGATGATTGTTCGTTTACAACCTCGTCGTGAGCAAACTTTTCGGATCTTCTTTTAAGTACTCTTTTGACGTCTTTACTCTCGATCGGGGCAAAATCTTTAAACCAATCGTCGTGGTTGCGGTTCTTGGTTCTAACCGTATAAGCGACGGGGTTGCCCTGGCCGCAGAAATTTTCCGATTCTTCTAAAAGATCGGCCATGCCGTCGAGCATATTTCTTTGAGCACGAGTGGCGTTAGAAGGTGTCAAGTCAAGTTGGCGAAAAATCTCTGGATGAGCCTTGATTTGATCGATTGAATTAATTCCATGTTGTTTTAGTATATCAAGAACGTTCGTGGGCTGAGATCCTGTCGTTATCCCATATTGGGCAAAATTAAGGCCGGCAAAGGAGGCTACCCCACGCCGGGCGGCACTGGCAACCGCTTCAGCCAAGAATTCGTCGGAAGCGCCTTGGCGAATGGAATTTTCTTTGTTTAGCAGAGATTCTAAAAGTTTGCCTTTATTGTCGTCGCCGTAAACTTCTCCGCCGTCAATGGCTTCTAGAAAAGCGGCAAAAAACCGACCTCGGTCTTTGCCGCCTTTACGGCCGATGAAATCAAGGAAGGTTCTAAATTCCGCTACGGCGGGTGCAATGGCGGTCGTTCCAACTTCTGAGTAATCGCCTCTCGCCACGTTAATCAAATCTTTGTGGCTGCCACGGTTATTGCGCCAGCCATAGCCGCCGTTATAGAAACGATCAACCATGGTGTGAACATTTTCATTCAGGGTATTTGTGGAAACTTCTTCCAAGAGATGAGCGGTCGTGATAGAATAAATTCGGCCAAATTGGTTTTTATCCATAAAAGCGTCATAGTGAATAGTTTTACCGTCGACAGTTTTTTGATGCTGGCGGGCGAAATCGGCAGCCCGTTTTCGTATCTCCGCGGCTGAGTCAAAATAATTTTTCTTTTTAGTGGGGTCTTGTTCAGATAAGGCTTGCATGCTGACAAAAGCCGCTTGCTCCATGTAATCATGATACGTAGCGACTTCTAAAATCTTGTTACCTTGAAGATCTGTATCAAAAACTGGATTACCCTGAGCGTCTTTTTCAACTTCCCCGGTTTTTTCATCGATTTTGTATTTATATTTAGTAACAGGGTTGATTTTTCCGTTTTTGTCAACGTCGATAGTTTGGAGGCTTGCGCCAGCCTTCTTAAGATCTTCCATTCGTTGGTCCAGCTCTCGGTCGCCCCGCCCGGCGTTGATAATAGCATCCCAAGTCGCGTCTTTGCGGTGCGCTTCGAGTTGTTTAGTCGAAAGTTCGAGTGCCGCCGCAGTATCGAATTTCTCGCTGGCCATTTGTCCGGAGGTTTTCTTTTGAATCTTCGGTCGAACACCGTTCCACTCAATCTGGGCGAGCTTGAGCCGCAAAAGCCAATTCATTTTCATTTCACCAGTTTCAAAAGCTTTCATCTGCTTATTCATCAAGTCTTTAAGTTTAGACTCTTCAGTTTCAGCTTTTTCGGTCTGAGCGACAAGATCAGGGCTTTTCCAGGCTTGCTGCTTGACGCGGCTGTCGGCCGTTTTTTGCATTTGTTCGGTCACTAAACGATCTTTTTCCGCGCCGGCAAAAAGACGAGGAAATTTCGTTTTTAGCTCCGCGCCCGACTGGTCTTTACGGCGGCCGGCCCAGTTGGTGACCGCCCCGCCTTTGTTGGTTTGGGTGATATAGCGACCAACCCTGCCCCAGCCGGCCATGATGGCGCCACCGAGTTTGAAAGGAGCAATAAGAGAGAGATAGCATAAAGCCAAGGTAATTAAGAAGCTGACCATTGTAATTCCACTGGTTGGCGGTTTGCCGAGTGTCACGGCGGCCCACAAAAGGAAAAAACAGATCGGTTTCATAAAGGTCCATTTTAAAAACCAGGACCACCATTGTTTAAAATAGGTTTGGGTAACCGGAAAGGCGAGCATGACAAAGGCGATTGGCGCAATTATCGCTAAAAAGAGGACTAAAGCGATGCGGATATAAAGTAAAAACAATAAAATTAAAAGACCGATTAAGGGCAGAAAAAGAAGAATCAAAGTCATAATGCCCATGGCGACTGTTAGTGTTCCCAATGACCCGACCAGACTCGCCAGCCCAACAGTTGCTGTCGCGCCGGCCAAATAGTTCAAGCCTAAGTTTACATAAAGCGGTTTGAGAATATTTGTAACAATATTACTGGTGGCAAAAGTGTTGGTTAAAACATTGGCGGCGTCAACAAACATCCGGCAAATGACCAGGCTGAAATTAGCTAAAATGACGCCAATAATCAGCCAGGGCAAAGTTTTCTTGAGATTGTAGGTATCGTATTGGATGTGGGCAATATTGACGACAGCCAAAAAAACCAAAATTAAAGTGACAAAAACATCGGCCAGCCCCAAACAGATTCGCCAACCGAGCATGACAGAATCTTTGTAAGGGCCGTTGCCGGTGGAAATCAAACTGTCGCGAATATCGCTGGCGGCGGCGTGGGCGACAGTCGGAGCAAAAATTATCAACAATAAACCGACCGCCATCACGGCCGCCAAAAAAACTTTCGCCCATTGACGGTTGGTTTTGTTTGACATACTTAATTTATATATTTTTTACGGATATTTTATCGCCAGTGGCCGTGGCCACGCTTGGGCTTGAATCGCCGTCGTTAGCCAGTTGCCAATTGTATCGTCAATGATATCCATAATGGCATTGATAAAAACACACATTATGTTGCAAACAGGATCCATAAATGCAGAAAGGATGGTGGAGACAGAGCTAAGTTTGCATGTGCAGTTACTGCCAGTGCTGCCATTGTTGACGGCGCCGCCAGTGCCGAGATTGCCACCCGAGTTTTGATTGCCTGAGCCATTTTGAAGCAGGTTGGAATATTTAGTAAATTGACAAATATTGGAAACAATCACTCCTTCACGCGTGCCTGTATTCGTACTGTATACGTCAACTTCGATATCGGGCATATATCCATGATCTAAAACAAGCTGTTGTGTCGCCGTCCCGGTTTTTGTGCCTGAGAGCTTTTGAACATCGAGGTTCGAATAATCATTGGGATCGCCGGTCCAATTGACATGGGCAGAATTGATATATTCATTATCTTCTGGAGTAAAGCTAATACTCCAATTGAGAGATAATTGGTAATGAGTGCTGTCAGTTGCGGTGGCGTTGTTGATGTCAGTGGTGGTTGGGCATTGTAAATAGACAGTATATCCGCTATTAATACAACCATTACCGCAGCTAGCGGTGACCGGCTTAGGATCTTGATGGGTGGCGTTGGTTTGGTTAGAGCCAGTGCTTTGTTGGTTGGAAGTCGCCGCCTGGGCTTTCGGAATCGCCAAATTACCGCCGGGGAAAAAAATCGGCACGAAGAGGACAAATATAAGAAAATAATGGAATATTTTTTTAATCGAAAACATTAACCCTCCTTTGTTGGGTTTATATATTCAATATATCAAGCCGGACGGCAATTATCAATTAGGAAATGGTGGTCGGCCAGACGGCGGTGATTAAAATTTTTTCTGCCACCAATTTGTTGACGTAAAGGTTTTGCCAGATTTCTTCGGTGATAAAAGGCATCAAGGGGTGGAGAAGTTTCAAGGTATCAATAAGAACATAAAGTAGAATCTCATTTGTATTTTCCTTAAGCTTAGGATTTAGAATTTGGGATTTAGAATTTTCGATATAAACGTCGGCCAAGTCGTGCCAGATAAAATCATAAAGCTCGTGCGCCGCTTGGCCAAAGTGGAAATTATCAAGATTTTCATCGGTGGATTGGATGATTTGGTTGAGTTTAATTAATATTATTTTATCAGTTTGTGATTTAGGATTTGGGATTTGTTTCGGATTTAGTGCTTCGAATTTTGAATTTCCGATTTGTTGCAAAACAAATCGGCTGATGTTCCAAATTTTATTCGCAAATTTTTTACCGGCCAAAATGGCATTTTCGTCAAACTTAATATCCTGTGTGCCGGTGTTGATATAAGTTAAGCCGAAACGAACTGCATCGGTGCCGTATTTATCGATTAATTCCAGCGGATCGACGCCAGTGCCAAGCGATTTGGACATCCGTTTACCTTCAATATTAAAAATTGTCGGGTGAACGTAAATATCGGAAAACGGTTTTTCTTTCATAAACTCTAGCCCGGAAAAAATCATTCTCACCACCCAAAGCATGTTAATATCGCGGGCCGTCGATAATATCGCGGTGGGGTAAAAATACTTTAAATCCTCGGTTTCTTTCGGCCAACCAAGAGTGGCGAAGGGCCAAAGGGCCGATGAAAACCAGGTGTCCAAAACATCTTTAGTACCTTCGATGGGGATTTTGTGACCCCACCAGATTTGTCTTGATATGCACCAGTCGCGGATATTGTTCATCCAATCAAGATAAACTTTTTTCCAGCGCACCGGGGTGATTTTGATTTCATCTTTTTCAATGGCGGCAATGGCGGGCTTAATTAATTCCGACATTTTGACGAACCATTGCTTGGAAAGAAGCTGTTCAACTTGACGTCCGCAGCGGTAACAGTGTGGCACTTCATGGAGATATTTTTCGGTTTTTTCAATTAAACCTGTCTTTTCGAGCTCATTGGCAATATTTTCACGGGCTTCGGCTATTTTTCGCCCGGCGTATTTGCCACCTTCTTCGGTGATTTTACCAAGCTCATTAATCACTTTAATGGCTTTGAGGTGATGGCGAATACCTATTTCGGCATCATTCATATCATGGGCCGGGGTAACTTTGACGGCGCCGGTGCCAAACTTCATATCCACGATTTCATCGGCGATAATCGGCACCTCGCGGTTGATAATCGGAACGACAGCTACCTTGTCAATCAAATCTTTATATCGTTTGTCTTTCGGGTTGACGGCCACGGCCGTATCGCCGAGCATCGTTTCCGGCCGAGTAGTGGCAACGGTGATAAAATCTTTAGAATCTTTTACCGGATACTTGATAAACCACAGATTTCCTTCGACTTCTTTATGTTCGAGCTCAATATCGGACAAAGCGGTTTGGCAGCGGACACACCAGTTAATCACCCGCTCACCTTGATAAATCCACCCCTTTTTATAGTAGTGTTTAAAAGCAGTGTTAACGGCCTCGGAATAATCGTTATCCATGGTAAAGCGCTCGCGCGTCCAGTCACAGGAACAGCCGAGTTTTTTGAGCTGGTCGATAATAATATGGCCGTATTCCTCTTTCCACTGCCAAACCCGCTTGACAAATTCTTCGCGGCCAAGATCGTGGCGGGATTTGCCTTCTTTTTGGAGTGCTTTTTCCACGACATTTTGAGTGGCGATTCCCGCGTGGTCGGTGCCTGGAATCCAAAGAGTGGGAACGCCTTTCATGCGCGAACGTCTTATCAAAATATCTTGAATCGTATTATTAAGAGCATGGCCCATATGTAAAGATCCGGTCACATTGGGTGGGGGAATCACAATAACGAAAGGCTTTCTGCCTTCTTTGATTTTCGGCGTAAAAGCGCCCGATTTCTCCCACATTGAATATACACGATCTTCAGTTGCCTTTGGATCATATGTGCTTGGAATTTCTTTCATAAGCTAAGACTAACATTTTCAAGTTAGAGTTTCAATTATGGTTGGCTTTGAAGAAATTACTTTCTTTTTAACAATCTCAAAAATTCTTTTGGGTTTATTTCGAGATCGTTTAAGATCTTTCTTAATAAACCGCGGCCGATATTCTCGCCGGGATGAATCGGGATTGTTACCCAACGGCCGTCAGGGTGTTTATAAATTTGGTGGCTGCCCTTTTGACGGACAAAATAAAAACTGCACTTACGAACGGTCTTAACTAAATCTTTGGCGCGCAATGACGGTAAAAGAGGACTCATTTATACTTTTAATTGGCTTTGAGGAAGAAAGTCAATTTTAATCTGGCGGGCTTCTAAATGAAGTTCGATTGCTTCTTGGATTCTTTTAAGTGCTTCTTTATGGGTTTTCCCTTGAGTATAACAACCAGAAATGACGGGCGTTGAAGCAACATAAAACCCGTCTTCGTCTTTTTCGATAATAATTGGAAAATTAAACTGACTCATTTTCATGGCCAAATTATAGCATATTTTTTTAAAGTTTCAAATTTGAGTCAGCTGATATTTTATCGTGTGTGGTAGCATCATCTAAATAATAAGCCGCGGCGATGCCGATCATGGCCGCATTGTCGGTGGAAAGTTTAATCGGCGGTACATGATAAGAAGTTTTCCAGGGCAGTTTAGCAACTGCTTTTTTCATTTGTTCTCTAAGTTCTTTATTCGCCGAAACGCCGCCACAAAGACATATCGATTTTGGTTTGAATTCATAAGCGGCTTGAATGGTTTTGCCGATTAAGATATCGATCACCGCTTGCTGAAAACTGGCCGCAAAATCAGCTTTATTTTTCAATGACATTTTCTGCAGTTTTTTAGTTTCATATAAAATAGCTGTTTTTAAACCGGAAAATGAAAAATTATAGTTTTTTTGATCGAGCATTGACCGCGGAAAATTATAAGTTTTTGGATTGCCTTTTTTGGCCGCTTTAGAAATGGCGGGGCCGCCCGGATAACTGAGGTTTAATAGTTTTGCCACTTTGTCGAACGCTTCGCCGGCGGCGTCATCTAAAGTTTCGCCGAGAGGCTCAATATCGTTGGGCGACTCCATTAAAACTAAACCGGTGTGGCCACCAGAAACGATAAGGATCAAAGCGGGAAATATCGGATACGGTTTCTCTGCCCAATTCGAATAGATGTGCCCAAGCCAATGGTTTACACCGATAATAAGTTTCTTTTGGGCAAATGCAAGCGTTTTAGCAAAATTAATACCGACGAGTAAGGAACCGATAAGACCTGGGCCGATGGTTACAGCAATAATATCGGGATCAATATTCCCCAACGCTTCTTCCACCACGGGAATAATTTTTTCCACATGCGCTCTGGAGGCGTGTTCCGGAAAAACACCGCCATATTTTTTATGAATTTCTATCTGGGAGGTAACGACATTGGAAATAATTTCTAAATCGCTGTCGGTTTTTTCAATAACCGCCGCGGCCGTTTCGTCACAGGAGGTTTCAATGGCTAAGATTTTTATCGGTTTGGATTTAGGCATGCTCTCACTCTTGAAATAAGATAAGTTTGGTAGTAATATTAAACCACAATTTAAGGGAAAGGTGAAGTGGTATGCGGCCAATTATTGGACTTGATGTTTCGGCAAATACGATTAATCCAGCGCCTCTACGAGAGGACGTCCTAACCCGTTTAAATTGCGGTTTTAACTCCAAAATAGTAAAATAAAATCATGCATTCATTGCTACAGACGGACGAATGGGCCAGCCTGAAAGAGAAGCAGGGCTGGAAGGTTTTTGATATCGCCGGGATCAAAGTTCTTGGGAAGTCATTACCGCTCGGTTTTTCTTTTTTGTATGTCCCCGAATTAGAATATCAATCGATTGCGAATTTACAAAATTTTTTACAAAATATACAAAAAATTGCGAAAAATTTTTCTTCCATATTTTTCAGGCTAGAGATTCTTGACGAAAATCGCCCCGAAATTATCAAAAATTTAAAACAAAATGGCTTCATTAAAGCATTTGAGGAACTTCAGCCGGAGTGGCGTCAAATCATTGACATCTCCAAATCCGAAGATGAAATTCTCGCTCAGATGAAGCCGAAAGGCCGCTACAATATCAAGGTTGCCCAAAAGTCCAAAGTCAAGGTTGAGCGCATTTCTGAAGAAAATTTACTCGAAAATATCGATGTATTTTATAATTTATTTCGTCAAACTTCCGAAAATCAGCATTTTGAGATTCGGTCAAAGAAATATTTTCAGGATTTATTGACGCGACTTTACGCTGCTGGCCGGGCCGATTTGCTCATTGCCCGGTTCGAAAAGGTGCCTGTTGCCGGCTTGATTATTACCTACTACGATGGCGTGGCGACTTTTCTTTACGGTGCTTCCTCAGTGGATTATCGCCATGTGATGGCGCCGTATTTGGCTCACTACGAAGCAATTTGCGCAGCGAAGAAGCGAGGTTGTCAAAAGTATGATTTGTTGGCGATTGCCCCGCCCGGTCAGGAAAATCACAAATATACTGGTATCACTCGCTTTAAAGAACAATTTGGTGGCGAGAAGGTGAACATCGTTGGTAGCTACGACCTGGTTTATAAACCATTTTGGTATAAGTTATTTAAAATAGCCGAGCAAAGAAGAAGAAAATAATGGATTCGATCAAAGATTATCTACGTAAAATTTTGCCTCCTTCCTTCATCCTCTGGACGCACAAGGCCCGGGGGATTTTGGCCGCCCTCATTTATCGAGAGCCGGCGAAAAATCTTCGAGTAATTATGGTGACTGGCACCAACGGTAAAACGACCACCTGCAATATGATTGCGAAAATTTTAGAACAGGCCAATTATAAGGTGGCCTTGGCGACGACGATTAATTTTCGCATCAATAAAAAAGAGTGGACGAACAAAACCAAAATGACAACCGTTTCGCCGTTTAGCTTACAAAAGTTTATTCGGGAGGCGGTCAACGCCGGTTGCCATTTCCTGGTTTTAGAGACAACTTCTCACGCCATCGTCCAAGAAAGAATTTGGTCAATTAAACCCAAAATTGCCGTGATTACCAACATTACCCATGATCATCTGGACTATCATAAAACCCAGGAAGAATACCGCGCTGCCAAAGCCAGAATCTTTGCCGAGTGCCAAACGGGCATTATCAACATTGACGATAAATCAGCCAGTTATTTTATCCGAATTCCGATGCCTAAAACGATTACTTATGGCGCCGAAGGAGGGGAAAAAGATCGGCCGGCCCGACCGGACATTTTGGCTAAAAAAATTATTTTGGAGGCGACCGGCAGTATGTTTACGGTTATTACGCCCGAAAGTCAAGTGGCGATTAATCTTAAATTACCGGGCAAGTTCAATATCTATAATGCCGTGGCCGCGCTCTCGGTGGCTTACGACCTTAATATCCATCTCAACGTCGTCAAAGACGCGCTGGAAGGTATCGACAATATCCCTGGCCGGATGGAAACGGTGGACATGGGCCAGTCGTTTGCGGTAATTATCGATTACGCCCACTCGCCGGACGCTTTGGAAAAAATATATTCGACTTTGGCGGCCTCACGACGGGGCAAAATCATCGCGGTTTTAGGTGCCTGCGGCGACCGTGATCGGTCGAAAAGGCCGATTATGGGCGCCATTGCTGGGCGGTTTGCCGATGTGGTAATCTTGACCAACGAGGATCCGTATACCGAAGATCCGGTTAAAATTATTGAAGAGGTGGCCGCTGGAGTGCCGCGGGGAGCGGGCCGCGGCCAAAAAATGGGTGGCGAAAGTTTCTTTAAGATTTTAGATCGCCGCGAAGCGATCGAAAAAGCCTTCAGCTTGGCTGTCAAAGACGATATCGTTATCATTACTGGTAAAGGCGCGGAAGAGTGTATGGTAGTGGGTCACGAAAAAGTTCCTTGGTCCGATAAAAAAGTCGCTAAAGAACTCTTAATGAAAAGACGAGAAGAATAGTGATTAAGAACCGTTTGGTTTTAATTGATGCTTTTGCCCTCATCTTCCGGGCCTATCATGCCTTGCCGCCTTTGACGAATAAAGAAGGCGTCCAACTCAATGCGGTCTACGGGTTTACGAGCGCGTTGTTATCAGCGATCGATAAACTAGAGCCAGAATACTTGGCGGTCGGTTTTGATTTACCGACCAAAACAGTACGGCATGAACAATATGTCGAGTATAAAGCTCACCGGGCGCCGACCCCAGAAGATTTAATGACTCAAGTTCCGTATGTTCGGGAAGTTTTGAAAACTTTCAATATCCCGGTTTTCGATAAGGAAGGATTTGAAGGAGAAGACGTCATAGCTTCGCTAATATCAAAAATCAAGAATCAAAAATCAAAATTAGAATATATAATAGTCACTGGGGATTTGGATACATTGCAGTTGGTTGATAAACAAACGAAAGTTTATTCGATGGCAAGGGGTGTTAATCAGGCAATAATGTATGATATCGAAAAGGTTGAAGAAAGGTATGGTCTGGCGCCATCGCAGTTTGTAGATTTTAAGGCGCTCAAAGGCGATGCTTCTGATAACATCCCCGGCGTGCCGGGAATTGGGGAAAAAACCGCGGCCAAACTTATCATCGATTATAAAAATTTAGAAAATATTTATAAAAATATTGAAAAAATTAGCGGGAAAATACGGACCTTATTAAATGATAACAAAGAGCAAGCATTTTTGAGCCAAAAATTATCAAAAATTATCACTGATTTAGATATTGATTTCAAACTTCCCGACGCTAAAATCCATGATTTCGATTATGACAAAGTCGTCAATATCTTTAAAAAATATGGTTTTCGTTCTCTTATTAATCGTTTACCAGAGCCCAAACGCGAAAATCCCCAGCAAAAATTGCTCTGAACCATCTAGACCTCATTTCGTAAGTGAGAACAAACAGGTTTGATTTGTAAATTATGCGGCCTGCTGTATGATAAGGCTATGAACGCGCAAGCTATTCAAGATAAAATCTATAAAAAAATGTCGGCGGATAAAAAAATCACCATCGTGGATGATTTTTTTTCCTTTGCTAAAGAACTCAAAAAGAACGCGAATAATGACCATCAAAAAATTTCTCGTCGAAATAAGTCAGATCCTCGACGAGCTTAAAATTGAATATGCTGTTTCGGGCGGCATTGCCGTTTCCGTTTGGGGCCGGCCTCGCTACACGGCCGATTTAGATATTGTTGTTGAGATCGGCAGCGAGAAAAAAGTTGAGGAACTCGTAGTGGCTTTATTAAAGAAATTTAAGGTTGGCTATATTGATAAAGAAACAGCGCTTTTGGCCTACAAAAATAAAGGCGAATTTAATCTGATTGAGCCAGAATACGGCCTGAAGGCCGATTTTTTTGTGATTGGCCAAATCGAACATCAAAAATTAGAAATTAAACGTGCCCAAAAGAAAAAAATTGGTAACAAACTTATCAAAATTATTTCGCCCGAAGACCTAATTATTGCTAAATTAAGATGGTATCAGATAAGCCAATCAGATCGGCAACTGGAAGATATCGTAACCGTTTTAGAGGCAGGAAATATCGATGCAAAATATTTGAACTTGTGGGTTGAAAAACTCGGGTTTGAAAAGGAATGGGGGAAAGCCAAAGCGCTTAAAAGTAAGTAAAAAATGCTCTAAAAATGACAACGCCCGCTCTTTCGAGCGGGCGGTTCGACAAGTTTGGTCCGGGCGGGCCGGCTAATGTTTGGGGTTAAGAATGGCGAAGCCGAAATCGCCCGAGACGATCGGCTGCCACTCGCCACAGCTGGCGACGGCATGGACTAGACCGCGCTTCTCGGTCCATTCGACTTTCGAGCGCAGGTTGAGCATGCCTTTGGAGGCAGTGCCGTGAAAGACAGTGTCCCTCAGGTAAGTGACGACGAAGAGGGCGTTCGCCAGACTGGCGATATTGTAGCCCACTTGAATCGTGTTCTGGCAGAGAGCCTCGAGGACGAGCGGGAACGGGATGACTTCCAGATGAGCCAGCGGAAGTACCTCGTTTCCTTTGTAGTTGAAGACTCCGCTGATCAAACCTTGCGCCATCTTGATGTTGATTTGCTCAAGTGGTAGCGGCAGAATCGTCTCCGGCGGTCTCGTGGTGCTCATGTCGAAGGTGAAAATCGCCGAAGCACGCTCTTTGCTGTTGGCATTGACCGTACAGGTGGCCACGCCGCCGTAGCCATCTTGAAAGACGTTGGCCTGAACGGTGACCTCTCCTGGTTTGGTCACTTTGTAGAATCTTACTAGTGGGATTCCCGTCAAGATCGGGAAAAGCTTTCCTTGCGTTGCCTCCGCGCAGAAAGTCTGGACGAGCTGGAACATCGCGGAGAGCTTCATCACCCCCGGGAAAAAAGGGTTGCCGGGCATATGGTCGGCAAATCCGAGGTGGGGGTAAGGCGGGAAGTCCAGGAGTCCGAGCACTAAATCTCCGATGACTCGGGCGCTTGTCAGCAGACGGAACTGATCACCGTGCATCAACCGAATCGGCACCTCTGGCATGTCGACCTCCAAAGAGCGCTTGCTATAAATAATTTAACACATGGTATGATATCGTTAAAGGAAAGTCAACCAGATGATATTATTTTTATACGGTGAAGATAATTATCGCTTAAACCAAAAGGTGAAAGCGCTGAAAGAACGTTTCATCTCGGCTTCTTTGGGTGATACTAATTTGGCCATGTTAGATGCTGTATTGATGTCATTCGATGATATCGTTCGTCAAACTCTCGCCATACCCTTTCTTGCCAAATCACGCCTCGTGATGGTCAATAATTTATTTTCCGCTAAAAAAGATGTTATCGACAAAGTAACCGAGTTTCTCTCGAAAGTTCCTAAAACCACGGTGTTTGTTATCACTCAAGAAGGAAACCCGGATAAAAGGACATCGCTTTTTAAAAAGCTAAATCAGCCTAAAATATCGCAGGAGTTTAAATCACTGGAAGGCGAGGGCTTGAGAAGATGGGTTCAAAGAGAGGTTGAGGTGCGAAAAGCGAAATGTGAAATGGGAGCCACCGACAAATTGATTGCCTATATCGGTAATGATCTTTGGCGAATGTCAGCCGAACTTGATAAACTCGTCAGTTACGATCCTAAAATCACCGTTGAAAACATCGAACTTTTAGTTCAGCCGCAGGTGCAATCAAATATTTTTAACTTAATGGATGAAATCGCCGCCAAAAATACTCAGGCGGCCGCTAAGGAGCTGAATAAACTTTTGCGTGAAGGTAAAGCCGAACCCTACATCTTGTCGATGATTGTCCTCGAATATCGCAATCTTTTAATCGTTAAAGACCTTATTGAGCGTTCGAAGGGACGAATCAACCGCTGGGCAATCGCCAAAAAAGTGGGCCTGCATCCTTACGTCGCCCAAAAGACGCTGGTACTGGTTGGAAAGTATGAGTTTTCAGCGCTTAAAAAGATCTATCAACTTCTCTCAGACTTTGATACCAAAATAAAAACTGGTAAAATGGAAGGCAGAGTAGCATTGGAGCTGCTGGTGTTTAAGTTAACGAGAAAATAGTCCGATAAACCAAGCGGAGGGGCTTTGAGTACTTGGCAAATTATAAAGTCAATTGTTCGAGATTTAAGCTTTGACCGAAAAAAATTTCTTCTCTTTTTGGTAATTTTTGTCGTGGGAATTGGCGTCTATTTAATCTGGAAAAATCAGACCCGGCCCAAAGCGGCGGTTTTGTATGATAGCTCCACAACGGAGTTCTCTGACCAAATTAACACCGACATTGTCATCGCGAAAGACGGCAAGGTGACTATTGATGGCAAAAAAGAAAATAATGCCATTAATTATTATCAAAATTACGATGAGTTTGATCTTATTGCCTTTAATAATCCCAGTCAATATGTCAGCGCCTATCAGGCGACGGTACATCTTCCCAGTGCGGTTGACGCTCAGAACATTCGCCAAATTATTTATGCCGTTCATGGGGTGGGAGATACCCTTGCCTATACGACTGATCCCCAAACTTTAGTCTATCAAGTCTCGGATATTTCGCCTGGCTCAACGGTGACGATTGTCGCCCGTCTGCCCAAAGGGTTAATTCAAGTGCCGTTCTGGAAAAAGTGGGAGCTGGCCGTGGAATTAGTGGCCGTTAAATCTTGGATTTATTTAGCCGTGACGCTACCGGTAGTCACTTTTTTAATTCTGGCCTTTATCTATTGGCGCCGCCGGGCCAAACAAAATATTTTTTCGAAGGCTTTGCTCTCTAAGTTGCCCGATCGCGTGCCGCCGGCGCTGGCCGGTGTAGTAATTGACGGCGCCGTCGGGCCCCGAGAAATTGCTGGTACATTGATTGATTTAGCGGAGCGCGGTTACATTTTCATTATTAATGACGGTAAAGGCGAATTTAATTTTGGCAAACGCCGATTTACTGATTTAGATACAACTCAAGGACTTTCTAATTTTGAGAAAGCGTTGCTTTCGAAGATTTTTCTGCCTAAGAACTATAAAAGTACGGTTGATGATGTCGAAATGCGGATTGGCCGCCATATTTTTTCGCGGAAAATTGCCGACTTCTACGTCGGATTATATGATTTGGCGACCGAAAAAGGTTATTTTGTAAAAAATCCTTCACGCGTTCATCTGGCCTACCGTAATGTCGGTATTGGGCTTTTCTTTCTTAGTTTTTTGGGCTTTCTCTATGGGGCGATTGGCGGACTTGACCCGAAATACGCCCTGATTTTTTGGCTCGGTGGCATGGCCGCCGCTGCTTTAATTATCAGAACTTCACCTTATATGCCGGCTCTGACCGGTGCGGGCATTGAGAAAGCGCGCGAATGGATGGCTTTTCGTCAATATTTGAGTCTGAGAGAATCGGCCCCGGCGAGTGATGTTTTGGGTGGTAAATTAAATGAATATCTGCCCTATGCCATCGTTTTGGGTTCAGAAGTTGATTGGATTAAGCGCTTTAAAAAAGAACCGTTTTCGGTTCCCGATTGGTATGAAATGCCTAACCGAGCCACGACCATTGAAGATTTCGCCAACGGATTATTTCCCATTATTGGATATGTTTCAAGGCATTTGGCTCATTCTCACGATCCAATTACGGAATAATGTTTCAGTTTGAGTTGTTACCTCTGGAGCATAAAACGTGATTTTTTAGTACTTTGCTATTGGTACTAAGCCTTTGTCTGAGAACGGATATAAAACTAACCAGGCTTTGCCAATTAGATCTCTTTTGGGGCAAACGCCCCAAATTCTTGAGTCGGAAGAATTGTCCCGGTTATCGCCTAAGAGAAAATAATCGTCCGACTGTAATTGCCGCGTTGAATCGGGCAGCGTTTTAACATCAGCTGGAATATAAGATTCGTTGAGGATTTTGCCGTTGATGTAAATGGAGCCGTGCCAAATCTCAATTTTCTCGCCCGGCAAGCCGATGACTCTTTTGATGTATTTGGTTTGTTGCGGATCACCCGGAAAACGCAGGACGACCACATCGCCGCGAGCCGGTTTACCAAAATTATACTGCCAGCGGTCAACGACGATATATTCGCCGGAATGAAAGTTGGGTTCCATACTCGCGCCGTCGACAATAAAGAGAGTACCGACAAAAAAATGGATTAAAATACCGATGACTAAAATAATGATAATCCATTTAGTGAGCTCATAAAAACAGCCCGTCCCATAAATAAGTTTCTGGATAGTGGAGAGATTGGTCTTGGCCGGTTTGGAATTCATCACCCTCCTAAAGAAAATTTAAAACTAAAAAACGCAAAACTAAAAACGGTAACTAGAAAAAGGACGATTATTTTTTAGGAGAGGAATTTTTGACCGCTCCTTTTTTCATTTTGGTTGGGGCATTGACTTTTTCGCTTTTAACTTTAACGTTTTTCGGTGTGCCGAATTTTTTACTCAAAGCTGATTTTATTCGAGCGGCTTTGTTTTTGGAAATGATCTTGACTTTGGCCGCTTTGTCGATTTTAGAAATAACTTCATTAATATTCGAAGCCGAAACCTTTTTGATGGCTTTTTCCAATTCGATTTTAAGCACCTTATTGTGCTCCCGTTTGATCTCCGAAACCTTGAGTGATTTTTTAGCAGATTTAGTAATAGGCATTGTTCTCCTAAAATTGAGAATGACAAAGCATTCTAACTTGTAGATTCTATTTGATTTTATCAGATTAGCGATGAGTTGTAAACATCCGGGTAATTTATCCTCTCGACTCTTGACATGACATCTGATGATTTGCTATCATTAAAAGCTATTAAAAACGATTATTGATCAAAAATGGAACTGACTCCCAAGCAACAAACAACTGAACAAATTAAAAGTGCCGAGCGAATTTTGGTCCTGACTCATGTTAATCCCGATGGCGACGCGCTTGGTTCTCTTTTAGCATTGTCTTTGGTTTTAAAAAAGCTGGGTAAAGACGTGACGGCGGTAGCGCCCGAACAACCGCCGGTCGCTTTAGGATTTTTGCCAAATATTACGGAGTTGACCAAGTCTTTTTCTGGCACCAAGGATTTTGTCATCACCATTAACACGGCCAAAACCAAAGTTGATCGGTTGGGCTATAAACACATTCCCGAGGAAAATAAGCTCAATATTGTTGTTACGCCCTCGTCCGGAACATTTAAAAATGAAGATGTTAGCTTCACTTACGGTGCCTTTAAATACGACCTCATTATCGTTTTAGATTCGCCAGATCTCGAGCGGCTGGGTCCCTTGTACGAAGGGCAAACTTCGTTGTTTTACGAAACGCCGGTCGTCAATATCGATCATCATTCGGGCAATGATTTCTTTGGTAAAATCAACTGGGTGGATTTGACGGCCACCTCCACCTCTGAAATCCTGGTTTCTTTGATGGAGTCACTGGCGCGGGAAAAACCGTTGCTCGATGAGGATATCGCCACGGCTTTACTCACTGGTATTATCACGGACACCGGCAGTTTCCAGAATGCTAACACCACTCCAAAGTCACTGACAGTGGCGGCGCAATTGGTGGCGGCGGGGGCCCGACAACAAGAAATTATCCGCCATATCTTTAAGACTAAACCTTTGTCCACTTTGAAGCTTTGGGGAAAAGTTTTGGAATCGATCGAGCCGGATTTAGAGCACCGGTTTATTTGGGCCAAAGTTAAAAAAGACGATTTTGTCGAAACGGGTGCAACGGAGTCGGAAACCAGTGGCGTTATTGATGAACTTTTAAAGAGTGCTCCGGATGTGGATTTCGCGCTTTTGTTGGCCGAACATCAGGAAGGTTTACATGGCTCGTTACGCGCGATCGGTCAGGGAGTTGATGTCTCGGTCATGGCGAAGCTATTCGGCGGTGGTGGTCATGAAGCGGCGGCCGCGTTTCAGTTGCCTGACGCCACTTTAGCTTTACATGAGGAAGAAATTTTGGCGAAGCTCCGGCATTATCAAAACCGAAAAACGGGGTAAATTTCTAATTTCTAAATAATTTTCCCTGCTCCAATTCTTAATTAGTAATGAGAAATTATCTTGCCTTTTGGCAAAAAATGTGCTAAATTAACATCAGGGAAAATATTAATGACAACGACTGAATTAATTAAAAAATACCAAACCCATAAAAAAGATACTGGTTCGGCCGATGTTCAAGTAGTTTTGCTAACCGAAAAAATTGCCGATTTAGCTAAACATCTAAAAAAGCACGCTAAAGATTCCGATTCCCGCCGGGGCTTGCTGATTATGGTGGGTAAACGCCGCCGCTTGCTGAATTATTTAAGAAAAAGCGACCCGAAAATCTACGATAAATTAATCAAGGATTTAAGCCTTAAAAAATAAATTAAATTATGCGCGACCAGTAGGGCAGATAATGATACAAAAGTTATTTTGTATCGCTACTTGTTCTACGAACTCGTGCCTAGAATGAATGATGAAAAAAGAATTCAAAACCACTCTTGGTGAAAAAGAGCTGATTATCGAAACCGGGAAATTGGCTTCTCTGGCTTCGGGCTCAGTGACCGTCCGCTATGGCGACACGGTTGTTTTGGCCACCGCCGTTTGTACCGAAGAACCGCGCGAAGATGTCGATTTCTTCCCTTTATTAATTGATTATGAAGAACGTTTGTATGCCGCTGGTAAAATCTCTGGCTCGCGCTTTATTAAACGCGAAGGCCGCCCGTCCGATGCAGCCATTTTGGCTTGCCGCTTAATCGACCGCCCGATTCGACCACTCTTCCCCAAGGGCTATAAGAATGATGTTCAAGTCGTCATCACCGTTTTGTCTTACGATAACGAAAACGATCCTGACGTTGTCTCAATCATTGCCGCCTCGGCGGCGTTGATGCAGTCGGCGGCACCGTTTGAAGGGCCGGTTTCAGCTGTCCGCGTCGGCCAAATTGACGGCAATTTCGTTGTCAATCCGACCCACGACCAGCTTGAAAAAACCACTCTCGATTTAGTGGTGGCTGGTACTAAAGATAAAGTCATGATGCTCGAAGCGGGGGCGAAAGAAATCGACGAAAAAATAATGGGTGAAGCGATTAAATTCGGCCATGCCGCTTTGCAAGCCGGTCTTGAAATTCAAAAAGAGCTGGCTTCCGAAACTAAACAAACTGCCAAACAGCCTGGCGAATCGGAAATCGTCGCCGAAGTCAAAAAATATCTTGGCGAAAAATTGGGTCCAGTCGTCTCTGAAATCGACAAACAAAAGCGCGAAGAGCAAATCTCGGCTTTTGAAAAAGAAGTGTTGGAAAATTTTGAAGGAAATTATAAACAAATCGAACTGAAGGAAGCGTTCGGCAAAATCCTCGAGAAAGAAGTCCGCCAGGCGATTTTGGCGAAGGAATTGCGTCCCGATGGTCGCAAGCTCGATGAAATCCGCCCCATTTCGATGGAAGTCGGCTTACTGCCGCGAACCCATGGTTCGGGCTTGTTCACCCGCGGCCAAACTCAAGTGTTATCGATCGTCACCTTAGGTTCGCCAGGGATGGAACAGACGATCGAAACAATGGAAGAAGAAGGCACCAAGCGATATATGCATCACTACAACTTTCCGCCGTTTTCAACGGGCGAAGTCCGGCCGATGCGTTCGGTTTCCCGTCGCGAGATCGGTCACGGCGCTTTGGCGGAGCGAGCCTTGCTGCCAGTGATTCCATCGCGAGAAGACTTTCCATATACCGTTCGGGTGGTTTCAGAAGTTCTCTCATCCAACGGTTCGTCTTCGATGGCTTCAACTTGCGGCTCGACCTTGGCGTTGATGGACGCGGGCGTACCCATTTCGGCGCCGGTTTCTGGCATCGCCATGGGCTTGATTACTTCGGAAGACGGCAAAAAGCACAAAATTCTTACTGACATCCAAGGCATTGAAGACTTTGCCGGCGATATGGATTTCAAAATCACGGCCACCCAAAAAGGCATTACCGCCATTCAGCTCGATACCAAACTCAAAGGGATTGCTATCGAGATTTTAATCGAGGCAATCGAAAAAGCCCGCGTGGCCAACGACTTTTTGCTCGAAAAAATCACCGGTATTATTAGAGAACCGAAGAAAGAACTTTCCAAGTTTGCGCCGCGAATTCAAACGTTGCATATTGCGGTTGATAAAATTGGCGAAATCATCGGTCCGGGCGGCAAAAATATCCGAAAACTGATTGAAGATTGCGGCGGCAAAGAAATCACCAGTATCGATATTGACGATGACGGCACGGTGACGGTGGCCTCCACTGATTCGGTGATGAGCAAAAAAGCCATGGATTATATTGATGGGATGACGCAAGAAGCGGTGGTCGGCAATATTTATGAAGGTCCAGTGACCTCAATTCTTAAAGATAGAATGCGCGGCAATGAAATTGGCGCCATTGTTCAGATTCTGCCGAATAAAGACGGGATGGTCCATATTTCCCAAATTGCGCCGGAACGAATCGAAAAAGTATCGGATAAGTTAAAGATTGGCGATATTGTGAAAGTGAAAGTGATGGAAGTCGATAAAGAGCGGGGAAGAGTTTCGCTATCGATTAAAGCGGCCAAAGAATAACGACTACGAACTACAAAATCGTACAAAAATACAAAAAGATAATACGAAAAAGAGCCCGAGGCGAAAGCCAAGGGCTCTTTTGGGTCGGCGATGCAAAAATAGATACTAATCCTAGCCGGTCAGGCGCGGCAGAGGGCGAGGCAGAAGTCGCGCATCTTCTCGATCGTGGGGATGGATTTCCGCGCGGAAACGGGTTCGGCGATGATCCCGCGCAGGATGATTTGGATTTGCCCAACAGCCTCAATCAAATCAGCGATCTGTTGGACATTCTCCGAAAGATATCCTGTCTTCGTCAGGACCTTCCACAGACATTCTGTCTGGGTTGGCTCGATCAGGCTGACTGATCGGAAGTTCTCTTCGAACCAGGCGACCAGTTTCTCGACGCTTCCTCTTATCTGGCCGAGTTGACCCAGTCTGATTTTGTCCAGCTCGAGGGCGGCGGCCGAAGCCAGCTCCCTACGCTCGTAGTCCTCGCGTGAGACTAAAGAAGCCATGGCTTTTTCTCCCGTGGCGGAATTAGCCAGAGCTTAACAAAGTTTAAAAATAATGTAAAGATATAATTAAAGTTTAAATTTTAATTATCGTACTTTACAAATCTCAAATAGCGTGCTTGGCAAAATTAAGGAACCATATGAAATTGACAATATTGGGTAGCGGAACTTATCAACCGGAGTTGGAGAGACATTCGGCGACATATTTGGTTCAAACAAATGGCCAAAATCTCTGTTTTGATTTTGGACGAGGGGCAGTTGATCAACTCTTAAAAATCGGAGTCCATGTCAACCAAATTGACGCGGTTTTTATTTCTCACTGGCACGGCGACCATATCAATGATTTAATCGCTTTACTTCAGGTCACCATTTCGCCGCCGGCTGATCATGGTTTGTGGCCGGTTCGCCAAAAACCCTTGAAGATTTTTGGGCCAGCGAGTACATCAGAAAATATCAAAAAGATAGTCGATATAATCGGCGAAAATCCAGAACTTAAGAATCTGGAAATTAAAGAATTATCAGCCAGCGAAAGAATCGAAATCGATAAGACTAAAGTCTCGTCATTTTTGGCTAAACATAATCTTGATATTAAAGCGTTTTGTTATCGTTTAGAATCAGAAAATAAAATCTTTGCTTATTCCGGTGACAGCGTTGAATCAGAAGGATTGGCCAAGGCGATAGCGAACGCTGATTTGGCTATTGTCGAGGCCGCTTGGCCAGATGAAGTTAATCCCAAAACCCATTTTACTGGCACACGGGCGGGGAAATTCGCCGCTGAAAATGGGGTCAAAAAGCTGGTCATCACCCACATAGCGCCGGTTTATTTACAAAAGTACAACCCAAAAGCCGATGCCAAAAAATATTTCAAGGGCGAAGTAATTTTGGCGAAAGATCTTCTAGCGATTCAAATTTGACATTGGTAAGGCATCGATTCATAATAAATGTGTAATCCAAGAGGAATTATCTTTTGGTAATGTTTCTTAAGGAGGCGAAAAATGGATCATTGGCTTCAAAACAAAAGAACAAGAACACTCTTGTGGACTTTGGGCGGCGTTTTTGTGGTGGCCGTCGGGACTTTCATGTGGGCTTATGCCAACGGCTCGATTGTAAGTTCGGCTCAAACGCTTAGCCCGGGCGTTTCCAGTACGACCGCTGTTCTTTCTGGCATAGTGACTAACAAGGTAACAGAAAAACCGATTAGCGGTGCCGGCGTGGCCGTACAATGCACAAATAGTACCAGTCTTTATAGTGGTACAAATGAGTCCGTAAAAACTGGTACTAACGGCTCATACAGTCTCAATCTGATAACCAGCACAACTTATAGTGTTAATGTGAAATATGGACCATTCTCGGTCAGAGCGACAAAAAAAACCATTGTCTTTACCTATAATATTACGGCTTCGGCGACTGGCTATACAGCCCAAACAGTTAGTGGGGCGAGTTGGCCAAAGGCGGCTAATGGTTCTATTGTGACGCAAAATTTCGCGCTCCAGCCAACTGGTACTACTGGCGGCACGGGCGGTACAGGCACTGGCACACTTAGCGGATCGCTGTATGTGACGGCTAACGGGGTGAGAGATATGGCGTGTATGGCTGTCCATGCCGGCGGCGTCTGCACGGTCAATCTCAATCTTTCTCCGAGCGGCGAACATCAATTTACTGGGATTGGTCGTTATTCAGGCAACCAACCTGGTCCGGTGACAATATCATTGTCTTTGCCGGTTGGAACATATCAAATCACCGGCGGCAATGTAGTCTCGACGGTGACGGGCGGTTCCTATAATCTTAAGTTAGTTAACGGCAGTCCGCTGCCCTATACCATAACCATTACATCGGGCGGAACGAAGTCGGTCACTTTAGATTTCCAATAATTTGGTAAGCTCAAAAAACGCTTAAACTATTTCAGTTTCTGGGGCGTTTTTTGATGTCTATGATTGACAAACAGGTCGCGTTATGATATATTTATCCGTCGGATATCGTTGTACCCAGGAGGATCCCGATGCGGGTCGTACTTGTTTTGGTTGTTCTTCTTGTGATTGTGGTGTCGGTCGCTGACGCGGCCACACACCCATGCGCGCCGGCCGCCCAGCCGTTTACGGCGGCGTCTCACTACATGTCGCTGGGAGGTGATCTCCGATTGCGGGTTCACCAGAACACAGGGACATGGTGGACCAACGCTGAGGTCAAGGAGTGCTACATGCTCCAGCCAATATATCCGGTCAATGGCTGGAAACCGTCTGATCTCGGAGCGAGTTTCGTATCAGTTGGCGAGTTGGTACCTTTCACGGAGGCCACCAATTACATGTCGGTCGCCGGCTACATCCAGTGGCAATCTCATCGAGAATCTGTCAAGTGAAGCCGGCCTTTCCCCACGCGCTGCCCTCGTCTGACGAGGGCAGCGCTCCACTTTCCAAAAAACATTTTTAACATCATTGACATTAAAACCATTTCGTGCTATAATATAATCAACATCGAAATGGATCTCAAAAAATATCGCTGATTAGCGAGTTTAATGGATTATTAGAGAAATAGAGTTGAATCTATCTTCATCTATTTGTCCAATCATCTATTGGTCTAAACGGAGTTTTTGATTGATGAGAACGTTAGAGGAAATCGCTCAAGAAGTTAAGGTATGCACTAAATGCGCGCTTCATCGGGGGCGGACTCAGGCCGTGCCGGGCGAAGGCAATCCTTCGACCCAAATTCTTTTTATCGGCGAAGGACCCGGCTCAACAGAAGATAAGATGGGTCGGCCGTTCGTCGGTGATGCCGGTAAATTCTTAGATGAGATGCTCGCGGCGGCCGGTTTCAAAAGGGAAGATGTTTTTATTACCAATGTCGTCAAATGCCGCCCGCCCAACAACCGTGATCCTTTAGATGAAGAAGTTGGTGTTTGCACCAGTAATTATCTTTTCGATCAGATTAAGCTGATTAAGCCGAAACTGATTGTGACTTTAGGCCGCCACTCGATGAGATTATTTTTTCCTCAGATTAAATCAATCTCTGAGGTTCACGGCAAGGCTTACAAAAAGGCCGGTCAGGTTTACATGCTTTTGTATCACCCAGCCGCCGGCATTTACCAGCAAAGCTTAAAAAATACGATGATTGATGACTTTAAAAAAATACCAGAGATTTTGCGTCAAATCGATGCAAAATAGATAACTGAGATAATCAAGAGAATCAGATAACTAAGCCTACTTGTTTATCTGGTTTATCTCGATTGTCTAAAACTTGAAAGGTTTTAATGAATAACATTGCCACTTTACCCCAGAACAACACGGAAAATCGACCGATCAAAATTTTCCGCGCCTTTACACCACGATTGAGGGTTATCCCTTTGGGCGGTAACGGCGAAATCGGTAAGAATATGACCGCCTACGAATACGGCGACGACATTATTATTGTTGATGTCGGCATTATGTTCCCGCGCGGCGAAATGCTGGGCGTTGATTATATTATTCCGAATATTTCTTATCTCGAAGAAAGAAAAAATAAAATTCGAGGGATTATTTTTACTCACGGCCACGAGGATCACATCGGCGCGATTCCTTATCTTTGGCCGAAAATCCAAGCGCCGATTTATTGCACGAAGCTGACGGCCGGCTATATTGACGCCAAAATGAAGGAAAATGAGCTTTCCCCCAACATTCGGGTCGTCAAGCCAGGCGACAAGATTCAGTTAGGCGTTTTTAAAATTGAATTTATGCCTTTTTCCCACACTTTCTTAGATGACGTTGGTCTAATTATTGATACTCCTGAAGGCAAAGTCGTCCATATTTCTGACTTTCGCCTTGACCCCAATAAGGTAGAAACTCGATTAGTAATTGAGAGATTAAAAGAACTCGGTCAGCAGAACGTCAAGCTCTTACTTTTGGAGTCAACCAATGTCGAGTATAAAACCTCTCATATTTCGGAAAGCGTTGTTCATGATACGATCACCTCGATTTTTCGCAAGGTCAAAGGCCGCATCGTCGTCACCTCTTTTGCTTCCTCACTTGATCGTATTCAGGGAGTTTTGAATGCCGCTTTGCGCGCTCACCGTAAAGTGGCGGTTTCGGGCCGTTCGATGGATAAAGCCATCGACATCGCCATGAATTTGGGCTATCTGAAAGTGCCGCGCCATATTATGGTGGATATCCGCCGCTTAAATCACATTCCCGACAATCAACTCGTGATTCTTTGCACCGGTTCTCAAGGCGAAGAATATTCGGCCTTAACGCGGATGGCCAGCGGCGAACATAAACAGGTCCAGATTAAAAAAGGCGATACCGTCGTCATTTCCGCCTCCGCCATTCCGGGCAATGAACGAACCGTTCAAGATAATTTAAATAATCTTTTCCGTCTCGGCGCGGATGTCTTTTACGGGTCTGAATCTCAAAGAGTTCACTCTTCCGGTCACGCCAAACGTGATGAGCTAGCTTTAGTTATTCGTTCAGTTCATCCGGAATATTTTATGCCCATTCACGGCGAATTTCGGCATCTTGTTTTGCACGGCCGATTGGCCCAGGAGCTAGGGATTGCCGAAGATCATATCTTTGTGATGGAAGATGGTCAGATTTTAGAAATCCAAAATGGCAAGGCTCGACTTTCTCAAGAAAAAGCCGACGCTTCCTATGTTTTAGTGGACGGCTTAGGGATTGGCGATGTTGGTAATATTGTTCTTCGAGATCGTCAGGCGATGGCCAAAGACGGAATTTTTGTCGTTATTTTAACCGTCGATCACGAAACCGGTAAAATTATTACTTCGCCGGACATTATTTCGCGCGGCTTTATTTACATGCGCGAGCGCGAAGATTTGGTTTACAAAGCCCGTCAAGAAGTTAAAAAAATGTTTGCCCGTCATAACGAAAAATATCCAGCCAACTGGGATTATATTAAAAAGTCGCTGCGCCAGGAAATCGGCGATTTTCTCTTCGCCGAAACCGAACGTAAACCAATGATTATTCCGGTTATCATCGAAGTTTAAAATAGATGGTCGGATAATTAAATAGTTAGAGAGCAAAAACCCCGGGGCATTGTCGACGGGGTTTTTGCATATCACTTGCAATTTTGTTTCGTCTGTAATAAGCAGAGAGTAGGAGCGATGAGTTCGTTTGTAGAAGACCGCGCCATTATGTCTCGTCGGGAGGAAATCATGGATTCGGCTGCTCAGAGAAGAGTGAGTGATCGGCGCCAAAAAGATGATGAAAAGGCCCGTCACCGTCGTCATGCTCTTTGGTGGTTTGCGCTGCTCTTCGTACTACCCTTGATCGTCGAGTCGGTCGTCCTCTTCGGTCGGTTCCGACTGCCGTATGAGGCGATCTGGTTTCGGGTCATCCTCGCCCTCAGCTGGCTCGTCTGTGGTCTCTTGGCTATTCCGATCTTCTTTGGCGAAGAGAAGAAATCAGCGGTTGGTGTCGTCCTTCTTTTCTTGCTCGGCTATGGTTCACTTTTGGGCTCGTTGGTCTTGCCGATGATTGATGGCGAGCCCTTCGGCGAGCACGTCCTTGGCTTTTTCGGTCAAACAAGCGGGAGGAGCGCGGATGAAAATCGGTCTGGCTCTGTTGGCAGTATGGCTGCTAATGGCAATGGCGCAGCTCGTTAAGTTAGTTGACCGGTGCCGAAAAGCCCGGCGAATGCTGGTTGCGCGGATGAAGCTTTCCGAGATTCTCTTTCGGCTTGCTGCTAGCCAAGCTCTGACCGTCTATACGAAGGATGGCGTCGGTAACTGCAGCGCTCTGCGTCTCGACGTTGATCGCCTGTTACTAATCGAAGATTACGATTTGCCCGAGTCGAGCCGAACAACTTTCCCGATCGAGTGGCCAAGACTTATCAAGATGCTACTCGATCACGTCCGGCTGGACGATGATAGTCCTTATGGGGTTCGACGTTACGAATTTGCAGAGGAGGCAGAACCCGTTCTGCTCTACAGAACTTGCGACGACCTGGCTGACCAACTGCACTGGACTGCTCTCATGGTGTGGATTCTCGAAGACAATTCTCGGGCGGTAGCAGCGTGAAGCCACGCCCGAACGGTTCGAATGGCCGCGTCGATGACGCGGCCAGTTGTTTTTAAACAGATAAAATTGTGATATCTTAATCTAGATTTTATGTTTGTCAAGTGGGCCCTTACAGATTCGACGCTTGACAAGCCAAAATTTCCATGTTATGATTGATTCAGAAAATCAAAAGTACTTTAACAAGGAGGGGAAGAAGCGACGAGAGGTAAGTGCTGGAGAGAAACTCAAACACTTTCTTCTTGCCGTTTTTTAGTTATTAACTGATATTCGCATTATTCTGCAAAGAGGGGAAACAAAGACAAAAGGGAACAATTGCACCTTAGCATCATACGGCAAGATTGGTGAACTTTTTCTTACTATCTTATTTTAGGATGGTAGGATGCACTCGTTTGCCAATGGTTTGTCGATGTTTGCAGCAACATCGAGACGGTAGTATCAAAAAGAGCGACAGATGATCATTAATTTAAAATAATATTGGGTCATTCTCGATCGCTCTTTTTGTTTTATTTCGAGTTTATTGAGAAGTTACCCTGAGAATTGTCGAAAGGTTTGGCTTGAAAAAAGGTATCGATATGTTAATCTTACGAAAAGACCCTTGTAAGAAAGGTAAAAATGGAAACAATTATTATAATCGATTTCGGTGGCCAATATTGTCATCTCATTGCCCGTCGTCTAAGAGACCTTGGAATTGAAAATTCTATTGTGTCTGCAGATAAGATTACCTTGGAAAGTTTAAAAAATTTTAAAGGAATTATCCTTTCCGGCGGGGCTTATTCGGTTTACGCTAAAAATGCGCCGGTTGTGACCAAAAAGATACTTCAGGCAAAACTGCCGGTGCTGGGTATTTGTTATGGTCATCAGTTAATCGCCCATATTTTAGGTGGGAAGGTGAGTCCGGGCAAAGCGGGCGAATATGGTCCGACCAAATTAAAATTAGATGTTAAAAGTGATTTATTTAGGGGTTTAAAACCGGAGCAGAATGTCTGGATGAACCATCGCGACGTTGTCGAAAGATTACCAAAAGATTTTAAAATCGTCGCCAAAACAGATAAGACCAAAATGGCGGCGATTGAAAATACGATCGAAAAAATCTACGGGGTCCAATTTCATCCAGAGGTCACCCACACGAAAGCTGGCCAGGAAATCCTTAAAAATTTTGTGGGCATTTGTAAGATTAAATCTAAAAAAAATCTCCTGATAAACAAAACGGCGATCATTTTAGAAGCAAAAACTATCTTAAAGAACAAAAAAGCGATTATTGGTCTTTCCGGCGGCATTGATTCTTCGGTAGCTGCCATTTTGGTCAGTAAAGCCATCGGCAAAAATTTAACTGCGGTTTATGTTGACACTGGTTTGATGCGTTACGGTGAAACGGAAAATTTCAAGAAAATCTTCTCGCATTTTGATCTAAAACTGGTGATTATTGATGCCAGCCACCAATATTTTAAAAAGCTAAAAGGGGTCGCTTCACCCGAGCTGAAAAGAAAAATCATTGGTCATCTTTTTATTAAAATTTTTGAAAAAATCGCCCGGACTCTTAAGGCTACTTATCTTATTCAGGGAACAATTTATCCAGATCGCATTGAAAGCGGAATAACCAAGAACTCCTCAAGTATAAAGTCTCATCATAATGTGGGCGGATTGCCCCCTAATTTAAAATTAAAAATTTATGAGCCGTTGAAGGATCTGTATAAAGATGAGGTCAGAGCAATTGCTCGGCAAATAAAACTTCCTCATGAATTATTAAGCCGGCAGGTTTTTCCTGGCCCAGGTCTGGCGGTTCGGATTGTAGGAGAAGTCACTCAAGAAAAAGCGAAAATTGTAAGAGAGGCCGGCCGAATTATTGAGGAAGAACTCCGCGAAAGTCCCTACTGGCAGAAGATTTGGATGAGTTTTGCCGTGCTTTTGCCAGTTAAAAGTGTGGGTATTCAAGGCGATGAGCGAAGCTATAAACACCCAATTGTTTTAAGGATTATTGAATCAGAAGATGCGATGACCGCTAATTTTTCGAAGATTCCTTATCCGATTTTAGAAAAAATCTCGACCCGAATTACCAATGAAATCCCCGCTATCAATCGTGTTGTTTATGATATTACCAATAAACCGCCGGCCACGATGGAATGGGAATAAATCTTTGTCGAATTCATTTTTTAGATCTTTGCTATTGAATTTCGTTAATTACCTTTGCCGCTTGAGCGGTTTTTGATATCACGCCGGTGTTTATGATAAGAAAAGCCCGCCTACCTTTCGGCAGACGGGCTGACAACTCAACGGGGAAATCAGGGGTGAAGATGAGGCAGCATGTTACGAGCCGCCTCGTGATGGGGATCTTGGCGAGGAAGTTGGCGGGGAAAAGCGTAGGCCTTTCCTTTTCGCCGCATCGATTTGAGGCCGACGTGAATGTCGAGCGCTTTTCTTGCTTTCTCGGGTTCGATTCCGAGTTCTTGAGCCACCGATTCGGGTTCGACGATCGTTTCTTCTCCTTTTGCTGAAATGTGCTGTTCGATTCTCGCGGCGTTGAAGATATCGTCGTAAGTCAACCTTTCCCTCCCGCCCAAAGATGTGTCTAAAACAAAAATCTGGCCTCAAGGGTCAGATCCTTGCTTGCCCCGCAGACAGCACTCCTGCGTGATTGAACGTAGTTCAATAAGTCAGGAAGCTATTGTGCTGGGGTTTTTCTGACCTCAATATGGTACCAAAGACCATTTGCCTTGTCAACTCCCACGCCAAAAAGCTTAATGCGAGGGTTGAAATCTTTACTCTTCGCTGATATAATACGTTTGCCTTAAAGGGAGGCGAAAGAGATGAAAGCGCTCGTCTTACTTTTTCCGCACGCAGTCATTACGGCTCACGAAGAAAACGAGGCGCGTATCCGGCTTTACGATTCGGAGATATCGCTGGAGCAGCTGGAAAAGATGTTCGTTATCCCCTCGAGGGCAGTGGCCTTTCTTAGGAAAAGGGGATATCGAGTAGCCGTCATTGTTCACCGGGACGAGGATGGGAAAGTCTCGGACCTTGCCAAGAACTTCGGCCTTAGCCCGGAAGATCAGGTGATTGATTCCGGCGTCATTGTCTTGCCCAACGGCAAATATGGCAAATGGGCCAGAAAGAAATATCCTGATTGGAACAGGCTCGTCCGGGCGATTCCCGAAGAAGAGTTAGTGGTAGGTGGTTTTCACTTTAACGATTGCGTCAGCAAGTTTGCCCAGGCGGCCCAAGCAGCCGGCAAGGTTGTCAAAGTGAGTCCGCTCATCTCCGACCTGTTCTACGTCGAACACTGCTGGCGACTGCTGCTTGGCTTTCGGACTTTTCGGGTGCCACTACCAATGGCAATCGACGCCGCTCTTTATAAAGAAAAGCGAGCGGCTTATGAGGCTAAGTGGCAAGAGCGCTTAGGCTGGCTCTTTGAGCCGCCGTATGGCGAAAGCGACCCTTCGACCCAGCTCAGGGTAAAGAGTACCCCGCCGCGGTAGGAAAACCGCGGCGGTTTTTGTTAGCCAAATTATCGATTAGCGTACTAGTTATCGGTTGCTTTTTTTGATGTATTTTGCTGTCATTCTGTGCTTTTAAGATGAATTTTCTTACAGGTTATCAGGCTTATTTACGCTTTTATTTTGTTCCAATCAAACATTCTTAAAAGAGCAAAATGTTGTCTATCCTCCTGCTTGGGAGGATAGAATAGTTAAGAACAGGTGAGCAAATCAACCGGAAACTGGTACGCTAATAATTAGCCCATTGACTTAAGACAAAATTTCTGATATAATGATTTAATAATAGATTACTAAAGGAGAGGAAATGAGATCAAAAGAAGGTGGAGTGATGAGTTTAGAGGAAGAAAGAGCCGCGGAGATTGAACCAGATTATACCGAAGAGGAATTAGCAACATCGCACGGAAAAATCAGGGTCGTTAAACAAGTGCCGGAAAGCGATGAGGGAACTTACGATCCTGAAACAAAGGAAGTAATCAGATTTCATCGCGGTGAACAAGAACAAGGAAGAAAAGCCGCTTAAATAATATAAATATAAAACAAAAACAAAGATAGTAGGAGGGAACATGACTGAAACAATTCAAGACATTAATCAGGAAATTGATAATTCAGAAACACCAGAACAGATTCAAGCCGAATTTGATCCTGAAACAGGGAAACTAACCGAGTTTCATCGAGACACGATTGAAAAAACCGCCTAAAGAGCGGTTTTTTCGTAAATCTGAAGCTCTAAATCCGAAATCCGAAACAATATCTAAATAACAAATCCCAAATTCCAAACGTTTAGAATTTAAAACATTAAAATTTAGAATTTGTTTCGAATTTCGAAATTTCACATAGAGTGTTATAATATTAATAACTTAAAGAAATCACAAGGTAGGGCTATGGCTAAACGAAAATATAGACGCAAAGGCCAGCGGCTTTCAATTTGGGAATCGTTGGACTGGACGCTTAATCCCGACACGACTCGCGATATTGTGGCGGTGATTTTGTTGCTCTTGGGTTTGATCACTTTTTTGGGTATGTTCAACTTCGCCGGTTCTTTTGGCCGTTTTTTTATTCGTGAGTCAATTAACGGCTGGGGAATTATCGGCTATCTGATTCCCTTTATTTTTATGGGTTATGGGGCGGCCTTGTTGATGCCCAACCGCTTTCCGCTGAAGCCCTCTTCAGTCATCGGCGCCATTTTATCTTTGATTTTTGTGCCGGCCATTTTCGGCTCGCTTGGCGGCGGTGTGGGCTTGGGCATCCGACATCTTTTCAACGGCTTTTTGGGTCCGTTCGCCGGTTTGATTGTCGTTTTCGTCTTAGCGATTGTCTCTATTCTCATTGCTTTCAACACGTCGCTTAAAGCTTTGTGGGAACGGTTGGGACGTTCGAGCGGCGAGGGCGTGACGGTCAATGAGCCGAGGGCAAGTGTTTTTACAACTTTGCCGCGCGGCCAATCGCCTTATCCGGCGTCTTATCCGCCTTTATCTGGCGGCGCAAGTTGGGAATTTCCGCCGATTGATTTACTCGACGGCAGCACTTCCAAAGCGACTTCTGGCAATATCTCGAAAAACGTGGAAATTGTTCAAAAAACCCTTAAAGATTTTGGCATGGATGTGGCCATGGGTGATGTTAACATCGGTCCGACGGTCACTCAATACACTTTAAAACCGGCTGAGGGGGTCAAATTGACCCAAATTACGGCGCGCCAAAACGATTTAGCTTTGGCCCTGGCCGCTCACCCGATTCGTATCGAAGCGCCTATTCCGGGTAAGTCGGCCGTCGGCATTGAAATCCCCAACAAAGTCAAGGCGATTGTCACCTTACGCGAGCTTCTTGAATCGGAGGATTTCGAAAAGTCTAAAGCCAAATCTAACCTCACCATCGCTTTAGGGCGCGACGTCGCTGGTTCACCTTTTGTGGTGGACATTAAAACCATGCCTCACCTTTTGATTGCTGGAGCGACCGGTTCGGGCAAGTCGGTTTGTATTAATTCGATGATTTTGGCGTTGCTTTATCAAAATTCACCACAGGATTTGCGGTTGATTTTAGTTGATCCGAAAAGGGTGGAATTTACTCAGTTCAACGGCATTCCGCATCTTTTGACGCCGGTTGTTCACGATGTCGATAAAACTATTTCGGCTTTAAAATGGACGGTCGCCGAAATGGATCGCCGCTTTCGCTTGTTTCAGGAAGGCGGCCGACGCAATATCGAAGCCTATAACGCCAGTCCGACGAACGGCAAATTGCCCTACATTGTTATTTTCATCGACGAGTTGGCCGATTTGATGGCTCAGGCGGCTAATGAAGTGGAAGCGGCGGTAGTCAGGTTGGCGCAGATGGCGCGGGCGGTTGGCATCCATTTGGTTGTCGCCACGCAGCGCCCGTCGGTGGACGTGATTACCGGTCTGATTAAAGCTAATATTACCAACCGCATTGCGTTTGCGGTCGCTTCCCAAGTTGACTCGCGGACGATTTTGGATCTTTCCGGCGCCGAACGATTGTTGGGGCGCGGCGACATGCTTTATATTGGCAACGAGTTGGGCAAGCCGAAACGCATTCAAGGCGTTTTGGTCACCGATAAAGACGTCGAGAAAGTGACCGATTTCTTAAAAAGCAAGGCGACGGCCATTTACGATGAATCGATTCTTAATTATCACACCACCTCTTCTCACGGTCCCGGCGGCGAACTCTCCGGCTCGGATGAACTCTACCAAGAAGCCAAAGAAACGGTGGTGATGGCCGGCAAAGCTTCGGCCTCACTCTTGCAGCGGCGCTTGCGGATTGGTTATGCCCGGGCGGCGCGGCTACTGGATATTTTAGAGCAGGACGGCATAGTTGGCCCGCCGGACGGTGCTAAACCGCGCGATGTCATGATGGATCCGATCGCCCTTGAGCATGAGCGTCACCAGACGACCGCGCCAATCCGCCAATCCTCTCCGCCTTATCAATCCCCGCCCAATTTTCCGCCCTATCAGTCACCGTCTGGTTTAAGCTCAGAGCCGGAAAAGTTACCTGGCCCGCCAGATTTTCCAAGCCAGGAAGAGGACGAGAATGTGAGGTATGATGACCGAAGCTAATCAGAGCCTGGAAGAAATTAAGAGATTAAAAATCATGCTTGAAGCCGAAAAGCAGGAGTTCTTATCGGTCATGTCGCATGAACTCCGAACGCCGATGACAGAGGTTAAAGGCTATCTTTCAATGGTTTTAGAAGGCGATAGCGGCTCGATTCCGGCCAAAGCGAAAGAATATTTAGCTCAAGCTTACGTCGCCAACGACCGTTTGATTCGTTTAGTCAGTCGAATGCTCAAAATCGCCAAGATCCAAGAGAAAGAATTCGAATTTAAACTTAGTAAAGTTGATTTTGCCGCTCAAGCCGACCAGGTGGTAAAAGATTGTGATATTCGGGCTAAAGATAAAAATATTAGTCTTCAATTCGTGCCTGCCAAAGAGAAACTTTTGGTTCGGGGAGATCCGGATCGAGTCCGCGAAGTCTTATTGACACTAACACTTAACGCCATTAAGTTTACCCATGAAAAGGGCCAGATAACGGTATCATTGCGTCAAACACCTAGTTGGATTGTTGCCGATGTCCAAGATAGCGGTATTGGCATTCAAAAGGAAGACCAGGAAAGAATTTTTCAGTTATTTTCAAAAGGAAACTTAACTTTAACCGGTCAAGAGCGCGGGACGGGCATCGGGCTTTACCTTTCAAAACGTTTGGCCGAAGCCCAAGGAGGCAAAGTCTGGTTGGAAAATTCCGCCGTCGGCCAAGGCTCGACCTTTAGTTTTGCCTTAAGAGCTTTTAAGTAATTAGTTGAGAACTACTCAGGTAAAAAATCCAAAAGGAGTGGGGATGGAAGAACAAAAGATTCTTATCGTCGAAGACGATTTATCGATCTTGGATTTGTATAAAAGGGAGCTCGGGCAGCTTGGCTATAAAGTTTTTACGGCTTCGACCGGCGGCGCAGGACTGACGATCGCCAAGCAAGAATTGCCCGATTTGATTTTACTCGACATTATGATGCCGGGAATGGATGGGTTTAGTTTTATTCATAATCTGCGAGACAATGCCGAGTTAGCGTCAATCAAAGTAATTGTCATAACTAATCTTGGCACCACCGATCTTTTTATGGAAGAGGGAAAAAAACTGGGCGTTAAAAAATATCTCATTAAGTACAAAACTTCGCTTCAAGAACTGGTTCAAAGTGTCAACCAAGTTTTGAAAAATAAAGAGGCATAATGGATGGACAGGATAATAAAGTTGTTTTAGATTCGCTTTATGAGATCTCAAAAATTGCGGCTGAGGCGCATGATTTAGAGAGTCTTTGGGAACCGTTGATTAAAACAGTAGTCAAAGCACTGGCCCTTGATGCCGGCACGATCATGACTTTAGAGGGGGATAAAATGATTCGGCGAACCGCCGTGGGGATGCCGGAGCATATGATGAAAGAATTGCCGATTTCGGCTCGGGAAGGCGGCGTCTCTTGGGGCGTGGTTAAAACACGTCAGCCAACCGTCATTACCGATCTAAAAACTTCTCAAATTGCCAGTAAAATTTTAGCCCAGGGTGGCTTTCACTCTTTAATCACCGTGCCGATGATTACCCATGACCAAATCCTTGGTGTGATTAGCTTTTTTAATTTTAAGCCGAGACAGTTTTCTCAGAAAGATATTGATCTCATTTCGACGGTGGCTAATCAAGCGGCCATTGCGATTGCCAGTATTCGCTCGACCGAACTTCTCATTGACAATCGGAAAAAAATGGCCGAGCTCTCGGCCCTAAACGAACTTTCGCGGAGCATTTCGACCGTTTTTAATTTTGAAGAAACTCTTTCGTCTATCCTCGCTTTAATTGTGAGGATGCTCCGGGGCGACCGCGGTGTCATTACGTTATTTAATCATCAAGATAAACTCCTTCATTCGGTCAAACCGGCTTATAAGTTAACAGACGAGCAGATTACCGATCTAAGGATGCGCTCCGACGAGGGAATTACTGGGCAAGCTTTCTGTAAAGGCGTCCCGCAGTTGGAAAGTGAGATTGATACCGAAACAGGTAAGGTTCTCTCTCGCGCGGGCATTGATGGCGTCAAAAGTCTGATCGCCGCGCCACTGAAAGTTAAATCCCAAACATTGGGGGTGATTCACGTCATGTCGAAAAACCCTCATAATTTCACTAATGATGATTTAAGGCTTTTTGCCATTCTCTCATCACAGGCGGCGGTCGTCGTTAATTCCTCTTATATGTATCAAGAGATTGAAGAAGAGCATAAAAAAGATAGTGCTCTACTTTCTTCGATTGGCGAAGGGGTCTTGGCTTGCGACCAGGATCAAAAAATTATCCTTCTAAATTCCGAGGGCGAAAATATTTTGGGGTTTCTGGAAGAAGAAACACTCGGTAAATCGGTCAAAGATATGTTGAAATTTACTGACAAGCATGAATTTCCTTTGTCCGAAGACAAATTGCCAGTCAATAAAGTTCTCTCCTCCGGGCAGCCGGAAACATTGCAGGAAGTTTATCTCTCTAATCGCCACGGCGAAAATTTTCCGGCTTGGGTTTCCTGTGCCGCCATTCGCGACAGCGTGGATAAAGTGATAGGGGCCATCGTTGTTTTCCGCAATATTTCTAAAGACTTGGAAGTTGAACAGATGAAGCGGGAACTTGTTTCCATTGCCACTCACGAACTGCGTACTCCGATTACGGGTATTAAAGGCTATTTGGATATGATTTTGCAAGGCGACACCGGTCGGGTTAATCCGGAAACGAAAGAGATGATTGAAGAAGTGGTCAAAATTAATCAGCGTTTAGCTGATTTGGTCGATGATCTTCTAAATGTCGGCCGGATCGAGGAGGGCCGGATTCAGATTAAGCCGGTGCCTATGGATTTAGGCAAACTGGTTTCTGAGGTAATTAAGGAGCTTTCGATTCAAGCCAAGGATAAGGGCTTAGAATTAAAATCCGAAATTGGAAATTCCGATGACAAATACAAGGTTAAAGCTGACCCAGAAAGAGTCCGACAAGTTTTGATTAATTTAATCGGTAACGCTATTAAATACACAGCGGCCGGCAAAGTTGAAATTGCCCTTGAAAAAAAAGAAGGTAAAGTTTTTTGCCACGTCAAAGATACGGGTTATGGCATTAGTCCTGAAGAACAAAAGAAATTATTTGCTAAGTTTTATCGGGTTAAAACTGATAAAACCCGGACGATTACCGGCACCGGCTTGGGGCTTTGGATTACCAAGAAACTAGTCGAGATGATGGGTGGCGAAATTAGAGTTTCGTCCGTCGAAGGAAAAGGTTCGGATTTTTGTTTTAGCTCGCCGACGGTCTAAAGTTTGAGTAGTAAACTAAAATAACATACAATACAACCGAAGGAGAAAAATGGCTAAGGCCAAATTGCTTTTAGTGGAAGATGACGTCACTTTGGTGAAAATGTATGAAAGAAAATTCTTAGCGGATGGGTATGACGTAGCGGTTGCCTACGATGGTTTGGAAGGTTTGGAAAAAGCGACCTCCGAAAAACCCGATCTTATTTTACTTGATATTATGTTGCCGAAGCTCGACGGTTTAGCCATGTTTAAAAAAATGCGGAGTCAACCAGTAACGGTTAACACCCCGGTCATCTTACTGACCAATTTTGGTCAGGAAGACGCGGTTTTTGAGTGCTTTAAACTTGGCGCGATTGATTATTTAGTTAAAGCCGATGTCACGCCTCAACAGGTGGTGGATAAGGTTGAAAATTTTTTGGCGGAGCGAAAAGCTCAACAAGAATGAGTTAGTGTTAGTAAGATTGTTATGAAAAAGGAGACGGTATGGCCGAAGGGCCAAAGGCTCGAGGCGTCGCTTGGCTGGAGTTGATAATAGCTGTGGCTATCATCGCAGTGGCGCTCGTCATTATCATTTTAGTGGTTAAACCGGCTCAGATTGCCGAAAAATCACGCGATTCCCAAAGAATTTTGGATCTCACTTCTATTGGTTCGGCCATTAATTTATATTTAGCCGATAATCATAACTTTAACGGCTTAAGCGCCGGGGTGATTTACGATTCGACGCAAGGCACTAGCTCGACCAGAGAAAAGATAAACGGGACCGGTTGGATTCCGATTGATTTTAATCTCGTCTCCTCTGGCTCACCGCTCTCATCACTGCCCGTTGACCCCACTAACAATAAGTCGAAAAATCTTTATTATCGTTTTGGCGTTGATCCTAAAACAAAAACCTACGAGCTTGATTGCGCCTTCGAAAGTTCTGATTATATAACCAAAGAATCGTCTGACGGCGGCAATAATTCTTCTCTTTATGAATATGGAACAAATTTAACAATTTTACCGTAGGGGATTAAATTGATTTGGCTTTACCGAGTCGTTTTTTGGGTACCGTTTATCATCGCAATTTTAACGTTTTTATGGCTTCTTTGGCTGGAGTTTTTTAAGAAGGGTATTGGTCTTAAAACTGCTCGAAGAGCTACTTTTTTAGTCTTTGGCATTTTTGCTTTTCAAATGCTCGCCAAAATGTTCATTTTTTATTGGGTTACTAAGCACTCAACGTTCGGGCCATACCTTCTTAAAACGCCGAGTTTTCTAAAGAGCAACCTGTGGTATATTGCTCAAACCTTTTTGGTTTATGTTTTAGTTGCCGTTTCTTTTACCGTCGTGGCTGTTATCGTTTATAAATTGTTCAAAAGGCCGTTATTTAAAAAATCTGACCTTTGGGTTGTTTTCGCGACTACCTTGGTGGCCGGCTATCCGGATGTTTTGATCGTCCTTATCGGTGCTTTGCTTTTAATGATTTTGATTCAAATTATTATTGTGGCTTTTGCTCATAAATCAATCCGTCTCAATTTAATTCCATTCTTAATTATTGCAACCATTCTTGTCGGCATCTTAAATAACTTTAATTTTTATCTTACTTTTCTCAGAACTCTTCACTTAATTTGAAACTGACTGAGGGAGAACGTTCGTCCACGGCTTGACAGTCTTGGTATTCCCGCTTAACAATGAGAGCGTGGCTCAGATTTTTTTTCGTAAAAAATTACGTCTTGACAAGACTTTAGGGAAACGCCTCAAAGCGGCTCGAAAAAAGAAAAAACTGACTTTAGAGCAGGCGGAAGAAGAAACCAAAGTCAGGCTGAAATATTTGCAAGCCTTCGAGATTGGTGACTATTTGGCGTTGCCAGCCGATGTCTATGCTTTAGGATTTCTTTCTAAATACGCTGACCTTTTGGATTTACCTAAGGACGAAATTTTATTGGAATACCGTCGGGAAAAGGGATCGGCGGGTGAACAAGTTCTGCCGATTAAAGCCCGGATTAAAAGTGAAAGGTTTTTTTTAACCCCGCGTGTTTTGGCGATTCTGGGCGGCGTTTTATTGTTAGTGGTTCTGGGCGGCTATATTTTTTATTCGATTCGCCATTTTCTGGCGCCCCCTAATCTTGAAATTAGCGCTCCGTCAACCCAGACGGTCGTGCGGCAGGATAGTGTGGAAGTCGATGGCAAAACTGATATCGGTTGCAGTCTAAGAATTAACGATCAAACGGTTTATATTGATAATTTAGGCAACTTTAAACAAATGGTTCGCCTTGAGCCGGGCATCAATAATATTGAAGTTTCCTCCACCAACCGTGTCAAAAAAGAATCGGACAAAGTGATTCAAGTTTTGGCCGAATTTTGAAAAAGGTGTCAGTTTTATTTTTCTGGCTGAGACCTATAACCTGAAATCAGTAATCTAATTTTGGGGGATTGAAAGGCAATAATGGCTTCAAAAGATGAAAAGGGGCACCGCTCGGGAGGCAGATCCACTGGGGCTCTGCCTGGCGGGCGCACGATGGATAAAGGTAGGGAAGAAGCTCTTGAGATGGCTTTAAATCAAATTGAACGCCAGTTTGGTTCCGGAGCCATTATGAAATTCGGTGAGAAAAAAAGTTTGATTTTGGATGTCATTTCAACTGGTTCGCTTTCGATGGATTTGGCTTTGGGGGTGGGAGGTTTACCGCGCGGCCGTATTATTGAAGTTTTCGGTCCTGAATCGGTGGGCAAGACGACGGTGGCTCTTCATGCTATTGCGGAAGCTCAAAAAAAAGGAGGCATTGCTGCCTTTATTGATGCCGAGCACGCTTTTGATCCGGAATATGCCAAAAACATTGGCATTAATGTTGAGGATCTTTTAATTTCCCAACCGGACACGGGCGAACAGGCACTGGAGATCGCTGAAACGCTTGTACGTTCCAACGCCGTTGATATTATTGTCATTGACTCGGTGGCCGCGTTGGTGCCGCGGGCGGAAATCGAGGGTGAGATGGGGGATGCCATGATGGGAATGCAGGCACGGTTGATGTCTCAAGCGCTCCGGAAACTGACCGGCGCCATTTCGCGCTCAAAGGCGGTCATCATTTTTATCAATCAATTAAGAATGAAAATCGGCGTCATGTTTGGCAATCCGGAAACGACGACCGGCGGTATGGCGTTGAAATTTTATGCGACTATAAGGTTGGATATTCGTCGGATTGAGCAAATCAAAGAAGGCGACAATCCCATCGGCAATCGGTTGAAAGTTAAAGTCGTCAAAAATAAGGTGGCGCCGCCGTTTAAAGTAGCTGAGTTTGACTTGATGTTTGGCCATGGTATCTCGAAAGAAGGCGATATTTTGGATTTAGGAACGAAACTAGACGTCATTTCTAAAACCGGCGCCTGGTATCAATTTGGTCAAGAAAAGTTGGGCCAGGGCCGCGAGGGAGCCAAACAGTTCTTGGCTGAAAATCCCAAGATTGCCAAGGAAATAGAAGAGATAATTAGAAAACAGTCTGAAAAATAAATTTTAAGCTTTAATCTTTATTTTTTGCATTTTATTTGACATCTATCGAATACTTTTTTATGATGTAAGTAGCATTTATTTATTGCGCCAAGTTTCGATGTTGGGCGCGCCTTTGAGGAGGGGCCGATGAGTCAAAAAACTTGGATATATCTTTCAATTCTGGTCGTCGTTGTTTTAGCCGCCGGGATTTTTTTCTGGTGGAATTATAAAAACGGTCAAATCAAACCAAAAGCGGCAACGCCTGCCACCACGCTGACTCAAACTTTTTCTGACGTCCCGATGGGCGATCCTAATAATAATTATCAAGGCCAATACTGGGCTTTCAATCAGATTGAAGCCGTTAACCAAAAAGGCTGGATGATCGGTTATCATGAATTTAAACCCGACCAAAATGCTACTCGCGCCGATGTGGCGACGGCTATCGGCAAGGCCTACGGCAAAACGGCCAACCCGACGGCCCCGACATTTTCCGACGTCCCCACTACCTATTGGGCTTATCAATATATTGAGGGATTAAAGGCGGCGGGATGGTTGGACGGTTATCCCGATGGCACCTTTAAGCCCGATCAAGCGGCGACGCGTTCGGATTTAGCTATTTTTATTGCCAGTGCGGTGGCCGGCGGTAAGACGAGTGTTCCCAATCCAGGCAATGTCACCTCACCTTTTTCGGATGTGACCACCACCAATGTAGCTTTCAACTACATTTATTATGCCACCCAGCACGGCTTAATGACCGGTTATCCCGATGGCACCTTTAAGCCCGATCAAGCGGCGACCCGGGCTGACTTGGCGGTTACCATTGCCCTAGCCAAAGCCGGCTCTGATGCGGCGGTGCCGGCCGGGCCGGCCACGCCGACCTTTGACGACGTGGCGGTGACCAATGTCGCTTATAAATATATCGAATACGACAATGCTCAAGGCTATATGATCGGTTACCCCTTGGAATTTAAACCAGATGATTTGGCCGATCGAGCGATGGTGGCCGTGGCGATCGGACGAGCGACGAATAACCTTTTCAATAATCCGACCCCGACTTTTTCCGATGTGCCGATTGGCTATTGGGCTTATCAAGAAATTGAGGGCCTAAATAAGGCGGGCATAATGCAAGGTTTCGGCGACGGCACTTTTCGCCCCGATGTGGCGACCAGCGGCAATGATGCAATTGCTAATCGCGCGACGGCGGCCGTGGTCATCGCCCGGGCCAAAAACTTGCCTTTAAATAGCACCGGCACTCAGGTTTTCAGCGACGTCAAGCCGGGCGATTTCGGCTATGCCGAAATCAATGCTATCTATCAGGCCGGCTACACTAAAGGTTGCGGCACCGATAGCTCCGGAGGGCTGCTCTATTGTCCCAGCCAGCAAATCACCCGCGCGGTTTTAGCGGCTTTTATCTATAACGCTTTTATCAATACCTCTACCACCTCGCCCAGCGTGACTTCACCCACTCTTTCTCCGACGACCAATACCAATTCCGGCAATACCGGAACAGGATCAGGCACAACGACGAATAGTGCCAAAACCGGCGCCGAAATCCCGTTGGCGGGCGCCGGGATTCTCTCAGGATTATTCGGACTCCGATACTGGCTGGGAAAAAGAATCAGATAAGTCGAATCTCAAAATGTAAATCTCAAAATGCAAAATGACAGTGTAAAATCTAAAATTTTAAACTTTAGATTGTAATTTTGAGATTTGAGATTTAAATTTTATATTTATTATGAAATCATTTGATACAATTGGCCGGCCGGATAAATCAAATCCTAATAATGTTCTCGATTTGAAAGAAGTTGAGTCAATTCTCAAAAAGAGCCGAAAAGCGTCTCCGAACTCGAACGTCTACTATTTTTATCGCGTCGCTCAAATTGTTTTAACCTTCTGGATTGTCACCGTTTTTGTCATTATCGCCGAACCATGGCTCAATTATTGGATTAAAAGTGCTATCAATCACCAAAACGGTTCTCAAATTTTAGGCGAGAGCTTGCCCTCGCCCACGCTCTCGGTATCTCCCTCGCCCATTGCCGGCGTGGCCACTTTTTATTTAAAAAATTCCAAAATTGAAATCAACGCACCGATTATTGAAGGCATCGGCGAGGATTCACTTTCCAAAGGAATCGGTCATCATCCCGACTCGGTTTGGCCAAATCAAAAAGGTAATGTCGTTTTAGCGGGCCATAACACCGATTTAAATCCCAATAATCCTTACGCTAAGGTTTTTTTTAAACTGCGCGATGTATCCGTTGGCGATATGGTGACAATTAATTACGAAGGTAAAAACTATGATTATCAGGTTTTTAAGAGCCAGACAGTTTCGCCGACTGACACTAGCTTATTTCAAAATGTTGATGACTGGATGTTGACCTTTTATACCTGCGACCCACCGTATACAGATTGGAAACGTTTGGTTTTCCAAGCTAAGTTAGAGAAAATAGAGTGACCGAAAATCCGAATGACAAATGTCAAAAAATTTGACCTTTGGATTTTGAGCTTTAAAATATTGTTATGGGAAAAGATCCTCTTCAAATCGCTCTCCACTTTTTAAAATTTCGACCACGGACTACTTTTGAAATCGGGCAAAAGCTGAGAACCAAAAAGATATCCGATAGCGAAATTGAGAAAGTTATCACGGTTCTCAAACGGAATAAATTGTTAGATGATGCCGAATTTGCTAAAATGTGGGTAAGGGACAGAAACCTACTCAAACCTTCCGGTTCATATCTTTTGAAGTTGGAATTAAAAAAACTTGGGATATCGGAAAGTGATATTGAAGCGGCTTTGGGCGATCAAAACGAAGAAGAGCTGGCAAGGAAGGCGATAGAATCAAAAGGGCGATATTGTAAGGCAGATTTTAATCATCAGGCGGCATTCTTATCGCGAAGAGGATTTTCGACAGGCGTAATATACAAAATATTGAAGAGATAAGTTCCAATTATCAGTTTATAATTTACATTTTTCATTTATTTTTTTGATGAATCAATTAGTTAAAGTTTGAAAATTGGAACATTAAGTGAGAATTAAGATTTGAAAATTCTAGGGGAGGGGCTTTGACGAAAAATATTGTTTGGTTTAAGGAAGTCGGCAAGGGTGACGTTGGTTTGGTCGGCGGTAAGGGCGCGAATTTAGGCGAACTTACCCGAGCGGGCTTGCCCGTGCCGCCGGGTTTTATTGTTACTTCCACCGCTTACTTTAATTTTCTCAAAAGCACTAATTTGGATATCACCATTAATAAACTTTTAAAAAATCTTGATGTCAATAATTCGAAAGAGTTAAATAAAACGGCTAGCAATATCCAAAAAGAAATTCTTTCTGAGCCGATGCCAAAATCTTTAGAAAGCGAAATTAGCGCCGCTTATAAAAAGCTCTACACAACTCAGGCCTCAAGTATTTTTGTAGCCGTGAGATCTTCAGCCACGGCTGAAGATCTACCGAGTGTGTCTGAAGACGAGCAGATTATAGCCAAAATCAATGATCGGGTGGTTTTTTCACCCATAAAAGATATCTATCGTCGAACGGTCGATAGTGATGGAAATCTAGCTTGCAAGGTTCGAATTCCCTCAATGAAAGATGGTCGAATTACTTGGAAGAAAGTGAGCAATTTTTATCGTCATCCCGTTAACAATAAAAAACTTTATAAAATAAAAACCGCTACTGGCCGAGAAATTACGATTAGTTCTAATCATTCAGCTCTTATTTTAGATAATGAGACTTTGTTGCCCAAGACTATTGCTGTCGAAAATATTAGAGATGGCCGGGTACCTTGTATTAAAAAACTCCCTAATCTAGGAGCAGAACAAAAATATCTTGTTGTGAAGGATTATGTTCAAGGGGCCGATGTCGTTGAAAAAGCGGGTTATCTTCAAATTACCAATCAATCAATGAATTGGAGCATTCAGCATTCACTCTCCAATCGAATCATCATTAATGGTGATCTGCTTTATTTTCTGGGTATTTATGTTGCTGAAGGATGTACTTATAAGAATAATTGTGTTGTTGTCACGAGCAGTAATCTTATTATTCGGCGAAGAATTATGGACTTTTTACGATCATTAGGACTCTACCATAATCAAAAGATCAATAAAGGTTCTATCAGGGTTTACTGCAAATCTCTTGTCAGGTTACTTCATGAACTAACCGGAAAGCCGACCGCTCAAATTGGCAAGGGAAGATCGTGCTCGATTAAAAAGGTACCAGATTTTGTTTTTAGCTTAAATGAAAAATTAATCGGTGAGTTTCTCCAAGGTTGTTTTGATGGAGATGGAGGGGTTGATACGAGTTTAAGTTATACTTCGACTTCCCCGTTATTAATTGGTGGAATTGTGAAACTTCTTGAAAGATTAGGCTTGAGATTCTCTCTCACGCAAAAAAATAATTCTCAAACAATTTATATTCTTCATGCCGATTTTAAGAATTTTCAAGAGCGAGTTAACTTTAGTCATCCAAATAAGAAAGAAAAATTACAAATGTTAGTTGAACAGTATATGAAAAAGAGTAATCATCAAGAATTTAAAGAAAATATCGATGTCTCGAAAACAATTGCTTATCAAATCAGACAAAAATTCATCGAAGGATTACCACAGGAACAAAGGTATCATTACCGCTGTCAGAAATGTCAAACTATATTAAAAAAATCGGGTTGTTATAAAAACAGATTAAGATTTTATTGTCAAAAATGTCATCATTCTTTTTATTTAAAGCAGGTGAATAAGGAAAAAATCAAGACCCATATTTGGTATGACGCGGCCGGAAGATTTTTAAAAGGAGCCGCTCCTTGGAATAAAGGTTTGATCACGGGACGATTAAGCAAGAATAGATTTAAACAAATTCTCGATCAGTACCATATTAGAGGATTTGATCGAATATTTGATCGTGATGTATTATGGGATGAAATTAAAGAAGTTAAACCGGTTGAGTATTGTGGTGATGTTTATGACTTTTCTGTGCCAGGAAATGAAAATTTTGCTGCTGGTCTCGGCGGAATTTTTACTCATAATTCGGCTTCTTTTGCGGGGCAGCAGAAAACATTTTTAAATGTCTCTGGGAGCACCGAAGTTGTCAAAGCAGTGAAAATGTCGTGGGCATCGTTATTTGAGGCCCGGGCAATCTATTATCGTAAGATTAACAATTTTGATCATATGAAAGTGGGTATTGCCATTCCCATCCAAAAGATGATCCAGTCTGAAAAGTCTGGCATTATGTTTACGATCAATCCGGTTGACAATGATAAAAGCAAAATTGTGATCGAGGCAGGATTTGGTTTAGGTGAAGCGATTGTTTCTGGTTCGGTCACTCCTGACCGTTATGTTGTTAACAAAGAAGATCAGAAAATTGAAATTAAAGAAGTTAATGTGCAACCTTGGAAAATTGCTAAAGTGGGCAATGCCGATAAACATGTCAGTTTGCTAAAAAACGAACAAAAATTACAAAAACTTTCCGACGAAGAAATCAAACGAGTCGCCGAGTTTGGTAGACAAATCGAAAATCACTACCACTTTCCGCAAGATACGGAGTGGGCGATTGAAGGTAAAGATATTTATTTTGTCCAGTCGAGACCGATTACGACGATAGATCAAAAATCAAATATTAAAAATCAAAAAGGTGAAACGCCGGAGTCTGGGCAGGAAGAGTCAAAAGCAAATGTCATTTTGAAAGGTCTAGCCGCTTCGATCGGGTTGGCATCGGGGCCAGTCAAAATTATTCATTCTCCCGATCAAATTGATGAAGTAAAAAAGGGTGATGTTTTAGTTACTGAAATGACCTCGCCCGACTATGTACCGGCCATGAAAAAAGCAGCGGCAATTGTCACCGACACCGGGGGACAAACAAGCCATGCAGCAATAGTTTCCCGAGAGCTCGGGATTCCTTGTGTTGTCGGTTCCGGCACCGCCACTCATACCTTAACGATGGGCCAAGTGGTCTCGGTTGATGGCGCTAAAGGCCTGGTTTATAAAGGCAAAGTCTCTCGCGAAGAGGCACCGGCCCATCAAGATGACATGGGTGGTTTTGCCGAGGAGGTCCCAATCACCGCCACCAAAGTCTATGTTAATTTGGGTGAGCCTTCGGCCGCCGAAAAAGTGGCCAAATTGCCTTGCGACGGCGTCGGACTGATGCGGGCGGAATTTATGATCGCTGAAATCGGCAAGCACCCGCGTGCCTTGGTTAATGAAGGCAAGACCAGCATCTATATTAGTAAGCTCGAAGAAGGGTTGCTGATGACCTGCCAAGCATTTTTCCCGCGGCCGGTGGTCTATCGGGCGACTGACTTTAAAACGAATGAATACCGGAACCTAGAGGGCGGCAAGGATATCGAGCCGGTTGAAAATAATCCGATGATCGGTTATCGCGGCGCCAGCCGCTATATTAGAGAACCGGATTTATTTAAGCTGGAATTGGAAGCGATTAAAAAAGTCCGTAAAAATAGCAAAAATTTATGGCTGATGATTCCGTTTGTCCGAACTATCGACGAGCTCAGAAAAGTCAAAGCTTTGATCGCCGATTCGGGTTTAAAACAAGGCCCGGACTTCCGACTTTGGATGATGTGTGAGATTCCTTCGAACGTGATTTTAATCAATAAATTTATCGAGGAAGGCATCGATGGCATTTCGATTGGCTCAAATGATTTGACCCAACTTACTTTAGGGATTGACCGTGATAATGAAACGATGGCGGCTGAATTTGACGAACGAGATGAGGCAGTGACCTTGTCGATTGCCCATGTGATTAAGGCCTGCCGTGCCCACAATATCACTTGTTCGATTTGCGGTCAGGCGGCGACGACTTATCCGGAAATCGCCGAACTGATGGTTAAAGAAGGGGCGACTTCGGTTTCCGTTTCGCCGGATTCGGTCGTTAAAACTCGCAAACTGATTGCTTCGGTCGAAAAGAAAATCATGCTTTCCGATATCATCGATAAGGAATGAACTACATAAAAGATACGGGGAAATCCTTTTGCTCTTTCTTGAACCATATAAATATGGTAATATTTTAATAGTGGAGAGGTGCAAGAGTGGTTTAATTGGCAGACCTGGAAAGTCTGTGACTTCGTAAGAGGTCCGTGGGTTCGAATCCCACCCTCTCCGCCAGCTGAAGTTTAGAACTTATTATAAAAAATATGATGATTCAAGCCAAAAATCTAACTAAAAAATTTGGGGATTTTACCGCCGTTGATGGACTTACTTTCGAAGTGGCCGAAGGCGAAATTTTTGGCTTTTTGGGGCCAAACGGCGCCGGCAAAACCACGACGATTCGAATGTTGGCCGATCTGATTTCTATAACCAGCGGCGAAGCAAAAATCGATGGTTTAAATGTGGCCGACCTGAAAAACTCCTTGAAAATCCGCAAAATGATCGGTTTGGTACCCGATAACGTCGGCCTTTATGAAGAACTGACGGCTTGGGAAAACCTCGAGTTTTTCGCTAAATTATACGAAGTTCCCAAGGAACAGATTGGCAAAAACATCGAAAAGATTTTAAAAATGTTTGATTTGTGGGAGCAGCGCAATCAGGCCGTCGGCGGTTTTTCCAAAGGCATGAAACAAAAAGTGGCGCTGGCCCGTGCACTCATCCACGACCCGAAAATTTTGTTTATGGACGAGCCGACCGCCAATTTGGATCCGGAAGCCGCCAAAGTGGTTCGCGATTTTATTTTAAAACTCAAAGACGAAGGCAAGACAATTTTCTTAAATACTCACAACCTTGACGAAGCCCAGCGCATTTGTGATCGCATCGGCATTATTAAAACTAAGCTACTGGCGATTAACACACCAGAAGAGCTGAAAAAATCTATTTGGGGCGCCAAGACCGCAATCAAAATGGAAAAAGTTACCGATGCAGTTTTGGCAGCTCTTAAAAAACTAAATTTAAAGAATCTTCAAATCAAAGGCAATGAAATCACAATTGATGTGGATGATCCCGAAAAGGAGAATGCCATGATTGCTAAGACGATTGTTTTAGCCGGCGGCCAAATAGAATCCATTTCTCAACTTAACCCAGACTTAGAGGAGGCTTATTTGAAAATTGTGGAGGAAAAATGAGATTATCAAAAGCCTGGATTGTCGCGACAAAAGATTTTAAAACTTTTCGCCACCGCAAAGCGATTATTTATTCAATGGTTGGTTTTGAAATTTTCGTCTCTGTCGGTCTGCCGCTGATTATCAAATATGCCACAAGTCATTCGCACACGCCCGCCGGAGCCACCCTGGCGGCTTTCTCCAACGTTTTGACCGCTTTTGCATTCTTCTTCGCCATCGGCGCGGCCGTTTTGCCGATGGCTATCGCCTCATACAGTTTTGTCGGCGAAAAAGTTCAGAAAAGTTTGGAACCGCTCTTGGCAACGCCAACCACGGATGCGGAAATCATCATCGGCAAAGGCCTCGCAACATTTATTCCAACCATCCTTTCCACTTGGATTGGCGGGACCATCTTTATGATTTTAATGAATAAAGTCACCGCTAAAGCGTTTGGCCACACTTATTATCCCAACCCCGAGATGTGGATAATTCTGCTTGTTTTGGCGCCGCTGGTTTGTATTGCGGCGATTGAAATTAATGTTTTGATTTCGGCCAAATTCAACGACATCCGCTCGGCCCAACAATTCGGCTCCCTGTCGCTTTTGCCGTTTATGGCGATTTACGTGCTCAGTGAAATCGGCGTTTACACTTTAAACACAACCAATCTTTGGATTATTTCCGCGATCGTATTTGCGCTCGCTCTTGTGCTTTATTTTCTCTCCCTCGCCACCTTCCAGCGCGAAGAGATTTTAACCAAATGGAACTAATGAAAGGTTCTAGACCCCAGCGTTCCGCCAACAGCAGTTTGGAACCTTTTACAGGTAGAATTTAACAAACATCGATTAAATTTTAATCGTAGTTTGCAAGGATTAAGATAAGGCAAAAAATGAAAAAAGATCCGAAGATCATTGGAAAACTTAAAGCGAAAACCAAGCCGTGGGGTCAAAAAGAGCACGATAAGTTTATGCGCGAGTCAGAAATGACTGAAGAAGAGCATAAGGCCTGGCACGATGAGTATGGCGGCTGGCAGGGGGAAAATAAAGACGAAGAATAACATCGAGTAATTTTATTATCAATTAGTGTCCAAGACGTTTTTAAAGAGAGTTTTGATCTAAATTATCGCTGGGCCCTAAGATAGGTGGCGGAGTTTTGAATTAATTGTCCTAAAGCCACAAGGAAGAATCCGAAGAGAATCAGTGGTCCAATCACCGGCACTAAATCGATGACGAAGCTGGCCACTAGCCCGACAATGATCACCAGCCAATTGGCTTGGTATCCTTGGCGTTCAACCCATTTAATCAAGAGAGTACCGATGAAAAGCGGAGTTATCATCGAGATAATAATAAAGCTTACAAGATAGATTAACCCAATTGTAATGGCAATTTTTAGCCCGATAACGCTGAGCATCAGAATAATTAAAGCGATCGGTAAGATAATGAGTGCGACGAATCCCCAGCCCAGATTGGCCCAGAATTTATGAAAGCTTTTTTCTAAGTAGGTGTGAATGGACTTGGGAAAAACGTAAACCAAGACGATCAAGAGCAAAAAGGAAGCAATTAAACTGTACAAGGTGAGGAAGCCGAAGGTTTTCCCGAAATAGGTTCGGCCTGATTTTGTCTGAGTGAAACTAATCGCGCCTAAAACTTTAGCATTCGGCGAAATTTTCGCTTGGCCGGGTGCAGAGTAGGTCAAATTACCATTGATGACAGCGTTATCGCCAAGAGTAAAACTGCTAGATTTATTGATTTTGACGTTTCCGTTAATAGTACCGTTAAGGGTGATTGACCCGCCATAAATCCAAGCATTACCCAAAACAGTGCCGTCTATTTCCATCGTGCTGCCAGCTAAGGCCAGATCGCCGCCAATTTGGGAGTTTTTTGACAAAGTGATGGTATTTGCGGCCACCATTAAATCTTGACCAGTTGTTCCTTCGAAATTAATTGAGTTGCCGGCCAATCGGGTGTTGGTTCCGATATCGCTTTTAATGTTAATAGAGGAACCGGCGGCCGTTAATTCATTTTCAACCGGCCCGTTAATATTTAAATTAGAGGCAAAGGCGACGAGATCTCCGCTGACGGCGGCCTCGGAGTTCACCGTTTGAGCGATAAGATAGAGATTTTTAGCCGTCTCAGTTTGGCCAACTTCTACCATGCCATTTTTTGAAGTGCGAAACTCGGCGGCGACCGCTACCGACGGGATAACTAAAATCACGAAAAGTCCGAAGACAAGAATTTTTTTGAGCATAATTTCTCCTAAGCTAAATGAAATAATTCCATTTAATTATATCACGAAGTGCCTGGCTACCAATGTTTTCTCTATAATTAAGCAAAAGTTGTCTTTGAGAAGTCTTTTGATATACTCAAAAAGGTATTCTAAGAGACTTGGGAGAAATAACATGGATGAAGTAGAAGAAATCAAGCGTCGGATTGATATCGTGGAGTTTATTTCCCATTACGTCACACTCAAAAAAGCCGGCGTCAATTATAAAGCCATTTGCCCTTTTCATCAGGAAAAAACCGCTTCGCTGATGGTTTCTCCCGAAAAGCAAATTTTTCATTGCTTCGGGTGCAATTTTGGAGGGGATGTTTTTACTTTTGTCATGAAGATGGAAAATTTGGAATTTCGTGAGGCGCTCGAGATGCTGGCCGAACAGGCGGGGGTTAAATTATCTCGGCGTAATCTCAAAGCGGATCAGATTCAGACCGACCGTAAAACCCGGCTTTATAAAATCAATGATCTGGCGGCTCGGGTTTTTCATAAAATTCTCATTTCTCATCCGGCGGGCAAATCGGCGCTGAAATATCTTAAAGATCGTAAATTAACTGATCAGACGATTAAAGATTTTCAAATCGGCTACGCGCCATCATCTCGGGCACTCAAAAAATTTCTCCTTGATAAAGGTTTTAGCGAAAAAGAAATTACCGAAGCTGGCCGCCCTGATCGCTTTTTTCGTCGCATCATTTTTCCCATTCGTGACACCATGGGTCACGTCATTGCTTTTACAGGGCGAGTGACGGCAGCCGATCAGCAGCCGAAGTATCTCAACACTGCCGACACAATTATTTTTCATAAAGGTCGATTGCTTTATAATCTTGATCAAGCTAAAGCAGCGATTAAACAAGAGAAAGTGGCGGTGGTAGTTGAAGGACAGATGGATGTTATTGCCTCGTTTCAAGCGGGGATCCAAAATGTGGTAGCCACCTCTGGTACGGCTCTGACCGACGAGCATTTACAAATTCTCTATCGTTACACCCCGAATATCACTTTCGCTTTTGACGGCGATACAGCAGGGTTAGCCACGGCCAAGAAAGCTTATGAAATGGCTATCCAAGAAGGTTTTAATGTGAAAATGGTTGACTTGGGTGGATTTAAAGATCCTGGCGAAATGATTGCCAATTCCCCCGAGCGTTGGCGGAAAGCCGTCAAGACCGCTTTGCCGGTCGTCGAATGGTATTTCGGTCTGTCATTCAAAAATAGAAAAGGTGAAATCCTCACAGCGCAAGAAAAAAAAGAAATCGCCAAAGAATTATTACCGATTATAAAAATTATTCCCGACTCGGTTGAGCAAGCCCATTACATTAATCTTTTAGCCCATAAATTAGGAGTTAAAGAGGAAATTATTTTTGCGGCGCTCTCGAAAGCGCAAGGAAATAAGACCAATCCTCAAAAAAAAGAAAGTACGAAGAAAGAAAATTTGGCGCCGATGACGCTGCTTTTGGCTATTGTTTTACGTGAGCCTGGAAAACTGGCGCAAATTAAAGGAAAAATTAGGCCGGAGGACTTTGCCGATTCCCGGGAAAAAGAGATTTACAATCTCCTTTTTTCAGAGTATAATAAAGACAATCAGATCACCTTAAAGATTCTTTTAGACCGGGCTGAGCGTAGCCTAAAAAATGAGATTTCCCAGATAGTTTTAAAAGCAGATGAGCTTTATAAGGCCGAATCGGAAAAAGAACAAGAAGATTTCGAAGAGTTAATTACTCATCTTAAAGAACATCGGCGCGAGTCTTTAAAAAGTCATTATGCAGAGGAAATCAAGAAAGCCGAAAACGCTCACGATGTAACTAAGTTAAAGGTTTTAATGAAGGAGTTTCAGGATGCCATTAAATAAAAATCTTAAAACTGAGATTTCTCGTTTAAGAAAAAATTCGAGAGCCCGTGTTTTAGCTTCGAAAGTGGTTAAAATATCAAAAATCGCTCAAGCTCGAAGATCCCAAAAAGATGTGATGGTAAAATTCCCGAGCGGGCTCGATAAATTGTTGGATAAAGGTCGCCAGCACGGTTTTGTCACCTATCAGGAAATTCTTCAAGCTTTTCCTTTTCCTGAACAAAAAATTTCTTTACTCGATGCTTTATATGACGAGTTTTCGGTTCAGGGCATTGATGTGCGCGAAGGAAAAAGGCTTTTAGAAATCGAGACAGAAGCGACACAAAAAGCCAGCGAAATCAAAGATATTTCCGATGATTCGGTTCGAATGTATCTAAGAGAAATCGGCCGGATTTCTTTGCTAAAAACTGAAGACGAGGTGCGGTTAGCCAAACGAATTGAGGCAGGGGACGAGACGGCGAAGCGAAAATTAGCTGAAGCCAATCTGCGATTGGTGGTTTCCATCGCCAAAAAATATATTGGGCGAGGACTTTCTTTGCTCGATTTAATCCAAGAAGGTAACACCGGACTCTTACGGGCGGTTGAAAAATTTGACTATCGTAAAGGCTATAAATTTTCGACCTACGCGACGTGGTGGATTCGCCAGGCGATTACCCGGGCCATTGCTGATCAGGCCCGCACTATCCGAATCCCGGTTCATATGGTTGAAACCATCAATAAAATGATTCGAACTCAAAGACAGCTGGTTCAGGATTTAGGCCGCGAACCATTACCGGAAGAAATTGCCGCTGAGATGAGTATTCCGGTCGAAAAAGTGGAACATATTTTAAAAATTTCTCAAGAAACGGTCAGCTTGGAAACGCCGGTCGGTGAAGAAGACGATTCGCGGCTGGGCGATTTTATCGAAGATAAAGAATCTCTCTCGCCCGAGGAAAACGCCATTTATCAATTGATGAAAGGTCATGTCGGTGAATCGCTGATTTTTTTGTCCCCTCGCGAGCAAAAGATTTTAAAGATGAGATTTGGCTTGGAAGACGGTCGCACTCACACGCTCGAAGAAGTCGGCAAGGAATTTGGGGTGACGCGGGAACGGATTCGCCAGATTGAGGCCAAATCATTGCAAAAACTGCGAAAGTCCGAAAAAGCCGATAAATTAAAAGATTATTTAAGATAAGGTTGACCATTCTGTGGTTATGATTTAAGATATAAAGTATTATTCCCCGGTAGCTCAACGGTAGAGCGGCTCCCTGTAAGAATATTGCAGCTTTCCGCTGAAAGGCGGATTGAAAAATAGGGTTAATTGTCGGGAAACCCCAAGAGTAATCAAAGGGTAATCCGCAGCCAAGCTTCGATGGTAACATCGTTGAAGGTTCAGAGACTATATGCCCTACGCCTAAATCAAAAGAGATGGCGATGAGATAGTCCACCCTCTTAAGCAATTAGGAGATCAGTGTAAGGAGCATGTTGTCCGTTCGAATCGGACCCGGGGAGCCAATTTCGAAAATCGCGGCAAATGGGTGGCCGTTTTTTGTTTTTATAGAGCTTTGGTATATAATATATGTGCAATAGTTTTTAGATTTTTGAAGGGAATAATGAAAAAAAATCTAACCTTGGTTTTAATTGATCTATTTATGTTAACTTTGTTTTTGTCTCGGTCGGGGATAGCACTAGCCGCTTCAACACCGGGTGATCCTCAGTGGGCCGAAACAACTGTGACAGCGCCAGCCGGTTCCGATTTTTTTGCGACGGCGGTTGACTCCAGAAACAATATCTATGCCGCCGGCCATATTAACGGCAACGGCGAATTTGATTTCGGTAATGGCGTGACGGTAACTGGCAATAATGCAACTGATAATGGTGTCATCGTTAAGTACAACTCTAGCGGCGTAACCCAGTGGGCCGAAACCGCCTCCACGGCGCCAGGTAGCTCCTTTTTTAGTGCTCTCGCGATTGGTCCTGATAATAGTATCTGCGTCGGTGGTTACATCAACGGCAACGTTGAATTTAATTTCGGCAACGGCGCAACGGTAACTGGCGGCGATGCTGGAAACGACAACGCCGTTATCATCAAATACAGCTCAGCCGGCGTCGCCCAGTGGGCCAAAACTGCCGCTACCGCGCCAAGCGATTCTGGTTTCAATGGTATCTCGGTTGGCCCTGATAACAATATTTACGCAGTTGGCTATATTGACGGCAATACTCAATATGATTTCGGCAACGGCGCAACGGTAACTGGTAATAGTGCGACGGATAACGGCGTCATCGTTAAATATAACTCCAGCGGCACGGCCCAGTGGGCCGAAAGCGCCATCACGGCGCCAAGCATTGCATGGTTTGATAGTGTTTCGGTTAGTGCTGATAATAATATTTACATTGGTGGTTACATCAGCGACGGCGGCGAATATGATTTCGGTAATGGCGTGACGGTAACTGGCAAAGATAATTCCAGCGACAACGCCGTTATCATCAAATACAGCTCAGCCGGCGTCGCCCAGTGGGCCAAAGCGGCTGTCACGGCGCCGGCCGATTCTACTTTTACCGGCATCGTGGTTGGTTCTGATAATAATATCTATGCGGCCGGTAAGATTGGCGGCAATAGCGAATTTGATTTTGGTAACGGCGCGACGGTAACTGGCGGCGATGGCTCTGGTGACAATACGATCATTGTCAAATATAATTCCAGCGGTCTGGCTCAGTGGGCTAAATCAACCACGCCGGCGGCGCCAAGCGATTCCTATTTTACCAGTATCTCAGTTGACTCTAGTGACAATGTTTATGCCGCGGGCGAGATTGGCAGCAATACGAAATTTAATTTTGGTAGCGGTGTGACCGTGAGCGGCGGTGATGCTGATGATAATAACGGTTTTGTCATCAAATATAATTCCAGTGGCGTAGCTCAATGGGCTAGTTCAGCCGTCACTGCACCGGAAGATTGCTACCTTTATGGTATTTCGGTTGACTCTAATGGTAATGCTTATGCGGTGGGTATGATTGATGGTAACGGTGAATATAATTTCGGTAATAATGTGACGGCGACCGGTGCAATTAATAACGACAACACCGTTATTATCAAATACGCGGGTGATATTACGTCTACTCCCGCTACATCTGTCGTCACTGCTTTACCGGCAACCGGAATGAATCAAACAAGTTTTTTTGATAAAATTTTGGCTTATATTTCCAATTGGCTTAGCAAGCTATAAAATTAATTTTGCATTATAAGTAATTCTATGCCCATTGCAACACTGCCATCTTTCTCTTCACTATCCTCCAGTATTCATAATCGTTTAGTAGGTCTATAAATTTTGAATTGTCGGGGAGCCATCAAAAAAGCTTAGAGATTTAATGATAGAATAGAACTATGCAGAAGTTATTTATTGGCGTCGGGATGATTGTCGGCTCTTTTGTGGGTGGTTATCTGCCGCTTATTTTCGGTGTCAGTTCGCTTTCAATCACTTCAGTTTTGACCGGCACCGTCGGGGCTCTTTTGGGTGTCTATATTGGCTATAAAATCGGCCAAAATTATTAAACGAGCTAGATATTTGGGTTCATAGCCACTCTTTGAAATATTTTTAACTTAATTAGCGTATCTATAAATAGGGTTACATTTAACCCAGATTTTTTGATTAATATTAAAGAAAGATTTATGGGCAAAAAAGATTTTAAAAAGAACCTGCCTTATTTAATTTTAATTTTTGTCGTGATCCTCGCGGCAATTTTCGGCGGCTATGAATTATTCAAATCCTCAAAATCGAGTAATCAACAAGCTTCCGCCAATAGCGGTAGCCAGAGTGGATCGAGCGGTTCAAGACGCTTTGGCGGCAGTCGGGACAATTTTAAACCTTTACACGGCAATATTACCGCGCTCAATGGCCAAACGATCGTTATGAAAGCCGACGATGGTTCAACTAAAAATATCGACATTTCCTCTTCGACTCGAATTATGGAACAACAAAATGGTCAGATGACTCAGCTATCACTTTCTGATCTTAAGGTCGGAGATGAAATCAATGTCATGGCGAGCGACACTACTTCAAGTGATATTACGCCGCGGATGATTATTATCGGTCAGTTTCAGCGACCGACAAACTTTAGCCCGGGCTCGGGCGGATTTAATGGTAGTGGAAGTACTAACAGTTCTAACTCGAATGGCACCTCGACTTAACCTTTCCTTTGAAAAATTGTCGTCTGGCTGGTAACAATCGTCAAATAAGTTTGAAACTTTTTTCAGGCCTTGATATAATTTAATCACGAGGCGCAAAAAACCCAGGCCAAAATCCTTTTTGATAGGAGCCAATGCATTTTTCCGAACCACAAATTGCCCAGTGGCTGGTCCACTTTCGATATTATATTTTATTCCCCTTGATGGTGGTGGCCGGGCCGATCGTGACGGTAGTGGCGGGCTCGCTTGCCTCGGTTGGTGTTTTTAATTTTTTTATTGCTTTGCCCATCATTATCTTTGCTGATTTAGTCGGTGACATCATTTACTACGCCTTCGGGCGTTATGGCGGACGGGTATTTGTGAAAAAATGGGGGCGGTGGATTGGTCTGACGGAAAGTCGAATCGACCGTCTCGAAAGTCATTTTGGTAATCAGGGAGCGCGCACTTTAATTATTGGTAAACTGACTCAGGCGGTCGGCGGGCCGATTCTGGTCGCCGCTGGTATGGCGGCCATGCCGCTCTGGGATTTTATCTGGTATAATTTTTTGGCCACCGTGCCAAAAACCCTTTTCTTTCTCTTGGTTGGATTTTATTTTGCCCAACTTTATTTAAGGTTAAGCCGATATTCACATGATTTATCTTGGGCTGTCGCGGGGCTGGTCATTTTAGGCATTTTGGTTTATATTTGGATAACAAGAAGAGTAAAATCGAAAAATTCCCGATGAAGATTTGTCTTTATTTAGAATTTTATCATTCCGGCGGTATTCTTTCTTCTTATAAAAATCAGAAGGTGATTTTGAAGAGGTTAGGTATTCCTTTTACAACTCGATATAATGAATCGTGCGATATTTTGCAGCTTAATTCGCCTTGGCCGCGCTCACTTTTTTTGATGAAAAAAGCTAAGCGCCAGGGTAAAAAAGTTGTTATTTGGTCTCATACAACCGTCGAAGATACCGCCCAAATGTTTAAAGCTATCCCTTTTGTCATCCCATTTTTTAGAAAATATCTAACTTATGTTTATGGCTCAGCCGACCTGATTTTTTCACCGACCGAATACACCAAATCCATCCTGATAAGTTATGGTTTGCCGGCCGAAAAAATTGTTGTCCACACTAACGCCGTTGATTTGGCAAAACACTTCAAAGACGAAGCCAAAGCCATGGCCGGCAAAAAGAAGTTTAAATTAAATGGCGGTGTGGTCGTTGGGACCGTCGGCTTGGTTATGCCGCGCAAAGGGGTCAATACTTTTGTCCACTTAGCTGAGAAATTTCCCCGAAATAACTTTCTCTGGTTTGGGCGACTTTTTAGTCTTAGCGGCGCCTTGATTAAAAATTCCGCGAAAAAATTGCCTCAAAATATTAGATTTACTGGCTATGTCGAACATATTGACGAGGCCTTCAACAGTTTAGATATTTTTGTTTTTCCGTCTGTTGAGGAAAATGAAGGGATGGCGGTCGTGGAGGCCGCTGCCTACGGCTTGCCGATTTTAGTGCGCGATATTCCGGTCTATAAGGGATGGCTGGTTCATGGCCAAAATTGTCTGAAAGCCAAAAATGAACGCGAATTTGAAAGATATCTGACGCGGTTGATTAAAGATAAAAAATTAAGAGACTGTTTGGGTAGAAATGCTAGGAAATTGGCCGCTGAAAAAAGCGTGATTTCGATTGCCAAAAAAACATTGCTTGAATATAAAAAGGTTCTCAGACTGGCATGAAGATAATAATTGGCTCGGATCAATTTGCCCCGTTTGTTTCGGGGGTAGCTTTAGCGGCCGAAACTTTAGCCGGCGATCTTTCCGCGAAAGGCCATGAGGTTTTTGTTTTTGCGCCTGAAAATCCAGCCGCGCGAGATGACCAATTCAAATTTAAAGTGGTTCGCTTTCGCTCGAGCCCGTATCTATTTCGGCAAGATTTATTGGTGGCTAAGGGAAGTAAGAAATCAATTCTTTTAGCGGTTAGAAAAATCAAACCTGATCTCATCCATATTCATGATCCACTCCATATCGGCACCGGTCTTTTAAAATCAGCTCAAAAAGAAAACATTCCAATCGTGGCGACAGTTCATTTCAATTTAGATTTTCTTTTAACTTATGTTCGACGGCTTTGGGCTTTTCACCCGCCCATAAGATTGGTGGTTAAAAAATATCTTAAAAGTTTCTATAGTCATTGCGATTTGATTTTATGCCCGAGTGAAACGGTCAAAAAAGACCTTCAATCTTGGGGAATCTGCCAACCGATTGAAGTTATCTCTAACGGGGTGGACACTAAGCGATTTTCGCCCGCTAAAACGGATTCGAACAAGATTTTCTCGAAATATCATCTCCCTCAAAAACCCTTAATTTTATTTACTGGGCGGATTGACGCTGATAAAAACCTCACGACTTTGATTGAGGCGGTGCCAATAGTTCTCCAAAAAATTGACGTCCATTTTGCCATCGTGGGTCAAGGTCAAGATTTAAAGCATCTAAAAAAGTTAGCGACCAAGAAAAATCTGAAAAGAGAGGTCAGCTTCTTAGGTTTTGTGCCGTTTAACTCGAGCGATTTGCCGCGTCTTTATCAAGCGGCGTCCTTGTTTGTCATCCCGGCCGGTTATGAGACTCAAAGTAAAGTGACACTGGAAGCGATGGCCGTCGGTTTGCCGATTGTCGGGGCCAACGCTGGCGCTTTGCCGGAATTAATTCTTGATCAAAAAAATGGTTTGCTCTTTGAGAGTAAAAAGAGCCATGATTTAGCCGAAAAAATTATCCGAATTTTATCAAACGACGAGCTCAGAAAAAAAATGGGCGAGTCCTCGTTAAAATTGGCGGCCAAACATAGCATCAAGAACGTTTTAAGTCAAACTGAAGTCTGCTTTGCTGGATTGGTCAAAAAACATCTGGCTCTCAATCGAGATATTGCCCTCCCGCGGAAAAACGAAAAAGTTTTAGTTTTTGCCCCTCATCCTGATGATGAATCAATCGGGGCGGGCGGTTTTATTTATGAATCGGTGAAAGCCGGAGCAAAAGTAAAAATTGTTTTGGTCACCGACGGCAATATGCTTCACCAAAAAGATCGGCGCTTTCGGGAGTTTCGTCAGGCGACGAGCCATCTTGGTGTCAAAGAATCCGATTTATTTTTTTTAAATTATCGAGACGGTCGGTTGAGATTTGCTCGAGACGGTCTCAGAAAAAGTTTTCAAGAATTGATCGAGAAGTTCTCGCCCGATATTGTCCTTTGTCCTCATCCGCACGACCTGCACCCCGATCATCGGATGACGAGCCAAGTAGTGGAACAAATTCTAGTAAATGAGAATTTCCCAGGAAAAGTTTATCGTTATTTGATTTGGGCTATTTCTTCTCGTCGCGCCGGCGACTGGCAAAAATTTCCCCTCGATGAAAATGCACTCAAGGTAAAATCTCAAGCGGTAGGCGTTTATCAAAGCCAACTAAAAATCCCCATTCTTAGGGGGAAAATACTTTCCAATCTTGGCTTTAACGAGCTCTTGGCGGTCAAAGAAATTAAGAGTTAAGACTTTCGGCCGTTTTGAATGGATTAAACGATATAAAATCGGCAGAATGAGTGAATTGATAACCTTGTTTTTTGAGTTCTTGGATGATTATTTTAAGTGCCTCAAGTGACTGATGATTCTCATCTAAGCCGGGATGAAGCACCAAAATTGAATTAAATCTTATATTGTCTAAAACTTTTTCGGCCAAAACTTCTGGTTTTAAATTTTTGGGACTTTTCTCCATATCCCACAAAATCAACCGCCAGCCGGCTTCATCGACACTGATAAGTTGAGTGACTTTTCGCCGATTGGTAAAAGGCAAGGTTAAACAGCGATGGTAGGCGACACCTTTGACGTTTTCTTGCTTTAAAAGCTTTAATATTTTTTGGATGTGTCTGTTTCTTGGGTTTTTTTCCAACATCAAAGTTATTCTTTTTGGCCCGGCGAGCGCGTCTTGTCCTAACCCGTTGAGCGGTTCGGGATTCAGCGAAATAATAATAAGAAAAAGTAAAATCCCGATCAAGATGGCCATTTCATTATCCAGCGGATTAATATAAATTTCGGCGTGCTTGACTTTGGCCAGGCCAGAAGCGGCGTGAACCTTAATGATATTAGCGCCGATTCCTTGAAGATAATCGGTTGAGCGGTCGAGTTGGAATTTAGCGTTTGGTGAAAAGATGGCAATGATAGCGAAAATTAAAAACAAAAAACTGGCGGCCGCAAATTTTAAGCGATTGTATCGATATAAAACGGCTAAATTTTTAAATTGGCGGAGCAAAAAGAGAGTGAAGAGGTGAGTGACGGCCGAAATTTTAAAAATTGAATCGACGAAATTTCGGTTCAGCATGCGTGAAAATAACATCAGAGTGGTCGGTAAAAATAGAAAGCCGTATTTGAACAAATTTACCATCTTCCATCGGTTAGAGCAGGCGACGGTCTGATGGTTTTTGAGGGCGTTTTTAAGACGGATAAGGCTTTTTCCTTCAAAAGCGGTGAAACTTTTGCCGATGGCCTCAACTATATGAGCGTCACTAGAACCGAGCTCGCTTTGACGGATGAAGAGGTGATTAAAAAGCTGCGCTTTAAGGTTTGATTTTCCGAGAACTAAATTGGCGTTCGCTATCTCGACGGCGTCAAATTTAGTCTTAAACTTCAGCAGTTTTTCTAAACCGATTCCGTTCATCAAAATTGTATGATCTTCTTTAAGTGGAGTGCGGAAAAATGGATGAGGGGCGATTGCAAGGCCGCCTTGTTTTTTAATTCGCATAATTGCTTCATCAAGGCTTAATCCTTTAGGAATTTCTTTTTTTAAAAATAAGGCCACAATGTGGCCTTCTCGACAACTTATTTCTTCGCCCACAATAACTTTGACCCGTAGATTCTTTTCAAGAGCAATCTTTTGAGCATTTTGAGCGCCCGAAATCGTGTTGTGGTCGGTGATGGCGATAATATCAAGATCGGTTTTATTTTCGGCGTAATTTAAAATGTCCGAGACGGACATTTTGGCGTCGGAATAATTACTATGGATGTGTAAATCGGCTTTGCCCAAGCGTTTGAGATATGACATGGCCCCTTCCAAAGGTTTCTATCTATAATTATATCACAAGTGGAGAAAATTATTTTAAGGATGAAAGAGACGCCAAAAGAATGGTGGGCGGGAGATTGTACTTTCCAGCACAGCTGGCACCGTGGCGGTCGCTTCTCCTGAAGTGGCGGTAATTGTGCCAACTATTGTTCCTTTTTTAGTTGCTTTCGTGATGGGGTTGAAATTGGCTTTTACCGAAAGCGGTTCGCCCGCCAGTGTCAGGATTGAGAGGTCGCTTTTGGCGGTAACCTTTATCTCTTTACCCCAAGGCGTCTGATAGGAACCAACTTCCTGACCGGCCAAGACGGTGGTGGCCAACTGAAAGCTCCCGGCGTTAGTGCGCAAAAAAGTTTTAGTGTCGGCCAATGCTTGGTTTCGACTGGTGGCATCTAAGATCGCTCCGATCAGCGTCACGTCTTCGTTGTTGATACTTGTTTTGGCGGCAAAAAGAAAACAACCACCGGCTTCGTTCGTATTACCGGTTTTAATGCCGATAATATTTTCCTGACCTAAAATACTATTATAATTTCGCGCCGTCCCAATAATCGGTAAAGTCACTTGGGCTTGGCTGACGATCTGGGCTAAAACCGGTTCGGCGAGGATTTTTTCGCCTAAGATGACCAAGTCTTCGGCCGAGCTGACCGTTTGGGCGGAAAGGCCGCTCGCATCGGCAAAATGGGTGTTTTTCAATCCCCACTGGGCAACCTGCTCATTAGCAAAACTTAGATAATTAGTTGTCGAGCCGTAGGCCCAATCGGCTAAAGAGTCGGCAATGTTATCGCCTGAAGGAACAAGCAGGGCCTGGAGGAGTTGGTATTCAGTTAAGCTCTCGCCCAGTTGAACGGGTACGACCGAGCCATTTTGAGCTAAAGCGGCCGAGTAAAGTTTCACGTCATTCGCTGTCATTGTGACGGAAGGGCCTTGCTCGTCAAGTTTGAGCGGTTTTTGTTTTAAAACCGCCAAAGCGACCATCGTTTTGGCGATGCTAGCAATCGGAGTGCCGACCTGCTTGCCGTGCGTGGCTAAAACGCCGTAATTTTGAGCGCCCACGGCCGCTTGGCCATAGGCGGGCCAAGAAATAGAGGCTTGATAAGAAACCGGGAGCGGGATATTGGCCCCTTGAGCAGTTAATTTTGGAAGCGGCAAAAATAAAACAACCACGATATAGGCAATAAGCAGGAGAATTATCAATGGCCAGGTAAACCGCTTTCGAGATCGGCCGCTACTACTTCTGAGATTATAATTTTTGATGTTTAACACTTCTTAATTTTAACGTGTCTTAAAGTTGTTGCCAAGACCTCAATGAAAGAAGTTTCACTAAAGTCTCGTATTACATTTTGCTAAGAAGGGAGGTGATTAAAATGATGGACGAAAAAGCTAAAGAAGAAATGATGAAGAAGTGGAAAGAGCTGGGGCTCGACAAGGATATGGTTGATGAGCATGTGATGTGGGGTGCCAAAAAAATAATGTTTGGCATCGCCAAAGTCAAACACTCGCTCAAAGAAAAGGGGATGGAAGAGGCCAAAGTTAAAGAGGTTTTAAAGAAGATGCTTGATATGGCAATCGAGAGCGATATGAAAATGGATTGGAAAGAAAAGCACGGCATGCATGGCTGGCATGGCAAAGAAAAGGAAGAAGAGTAAACAGCCAAAGGGGCAGTTCTCTAAGGTGGTAATTCTATTTAGTCCGCTTTAAGAACTGCCTCTTTTTTGTTTTAAAAAAATTTGAGATTTGAAAGGAAAATCGGATATAATAAATAAAAGAAGCATTCGAAATATTTTGATTTAGTAAGGAGGCAAAAATGTTTAGCAAAAGAGATTACAACAAAATCTCTTTTTTGGGGGTTGGTTTGGCTTTGATTTTATTCGGCGCGATTGTCTGCGCTATTGGCCTGGCGTCGTGGCTGATTACGGCCTTTGGTTTAGGCACGACATTGGCTTTTCCGTTTTTCAAAGTTATGGGCGGAGTGGTGATTTTAGGAATCGGTTATATCATCTTAGAAATCGAACTTCTGCGAAAGAAATAAATTAATTAATGAGAATTAAAATCACTATTGGCCGGACAAACGGAATTGGCTTGGCCAGTTAGTTGAACGTTAATATTTTCGTAGCGGAAGGGTTGGACGCGTCCGTTCGGATAAGCATAATAGCATTCGGGTAAATAAGGTAAATTGTAGCCGAAATAGTGGTCTAAAACGAGGCGGAAAATATCAACCGAATTGCCGGCGGCTTTGAGATCCGTTTGGCCTACGCCGGGCAGGTGATAAGCCGCCAGAACACCGAATTTCATTTTCAAATCATCGTCCGACCATTGTAACATATTACCAGCGTTAATTTCCGAACTCGATGATCCGTTAAATTCTTGATGGTTGAAAACTGTCGGATAGGCACCTTCGTCTGATTGCAGAATAATAATGGCTTGGTTGTTGCTTTTTTGATTAATTTGGTTGACCAAAGTCTTCATTTGACTATTGATAAATTCGACTTGGTTGATGTATTTTTGTTTAACTTGCTCGCCGCCGTTATTTTCGCCAGAATCTGAATTCAATGAGCCGTCAGCGTTAAAATAATACGGATCGTGGGGGACAAGTATATGAGCAAAAATAAAACGGCCGCCCGAGGGTTGATTGGCAAGATTATTTAAAATAGCTAACTTGGAAGTAGTCGCGTCAAGTTCCGATTGAATGTGATAGCCGATGATATTGAATTGGCCGATTTTTAAACCTTTTAAAATAAAACGATAGTACAGGCTGCTGGTAAATTCATCCTCGGGAAACTCATCTAAGGTGATGGTTCTATTAAAGATGTTTAATTGCCGATCGGCTTGATAAACGTGATCAGCTAGCGGCGCGACATTAGTGGTTTCATACCAAGTGCCAAGTTCGTCATAAGAATAGCCGAGTGACTTGAGTGCCGTAATCACCGACGAATAGCGAATCGAATCGTGGTAGGGTTGAAGAATTTGCTCTTGGGCATTGCCGAACTTACTGACCAGATCGCTTAAATAGTTGGCGTTTAACGTTGAGGCAATTGACATGGTGGTGTAGGGATAATTAGCGTCGGCATTTTCGTTGACGTAAAATTGGTTATTGTCCAAAAAATTGGTAAAGTTGGAGTTGTCAAAATTAAACTGATCTTGCAAAATATTTTGGTTGGTATAGCGATCGAGAACAATATAATAAATATCGGGCTTATTTTTGGCTGTCGGATTAGTGGGTGCGCCCGCTAATTTGGGTGGCCGGTAAAAAAATTGCGGCCACTCTAAAATTATAGCGCGCGAGACAGAAAAAGCCTGGATTATAAAGATGACGGCAATGACAATGACAATACCAATGGTCAATTCACCCTCCGGCCATTTTTTCTTGGCCAGAAAGCGGTTTAAAATATAATAAAGAAGTTTAGCCAAAGCAAAAAGGATGACTAAGAAAATTAAACTGGTAATGACATTATTGGTTTGGGCATTACTGCTTTGAAAAGGGTTAAGAGCATTGATAACGGGCGAAATGCTCTCTAATCGCCCCTCATAGTTGTAATTGAGAACCAACGTTAAAAGGACGACCGATGTTAAGGCAGCGAGACGATTTTCGCTGTAATTTTTTCTGAAAAGAATCGCGACAATGAGAGTAGTAATCAGAGCCAGAACGATCGGCAAAATAATATCTTGAACTGTGACTTGATAACGGTTTTTAAGCCAAGTCGATAAAACTGGCAAAGTGGCCAGCATAAAAAGGATGCCCCAAAAACTGAACCAACTTTTGAACTGGTTGTTTTTTTTCGTCTTTTTGGCGGCAAGAGGACGTTTTTTGGGCAAAATAAATCCTTAATTTCGTTTGTTTTTCATTAGGTAGAGGGTACGGAGACTTTGACGAATTCTCTCTCTTTTTTGAAGTTCGAAAAATTGAGAGAATTCTTTTTCAAAATTTTTTTGAGTGTAGCCGCTAAATATATTTTTGCGGTGGGCGAGCAGACGGCGCGTGTTAGAATCGTTTTTAGGGACAAATTCGATGATGAGGTACTTTGTGTGTGCTTGAAGCGTTTCAGCAATATGACTGAGGGGTAAATTGTTAGCAATGACTAAGTGATGGATAAGGGCGAGACACAGGGTAAGATCGAAATGGGCGCGCTCAAGGAATGAAAGACGTTCCTCGTTGGCCCAACCGATAGCAGGACTGGGATTGGTGATATCGATTACTAACGGCAAGATAAGTTGGTCATCGCGCTCTTTCGCTTGTAAATAGGCGCTTTCGATGGCAAGCGGATCGAAATCAGTCGCCACAGTGGATATTTTCATTTCGGAAGCGATTCGGCTAAAAGTGCCGTCATTTGCCCCCACATCCCATACTGTTTTAGGGGCAATTTTTTTAATCCAGGCCTTAATGATTTTCGCTTTTTCTTTTTTTGCCACGGCCGTGTAATTAGTTTCGAGGTAATAATTTCCCCAGGTTGTTTTTTGCGAACGGATTTTAAGATTCTTAATCGTTGCTTCAAGATTATTGATAATTCCCATTAATTGGTTTCGGCTTAAGCGGTAGTTTTTTTTAGCCGGTTTTTTATTAGCGTAGCGGACTTGGTCGAAGGCATGTAGGTGGATATGTGAAGCTAGACCCAGCGAAAACTTTGTCTTAAAAGGTAAAAGATGGCTGGCTAAATCGAGCGGCAGACCATCCAAATACTCCGCTGATAATGACCCGAAACGAAGATCAACTTTTGCCATTAAGGACAGGGACGCCAAAAAATGCTGGCAAAATTGGCGATAAGCAATCCACGGTTTATTCTCCTCGTAGATTTCAAACGACAAAGTGTCGATGAGGATTGGGCGGCCTTTGACAAAGAAGACATTGTAGGCGCTGGCGTCTTTAAGACTCATTTGATGTTCGAGGGCGATTTTCTGGATTTTTAAAGTTAATAAAGCAGCATCTTTAAGCTGGCTAAAACTCCATTCATAAGGATAGGAGACAAAAGGTACTACTTCGGGCTTAATCACTTTGTAAGCCGGGCCGGGAATTTCATCGGCCAACTTTACTTCTTCGTGTTTGATTAAATAATCTATATCCGTCAGTTTTCGATATAAGCCAGAATTCATCAGACGATCATAATCTTTCGCATATGAAAGATTGATTTGACGGTAAAGAGTACCGTTCTTAAAATAGACGAATCCGCTGGGATCTCTAAACGAGGAGGACACAATTTCCTTAGCCATTTTTGTCTTTCGAACTCTTACGAGTCCGACCGGTTATAAACTTAAAAGCGCCGCCGATAAAATTTCGAAAGACATAAGTAGCGCCGAAGATGACGCCGACCACGGCCTGAACGATGTAACTGCCAGTGCCCGGGTCAAGATAAGCGTGAGCGAGTTTGATCGGAAATAAACAAACAAAAAGTAAAAGCAAAATAAGATCGAAGAATCGGCCGAAGCGTGAATGGCTGATTATTTGTTTTTTAGGTGAAGTATTGGCCAAAGTTTTCCTAACCTAGAATTGTCACATTTGAAATTCTTCTGTTAATATAACTTATTGATACCAGAAAAGCAATTATCGGTTATAAACCTGCATCATTTAGTACGTTTAGATCTCCGAATTTCTTGCGTTTGAGATAAAAATTTTGAGTTGTGGATAGACTTTTAAGATTCAAAATGAGATAATTTAAAAAAATTAATTTATTTAATGTCCAAAAAAATTCGTCAAAAATTGATAAATGTATCGGCTTTCAACTATTTAGCAACATTACTCGCTGTAAATATTATTTTATTAAGTTTGGCGATATTTTTTTACACTGGAAATTTTCGGTTGGGATATTATCCATTAAGTTATATCGGGGCATATAAAACTGAAGTTGGCGGTTTAAATAATGTAGTTTCCTCGCGAATTTATAGCATTGATATGGCTTTATCCGGGTTAATAATGCTGACGCTCTCTTATAGTCTTTGGCAAAAGAAAATCAAAAAAAATTGGTTGGAAACGATGTTTTATACTCTTGCCGGCCTTGGTTTTTTAATTGCGAGTTTCAGCCCAGATGACACGCGCCACACATTTCACGTGATTGGTTCGGCTTTGATTTTCGCGATGCTTTGGCTTATTGGAACGAAGTATCTTTTGGAATTGAAAAATAATTTTGGTAGAAAAAAATATTTTGCCTTGCAGATAATTTTGCAAGTGCCGATTTTTACTTATGCCGCCACCTATTTTTTGCAAATTGATCCGGCGGCCGCCTATATTCAAAAAATAGCCATCTTTGGCTTAATTTTTGTTCTACTTTATTCGAGCTTTTATAAAAAAACAAGAGAACTATTTTAGAGTTACGACTTTACGAGATCTCACGATTGAAGGCTCGCGTGGCCCAGGCAAGAACAAGAATCGTTAAAGGCACCATAAAGAGAAAGGCGTAACCGACTTTTGGTTCCCAGATATGACCAGCCGTGAGAAGGCGACCAGCTTCAACGACATAATAGACCGGGTTAAAATGAGCGACGACTTGAAGCCATTTAGGCGCGAGCTCCATCGGCAAAAGCATGCCCGAAAGTAATAAGATCGGCAGGTTGATGCCCTGGACAATCGGCGAGAGCCGGTCTTCGTCGCCCAAAATCACGCCCAAAGCATTACCAAACGACGAAGTCGTAATTAAAAGAAGCCAGATTAAAACCAGCAAGACAAGAAAACCATAGAAATGAAGATGAAAGCCAAATGGCAAGGCAATCAAAACAAAGAAAATAACAATGACAGTGGTATTGACCAAATCGCGCAAAACCCGGCCGGCGAGCAAGGCAAAACGGCTCGTCGGCGTGACGCGCAAGCGTTCAAGAACACCATTTTTAACCTCGTCAATCATCACATAGCCGACAAAAAGACCTTGCAAAAAAGCGGTAATCACCAACAAGCCAGGGACAAAAATATCTAGGACATTGCCGTTGCCAAAGGCCGGTGATCCCGATAGTTTCTTAAGGAGTGGCGAAAACAAAGCCAAATAAAGTATCGGGGTAATTAAGCTGATGATAATAAAAATCGGGTTGCGCAAAGTTTCCTTCATTTTTCGGATAAACAAGAGACCAATATCGGTAAAAAGTTTCATCCTTGACCTCCAACATTTGCCTCGGTGTCGCGGAGTGAATGGCCGGTTTTTTTCAAGAAAACATCGTCAAGGGTGGGCCTGGACATCGAAATGGTGAGCATCTGAATTTTTTGATTATCTAATAATCTTAGAATTTGTGGCATCGCTGTTGGGCCATCTTGGACACAGAGCCGGAGATGGCCGTCGTCCCCGGTTACCTCGCGGATGAATTTTTCCTTTTTAAAGAATTCGATTAATTTCGGGGCATTTTTTTCGTGGTCGGCGATGCCTAGCGTGATGCAGTCAAAAGCCATTTCTTTTTTGAGTGTCTCGGGGGTGCCTTCGGCGACAATTTTGCCGTAGTCAATAATGGCCAAGCGGTCAGAAAGGACGTCGGCTTCTTCAAGATAGTGAGTCGTCATAAATATGGTGGCTCCCTGGTTTTTAAGCTTCTTAATCTGGTCCCACAAGTTAGTCCGGTTTTGAGGATCAAGGCCAGTCGTCGGTTCATCTAAAAAGAGCACTTTCGGCCGATTCATTAGACCGAGCGCCACGTCTAGTCGGCGGCGCTGGCCGCCGGAAAAAGTATAAACAATACGGTCGGCAAATTCACTTAAATCTAAAAGCTTGATAAGTTCTTTGGCGCGGGCTTTGGCTTCGGCGGCGCTCATGCCATAAAGTTGGCCCTGAAGAATTAAATTTTCCGTGCCGGTGGCCGGTCGGTCAGAACCGCCCAGCTGGCTGACATAACCGATATGGCGGCGGACTTCATCTTGCGATTTTCGGACATCAAAACCGGCGACGATTGCCTCGCCCGAATCCGGCGGAATGAGAGTTGTCAACATCCTTAATGTTGTCGTTTTACCGGCGCCGTTCGGCCCTAAAAAACCGAAAATTTCACCTGGGTAAACTTCTAAATTTACCCCGTCAACTGCTTTAACCGGCCCGCCTTTAGCGGAAAAATATTTTTTTAGATTTTTAACTAAAACAGTTGGTTGGGCCATCGTCCATCCTCGAAAAGTTTATTCTTACTTTTATAAGATATCAGACAAGTATTTTTCTGTCAACGCGAAACGCTGCCGGTTTGGGTGAGGTAAAATCAGATAAATCGTGTCAGTAAAAAGATAAAAGCGATTCCTAAGATTGTCATCGCCATTGTCTTAAACGATGGGTCTTTACTGTGAGCTTCTGGTAAAATGTCACCTAGACTAATATAAAGCAAGGTGCCGGCAAAAAATCCTAAATAGATTAAAAGCCAGTGGCTGGGGAAATGAAAAAAGAAAGTTGAAACGACGCCCACCACTGGCGCCAGGGCATCGAGGGTAATCATTAAAAAGGTTTTGCGCGTACTATTCCGATGAACAAGCATGAGCGAGCCGGTGTTTAAGCCATCGGCAAAATCATGGCCGATGACGGCAATAGCGACAACGATTCCAATGGCGTGGGAAATTTGGAAACCAATCCCAATGCCCACGCCGTCAAGAAATGAATGGCCGATTAAGGCCAAAGCCGAAAGAACACCAACCGAAGGATGCTTATGCTCTTTATAACTTCCTTCTTGGGCTTGGTGGATGAGCAAAGTTTTTTCTGCCAAATGCAAAAGCAATAAACCGGTAATTAAGGCGATCATGGGATAAACGCTGTCAAGATGAGTTTGATTAATTAATTTAAAAATCTCTGGAAAGATATCAAAAGCCACCAGTCCAATAATCACGCCGGCCGTAAAACCTAAAATAATATCAAAGCGATGTCTAAACCGAATACTAGTCAGACCACCCGTGAAAGTTGAGATAAAGCAAAAAAATCCGGCGACAATGGTATCAAACATATCTTTAATTTTAGCCGAAAATGCCGGTTAATTCAATTCTTTTAATCAAATTAGATGTTTTAATAATCTTATTTGATTTGACATACAGCTAATCGCAAGCCCCGCCCTTCAGGGCGAGGGATAAGTATTTTAGCTTGTTCCCATTGCCCGTCCGTATATACTGAGGGTATGAAGTATGACAGAACCTTTGTTTGGAAAAATGCCCATGCTCAACACCGCTTGGGTTATCATTTAGTTTTTACTCCCAAATATCGAAAAAAGGTAATGAGAGGTAAACTCGTCCAAAGACTCTCTGAACTATTCTACGAATGCGCCAAGGTAAACCAATGGTTTATCCATGAACTCAACATCAAGTACAATCACACCCACCTGATGATCCAATTACCACCAACCATTTCGGTCTCTAAGGCCGTTATGTATCTCAAGGGTGGAACCTCGCGGGTCATCAGAAAAGAATTTCCTGAGCTTCGGGAGTTTCTCTGGGGCGATAGTCTCTGGCAAGACGGCTATTTCATCGAAACGGTCGGTCGAATCGACGAGAAGAAAATGCGCCTTTATATCCAAGAACAATGGGAACAAGAGCCTCTAACAAGCCACGGCCTTTAGGCCGTGGATGTTGACAAAATGCTCTGATTTTTCTAAAATAAAATTAAGTTCTAAAAAAAGAACTAAGACAAGGAGGACAAATGTCTAAAGGTACGATCGGTCGATGGGCCTTTATCATCGGTTTAATCATCGCGGTTCTACTCGGTTTTGTGACGTTCACGTATGCGTCACTGGTTTTAGTCATCCTCGGTTTAATCGTGGGCTTTATGAACGTCTCGGAAAAAGAAGCAAACAAGTATCTGGTAGCCGTTATTGCTTTGATCCTGGTTGGGGTAGCCGGCTTGCAAGCTTTATCGGTTTTGGGTTCGCTTTACACTTGGTTCCAGACCGTTCTGACGAGCTTCATCACCTTCGCTGCGGCCTCGGCCGTCATTGTCGCCGTCAAAGTTTTGTTTGAAATTGGTGAGAACTAAAATTCGAAGGTCCCAATCAAAAAGAGCGCTCGGCGCTCTTTTTGATTTGAGAGGTTATTCCGGTTTGGCGGTAACAATTAGTCTTTTCTGAGCTGTCCCGACCGGTACACAAGTCATCAGACTTAACTCTTCCGAGTCTGTTTTTTTAGTAACGTCGACGTCGTTTGGTAAAACGGTTTTAATATCATTGACTTTATATTGGAACTCTTTTTGGTGATACCAAACATCAATTTCATCGCCCAGTTTAATATCTGGTAACTTAGCGAAAATTGTTTTGTAATTGCCCGGACTCCACCAATAAAAAGAAGAGTGACCGAAGATGAAAATATTGCCGCCTTGACCGGGTAAAGAGGAACCTTGCAGTTGAGCGACGCCATTTTCAAGCGCTTTATCGTAGGCGGTTTGATTATTGCCGTCGACATTGGCAATCACCGGCGCTTTTACTTTAATGATTGGGATGCTGAGCGAAAATTCGGAAATAACCGGGCTTGGGCTGGCCGTCGGTAAGTGAGTGGAAGGATAAATTTGTGCCGGGCGGTTTTGTAAATAAACCCAAGAAAAAAAACCAATCAGCCCTAAGCAGATAATTGCGCCAAAAATATAATTTCTTTGGATTCTCTTTTGACTTCTTTTTTGCATAAAATGATTCTACCACAAAACCGCATTTTTTAATAGGTTTCATAAGGGGTTGCTTGAAAATTAATTGACGTTTACAATTAGTTTACAATCAGTGAGGAGCCAATGATTAAAATTATGATTGTTTTTGGTACCCGGCCGGAAACGATAAAATTAGCGCCGGTGATCAAGGAGCTGAAAAAATATCCCAAAAAATTTGAAATCTTTATTTTGGTTTCGGGCCAACATAATCAAATGCTCGAGCCATTTTTGAGTTTTTATAAGATTAAACCGAATCAAAATTTAAAGATTATGACGAAGAATCAAAGCATTGGGCATATTTTTAGCGAGGTTTTTATTCAAAGTGGGAAAATTATTCAGAAGTTTAAACCGGACTATTTAATGGTCCAAGGTGACACAACTACCGCCGCGGCCGCCGCATGGGCCGCTTTTTTGGCCAAAGTTAAAATTGCTCATCTTGAAGCGGGTTTAAGAACTGGAGATTTTGCCGATCCCTACCCCGAAGAGGCCAATCGAGTCATAATCGATCGAATAAGCGATGCATTATTTGCGCCGACCAAATCGGCCATTAAAAATTTGGAAAGCGAAGGTATCGAAAAACAAAAAATTTTTTTGACTGGCAACACGGTTATTGATCATCTTAAAACATTTCAAGCTAAAAAAAAGTTCGATTGTAAAAAAATTATTTTATTGACTTTACATCGCCGTGAAAGTTTTGGTCAACCTTTGGAGAATGTTTTAAAAGCGATAGTAATCTTAGCCAAAAAATTTCCGAACTTTCAAATAGTCTTTCCTATTCATTTTAACCCCAACGTTAGAAAACCGGCCGAGCAGATTTTAGGTAATATTTCTAATGTTGATTTAATTGAGCCTTTAAGACATCTCTCCCTTTTAAAATTATTAAATAAATCATTTTTAGTTCTAACCGATTCTGGCGGCGTGATTGAGGAAGCGGCTTATTTGGGCAGACCCGTCTTGGTTTTGAGAGAAAAAACCGAAAGAATAGAATCGATCAAAAAAGGTGTCGCAATTTTAGTGGGTAGGGATGAAAAAAAAATCGTGTCGATGGCGAGTGAACTAATATTAGATCAGATGAAAAGAAAAAAAATGACTAAAAGAATATTTGATTATGGCTACGGTGATGCCGCTCGAAATGTTACTAAATACTTTTTAAATCTAAAATAATGAAAAATAACTTTCTAAAAATTCTCTATACGACGCCAATTTTGCACTACCCGCCGGAAAGTGGACCTTCTTTACGAGTAGAAAACTCAATTAAAGCCTTGTCCAAGATTTCCAATTTATATCTTTACAGTCGATCTTCGATTTATAACATCGGTGGGAAACGAGCCCTCGATTTTTATAAAATATACTCTAAAAACGTTTATTTTTCGCCCTTAAGTTCTTTTTATCTTCCCAATGTTTTTAACGTTTTTACCGAAAAAATTTTTCGAAAAAAAATTTTGCCAGTTAGAACCGAATCCGAGGAAATTTATCGAGATATTTTAAGAATTGCCGATAAAACTAGAGCAAATATAATCTGGCTAGGTTACGGCAATCTCTCTTATCCATTGTTGAAATATCTCAAACAAAATTCTTCTTATAAAGTCGTTCTTGATACTGATAGTGTTTGGTCAAGATTTGTGCTTCGGGGTTTACCTTTTGCCCAGAAAGAGAAAGAAAAAACTAAAATTATCAAAGCCGGGAAAGCAAAAGAGGCCGAGGAAATTTGGGGTGCTAAATTAGCTGATGTGACAACGGCCGTTTCAGAAGTTGACGCCAGTTACTATCGACAGTTTGTAAGAAAAAAAGATCAGGTGAAAATATTTTCTAATGTGATCGATCTCGAAACTTATCAATTAGGGTCGAAGAAAGAAAATAATAGATACCCCTCGCTTTTATTAAGCGGTACATTTTGGCCGGGGAGCCCGATGGAAGACGCGGCTCGTTGGTTTATTGATAAAGTATGGCCAGAAATTAAACATAAAATTCCCAAGATTAAACTTTATATAATCGGCAAAGGAAGTGATAAAGTTTTGAATTTGGTTGATGAAAAGCAGATTATTATTAAAGGCCAAGTTGAGTCTGTTTTACCTTACTTTTTTAATGCAAGTTTAATGGTTGTGCCATTAAGATTTGAGTCTGGAACTAGATTTAAAATACTGGAGGCTGGTGCATGTGGAATCCCGGTTGTTTCCACAACTTTGGGGGCAGAGGGTCTAAAATTAAAAAATAATATCGAGATTGAAATTGCCGATACGGTAAGGCAATTTGCTTCGAGCGTGATTTCTTTATTGCTATCGAAAGAAAAGTCACAAACTATTGCTACTAACTTAAAAAAGATCGTTAGACAAAATTATGATTTAAGAACGCTTGAACACCAAGGTTATGAAATAATAAAATCTTTATTATAATTTTTAATTTTATATCTTGACAGGATATTTAATTCTTCTTTGGTTAATTTCTCGTCTGGTCTAATAGAAAATTTGATAAACTTTTTCATTTCTTCTGGCATGTTGCTATAAGGATCAGTTTTTAAAAATTTCAAGTGTAGAAAAGATGGTTTATTTGCATTAAGGATTAAAAAAGGGTAGAACATTAAAGGGCTAAAGAGGTTTTCTAAAAAAGGAAATTTAGCGTTATAATAACTTATTCTCTTGGGAAATAAGCGGAGTTCTTTATAAGTTTCTTTATTTAAATAACTTATGTAACAGCCTGGGAAGACCTCACTTTCTGTCTCTTTGATCGTTTGAATTGCATGTCTTAGATCAGGGTAAATATTTTTTCCAAAATTTTTTATAAAAAAAATTCTTTTTGTTTTTTTGAATAGAGTTATTTCTCTTTGAAATCCTTTATTAGCGACCATATCGCCATCCCATTTTAAAATGTATGACTTAGAGCATTTGTTCATTGACCAGTTATAATAAGTTGCTAGGTGTTTTTTAGATTTCTTTTTGTTATCAATGTTTTTACTTTGGTTTCCTATTTTACTTACCCAATATGGGTAATTATACGCAAATATTTTTTGGGGATACTTTTTAATAAGTTTTTTAATAATTGTAGCCGTTTTATCACTGCTTAAGTTGTTAATTAGAATTATTTCATCAACAAAATTAATGATTGATTCTATAGATACATTTAAAAAATTTTCTTCATTTTTTATCCTAACCATAGCACTAATCTCTTTTGATCTGGGTTTAATAAATAGAAATAAAATTAAATAAGGAAGATATATAATAAAATACAGATAACTTGATAGGTAATCTTTGATTTGAGAATATCTATATTGTAGTCGTAATAAAAAATTCATCTTTCTGTTAATAATATTATAATAAATAAAATGAAAAAACCTCTTTTGGTGACCCTGGCCGATAAAAATTACCTTGAATACGCCAAGCAAATTTTCGCCAGTGCCTATTTTAACGCCGGTTGGAAAGGCGATTGTATGCTTTTAACGCATAATATTTCCGAACGTGATTTGAAATGGTTTCGTCAAAAAGGAATCAAAATTTATCATTGTGATCCGATAATTCTCCAAAAAACAATCGGGAGTAAAAAAATTGTTACATATAGTCGATTTTATCTTTTTAAAGAAAAGTTCAAGTGTTGGTCGCATGTGATTTATTTTGATGTTGATATAATAATTCGAGCATCTCTTGATAATTTGTTAAAAGTCAAAAGTTTTGCGGTGGCACCGCCTATTGTAGGCTCAAAATTGTCCGACTATTTTAACAATTCAAAAAAACTTTTGGATTATGACTTGAGTAGTGAAGTTTTTTGCGATGGATTTTTTGTATTCAATACAAATATTATTAGTTCCACTACTTTTAACGATTTGATTGATTTGGTTAAAAAGTTTGAGCCATTAGCCAAAAAAAATTGCGATGATCAAGGTTTCATGAATTTATTTTTTTATCAAAAATGGGAAAAGCTCTCGCCGATCTATCATATTTATATTGAAAATGGAAAAAATCAGTGGCGAATCGCCAATCAAGATATCCAGGGCATTGTCATTCATCTGATTGGGGGAAAAAAACCGTGGGAGCGGAATTCTGATTTTTTCAACGAATGGCAAAGTAACTATTTGAAAACAGATCTCATCGATCTTAAAAAAATTTCGGTTGGTAACAAGTGGTCACATATGAAAATATTGTTTCATTCTCATTATCTTAATTTCAAGGCATCAACTTGGTATGATTATGTTTGGCAAAAGTATTTTAAATTATTGAAATTTGTTGAGAAAAATTTTCCTCAATTTTTCAAAATGTTAAAAAGAGCTAAATTAAAAATATGCCGTGGTGTTTAAATGAAAAAAGCCGTTTTGGTAACATTGGCTGATAAAAAATATCTCGGATATGCTAAACAGGTCTTCGCTGGCGCCTATTTTAATGCCGGCTGGCAGGGAGATTATTTGCTTTTGGCTCATAATTGTTCAAAGAAAGATACCGAATGGTTTAGAAAAAAGGGGATTTTAGTGAGGTACTGTGCAAACATTATTAATCAGAAAGAGTTTGGTGGTGATCCGGCAGTGTATTTAAGCAGATGGTATTTATTTCAAAAAGAATTTAAGCGCTGGTCGCATATCGTTTATTTGGATGTAGATGTGATTATTAAAGCACCGTTGGCAAATTTGGTCCAGACTAAAGGTTTTTCGGCGGTTTCCAATATTTTTCCAAGAATCCATTGGTATTTTAAAGAAATATCTTTTCTTCGAAACGTTTATCCTTATGAGAAGACTTTTGCCAGCGGTGTTTTCGTCATTAACACATCAATTATCAACTCAAATTCGTTTAACGCAATTACGAAATTGGCAAAAAAACTTAACCCTTATCTAAAATCGATGGGCGAGGAAGGATTGTTAAATATTTTTTTCTACAAAAAATGGCACAAGCTGCCGAATATTTACAATCTTTTTGTTGATAAAAACGAAAATTATTGGAAAATTAATCCACTCAAAGTTCATACGATTATTATTCATTCAATTGGTTCAATGAAACCATGGGATCGGAAGAGTATTTTGTATGACGAATGGCAAAACATCGCTCAAAAGGCTGATAAAATTTCCTTGAACCGCCGGATTTCAAAAAAAGAATGGTCAAAATTTAAAATTTTTTTCTATGCCAGTTTCCTTGAAATTAAAGGATTTTTTTTACGAAAAGACATTTACGAGTGGCAATTCGATCTTTTTTATTATGCTGTAATGGATATTGTGATGCTAAGATTTCCAAAATTTTTTAAGTTACTTAAAAAAACTAAAGCCCGGATAAAAAAATTTAACAATGTATAAAAGAAATGTTTTAGTTACTTTAGCTAACAAAAAATATTTAAAATATGCCAAACAATTTTTTGCCGGCGCTTATTTCAACGCCGGCTGGCACGGCGATTATCTTTTACTTGCTCACGAATGTAACGAAAAAGACACGGAATGGTTTAAAAAAAAAGGTATTATTGTAAAAGATTGTAAGACGATCTTTAATCACAAAATGGCTTTTACTAATCATTCGATCATCAGTAAATTTTATTTGTTTACAGATTATTTTAAAAAATGGGACAAGGTTATTTATTATGATGCTGATGTGATTATTAGATCATCGTTAGACAAATTGATAAAAGTAAAGGGTTTAGGAGCATTAAATAACTGTTTTAACGAAAAAATTTTAGATGAATTAATCTCCAAAGAACAAGCAAAAAAACATGGTGTGGACAATGTTGAATACAATAATTTATTCAATAGCTTGAAAAGTAATTTTGATTTCAAAAAAAATTCCTTTGGTGCTGGGATGCTGGCTTTTAATACTGGGATAATCGAAAAAACCACCTTTTCTAAATTAACTCAACTTGTCAGAAAGTATTCGCGTATTGGAAGAAATGCGGATCAATTAGCTTTGAATTTGTATTTCTATAAACGGTGGCAAAAATTGTCTTCGGTCTATGATATTTACATTTATAACAATCAAAGCCAATGGAGGATTACTGCCGCAAAGACCAGAGGAATAGTGCTACATTTTCCAGGAACAATAAAACCATGGTCGAACATAAGTGTTTTCAATAAAGAATGGCTTAAGAATACTGAAAAAGTCGAGAATATTGATTTGAATAATATTCCCGTAGCTGAAAAATGGTCAAACTTTGACATTATAATTTATGATTTCTATTTACGACTGAGGGGACGAAGGATGCTAAAAAGTTTGGCTGAAAGAATTATTTTTTTAATAGCTCGATCATATTATTCGTTAGTTCATTTTGTTGAAAAAACGTCTCCAATTTTTTTCTCAATTTTAAAAGTTAACAAAATGAAATTGTTAAATATAATTAAAAATTCTAAATGAAGAAAGTACTTTTAGTCACATTGGCCGATAAAAATTACCTTGAGTACGCAAAGCAGGTTTTCGCCAGTGCCTATTTTAGTGCTGGCTGGAAAGGCGACTACATGCTTTTAGCCTATAATTGTACTCAAAAAGATACCGAATGGTTTAGAAAAAAAGGCATTTTAGTGAAACAGTTTCAACCGTTTTTTCGCCAGCCCGTGGCAATGACGCCTTTATCGTACATGACAAGATTGTATTTATTCACACTGGAATTTAAAAAATGGTCACACGTTATTTATGTAGATGCAGATATTATAATTCGCGCTTCGCTGGATAATTTGACCCAAATAAAAGGTTTTGCCTCGGTCGATGATATCTTGCATGGAAAATTGAAATCAGAGTTAATTGGTCAAAAAGAAGCCCGATATAATCGCGGCATATCTAAAGAACTATATAAACAATTAAGGAAATCCCTTTCAAAAAAATATGATCTCGAAAAAAATAAATTTTGCGCCGGTTTTTTTGCTTTTAATTCCGATATAATTAATGAAAATTCGTTCAAAGATATAATCAAAATAATTAAAAAATATCATTGGATTGCAACTAATGCTGATCAATTTGCGTTAAACGTTTATTTTAATCGAAAACAAGAAAGTCTGCCATCAGTTTATGATATTTATATATTAAATGGCTGGAACCAATGGAATCTTAAGCCAGATAAAATAGATGGTATTATTTTACACTTTCTTGGTCAAGATAAACCCTGGTTAGAAAATAATATTTTTTATCAAGAATGGGAAAATAATTATCTAAAAGCAAACCGTATAAATTTAAAAAAAATACCCGAAGGTAAAAAATGGTCTAAAAATAAAATTCAAAGTTTTACTCACTTTTTACAAAAACGAGAAACAAGATTAAATTTTAAAGCAATTTGGTATTTTTATCGACTCGATCAAGTTTATTTTACAATTTTACATTATGTCGAAAGAACTTTTCCTTTATTTTTTAAAATCTTAAAAACGACTAAAGCCAGGTTTTATTCAAAATGATTAAAAAATCTCTTTTAGTCACACTTGCTGATAAAAACTACCTTGAATATGCAAAGCAGGTTTTCGCCGGCGCCTATTTTAATGCTGGCTGGCAAGGGGATTATATGCTTTTGGCTCACGATATTCCAGAAATTAAACTAAAGTGGTTTCGCCAAAAAGGAATTTTAATTAAACATTGTAAACCTCTATTTAAGAAGAAAATGATGGGGTTGATGCCGGCCGTGTATTCGAGTAAGTTTTATGTATTTCAAACGAGTTTTAAAAAATGGAGTCATATTATTTATCTAGATACTGATATTATTATTCGAACATCGTTAAAATATTTAACCGAAGTTAAGGGATTTGCTTCAGTTGAAAGTACTTACAGCACTCGCTTTAAGTCTGAATTTAAAAATTATAAAGATATTTTAAATATTAATCCAATGGCTAAAACTTTTTCAGCCGGTTTTTTTGTTTTCAACACCGATATTATTGATCAAAAAACATTCAACCATTTAGTAAAGCTGGCTAAAAAATATGAGAAATTTTCAACCACCGGCGACCAAGCAATTTTTAACCTCTTTTTTTATTCCCGATGGGAAAAACTCCCGCTGGTTTACGATGTTTACACTACTGAAGAAAATCAATGGAGGATAGAGCCAGATAAAATTAAAGGAATCATCATTCATACCACAAGTCCGAACGGAAGAAAACCATGGGATCAAAAAAGCTGCTTTTATCAGGAATGGTATAACAATTTATATAAAGCAGACAAAATAAATCTAAAAAAAATTCCGATGGTCGCGGACTGGTCCGAATCTGAAATAGAAAGGTACTCAAAATTTTTATCTGACAAATTATTTTTCTGGGGACCATTTGATTTATTAAACTGGCATTTAGAACAGAGTTATTATAATGTGATATTCTTTTTTGAAAAACGGTTTCCTGAATTTTTTCGATATTTTAAAAGCTTAAAAAAGAAGATTAAAAATAAACAATGAAAAAAAAAGCTCTCTTTGTTACCTTAGCTGATAAAAACTACCTTGAATATGCAAAGCAGGTTTTCGCCGGCGCCTATTTTAATGCTGGCTGGCAAGGGGATTATATGCTTTTGGCTCACGATTGTACCCAAAAAGATACCCAATGGTTTCAAAAAAAGAAGATTCTTGTAAAACATTACAAGCCAATATATCAAAATCAAATTGCTGATACACCACCGGTAATTATTAGCAAGTTATATTTATTTACTCCTGAATTTAAAAAGTGGTCTCACATTATTTATTATGACGTGGACATTATTATAAGAACATCTTTGGAAAGATTATTAGGAGTTAAAGGATTTGCTTCGGTGGAAGATGTATACTTTTCAAGATTAGAGAGCGAGATTGTTCAAAAAGGAAAAATAATTTCCAGAGGAATTAGTATTGCAGAATTTAAAAAACTAAAATTGAATCTTAAACACAAATATGATTTTAATGATCATAATTTCGGGGCGGGAATGTTTGTTTTAAACACTAATTTAATTAAAAATGAAACTTTTTATGAAATAAAAAAAATAATTGATGATTATCATAAAATAGCCGCTAATGCCGATGAATTCGCGTTGAATATGTATTTTTATAAAAATTGGAGGCATCTTTCTCCGATTTATGATGTTTATGTGAATACGAACGGGAAAAATCAGTGGAATTTACCTTTGGGGAATATTGAAGGAATGGTGATGCATATTATTGGTCCAGTAAAACCTTGGAATAAGAAATGTGTTTTTTATAAAGAATGGGAAGAAATGTATGGTAAGTCTGATCAAATCGATCTTAAAAACGTTCTTTCTGGTAAAAAATGGAATATATTTAAAAAAATATATTGGAGTTATAAATATAAGACTAGAAATATTATATATAATGTCGGTTTAAAATATTATTTACAAAATATCTTTTATTATCATTGGCGACAAATTTATTATAGAATTGTAATTTATTTTGAAAATAAATATCCCAAAAAATTTAAGATTGTCAAAAATATTAAGAAAGAGATTACGGGACTATTTCGATAATTATTTAGAAACCAAATAATTCATCAATTTTTGATTTAGTTTGAGAGAAATTTAATTTATTATAATAATATCGATTAATTAAGTTATTAGTAATAAACATTTTGCATATATTTATTAATTTACCTGTGAATGATTTGTCGTCAACAACTCTCTTTTTTAAGAGTGGCACAATTAGTTGTTTAGCTCTTTGTATATTAATGAATCCATATTTTATTTTTAATAAAACACTAGCGATATCAGCTTCGATATTTTTTTGCGATGATAAGCTATCACGGTGGTATCGAAAATAATATAAATATTTATTTAGATGTGATAATTGAAATTGTTTTGAAGTTCTAATCCAATAATCATAATCCTCGACCAGTTCTAACTCGGGATCATATTTACCAATAACATTTTTAATTTTATTTGAATATAAGAAACAAGGTCCGACACAATTATTTTTTTTAAGGTTACATACATCAGGATGATTAACTTTAATCTTTTTATAATTAAATTCATCTAAAAATATGTAATCCGCGTGCACAAAGTCTGATTTACTAATTATGAGATACTCAAGCATATCTTTAATTGCTTTTCTTTCATAAAAATTATCATCTGAAGTCCAGGTAAAATATTTGCCTTTAGTGTGTCGGAAACCAGAATTTAAACTTTTTGGTATCCCTAAAGTATTTTTATGATGTACAAGCCTTATTCTATTATCTTTAAAGGAATTAACTATCCCGATGGTATTGTCTTTTGAGCCATCATTTACAATAATTAGCTCTATATTTTTGTAAGTCTGGTTAAGACAACTTTGAATGGATTGCCTAAGATATTTTTCGCCATTATAAGTTGGTAGAACAATGCTTACAAGCGGATATTTTTTTAAAATTTTCTTGTTCATTTATTTCCAATCGTAAATAAAAGGTAACCTTGGTTTAATTTATTTAAAGTATCCGGACTGATTGATTGATAAATCGATTCAATCATCTTCTTTTCTTGTGGTTTTAGAAAATTTAAAGCATGGTAAGTATCGATGGAAAACTCCCTGATATTTTTTAATCCCACCTTGCGGTAGAAATTGATGAGACTTTTTTGGGGAAACTCTTGGCCATAAGGCCAAGATCCTTCTTTTTCCATTCTTGATTTGCCAATTGTATAAAAAATTGAGTGAGCATTGGGCACGAGGCTAATTACCCCTTTTTTAGCAACGCGTTTCATTTCTTTGAGCATTTTAATAATCTGAGAATCGTGGAAATGTTCAAGCAACCCGCTGCTAAAAACCCAATCGACCACTTCATTTTTCATGGGCAATCTTTTTCTCACATCGGCCAAAATGAAATTGCCCTTGAGCCCAAGGATCGAGAAAGTTTTTTTAGAAAAGTCTAGATTTTTTTTAGAAAAGTCTATGAGAAAGGAGATTCGGGAATTCACCGCTAAAATTGCCGATAACTGACCTGTACCGCTGCCAAGCTCTAAAATTTTTTCGCGTGGCTTGGTGTTTTCGAGAATTGGCAAGATCCAGCTGGGACAATGACCCGATTTTATTTCAGCGGCAATTTTTTTGGGGGTCGAGCTGCCTACAATTTCTGTCCAAGTATTCCTTGAAAGTGCTTTGCCCTTTTTGTCTACTTTGTCCAAAAACATATTTTGATTCCTTCGGCTTATCGCGTCTAAAAAAAAATTTGCGGCCCAACTGATTTCTTCATTGGGAAAATATTTAGCTCCTAAACCATAGCTGCCAAAAAATCCGCCTGATTTATTTTGGACGGATATTAGCCAGTCAATTGCCGAATTTGCTTCTTCGATAAAGCCCATTTTGTAACCGATAACGGCAAATTGGGCCGTACCGGCGCTGCAGGACCACCATGAGTTGCGATAGGCAGGAATGGCACCGTTTCTTTTTTGTGTTAAAAATATTTTTTCGACAGCATGACCAACAAATTTTTTTTCACCCATTTCAATAAATCCGTCAATGATGTACGCATAAAAATGTGAAAGAAGGTTAAACTCTAAAATTCCCGCTTGATTTTTATAATATTTGAGTGATTTTTGAGCGGCGAGTTTTATTTTTTCTTTTTTAAACATTTGAGCCGATTCAAAAAGAGGGGGCAAGACATAAACGCAAACCCTGTCCGATATTGATCGATTATACATCGGCGGAAATCGGCCGTTTCTTTTCATCGATCTCACTAAGTATTCAGCGGTTTTATGAGCATATATTTTGTATTTTGACCATCGATGTGAAGCGGCGAGTAATCCTCTCAGCGCCTGGCCCGAGTCGAAAATATATTCTTTTTTATCAATACCAAGGAAGGAACCGTTTTTTTGCTGGACTCTACATAAAAAATCCGCGTAGTCGAACGCCAAATTATGTTCACCCGCCTGCATTAGCGTGGGAATTAAATAACCGGTTACCTCCGGGTAAGACAATTTTGATTGATTACTAACAACGATTCCTTTACCGGGTAGGCTATTAGCTCTTATCCAACTTAATGCTTTATTGTAGTTAGAATAAATTTTATTACTCATCAAGTTAAGGCTTGTTTAATTATTGATAACATTGATTGCAAGAGTTTTTTCTGAAAAATATAAAGTATAATTGTATAGGTAAAAACTGCCAGGATTATTGTTAATATTAAATTAAGAAATCCCGCAAAGTTGTTGTATATAAGGAAATGTTTGATTATTAACAAAACCGCACTCATAACAGCAGTACCTAAAATTGGATATTTTAAAGCGTTGATATAAAATGTTATTTTAATTTTTAAAACTTTATTGATGACAATCATAAATATAAGCATATCAATAAGCATTATCAAGATTGTCGATAAGGCAAAAATACGAATGCCGTATCTGATTGTAATAAGATAAAAAGGAACAAAATAGAACATTCCGATTATGCCAAGTTTTACATTAATATCTGCTCGACCCATGGCTCTCAAAGCCTCGGGCATAGCTACCAACAAAAAACCGAAAGCAGCGCGAATTCCGAGAATCGCAATTATTGTTTCGATGCCCAACCATCTTTGACCAAAAAAATATGTTGATAACGGTTGGGCTAAAAGCGAGATGGCAATACCGAGAGGAAATGAAATAGTACCGATTAATTGGGTTATTTTCATAATAAGATTTCGTAATTTTGGTTGATCGGATCTAACTTTAGAAAAGAGAGCGTAGCTGACAGGTATACTATGACCAATGGCGATGCCAAAAAATAAATTCAAAACAGAAAAAGCGGTTTGATATAATCCTAAAGTCTGAGTTCCGAGATAATGACCAACAATGACAAATTCTCCGTAAGGGAAAAACCACAATAATATATTTTCCGATATGATCCAAAAATTTGAGCGGATAAGACTTTTAGCAATGTTAAATTTGAAGTTAAGTTTCGGCCTCCATCCAGAAACATAAAATATGTAAAGAAAATTAATCAAGGAACTAACTAAATTGCCGATGACAAAAGACCAGATACCATAACCTAATAGAGCCAAGGGGATTGTAACTAAACCTGGAATTATGAGTGATAAACCACCAGAAATAAAGATTTTGTTAAATTTGAAATTACGTTGTAAATTGGCTGAAAAGACTGCTCCTGGTAGGAAACTGTCCAAGGCCAAAATTCTCATTAAGGTTTTTACAATGGGTGTATGGTAAAAATTCGCTACAAGAGGAGACAATATAAAAATTATTAAATATAAAAAGACAGAAAAGCTGATTAATGCCCAGAAGGCCGTATCGGCCGATTTTAAAAATTTTTTTTTATCCATTCTGATTAAAGCTTTAGTGATACCTAGATCGGCAAAAGTTTCTAAGAGCAAAAAAATTGCCATTACTGCCCCAAAGATTCCAAAAATATCAGGAGATAATATTCTGACTAAAATTAAGGTGATAAAAGGGCTAATTAGTCGATTAGCTAATTCTCCTAAAAAAGACCATCGAACTGATTTTATTGCCTTTCGAATATATTTATCAGGCATAGGTGGATTAATTTTCTCGATGTATGGTATAAGTAAACTGTTTTAAGATATCAAAAATATATCTAAATCATAAATGGGCGAAGATTAAAATGCAAAAGCAAAATAAAAAAATCGGTTTAATCATTTTTTGGTATCCGCTCGGGGTTTCACCGACCCTTATTAATTTAGTAAACTCTTTGGCGGTAAAGAAGTGCGATGTGGAAATATTTATTGATAGTCTAAGTTTTCGTTGGGCACCGATAAAATTTAAAAATAAAAAAATTAAAATCCATCTGGTCCCGGGTATTCCCGAACCTGGCTCGGCGGCTGGCTTATGGCATACTTTTAAAGTTTTGAAAGGATTTAATGATTTTTGTCGTTATCTTGGCGAGCAAATCAGTGAGGATTTTTCTTTTATTATCGGTGCCGATACTTTCGGCATTATTGCCTCAGAAAGAATTTCTAAAGCAAAAAAAATTCCTCTAATTTATTTTAATTTGGAGTTATTACTTTCTAATGAGTGCAAATCTTTCAAAGATAAAATGATTAAATTTTATGAAAGAAAGGCCAGCCGCGCCGCCAGCCTAATCATTATTCAAGACAAAAACCGCGCTAAATATTTAATCCGCGATAATGACCTTAATAAAAGTAAAATTGTTTATTTGCCGGTCGCCGGTTTAAATATTTATCAAAAAAAGGGTGATTATCTGCGAAAAAAATTTCAAATTCCTAAAAATAAAAAAATTATTTTATATGCTGGCGAAATGGCACCCTGGGCAAGGTGTGAAGAAATTGTCCAGGCGGCTCAAAAGTGGCCAGACCAGTATATTTTAGTTATGCATGCTTCGAGAATAACCAGCGAAGTAAATGATTATTTAAGAAAATTACGAAAAGCGGATTACGACAAAAAGGTAATTTTTTCTCTCGAGCCGGTTCCTTGGGCCAGCGTGCCAAAACTCCTTTCCTCGGCTGACATCGGCTTGGCCTTTTATAAAAATCTTGGCCGAAATTTTACGGAAATCGGTTTTGCCTCGGGAAAATTAGCCTCATATCTGCAGGTCGGCTTACCTGTCATTACGAGCGATTATCCCAGCTTAAGAAAAATTATCGATCAGTATCAGTGTGGAAAGTATTCCAATGATGCCAATAATATTGTTAAACTAATTAGTGAAATCTTTGAGAAATATTCATATTTTTATCGGAATGCCCGGCGTTGTTTTATAGAAAAATACGAAATGAAAGATTATTTCGATAAAGTTTATAATCGATTAGAGGTAATTGAAATTGAAGAATATTAAAGAAATAAAAAATTCTAAAGGGGAAATATTAGCGCTAATTACTAGAGAAAAGCTTGATAATAAAGGGGTCAATTTTATTACCAATGCCAAACTGCCGTTCCAAATGGCGGTAAGTAATTATTTACCTAAAACTAAAATTCCACCACATGTTCATGTGACCAAACGGATTATGGTCAACCAAAGTTTGGAAATGATTCATATCGATCAAGGCAAAGCCATTTTTACAATTTTTGACGAAAAAAGAAAACCCATTAAAAAAGTAGTTTTAAATTCCGGCGATACTATTTTATTAATCGCTGGCGGGCACAGCATTCGATACACTAAAAAAACCAAAATTATCGAAATCAAACAAGGTCCCTATTTTGGCAAAGGCAATGATAAAATAATCTTCGAAGCCTGACATTTCTTAATATAGAGCCAGATGTTTTAAATCGACAAGGAAGATTTATGATACCAGTTTCTGAACCGTTCATCGATAATAAAGAATTACAATACATTAGTGAAGCGATAAAAAGTGGCTGGATTTCCTCGAAAGGAAAATTTGTTGATAAATTCGAGGAGAAATTTGCTCAATATTGTGGTGCCAAATATGCGGTAACGGCGAGCAGCGGAACAGCGGCGTTACATTTGACCTTATTATCGCTTGGAGTAAAACCAGGTGATGAAATAATTATTCCAACCTTTACGATGATCGCCACGGCTTTCGCCGTGGTTTATTGCGGCGCCAAACCGATTTTGGTTGATGCCGAGTCGGAAACTTTTAATATTGATCCAAAAAAAATCGAAGCAAAAATTACCAAGAAAACGAAAGCGATTATTGTCGTTCATCTTTATGGTCAACCTTGCGAGATGGACCCAATCTTAAAAATCGCCAAGAAGCATCGATTAGCTGTGATTGAAGACGCGGCCGAGGCACATGGCGCCGAGTATAAAGGCAAAAAGGTGGGGAATTTGGGTGAAGCGGGCTGTTTTAGTTTTTATGGCAATAAAATTATTACGACCGGCGAGGGGGGAATGATAGTGACAAACAATAAAAAACTTGCCGAGCGAGCCAAAATATTAAAGAATATGGCTTTTGGCCAAGGCGTTCACAAGTTCGAGCACTTGGCAATCGGCTATAATTACCGTTTCACCAACATCCAGGCAGCTATCGGCCTGGCTCAACTCGAAAGAATCAAAAAAATTATTGCCCTAAAAAGAAAAATCGCCAATCAATATCAAAAAAATCTTAGTCGAATCAAAGAAATAGTTTTGCCAGTTAAAAAAAATTGGGGCGAAAGTGTCTATTGGATGTATGCAATTATGCTGACTAAAGAATTTGGCATCAGTCGTAATAAGCTAATTGACTTGTTGGCTGGCAAGGGTATCGAGACGAGACCGTTTTTTGTACCGATTCATCTTCAACCGGTTTTCAAAAAGCAAGGCTTATTTCGGAACGAAAAATATCCAGTGGCCGAAAAAATCAGTCAAGCGGGTTTATACTTACCATCTTCACCCAGGCTAAAGCTAAAAGGTATCGAATTTATTTCTTCGACAATTACTGAAATCGGTCGGAATTTAAAAAAATGAAAAAAAGAATTCTCATTTTAAACTGGTGGGATATTAAAAATCCTTTAGCGGGTGGGGCGGAAGTTTATTTGGATGAAGTTTTTTCAAGATTGGCTAAAAAAAATTATGAAATAACTTTGCTTTGTTGCCGCTATCCGGGCGGCCAGCGAGAAGAAACCGTCCACGGCGTTAAAATTATCAGAATAAGTTCAGCAAAATTGATCAATCTCACTTCGTTTTTTTGGTATTTAAAACATCGAAAAAAATTCGATATCGTCATTGATTTTACCAACAAAATTCTTTATTTAACTCCATTTTACCTTTGGTCAAAGCCGCATATCGGGATTGCTTTGGACGTTTTTGACAAGATTCTTGTTGAAGAATTTGGGATTTTGGGATATTTTTTGGCTTTTTTAGAAAGGACTCTTTTTATTTTTTATCGTAAGGTTAATTTTGTTTCGATTTCGGTTTCGACTAAACAAGATTTAATTAAAATTGGTATCCCTTCTAATAAAATCAAAGTCATTTATCCGGGGATGTCATTTGATTTAATTTCGAAAATTTCTCAATCAAAAGAGCCTTTAATTGTTTATCTTGGGCGTTTAAAAAAATATAAACGGGTAGATGTTTTACTCCGGGTTTTCCAAAATATTGCCAAGTTGATTAAAAAAACTCGCTTGGTTATAATCGGAACAGGTGAGGAGGAAATAAATTTAAAGAAATTCACCCAAAGATTAGGTCTGGGAAAATCCGTTTCTTTTTTGGGCTATGTCAACGAAAAGGAAAAAGCCGATTGGCTCAAGAAGGCCTGGGTGATGGTCCAGCCGTCCATCAAGGAAGGTTGGGGATTGACAGTGATTGAAGCCGGGGTGCAGAAAACGCCGACGGTGGCGGCCAATGTTCCTGGCTTGCGAGAGACGGTTATTGATAATAAAACCGGTTGGCTTTTTGATGAAAATGACCTTAAAGGTTTTAAAGAAAAGTTAATTCGAGCTCTGTCGAATCAGAAGGAAAGAGAAAAGTTTGGCCAAAACGCGTTTGAGTTTGCAAAAAAATTTAGCTGGGAGAAAAACGCTCGCGAACTCCGAGCAGAAATCGATCGGGTTACCAGAAAAAATAAATAATTTTTTTGCCCAAAAAACTTGGATTGTCGCGACGATAATTTTTCTGATTGCCCTTTCTTTGAGATTGATCGCCGCTTTTAAAATGGCCTGGAGACCTGATGAAATTGTTTACGTTGATTGGATTGGTAGCTGGTTCGCGAGTCATTTTTGGGGATATTTTTTCCAGTTTTTTCACAACATTTATCCGCCCCAGTCACCGCAGTTTGGCAATCCGCCTTTAGCGATGTGGCTTATGACTTTGGGAATTTGGCTGGCCAAAAAATTTGGTTTTTCGATGCTCCTTGGCGCCCGGTTAATCAATGCCTTAATTGGTTCTTTTACGGCCGTATATTTATTTTGGTTTGGTCGCAAGTGGTTTTCTCTGACAGCCGGCATATTGGCGGCCTTATTTTTTTCGCTAGTACCAGTAATGGTCACCAATAACGGCACCGCTTATTTAGAGACCTTGCTGGCTTTATTAATCCTAATTTCGCTCGAACTAACTTTGCGATATTTTCAAAAGCAAAACAATCGTCTCTTGTATTTTTTGGGGCTAGTCTTGGGCTTAGCCTTTTTGACTAAATTTGTTGTGATTCCCTACATTGTCACTTTATTGGTTCTGATTCCCGTTTTTAGCAAACGTCACTCAAAATTTTGGCGCGGCTATTTTCTGGCTGTTGCTATTATGGCAGCTACACCATTCGTTCTTTGGGCCGGCATGAGAGATCCTCAACATTTAGCCAGTCTTTTTGCGAGTTTTAAAACCCAAAATAACGCGTCATACCCTCGAAATTATTCATATCCGGTCACTCAATATTATTATTTAATGCTCGTCGGGATTCTTTCTCCGATTATCAGTTTTGGCGCGCTCGTCGGTATTTTTTATGTGATTAAAAATTCGATTCAAAATTATTGGCAACAAAATAAGAATCTTATTTTAATTATCGTGACGGCGATCGTTTATCTTAGTTATAATGGCATTTTTACTCACTATGGCGATTCACATCAACTCGTTCCGATTTTATCGTTGATTTTTATCTTGGCCGCTTACGGTTTGGACTTACTGATTCGTTACCTTCCCAATATTTATTGGAAAGCGGTCAGTTTGGTGATCATTATCTTGATCTTAATTTTACCGCTCATTTATTGGTCGCCGGAGTTCTGGGGTTTTTATAGCAGCTCAATCGTCGGCGGCACCAAAAAAGCTTTCGCCGCTTTTAATTTAGGGGCAGGGGGAGAGGGTACACCGGAGATAGCCAAATATATTGATGCGAACACTCCCAAAGATTCAAGATTGGCAGTGGTTGCTTACGATTGGTTGTTGCCCAAATATATCGAAAACCGCAACGTGACGTCGCTATTTTTGCAAGAAGGAGTTGTCGGGGCGATGGCGCGTGGCGCCGATTATATCGTCATGCCGACGGCTTTTATGGGTGGCACTGGCAATAAAACGGCGGCAGATTTGGCGAATCTAAAACCTATTTATACCTACACTTCTAAAAATCTTCCGATCATTAGTTTGTATCCAGTCGATTATTCTAAGCTTGAGTCGAACGGTCAACCGACGATGGCGCCGGGTCAAAATTGGCAGATGCGGAGTTGGAACAACACACCCACTTTTAAAAAGGACAATAACGAACTATCGGTCGAATATAATTTCACCCAGACTTTTTCTGATTACGATCCGAGCGATTCGCGAGTTCTCCTGCAAGATGCGGATGAATTTTCTCTAAAAAGTACCGAAGGGCTCTACACGGAGGTTTTCGGCGACGGCAATAACAAACTGCTGTCAGTTCTTTTAATGGGTGATGATAAAAGTTATTTTGAGTTTGATTTGATTTGTGATTGGCGTGGCTGGAAGAAAGTTTATATCGCGCCCTCGATGTTTCAGTTTTATCCCTCCAATCCCGCGCTTTCAGCCGAACCTAATTTCAACCAAAATTATAGCCTTTATTTTGGCTTTCTTTCAAGAACGCCAATGAAAGGCACCATCAAATTTAGAAATATCCACTTAGCGATTGTGCCTTCAAAAAGTGATTAATGGGTGGAAAAATCTTTGATGGAGATAGATCCCGACATTTCAGTGACAGCGCCAATCGAAATCTTAAAATCATCATAATTGACCAATGACATTTTTGAGCCAATGATCTCGGCGTCTGAGAACTTAAACGAAACGGTTTGCCAACCGGTCCAATCAACGATTTTTGAAAAACGTAAGTAGTCTCCAGTTTCGCGGTTGAGAAAATCAAAATAAATTGTCTCATTCTTATTATCGCCCAATATATTGAACGAAAAACTTTTCGTATCCTCCGGTGCCGGAAAACCATTAAAATAGACGTAAACCCATTCACCGTCTTTGATCTTATAATTTAAATCTACTTGCTTTCCTTTGACATCGGCACTTAAGTTGTTGCTTTTCGATGAGGTTACAACATAAAAGCTATTACTAAATGAACCATCAAGGGTGCTAAGGCGCTGATCGTGATAGAATTTCTCTAAAAGATTGTATTTATCGGTACGGTTTTCGATAATACTGCCAGTAAATATAAGGGCGATGTTTTGGTTTTGAGGCGGCGGATTTTGGGCTTTGCCTAAAGACAAAACCAATGATTGAGGTAAAATAATCGTTCTGATTTCGGCAGTTGAACCGCAGGTTTTTTTCACCATATTTTCTAAACCGTTGTTGAAATTAAAAACCTGGGAATCGTAGACAAAGGCAGGAAAGTTGACAAACAAACCGGTTTTGTCGGGTGTTAATTCCGGGCAATATGGTCTGATTTGACTTTCGACCAGGTTGGCTTGTTGGTTGGCGATGCTCCACTGGTCCAAGCGCCAGTTGATTAATAAATAAGATTCTGTCAGCCAACCAGCGATAAATAACAGAAAGATGATTAATTGGATTCTTTGACCGAAGAAAGCGGTAAGCTGCCAGAGAAGGTAAGTAATTAAGCCGGCAGAGGCAAAAGAGCCGATATAAAGATATTTTTCCTGGTACCCAAAGGGGGAGAAAAAGGCGTAGGGAATTCCGAAAAGTAAAATAGTAAAAACAAAAAATGCTGCCGGTTTAAATTTAGTTTTAATCATTGCTATGCTTAAGGCGATCAAACCGGTCAAAAGCCAAATGCCTTTTCGAATATTGAAAGCGATCAGCGGTTGCCCTTGATATTTGAAAGGAAAATAACCGGCTAAAATATTTAAATAAGTATTGAAACCCTGCTGGAGACTGACGCGATGATAACCGATTTTGGAAAAGTAGAGAACTGAGGACGAGGTCAAAGCGGAAAATCCCAAATAAATGACCGCCAGCAAAATAAAAGGCCAATTTTCGATTAACCATTTTTTTGAATTTTTAATCGTGAGCGGCTGGTAAAAAATGAAGGTGGTCAGAGTTAAGATAATCGGCAAAATAATAGCCGATTCTTTGCAGAGTAAACTCAAAAAGAAAAAGAGAAAACTGAGCCAAAAATATTTCCTTTTTTTCTCCTCAAGATATTTAAGGTAAAACAAGAGCGATGATAATATCAAGGTAACTAAAACGACTTCCAACATAAAGACCATATTGTTGAATTCTTGGGGATTGCGATAAAAGAAAGCAAAAATAGCGGCGGCCAGAATTGCCATCAAATCGTTTTTTAAAAGTTTTTTGACTAGGGCAAAAACTAATACAATATTGACAAGGTGAAATAGAAAAAAGAAAGCTCTGATAATGGGGGCAGAAAGGTGAGTGATATGAATAAGCCAATAAACCGCTCCTTGAATCGGCAGCCACCGGTAGCCGGAAAAGGGGTTAAGATAAACATGGTAATCATAGATTAGGTCGAAATCGTCGGAAAGAAATCCGAAATGAAAAATGCGCCAATAAGTAAGCACCGTCAAAAGACAGATCAAAAACAAGGCCCAATAGTACCATCGAATTTTCTTTAATCGTTTTATCATTTAACTTATTCTACCAATATTTGCATTCGATTAAATACGCATTAAGATAAAACCAAGATGAAAATTTTGCAATTAGATTTTGATGATTTGAAAAATCCCATCGGCGGCGGGCAGGCGAGATTAACTTATGAGTTTAATCGGCGGCTGGCCCGAAACCACGAAATTACGGTGGTCACCGGCCGGTTCCCAGGAACCAGAGACGAAATCATCGATAAAATAAAATACATTCGCATCGGCGCCCGAAGTTTTCCTTGGAATTTTTTAAGCTTTATTTGGCAGGCACCGGATGTGATTAGAAGAATTCCACACGATATTTTAATTGAAAGTTTTACGCCGCCGGTTTCAACCGCCTTTACTCCTTTATTTACGAAAAAACCGGTCGTCGGTATGGTCCATTGGCTTTTTGCCCGTGAGATGTCTCAAAAATATAAACTGCCGTTTTATTGGTGGGAGTCGTGGGGCTTAAGGTATTATCAAAACTTTGTTGTCTCGACCGAGGGTTATCGAAAAAAAATTCTCGCCCAAAATCCTCGCGCCAAAGTTTTAGTCAGTTTTCCGGCGATCGATTTGCCTCGGAAAATTCAGTCGAAAGAAAAAGATTACATTTTGTTTTTGGGCCGAATTGATCTTCATCAAAAAGGTTTGGACTTGCTGATTAAATCTTTTGACCAAATAGCCGATAAAGTTTCGACCAAACTCGTTATCGCCGGTGGGGGCAAAGATGAAAACAAGTTATTACGATTAATTTCGAAGGCGAAAAATCACACAAAAATAGAATTTGTGGGTCAGTACGATTCAAAAAAACGCCAAGAACTTTTGGGTGGCTCTATATTTGTTTGTTTGCCCTCGCGTTATGAAATGGCCCCGTTGGTGGCTAAAGAAGCGATGAGTTTTGGCAAACCGTTAATTATCTTCGATGTTTTGGGGGTTAGAGAAACGGTTTCAAAAAAATGCGCCATCTATGTTCGGCCATTCAACACCGAGGCGTATGCTAGTGCGATAATTGAGCTTATTAATAATCAGACTAAAAGAAAGAAGATGGGCAAGAGTGCTTTACAGAGAATGGACATTTTTCAAACTTGGGACGAAGTCGTTACCGAACAAGAGAAATTTTATCTTAGTCTTATTTTTAAGCGAGACTATCGGAATGTTAGCTTATAAAAGAAGCTTAGATAAACTACTCTGCGACAAGCCGCAGAGTATCTCTGCGGGCTGAATGTACTTTGCTTCGAACATCTTTGGGATTGGTTAAACCAGTTAATACTCGTTTACTATCCAGCGAGCAAAATTTAAATCTTTCGGTATCGCGTACCTCGGCCTAAACCGATCCGTTCGATTTTCTTGAGCTGTAATAATTTGTTTAACACCTGATTAACTGTCGGACGGGCTACACCAACATTTTTTGAGATTTCATTTGGAGTCGCTTCTTTAATGGTCTGCAGATACTGCCAAACTGATAATTGGATTGGTGATAATAATTTATCAACGAACTCCTTGGATAATAATCTGATCGCCATTTTTGACTGTTCAAGCACTATGGATAAAAAGAAATCTAACCACGGGATAATATCTTCATGGTCTGTTTTGAAAGTCTTTTGACTCCGGCGTAGCGCCAAATAGTAATCGGATTTATTATCTTCAATTAATTTTTCATGAGAAATATAAGGTACATAGGCATAATTTTGTTGTAATAAAAGCAGATTGGTTAATATTCGGGATAATCGGCCATTACCGTCCAAAAACGGATGGATCTTTAAGAATTCAACGAGAAAATTACCTATAATAATAAGCGGATGGTCAGTTTGTTTCTTAAAAGCATCTTTTGTCCATTCGACAAGCTCGTGCATTTCTTTAGCGGTTAGATAGGGAGGAGTAGTCTCAAACAAAACCCCGGTTGCCTGTCCGATATCGTCGATCATCACCACTTTATTGTCAAGCTTTTTATATTCCCCGCGATGCCGTTCATCTTTATTAACAAATTTAAGCAACTCTTTATGAAAATGCTTGATGGTATTTTCGGAAAAAGAAATATTCTGCCAAGAATCAAAGACATTTTTGAGTAATTCATAATAACCTTGGACTTCCCCAGTATCCCGATCAGTGAATTTTCGTATCGACAAGCCTTGCATCATCTTTTCAATATCTTCATCGCTTAATTTAGCACCTTCGATGCGGGTTGATGCACCAGTTGAGGTAATAAGAATCGATTTTTTTAAGCGCATTAAAATTTGTGGGCTTAACTGCGCTCCGGCCACCCACTGACCCTTGAGTTCATCAATTTTTGCAATTTTTGACCAAATTGTGTTGGGGATTACTCTCAATCTTTTATCCAGATGATTGTTATTCATATATACTTCCTATATAAGATTATATAAGATTATGCGATGTTATGTCAATAAGCGAATGATTACTCTGAAAAAAGCACCACTTGTGTGATACTTTTTTAAAAAGACGAAAGCTTATTTAGTTTTTTGTTGGTTTGATAATCTTTGCTCGGCTAAACTTAGCCCATTAGTGGCTGACGATAAACCGGGATACTTATTTAAAATTTCTTTGAATTTGGCGATGGCCGAAGCGTAATCGCCGCGTTCCAAAAAAGTGCCGGCGTAATTATTTAAAGCGACAATATAGGTGGGATCGATCGCCAGAGCTTTTTCGTAACAAAAAGCGCCATCGGCTGGATGCCCTGACTTTTGATACCCTTGGCCGAGACTCGTCCAAGCGTAAACATAATAATAAATCACTTCGTGAGTGAAAAGGTCGTGAGCTTGAGCGAGCTGATAAGAACCGCGTGTTTGATCATTTTTAAGATTTTTGAGGGCCGTTAAGCCATTAAAATTTTTGGCCCAATTGCTGTCGGCAGTGTAACGGTAAACGAGACCTTCGGGAATAAAATTATTTGTTCTTGAGCCCCAAAAGATATCAATATCGTTGGTGGTATAAACCGGGTACTTTTTGGCTAAGTCATCCAGACTTAAACTATAATCGGGAAATTCCGTTTGGATTTGTTTGACGGTGGAAGGCGGCAGACCAACTAGCTTTGGATCGGCGCCGGGGATAACCTTGACGTCGGTGCGGAAATGTTCGACCTTTTGAAGATATTGCAGTTCAAACAAGGGCACATCGGAGCCGGCAAAGACGACGGCGTTTTGGGGTAAATCTTTTAAGATATTTCGGCCGAGATCATAGGCGTAATAATAATGACGAAGATTTACCTGGGGCGCATTAATAATCAAAAAACCAACGGGCAAAAGAAGAGCAAGGTAAGCCCATTTTTTATATTTTTCGAAAATAAGTTCCAACCCTAGGCCAATCGCCAGAGTAAACATTGTAAAGGAAACAATGAAAAACCTTTCCATCATAATTCGCTCGACCCAATCGGTTGGAACGTCTGAGAAAAAGGCAAAAACCGGTCCACTCAAAATAATCATTGAGAGAATAAAAATGGCGATTTTCTTATCCTTTTTCCAGTAACCGACCAAACCAATAATCCCCAGAAGAAACCCAACCACATAGAACTCTTTAAAAGTTATCAGTTTTAGCCAATCCCAGACTCTGGCCAGACTGTAATTAAAATACTGGAAATTTCCACTCCTCGCATATTCCTGACGAGTAATCATCACCCAAAACCCGCGCCAAGTCGAGGGGTCGCCCCACATATAAGTAGGATGCTCTAAAGCGCGGATGGGTAAGTAAATAAAAGGCAATAGTCCCAAGACAAAAAGACCAATCATTTTTGGCACATTCCAGCCGAAAAAGACTTTTTTGTCAGTGGCAACGAGAAAATAAATTAAAGCCGGAAAAATGATAAATGACATTTGATGGCTTGAGAAAGCGAGCCCCACAAGAAAAGCGAACAACCATAAATATTGAGATTTTTTCGTCTCAGCCCAAATCAGTAAGACGAGGATCTCCAGAACCATCAGTAAATTATTCAAACTTAAAAAATCGGCATAAAGTGATTGCAGAAAATAATAGTACGAAAAGGCGAGAATGGCGGCGGCTATAAGAGAAGGCAAAATTTTTCGAGTCATTTTTAGGATAATAAAATAGACGAGGGTGATCGTCATAGCTGAAAACAGCGCCGACATCAGATTGACTCGATAGGGAATCGACCCGATCGGAATTTTGGTGGCTAAAAATCCGAGGATGGTAAAGAGGGGATAGCCGGGCGGATGAGCGATACCCAAAGTGGCGGCGGCCGTAATAACATCAGGGTTATCGCGGGTATGAATGGTCGGGCAAAGAAAAATAAGATAAAAAAAGAGGACGACTAAAAATAAAAAGAGGCCGATCCAAAGATGAAGTTTACTTTTTTTCATTTCTTATCTATTATAAATAGTAGTGGTGGAAAAACAAATTGAGGTAGATTTGGTTTCGTATACGTATTATTATTGATATAAATTTTTTGTATAGTTAAATTAGTTATCATTTCCCAAGGAAGGGTTTAAAATACGGAGGGTAAGCCGTGAGGCTGAAAGAAAGGTTCTCATCTATTTTTAGTGTCATACCCAAGATGGGCAGGTTTTTGGTGTCTCAAAAAACCAAATTTAAGCGCAATGTGGCGATAGGCGCGTCTAACAAGCGCCATCTGGCCGAACTGACCGAGCGGGAAGTTCTCTTCGAAAAAGAAATTGCCACCGCCGAAACTGAGAAAGAACGAGAGCGTTTAATTAAAGAAAAGAACAACCTTGGTCTCGAATTTGAAATGTTTATCATTCAACGAAGTACCAAAACGACCTTTCCGCAGTTTTTGAAGTTGCACAACCAATTAAGAATGCGCTATCGCTGGTACTATAACTGGCATCTCTTGCCTTACGCCGGTAAAGTCCACTGGGCGACCTTGTTTACTGCTGTGTCGGTTATTGTTTTGATAATCATCAGCGCCTCGGTAACTCTCCCCCCAACATTGTTGGCGAAAAATCCTCCGAAATTGAGAGTTTCCGAAATCAACCCTCAAACCCATCCGGAGAAATTTTTTCTCAAAGATCCTCAAACTGGTAAATATGAAGATGCCGCCCAAACGGTTTCCAATGATACTAGCGGCACGCGAATCAGAACTAAATCAGCCACTTCCGCTGGCTATCAGGATTTCTTGGTTAACGGTAACACCACCCAGCTTTTTGATGGTACGAAGCTTGTTGCTCAAGGTGAAGTCAAAGTTCAGGAAAATAGTAACGGCAACTGGACTGATATCACCCCGGCGGTCGAGACCATACCATCAGCGACCCCTGCTGTCATCCCGAGCGCAGTCGAAGGATCTCCCACACCTGTGGGAACCGGCACTTCGGCCGGAGGTTCTTCGGCTACGCCTCAGAATGACATTTCTCCTTCGCCGCAAGCTTACATTCAAGACTTATTCCAGAAGGCTAAAGCCGCCGACGCTCAAGAACCCAAGTCCAAAACCCAAAATGAGATTACGAAGAATCAAAAAGATCGCCTCACTTTAGATGCTTCAACCACACTTGATAACGGTACGGACGTCACCAACATCCTTGATATCCAAAAAGTGGGCAGTGGTGCCAATCAAACGGTCAAACCAGAATCGATTTTTTCTTTGCCGTCAGTTGGCCAAGACCAAAGAATCGTTTGGGAAGTGGCGCTGAAAGATTTTGATCTTAAAAAATCTACCTACAAAAATGATACCGCCAAACGTCGCCAATACGGCCAAACCATTATCGACGTTTCTGATTATCCCGGCAGTGTCCGTTGGGAAGAAGACACCGATGACAATATTGTCCGGGTTTATTTCAATGAACAAGGCACCACCCAAGCCATCACCGTTGACCCCTTGTTGACCGTTACCCAACCGGCCAGCCAGATTTCGGTGGCTGATGGCACGAGGACGTGGGTCTTTGATACGGCCAACGGAGGTGCTCCTGAGTTTTTTTACCATACATCAATTGGTTCCGGAGCGGTTAACATAGCAAGTACTTATGGCTCAAGACCATTTATTGGACCTGGTTTTTGGAATTCGGGTACGGCTGGTACTGGAACTAATACCTTAGTTGAAAATACATCAACCATAGTAATAATTAGAACGCAAGGGAGTTATGGGGTTACTCCAACGGCGATTAATAATTACTATACTATCTATCCTGATGGTCATGCTTTTATACAGTATTCCTATACTGTAGCCGGAGCGACAAATTATGCTACCGTTGTTCAGTATTACTCAAGTACCTCTCCTCAATTGCAAGATCATGACGACACTAATCACACCTTTGTTCAATCGGATACTTCAAATAATAATTACCCTGGGATGGCTGTTGTTCCTTATACTAATTCTGAATTCGGAGGCGTTGGGAGTTGGTCCAAGGTTAATGATAATATAAATAATTATACTGAAATCCATAAGGCCGTTTCCGCCGGTACTTACACCGGCAATATGGTTATCGACTTCTCCAATTATCGTGCTACGACAACGACGAGGGATGCGGAAAGAGACGACTATCGCAATCCAGCGACGTTGGCCAACTTCACTGAAGGTTCTCAATCTGGGGATGGCTACGACGAAGGTTCGGGTGCTTATACTATCACTGCCAATGCCAACGGCGACTCCGGTTTTGACTTTCAGCCTGGTAGTTACACTCGCTATGACCCGGCGTTTAAGATTACCGGAGCAACCAGAGGCGAAAATGCGTATCAAGTTGCTTGGGACGGAATGACTAAAACGAAAGGTATTGATTACAACCTTTCCAAACCCGATGGCACAACGGTTGTTTTGCAAATCCTTTCCAGTATCTCCTCCAACATTACTTTGACAATCAATGGTAATAATATTAGTATCTCTGGCAGTATCTATCAATCGGGTAGTGAATCAACTCTCGATACAACCGGCTATACGATTGTTGCTTCTGTTAATAATGCTGCGCCGGGAATCAACACGACAACGGCTGCGGGCGGTTCATATACTATCAATAATGTGGCGGCCGGCGCCGGCCAGGTAATCGCCGTTTATATCCAAGGCGGTGCTCACAAAGCCAATACCTTTACGGTGACGGACGGGACGACCAACGCCACCAGCGTTAATCTTTATGACGGAAAAGTCGCTGTCGGCAATAACAACGGTACCGGCACGACCACCAACGCTAATATTTGTACGCAAACGACTTACCCGACGGCTGCCGATAATCTTTATACTTGCTC
>JBEKTP010000001.1:0-132712 GCA_049515915.1 Patescibacteria group bacterium | reverse complement strand
GATATTGCTTGGGAATTAAACAATCGTCCACGAAAAATATTGGGCTTTCAAACACCTTGTGAGGTCTTGGAGGGTGAATATAACAAATTAAATAATGTTGCATTGAGTTCTTGAATACAGCAGGGTTGACTTTTCTTTAAAATTATTGTATAATGTTTTAATAATATCAAATCGCACGTTAATAAGGGAGGGGAAATCGTTAGGGAAAAGATAAGGAGGGTTTTTCATACTCAAGATCTTCTCCCTGCCGTAAATCCAAAAATAAAAAAACAAAAACAAAACGCGAAAAGTACCTCAAAAAAAGCAAGCTAACGGCAGGAAAAACGGGTAGGGTAATGCAGTCCTTATGACAAACAAATGTTTGTGGTAGGGACAAAGCCAATTACTTTGCCCTTATCACAAAGGCGCGAGGATCGGTCAATATTAAAATAATTATAGGCCGCAATCCATCGCGCCTTTTTTGTTGACAAAAAAGTGCTTTTATGCTAAATTATAGTCAGGGCTATCCGTTGCTTCATTACCACGTTTCTACAGTTTCTCCAGTTACCACTTGTAGGGCAGGGAAGATTTCCTTGCCCTTTTCTCATGTCTAAATTTTGTTACAATATGACTTGTCATGTCTACTATATTTAATGGTCTAAACCCAGAACAAATTAAGGCGGTTAAAACGACGGAAGGGCCAGTGCTTATCCTCGCGGGTGCTGGCTCTGGCAAGACTAAGGCGCTGACACATCGAGTGGCATATTTAATCAAAGAAAAAAATGTTTCGCCATACAATGTTTTAATTGCTACCTTTACTAATAAAGCGGCTCAAGAAATGATTGGCCGAATCCAGAAGTTGCTTGGGCCGAACGCTTTTGGTACAGCAAATCAAAAATTGCTTCCGTGGGCGGGGACATTTCATAGCGTTTGCGTCAAAATTCTGCGTAAAGAAATCACCGCCTTGGACTATCGCCGGTTTTTTACTATCTACGACGAAGACGATTCGCTCTCGGCGATCAAGCACGTCATGGACTCTTTAGAGCTTGATAAAAAACAATACAATCCTCGAACGATCAAAAATTTTATTTCCGGGGCCAAAAACGAGCTCATTAACCCGGTCGGCTACAAACGCTACGCCCAGGGTTATTTCGGCGAAATTATTCAAAAAGTCTATGAGCGTTATCAAAAAGATCTCAAAGTGGCTAATGCTTTGGATTTCGACGATATCATTATGAAAACGGTCGAACTTTTCCAAAAGTTTCCCGAAGCGCTCCGGCGTTGGCAAAGTTTATTTAAATATATTTTAGTTGACGAATATCAAGACACCAACCACGCCCAATATGTTTTAATTAAACTTTTGGCCGAACGCCATCAAAATCTTTTTGTTATTGGTGACGATTTTCAATCAATTTATTCTTTCCGTGGCGCTAACTTCCGCAACATTTTGGACTTCGAAAAAGACTATCCGAAAGCAAAAGTTATCAAAATGGAACAGAATTATCGCTCGACAAAAAATATCCTTAATGTCGCCCAACAGGTTATTGAAAAAAATGTTTTAAGATCGGAGAAAAGTCTTTGGACGAAAAATGAAGATGGACTGCCGGCGACCGTCTACCAAGCAGCCAACGATATTGAGGAAGTAGAATTTATATTAGATGAAATAAATGCTTTAAAGCATATCGGCTCTTACAATGATTTTGTTGTTTTGTACCGCACTAATGCTCAGTCACGCATTTTAGAAGAAATCCTACTCCAGCGTTCGATGCCGTACCGCCTTGTCGGGGCTTTGCGGTTTTACGAGCGAAAAGAAATCAAAGATATTTTAGCCTACCTAAAACTTATTGCTAATCCGGACGATAGGGTTTCGCTGAAACGAATTATTAATGTACCACCGAGAGGGATTGGGGATAAATCTCAAAATGCAAATCTCAAATCTCAAAATGAAAATCCCAAAATTCAAAAATTTAATGAGATGGTCACGAAGTTAAGAGAAAGTGTCAAAGACTTTAAAGTAGCGCGGTTAATTGATTCAGTCGCTTTTAAAACCAGCTATAAAGATTGGATTTTAGATGGAACTGAAGAAGGGGAGATGCGCTGGGAAAACATTGAAGAATTAAAATCAGTCGCCGCTCAATCGGAAAATCTGGAGGATTTCTTGGAAAAAGTTTCACTCATTTCCGATATTGATAATTATGATCCTTCCGCCGAGGCGGTGACACTGATGACTTTACATAACGCTAAAGGTTTGGAGTTTCCGGTGGTTTTTATGGTTGGAATGGAGGAGGGGCTATTCCCCCATGCCCGTTCGTTTATGGATCCGTCCGAGCTCGAAGAAGAACGCCGGCTTTGCTATGTCGGCATGACGCGGGCCTGTAAACGGCTCTATCTTTCCTGGGCGGAAAATCGGATGATTTACGGCACGGTTTCCCGAAGCCAACCCTCGCGATTCCTGGGCGATATTCCCGAAGACTTGATTGAAAGAATCTAACGCGATAGTATCTAAATTACGGAGGAGCTATTTTAACTCAAATTTTATTGATACTCTGGTTTATTCATGTCAGTATCCATCCAATTGTGCCGCTCGTTTCAGGCGTGCAAGCTGGCTCTGATCTGAATCATCCGACGGAAATTTATTACGGCGCGCCGGCTTTTCAGAGTGCTAACGAGATGTTGGCTAATCTTGGGGTGACGGTTTTTCCCGAAGATAAGTTTAACGTTTTTCCTGATCCGGCCCTTGGCGTCGGAAGCCAGTTGACAATTATCCGCGCTACGCCGGTCGTTGTCAATGACGCCGGCCACATCACAACTTATCGGACTTGGCAGAAAGATATTCAAGGGCTTTTAGCGGAAAATAACATCGGACTTTTAGGTGAAGACACGGCAGACCCAGCTATCACTACGCCTATCACGCCGGATCTGACGGTGACGATTACCCGCGTGGCCGAAGTTGAGGTCACCGAAACGGAAAGTATCGCTTATCAAACGGTTAAAAAAAATGATCCGACGATGGAAAAAAATCAAACTCGCGTCGAGCAGCAAGGTCAAAACGGCCAAAAGCAAAATACTTATACCGTCAAAAGAGTTAACGGTGTCGATGTCTCAAAAACGCTTACCTCCAGCACGGTCGTCAAACAACCGGTTAATAAAATTGTTGATGTCGGGACAAAAATCGTTGTCTATGCCAGCGGCAAAGCTTCTTACGATTCATATCAAAAACCGCTGACCGGTTCTAATAATTCGATTAAACCGGGCACCAAAGTGACGGTCGTTAATTTAAATAATGGTAGAGAGGTAACAGTGACGATTATCGGTGGCGGTGTCGGTACTTCGGCCGTGATTGATCTTTCACTGGATGCTTTCCAAGCGCTTGGTGGCACGATCGGGATGGGCATTTTGCAAAATGTCCAGGTTGATAAATATTATCCGCCATTAAATATATGAAACCTAAAAAATATCTCGGACAATATTTTTTAAAGAACCTGGGAGTGTTGCCGCTGATTATTAAGGCGGCGGAATTATCGAAAGACGACATTGTTTTAGAAATCGGTCCCGGCACCGGCATTCTCACCGAAGAACTGACTAAACATGCGAAAGAAGTTTACGCCGTCGAAAAAGATTTCGAGTTGATTGAATTGCTGAAAAAAAACGTCAAGGCGAAAAATTTAAAAATCATTCACCAGGATGCTTTGTTTTTCAGCCCCGAGTTCATCGGCCCGTACAAAGTTATTGCTAATATTCCTTACAGCATCACTTCACCATTAATTAGAAAATTCATTGAAAATAGCCCGCGGCCGAAACTTTTGGTTTTGATGGTTCAAAAGGAAGTCGCTGAGCGAATCACCGCTAAAGCGGGCGAATCGGCGCGGGGGTTATTAACTATAATAGTAGAGTTTTATGCGACGGCAGAAATTGTCGCTCAAGTTCCCCGCGACGATTTTTACCCGGTGCCGGCCGTCGACAGTGCAGTGATTAAAATCGTGCCCAAAGAAAAACTTCCCGATAGCGAACCCAAACAATTTTTCGCCATCGTCAAAGCCGGATTTGCGGCCAAGCGCCAGCAAATTCATAATTCGCTGGCGGCGACTTTGCGACTGCCGAAAGACCAAGTTCGCGATATTTTGAAACGTTCAAGTATCGATCCGATTAAACGCGCCGAAGATCTGACGCTCGATGATTGGATTAATTTAACCAAGACCTTTAAGAGTACTATTTAATTAAGTTTTAAGTTGCCCACATTATACCTTGCAACCGGTCGGAATTCAAGAGTATACTTGAATAGGATAATTATGAAATTGTTTTTATCATTAAAGAGAGCTATTTGGTCGGCGGTTATTTCCTTGCTGTTGGTCATTTACGCCATGAATTTTGTCTTGCGAAATGTTAACATTCTTGCCGAGAGAACACTCAGTCGGCAGATTTTTGATTATATTCTCAACTTTTTGATATTCTTCGTCGTTATTTATCTTTTGGTATTTATTATCGCAATTATAATTTAAGGCCTTTAGAAAGGAATAATATGAAAGGTATGCACAAACATGGGGTATCGAGCGCGGTTTATGGGCTGGGATTCATTGGTGCGGCCGTTTATTTTATCGGCCAAGCGACGAGTTTTGGCATGGGCGTGGTCGGATTTTTGAAAGCCCTTGTCTGGCCGGTATTCTTGGTCTACCAAGCTTTCCACTTTTTGGCCAAGTAAACAATATCAATATGAGTTAGTATGAAAAAGAACATCTTAATTTTAATATTGGTTCTTGTTGTAGTTTTAATTGTTTTGGGAATATATGAATTTTTTATGCTCCGAAAAGCCCACAGTACATTTGATAATTATTACGCTTTTCGCGGCTGTAAAGAGCTTATTAGTAAGACCAGTGATTATGGCTACTGTAAAGTAAAGTCTGGTCAAACGATCAAGATTGTAAAATATCAGGGTAAGTGGTATCTCGACGGCGATTTGCCCAGTGGATTTTTGAGTTGGTAAAACAACTAAAATAATTTCTAAGTCGTGATATACCGCGAGGCGTTATGAAAAAATTAGGTCTTATATTCTTAGGATTTATCTCAACTTTTGTTTTTATATATTTATTTTATTATCTTTTTGGAAACGTTTGGCAAATAAATAACAATCTTTCAGTTGGTATACCTTTAATGCTCTCGTTTTATTTTTGGGGAGGATTTTTTCTATTTAAAACGAATTGGCAAAAAGCCATCGGAATTATTTCTTACACCTTGGGAGTACTCTTTAATTTTGTAATACTTGCTTCGCCCTACAATTCTCAAAAAGAATTTATTTCTACCCGCATTTTTATTTTGTTTGGTTGGGCGGCGGGGATTTTTTTAATCTGCCGTAAAAGTTGGACCTCGCGAATTTTTGGTATTTTGGTGATATTATTAACACTTCCTTTCGCGGTTTTGGGTTCGATTTTTATGTACGGAAAACTTCATCCTTAAATCTAAGAAGGATCTGACCAGGAGAGAAAGCGCTAAAGAAATAAAATTCTTTTGGAACTCGAAATCTCCTGCTATACTAAAAATATGGCGAAGAAAGAAATTTTTGAAAGCAAAGACGAACTCAAAAAAACCTTGCCGGTTGATAGTCTAAGTATTGGAAAAGCACTCGGTGAAGAAATTATTGTTGAGCCATCAAAAACCGTTGCTCAGGCGGTCAAAACGACCGTTGAAGTGGAAAAAGGTGGCCTTAAAGTAGTTAAAAAAGCGGCTGTGTCACCGGTCAACACGGTCAAGCATTTTTGGTATGGACTGGGGCCGGGGCTGACAACCGGTGCCGCCGACGACGACCCCTCCGGCGTGGCGACTTATTCGCAACAAGGCGCCAAATATGGTTTTCAATTGCTGTGGCTCGCGCCACTGACTTTTCCGCTGATGGCTGTCGTTCAAGAAATGTGCGCGCGGATTGGGCTCGCGACCGGCCGCGGGCTGGCTTACAATATTAAGAAGCACTTTCCCAAAACGCTAGCTTATTCGGTGGCGATTTTGGTGTTGCTCGCTAACTCGTTTAATATCGGCGCTGATTTAGGTGGCATGGCCAAAGCCACTCAGCTGCTGGGATCATTCTTACCTTTTTGGTTTTTAGTTATCGGCTTTGTGGCTTTGTCTTTAATTTTGCAAATCTTTATTTCGTATGAAAAATACGCCAAATATCTTAAATATTTGGCCTTGACTTTACTGGTTTATGTCGTGACGGCTTTTACGATCAAAGGATTTCCGTGGCTTACGGTCTTAAAGCACACCGTGATTCCTTCACTTTCATGGAGCAAAAGCCAAATCATTTTAATTACCGGCATTTTGGGCACGACGATTTCACCCTATTTATTTTTTTGGCAGACTTCTCAAGAAGTTGAAGAGGAAATTTCCGAGGGCAAGGAAACGATTGCTGCGCGGCAGCAGGTGGCCTCTCAAGAAATTAAAAAAATGCGCTTGGATGTTTGGGTAGGGATGTTTTTTTCGAATTTGGTGATGTTTTTTATTGTTGCCGTTTGCGGGGCAACTTTGTTTGCGCACGGGATTACCAATATCGGTTCGGCCGCTGATGCCGCGGCGGCACTTAAACCTCTCGCTGGTAATTACGCTTCTCTCTTGTTTGCCGTGGGCATTATCGCCACTGGTCTATTGGGAATTCCGGTTTTGGCCGGCTCGGCTTCTTACGCCACGAGCGAAAGTTTCGGCTGGCGCGAAGGCCTTAATTTGCGCTTGCGCCAGGCCGTGTATTTTTACGGCGTCATTATTCTTTCGATGGGTATCGGTCTCTTGTTAAATTTTGTTCACCTCGACCCGATTAAAGCTCTCATCTACGCCGCTGTCGCCAACGGTCTAGTGGCGCCGATTATTTTGGTTTTAATCTCGATTATTTCTTCAAATAAGAGTATAATGAACTCTCATCACAACTCGCGCTTGACCGCCACGATTGGTTGGTTGGCGGCGGGCTTGATGATTATTACAGCGATTGCGACAATTTATGCATTCTTTTAAAAAATTATAAATTGTAAAATTCATTATGTTGTTTATTGTTGCTACCCCTATCGGAAATTTAGAGGATATTACTTTGCGGGCTTTGCGTCTTTTGCGCGAGGTAGATTTGATTGCTTGCGAAGACACCCGGCGGACAGCAATCTTACTGCAATACTACGATATTAAAAAACCCTTGATTTCGTTTCATCAGCACTCACGCTTGCAAAAAATTGATTACTTAATCGATCAACTAAAATCCGGCCAAAATATCGCCCTTGTTACTGATGCCGGTACGCCTGGGATTGCCGATCCGGGCGGCGTCTTGATTGCCGAGGCGCTAAAGCATAAAATTGAAGTAGAGGCTGTTCCCGGGCCGGACGCGGCAACTTTGTTGCTCTCACAAAGCGGGATTTTAACGGATAAATATTTATTTTTAGGGTTTTTGCCCAAGAAAAAAGGCCGTCAGACCTTGTTTAAAACGATTAAGAATTTTGAGTATCCGATCGTCATTTTCGAATCGCCACATCGAATCAAAAAAACCTTAATGGATATTAAAGAAAATTTGGGTGATCGCCAGGTCATTGTCGGCCGAGAATTGACCAAAAAATTTGAGGAAATCCTTCGCGGTAAAGTATCGTCAATCCAACCAAAAATTAAAGAGCAGGGAGAATTCGTGATATTGATACGCTAAGCATTTAATACGAAATAGATACAAATATACGAAAAAAATGAATAATACTCAACCGAAACCATCAACGAATATTAAAGATGTTTTTTATATTACCACGGCGATTGATTATACGACGTCAGCGCCGCACATCGGCCACGCTTATGAGAAAATCGCCGCCGATATTTTGGCGCGCTATTGGCGTAAACACGGCCGCGACGTTTTCTTTTTGACCGGCACGGACGAGCATGGGCAAAAGATTGCGCAAGAAGCCGAAAGTCGGGGCTTACCACCTAAAGCATTTGTGGACGAAGTTTCTCTTCGATACCAAGCAGCGTGGTCGGCTTTAGAAATCAAGTATGATAATTTTGTTCGAACGACCGACCCCGCCCACGAAAAATACGTTCAGGATTTTGTAGGGAAACTTCATGACTTAGGCGAAATCTATAAGGACCGTTATCAAGGGCTTTACTGTGTCGCTTGTGAAGAATATAAAATGCCTAATGAATTATTGGAAGGCAATCTTTGCCCGATTCATAAAACGGCTTGCCAAGCCGTTTATGAAGACGTCTATTTTTTTAAACTTTCCAAATATCAAAAACAAATTATTGAAATTATTGAAAGTGGTAAAATTGAGGTTATGCCCGTGGCGCGGAAAAATGAAATTTTAAGTTTTTTGAAAAAGCCTTTGCAAGACCTGGCGATTTCCCGCAGCAAAGTGCCGTGGGGAATTACGGTGCCTTGGGATAAAACGCAGACAATTTATGTTTGGGTTGACGCTTTGTTAAATTATATCACTGGTTCACGCGGCAATTGGCCGCCGTATTTGCAAATGATTGGCGGTGAAATCTCGCGTTTTCACTGTGTCATTTGGCCGGCGCTCCTTTTGGCCACCGGTTTTGAGCTACCAAAAAAAATATTTATTCACGGCATGCTGACTGTCAATGGCGAAAAAATGTCCAAAACTCAAGGCAATGTTATTGATCCATTAGAAGTGGTTAAAACCTATGGTGTCGATCCGTTGCGATATTTTCTTTTTCGCGAGATTCCGTTCGGCCAAGATGGCGATTTTTCGATCGAACGGCTTGAGCAAAGGTACCGACACGATCTGGCCAATGATTTAGGAAATTTAGTTCAGCGGGTCATTACAATGGCTAATAAATACAATATTAAATGGCAATATCAGCTCGAGGTGAAACTCTCTCATGAAATTGATCGGGCGATTGAAAACTTAGAATTTAACAAAGCCTTAGATTTGATCTGGAAAATCATTACCGCCGAAAATCAAAAAATTGATTTGGAAAAACCTTGGGCATTAGCCAAGCAAAATCCTCAAAAATTAAATGAAGTTATTAGTCAACTTTTGGCATCACTCGCTCAGATTACATATCTTATTGATCCATTTATGCCCGAAACTGCCTGGTCAATCACCGAGCAGTTAAAAAGCAGAAAGCCGTACGTGATTTTTCCCAGGAAAAGGTGATATGTTAGACGTGTAACTTGTAACGTCTAAAGGAGGGTTGTGTTTGCTTTTATTTCGGCTATATCTTCGGCGACTAATACAATTATCGATAAAGTGATTCTCACACGGCGGCGGATGGAAATCCGAGTTTTCATCCCCGTTCTTTTTATGTTTTTAATGCTTTTGACGGGTCTCTTCGTGCCCTCTTTGGGTAAAGTTTCCAGTCTCTCGCTTGAACCGAAATATTTATTGGCCTTTTTAGGAATGCTCGTGGCCGCTGCCGTTTGGAATATTTTTTACTATCTTGGCGCTCAGAAAGAAAAGGTTCAGGAGTTTGAGCTGATTATGATGTTCCAGCCCTTGTTTACCATCTTTTTGGCGGCCATTTTGATTGAGCGAAATATCAACGCCCACGTTTTTATTGCTTCGGTTTTAGCGGCCATCGCGCTTATCATCGCGCACTTAAAGAAAAAGCATTTTGAATTCGATCAATATTCTTGGGGTTTGATTCTGGCCGTGGTTTTTATGTCCGTGGAGATTATTTTGCAAAAAATCTTGCTCGAAGCTTATTCACCGGTGGCTTTATACTTTCTTAGAACCCTAGTTCTTTTTGTCTTTTTTTACTTTTTTTATCGTCCGCGGGTCGAGCAAATCAGTTCGACTAATACTTGGCTGATTTTATCGAGTTCGGCTCTTGGAGTTGTTCAAATGGTGACTAAATTTTATGGCTTTGAAAAATATGGCGTCATTTACACTTCGTTAATCTTAATTTTGGCACCAATTTTGGTTTATATGCTCTCGAAGGTAACTTTACATGAAAAATTAAAGTTTCGAACCGTGGCTTGCGCGGTTGTAATTTTAGGCTGCATTGTGTATGCTACGACCTTGGGAAAATAATTTCAAATGTGAATTTTAAATTTTGAATTATGTTTATCGACACTCACGCGCATTTAAACTTTGAAAAGTTCAAAGATGATTACAAAGAAGCGATTGATCGTGCTTTTAACGCTGATGTACGAGCCATTATTAACGTTGGCTCGAATTTAGAAACATCGAAAAAAGCAATCGAGATCACTGGTGAATATCCGAGCGGCCTTTATGCCTCAATTGGTCTTCATCCGATTCATGTTAAAGAAGAAGACTTCGAGATATCGGAGTATGAAAAAATCGTTAAAAATTCCAAAGTCGTAGCGGTTGGAGAAACAGGCTTGGATTATTATGATCACCAGAGCGCGGAAGCGCAAAAAGAACTTTTTCGTAGACACTTAAATTTAGCCCAAAAATTTGCCAAACCCCTGATTTTGCATTCGCGCGATGCTTCGGACGACGTTTTGTCAGTTTTGATGGAAGAAAAAAACGATCTAATGGGCGTGATGCACTGTTTTCAAGGGAATTGGAATTTTGCTAAAGTTGTTTTGGATTTGGGTCTCTATATTTCATTTACGGGATTAATTACTTTTTCGAAAAACTCTGAAACGATGGAAGTCATCGAAAACGTGCCTTTAGACAGGCTAATGATTGAAACCGATTGTCCCTATATGAGTCCAGAACCATATCGTGGGCGAAGAAATGAACCGGCTTTTGTGGTTGAAATTGCCAAAAAAATTGCGGAGATAAAAAAACTTCCTCTCTTAAAAGTGGCTGAACAAACTTCAAAAAACGCCGAAAAATTATTTAAATTTTAAAGCCGAATAAAATTACGTCTGGGTCAAGGATAAATGACAAAAAGATGAAGCGATGATAGGATGGGAGTATGGAAAAGTCGAAGCACTCCAACGCGAAAAGGTCTTTCTCTAAGCTGGCACTGGTTTTAATTTTGATTGTTCTTTTTATATTTTTCTGGGCCGGCGGCACGGCTTACTGGCTTTTTTTGAAAGCCAAAACGGTCGCTCACACGGCCTTGAATGTTTCTAAAAACCCAGTGACCGTGCCCACCGTGGAACCGACTTCCACGCAAATGGCGATGCCCGCTTTTGACGTGGCCGGCGAGGACTTGACAGTGGCGCCGCGATATCCGAATTCGATTCGAACAAGCTATTATCTTTCAGATGATCAAAACTTTGTCACCGATGAATATATGGCGCCGGCCGGTTCCAGTTTAATTACCGATTATTATAAAAAAATACTTGAAAGTGGCGGTTGGGTTTTAGAAAGTAGTGATCAAAGAACTTTTCAATTTTTAAGAGATTCGGATGAGTTGACGCTGCTGGTTGAATCTGAAAATAATAATTTGACTTTGTACTCTTTAAGCTGGACAAAAACCCCGGTGCAGTAAGTTTGAATTTTTTATTGACGATTTTAAGAAAAAGTGCTATATTTCACCTAGCGCTGCAGTATTTAACCGGTAGTTTCTACTGGTCACCAATTCCGAGGAGGATGACGGCAATGCTGATGGACCCTTTCGATACTTTTCGCTCGGTCGACAAGCTCTTCCCGAGGAGTTCGCGATCGGATGAGCCATGGCAACCGCGGGATAGCCGGCGCGAGTCTCACGCCGGTTTCGAGCTTTTCCACGACGGGGGTTATTCGTTCCGGTTCAACGAACGGGCGCCCTACGGTGTGATGTTCGCGATTGCTCGGTCGCATCCCGACCTGGTGACTCTCGAGCCGCTCGATCATAATATCGGGATCTACCGGGTCAAACAAGGGTACATCGAATGGAATGGCAGCAGATTCTACTTCTACTACGAAGGAGACGAGCGAGAGCTCGTGCTCGATGACTTCATGATTTCTTGGGTCAAGGACGCCGACGGGCGCGAACTCTGGCTGAACGCCGCGCCGACGACGACTACGCCAGAACAGGAACCGGCCATTGAGGCTGTCGAGACGGGGATCGAGCTTAACCCAACTGATTTTCCCCAACTCCAGGTTGTTAAGGGCATTCGTATCTACGTAATGCCCAACGGCCTCATCAAGACTCAGAGCGGCCCTCTCAAGACAGCGGACGGACTGTCTATCAAAGTCAGAGTGATCAACCGCGCGATGCGTAAGCGGCTTAAGCCCGGGGGTACCTACGTTTTCGACCCGCCGCTTTGGGCGCCGCATCTGGAAGATCTCAAGCGCGGTGTCGGCCGGTTGGTGGCGGTGGATTCCTGCCGCTATCTCCGATTCGATCATGATTCCGAGCGGCATATCCTTGCGGTGAGACAAAACGGCGAGGAGATTGTTCTCGCCGCCTTCATCGCTCAACCCCCAAAGCAAGCAAGGGGTTAACCGGTACGTATCAGATCCAGTGGACGCAATGACCCGGGCAGGAGTCCTGCCCGGGTCATTTAATTTACCCTGAGTAAGGTTGAAAGATTTGACAAAAAGGTATATAGAATGTAATATACAATTGATAAATAAAAAATTAAAGATCAAAAAGAGCAAAAGAAAGATGAACAAAACTATTAACGTCAATGAGCTGCAATCAAAAATTTCCAAAGTCATCCGCGAAACGGAAAGCGGTGACGTTTTTGAAGTGATGCGCTATAGCGAGCCCGTCGCGGTGGTTTTATCGTATCAAGATTATCTTAAACTTCAGGGAAACTGCCGAAAATGCGTCGAGGATTTAAGAAAGTTGGCCAAATGAAAGTCTACTTAGATTATGCCGCGACGACGCCGGTCAAAAAAGAAGTTTTGGAAGTGATGCTTAAGTATTTCAAAAATGAGTTTGGTAATCCTTCAAGTATTCATTCTTTTGGACGAGAGGCGAAAAAGGCGATTGAAGATAGCCGTGCAACAATGGCCGGTTTTTTGGGGGCAAGTCCATTAGAAATAATTTTCACGGGATCTGGCTCGGAGTCGGATAATTTGGCGATCAAAGGACTGATATACAGACTCAGTACATCATCTCAAAACCGATCTCGCCTACACATTATCACTTCTCAGATCGAACATCATGCCGTTTTACACAGCTGCCAAAAGCTTGAAAAAATGGGACTGGCCGAGGTGACCTATGTAAAACCTAACACTGATGGTATTATCGAAACCGAAAAAGTTAAAAAAGCGATACGACTAAATACAGTATTGGTTTCAGTGATGTATGCGAACAATGAAATTGGCGCCATTCAACCGATTCGTGAAATCGGTAAAATGATTGAAAAAGAAAATAAAAGTCGCAAACAACGAATTTATTTTCACACCGATGCAGTTCAAGCGGCCGAGTTTTTGCCGATGAACGTCGATTTTTTACATGTTAATATGCTGACAATTGCTGGTCATAAAATTGGGGCACCGAAAGGGGTTGGCGTTTTGTATGTTCGTAAAGGTACACCACTTGCTTCGATTATTGATGGTGGTGAGCAAGAACGCGGACTTCGAGCCGGCACGGAAAATACCGCTTTTATTACTGGGCTCGGGAAAGCCGTTGAGATAATTCAAAAATCAAAAATTAAATCTCAAAATAACAACTCCAAATTGCAAAATTTGAGAGATTATTTCGTGGACCGGATCGTTAAAGAAATTCCTGAAATTTATCTAAATGGTTCAAAAGAATCCCGTACCCCGAACAATGCAAATTTATATTTTAAAAATATTGAAGGCGAGTCAATTGTGTTAGCGCTGGACCTTGAAGGTGTCGCTTGCTCCACCGGCTCAGCTTGCACTTCGCAGAGTTTAGAACCGTCGCATGTGATTATGGCAATCTTCGATGACCCAATGCGTGCCGCCGGTTCAGTGCGGTTTTCGTTTGGTCAAGAAACAACCAAGGCCGAATTGGATTTTTCAATTTCAAAAATTAAAGAAGTCGTTAAGAGATTAAGGGCAATCAGCCCGTATAATTAAGGAGAAAAAATGAGTATCGATAGTTTGTATAATAAAAAGGTGACCGATTATTTCTTGCACCCGCGCAATATGGGCGCGATTAAAAATCCTTCCGGGGTGGGCCGAGTCGGCAACCCGGTTTGTGGTGATGTTATGGAACTTTACATCAAAATCTCCCCAAAAAATAGTGAGGATGTTATCAGCGATGCGAAGTTTAAAACCTTTGGTTGCGGCGCGGCGATTGCCAGTTCTTCGATAATGACAGAAATGATTAAGGGGAAAACGGTCAAAGAAGCTTTAAAGACCGGCAATTTAGCCGTCGCCGAAGCTTTAGGCGGTTTGCCGCCGGTTAAGCGCCATTGCTCGGTTTTGGCTCACGAAGCTTTAGAAAAAGCTATCGCCGATTGGAAAACAAAGAAGAAACGAGTAAAATAAATTTAGAAGGATCTTAGATTCAATATCTTGAATCTCCCAATTTTGAGATTTAAATTTTAAATTTGAAACATGTTTACTTGGATTGATTTAATTGTCGTTTTAATTGTGGCGATTTATGTGGTGGACGGCTATCGCCAAGGTTTTGTCAAACAAACTTTTGATCTTTTGGGAATCGTTCTCTCTTTTTTGGTGGCCTTAAAATTTTATCCGGTCATGGGAACACTGCTCGGAAACTGGGGATTGGGACCCAACCTTACCCAACCGATCGGTTTTTTTATTTTGTGGACTTTGGTCCAAATTATTTTTTATTTAATTGGTTTTTTTATTTTTCGACATTTTCCCGATCAAATTCAAAGTAGCGGCACAAATAAATCTTTTGGTCTTTTGATTGGCGCGCTCAAAGGGACATTGATTGTCTCGATTTTTTTAATTCTGGTGATGGTTTTGCCGGTGGGCAATAAGACTAAGGAAATGCTTTCTTCCTCATTTTTAACTGGGCATTTAATTAAAGCGACCGCTTCGATCGAAAGCCGAGTTAACACCGCTCTCTGGCAAATGAATAATAGTTTAGGATTTATCGGCGAAGTTCCTCAAAACGGGGCCGTCAGTAACTTGGGTTTTAAAACCGACAATTACCAGATTGATGCCGCCGCCGAAAAGCAAATGGTCAGCGATATCAACAGCGCCAGAACCCAGGCTGGATTAAAACCACTGACGGAAGATTTGCTTTTGAGAAATGTGGCGCGTGGTCACGCGATTGATATGGTGATGAAAGGATATTTTTCGCACAATGATTTGCAAGGCGTAACGCCTTCTGACCGTTTAACACTGGCCGGCGCGCAATTTCGAGTTGACGGCGAAAATTTGGCCTTGGCTCCCACGGAGGATTTGGCCATGATTGGTTTAATGAATTCGCTTGAACATCGCCAAAATATTTTAGATCCAGCGTTTAATCGCGTCGGGGTGGGTGTTCTTGACCTCGGCAGTTATGGTAAAATGTTTACTCAAGTCTTTACCGATTAGAGTAGGAAAAAGATGGAACTTTCAGGGAAAATCGTCGCTCAAAAAATCCAGGCGGAATTAAAAAAAGAAATTCAAAATCTTAAAGAACAGGGGACTATCCCCTCCTTGGCGGTAATTTTAGTGGGTGAAAATCCGGTCAGTCTCACTTATGTTCGAGCCAAAGAAGCAGTGGCGGAAAAGCTGGGCGTTGATTTTCGATTATTTCACTTTGCGACAAATGCCCGTGAAAACCAAGTTTTAGATTTAGTTAATGAACTAAACAATAACAACCGATTTAATGGTATCGTTGTTCAGCTGCCGGTACCGGCAAAAATTGACGCGGAAGAAATTATTCAAGCCGTTGACCCGAAAAAAGATATTGATGGGCTTCAAGGTCAAATAACGCCGCCCGCCGCGGGGGCGATTATCGAATTAATGAAGTATTATCATTTAAGCTGGGAGGGCGATATCGTTCTGATTGGTCATGGCCGGCTGGTCGGTGAGCCCCTCGAAAAAATTTTGGTCAAACAGGGCTTAAAACCCCGAATCTTCGACGCCCAATCACCTGAGATTAAACATGAAACGTTAAAAGCGAAAATATTGGTGGCGGCCACTGGTGTGCCGGGCTTAATCAAGCCAGAGATGGTTTCAAGCGATGCGATTGTTCTTGACGCCGGCACGGCTGAAAGTGAGGGAGAAGTCAAAGGTGATGTTGAGCCAGCCGTCTATTTTAAAGTCAAAGCTTACTCGCCTGTCCCCGGCGGCATCGGCCCGGTGACGGTGGCGATGCTCATGAAAAACCTTGTCGAAGCGGCCAAGAAGCCGATCCTGAAATAGAAGTTAACTTTATTAGTTCTCAGTAATGTGCTAAAATGGCTCTACAATGAAAAGAAAATCCAGAGTTATTGTGGCCATGAGTGGCGGCGTGGATTCGTCGGTGGCGGCGGCCCTTTTGAAAAAGCAGGGCTACGAGGTGATTGGTATTTTTATGAAACTTTGGTCCGAAGAAGCCTCTCGGACGGATTTGATACGCGAAAATATCTGTTGCTCGGCTGAGGCGGCCGCGGCGGCTCGGGGAGTGGCAAACAAGCTCGGGATTCCCTTTTATGTGATTAATTTAAGAAAAGAGTTTAAAGAAACGGTGGTTGATGATTACATTCGAGAGTACGAGGCCGGCCGGACGCCAAACCCCTGTGTGATTTGCAATCGCGATATCAAGGGCGAAATTTTAATACGAAGAGTTCTTGGGCTTGAAGGTGACTTTTTGGCCACTGGACACTATGCCCGCTTAAAAATGGGAGAAATCAAAAATCAAAAATCAAATATTAAACATAAGAAATACTATTTATATCAAGGTAAGGATTTGAATAAAGATCAGACTTACTTTCTTTGGACGTTGACACAGGAAAAATTATCAAAAATGCTTTTTCCAGTGGGCGATCTAATCAAGCCGCAAGTCCGGACCATCGCCAAAAAATTAGAGCTGCCGACGGCCGAACGAAAAGAATCTCAAGGAAATTGTTTTATTCCGGATCGCGACGTTTGCGGATTTCTAAGGCGCCACGCTAAAAAATTGACCAAACCCGGGCCGATCTACGATACCCAAGGTCATAAGCTAGGTCTCCACGCCGGTTTGATTAACTATACCATTGGCCAAAGAGAACGTTTGGGCTTAGGTGGTCCGCGATCTTATTATGTGGTAAAATTAGATAGTCGAAAGAATGTGTTAATTGTGGGCGATGAGGATGATTTATATCGGAAAAAACTGATCGTGACCAATTTGAATTGGATTAATTCCGAAACATCGCATCAGAAATTTTTGTCAAATATCGGTGGCCGGATTCGTTACGGCCATCCGATCGAAACGTGTTCAGTTAAAATATTAAAAAATAAAGCCGAAGTGACTTTTGAAAATTCCCAGCGGGCGATTACGCCGGGCCAATCAATTGTTTTTTATGAGAGATTAAAAGTTTTGGGCGGCGGCGTCATCGACAAAAGTTTAGGAGATTAAATTGCCAAAAAAATCTAAACTGAAACGAAATCTTTCAATCGTGGTTTTAGCGATTGTTTTCTTTTTTGCTGGCTATCTTGTTGGTCATAAAAACTTAATCTTTGAAAAAAATTATACGCCCCAGATTATTAATACCAATCTTGACAAACCGGCAAATGTGAATTTTGGACTTTTCTGGGAAACCTGGAATAAAGTGATGGCCAATTATGTCGGCAGCTCTTCCGCGCAGGATATGGTTTACGGCGCGATTAAAGGTATGGTTTCCTCCCTCGGTGATCCTTATTCTCAATTTATGGACCCGACGGATACGAAGGCTTTCAATGAAGATCTCTCCGGTCAAATTCAAGGCATCGGCGCGGAAATTTCCCAAAAGGATAATCAAATTGTCATTGTGGCACCGATCGCCGGTTCGCCGGCCGAAAAAGCGGGCCTTAAAGCCGGTGACCAAATTATGGCCATTGATGACCATGTCACGACAAACATGTCTTTGGACGATGCCATTACTAAAATTCGCGGGGCGGCCGGGACGAAGGTCAAACTTTTAATTAATCGCTCCGGTTTTAGCCAGCCTCAAGAATTTACCATTACGCGCGATGTAATTACGATTAAGTCGGTTCAGTGGGAAATGAAAGGTAATATTGGTTATATTCAAATTTCTCAATTCGACACCGACACCTCGGATTTGATTAAACAAGCGACGGCGGAACTGGCGGCCAAAAATCCCAAAGGAATTGTACTCGATTTGCGTGATGATCCGGGAGGATATTTAAATGCCGCGATTGATGTTTCTAGCCTATTTATGAATCGAGGGGTGGTCGTTCAGGAAAAATCTAAAGATGGTCATGTCGAACAGCTGAAAACGACTTTGAATAGTGTTTTTGCCAATACTAAGGTCGTCGTGCTGATCAATGGCGGCTCGGCTTCCGCTTCAGAAATTGTTGCCGGCGCTTTGCGCGATGCGCGAGGGGCGGAATTAGTAGGCGAGAATTCATTTGGTAAGGGTTCCGTTCAGGAGATTGACAATCTTCCTGACGGCTCGGCCTTAAAAATTACGGTGGCTAAATGGCTGACGCCGGATGGTTCAACCATCGATAAAGTCGGCTTAAAACCCGATGTTGAAATTGGGCTAACCGCGCAAGATACGGCGGCAGGCAAAGATCCGCAGCTTGATCGGGCGTTGCAAGACGCGGCGAAATAATGAAGATTATTTTATTAAAAGATGTTCCCAATTTAGGTAAAGCGGGTGAAATCCGCGAGGTTAAACCCGGTTATGCCCGTAATTTTCTTTTGCCGAAAAATTTAGCCGAGGTGGCTTCTGGAAAAACCGCCCAAAAAATTTTGGCCGCTTCGGCGCTCAAAGCCCTTGAAGTCAAAAAGAAAAAGCAATCTCTGGAAGAAAAAGTCAAAACGCTTGACGATAAAAAAATTGCTTTTAAAGTCAAAGTTAACGCTCAAGGGCGTCTGTATCGGGCTATCACGGGTCGGGAAATTGCTCAAGCTTTAAATATCGATCCCAGCCTTGTCGAGGTGGCTCCCTTAAAACAGATCGGAAAAACAAAGTTGGAAATTAAAGCGGGGATAAATCTGGCCAAAGTGGAGATAGATATTAGTCCAGAAAAGTGATATGATGTAATTAAGTTCGAGGTATCGAATAGAGTTTTTGGGAGGGGTAATGGACCAATCTTTGCCAGGTAACAATAAACCAGATAATTCAGAACCAAGTCAGTTTGATTATAGCGGGCTAACTCCGCCCGAATCAATGGGAGGAAAACCAAGTTTTCCTCAAAGCGGGAATCGGCCCATTCCGCCAGTCGCCCCGCCGTCGTCACCCGCCACCACCGGGCCTGCCTCTTCTTCGACTCCTGTGCCCCCACGAGGATTAGTTTTTCCCCAAAATAGCAGTTCGTATCCTCCGACCATCGCCGATAAAGATCTTGAAAATCCGTCCGCCCCACCCCATTCAAGCTCGGTTGGATCTTGGTTATTGATCAGTATCCTTTTTATTTTGTTGATTTTAGCTGTTTTGGTTTTTCTTTCATGGAAGGGCTATATAAACTTAGGCGGTGTCGAAAAACTTTGGGGTGGCGGTTCGGTCAAGCCAAGCCCGGTCGCGATTTCACCCACAGAGTCTCCCCTTTCGAACGATGCAACGCGGAAAAAGGACTTGGCCACTTTACAATTAGCGCTGAAAAAATATTTTGCCGATAACGGTGCTTATCCCATAAGTTCTTCTAAAATCAAAACTTCTGATCAATCGAGTGTTTTGGCCCAAGCATTGGTGCCGACTTATCTCTCAGCTTTACCGGATGATCCAGCAGCCCCTCAGTATTATTATGGTTATTCCTCAGACGGCAAAACATTTGCTCTGACGGCTGTTCTTGACAATAAGACAGATAAGTCCGGTACTTTAAATGGCAACTTAAATGTTTATACGGTCACCGATTCGAGTGGCCAATAAAAAGAAAGGTAAATTATGACGATTGTTTGGGTGATTATTGCCATTGTGGCAATTATTATTATCTGGTTTATCGCCGTTTATAACGGCATTATTACATTACGCAATCGGACCCAAGAGGCGTGGTCGGATATTGATGTCCAGCTTAAGCGCCGGCACGACCTGATCCCGAATTTAGTCGAAACGGTTAAAGGTTACGCCAAACATGAACGCGAGCTTTTTGAGAAAGTGACTCAAGCTCGAACGGAAGCGATTAATGCCAAAGGTCCAGCGGAAGCCAGTCAAAAGGAAAATGTTTTAAGCGGCGCATTGAAATCGGTTTTTGCGGTGGCGGAAAATTATCCAGAATTAAAAGCTTCAGACAATTTTCAAAAGCTTCAAGACGAATTAACTGATACCGAGGATAAAATCGAAGCCGCTCGTCGTTTTTATAACGGCAGTGTTCGGGACTTTAATATTAAAATCCAAGTTTTCCCGAATAATATTTTCGCCGGCATGGTCGGCGCTAAAACCTTCGAGCTTTTTCAGACTGACGAAGGCGAAAAAGCCCTGCCCGAAGTTAAGTTCTAAAAATCATGTACAAGGATATCGATTCTAACAAAAGGAGGACCGTCTTACTGATGGGTTTTTTCCTTATTTTTGTCATTGGGTTGGGATATTTATTAAGCTATGTTTTTAATAATCAATTGATTTTAATTATTGCGGTGGTTATCGCTGTCGTTCAGGCTTTGGTTTCATATTACTATTCTGATTCGATCACCTTGGCGGTATCCGGCGCTCAAGAAGTGCCGCGCAAAGAGCCATTTTTAGATTTGCATCGCGTGGTCGAGAATCTGGCCATCGCTGGCGGGCTGCCGAAGCCAAAAATATATCTCATCGATGATTCGGCGCCGAACGCTTTTGCCACCGGCCGCGATCCGAAACACGCCTCCATTGCCGTCACTTCTGGTTTACTGGAAAAATTAAATAAAACAGAACTTGAAGGGGTGATTGCCCATGAACTATCGCACGTTGGTAATTATGACATTCGTTTAATGACGGTTGTGGTCGTTTTGGTGGGAGTGGTGGCTTTACTTTCCGATTTCTTTTTAAGATGGACGTGGCTTGGCGGCGGCCGGCGCCGGAGTGATGGTAACGGCGGCCAATTGCAGTTAATACTATTAATAATTGCGCTGGTAATGGCGATTTTGGCGCCGATTGCGGCCACTTTGATTCAACTGGCCATTTCGAGAAAGCGTGAATATCTCGCTGATGCGAGCGGAGCGCTCTTGACGCGCTATCCCGAAGGATTAGCCGAGGCGCTGGAAATAATATCGAAAGATACTGAACCGCTGGAAGCAGCCAATAAAGCAACCGCCCATCTTTATATCGAAAATCCTTTTAAAGAGAATGTCGAAGATGGCCACGGCAGCCGTGGCTGGTTCGCTGGTTTATTTGATACCCACCCGCCGGTCGAAGAGCGGATTAAAAGACTGAGAGCAATGATATCTAAATAAAAAATGTTCTGGGTATAGAGAAAGGACGCGGGCCAGCTAGCCCGCGTCCTTGATGACGTGACAAGAAAGGCAAACTACTCGACGAAGTCCTCGGCGATACAGATGATACTGTAGCCATCTCCCTCGAAAGAGGGATTGAGGGCTTTGACTTCACGAGCGATCTGGTTAGCGGCTGCTTTGGAGTCGATGCAACCCTCATAAATGGGCCAGCCAAGGTCAACATAGACAACTGGACCCATGGTTGCTTTTCCAAGGGCCACCACGGTTCCGGTACGCTGAGCCCGGCTGAAAGTTGCACGCGGATACTGAATAAGACTGGTGACAACAACAGTGTCGCCGACTTCGAAACGGTGTGACGTGCGAACGTTGCTGCTACGAGCAATTTCCATTTTTAAGCTCCCTCTCGCGGTAGTGTAATGAGAAGCCGTGACTTCCTACTTACAAAGTTAGCATAATGCTTGCTGGATTAAAAGGGCCGTATATGGTATAATTAACTTATAATGACCAAAAAAGAAACTGAGGAAAGAATCAAAAAGCTTCGAGAGCAGATTGAGAAATATCGTTATTCTTATCATGTTTTAGATAAATCGGAAGTTTCCGATGAAGTAAATGATTCTTTAAAACACGAACTGCAGGAACTCGAGAGTAAGTATCCGGAATTTGTGACGTCCGATTCACCAACGCAGCGTGTTGGCGGCAAACCGTTGGAAAAATTTACCAAAGTGACGCATCAATACCCGATGCTTTCGCTGACTGATGCATTTAGTTTTAATGAGCTTAAGGAATGGGAAACGCGTAATTCCAAAATTAAGCCGACGTGGCCAGATTATTTTGCGGAATTAAAAATGGATGGCTTGGCGGTATCACTTATTTATAAAAATGGGATTTTTATTTGTGGGGCCACGCGCGGGGATGGGCGAGTGGGAGAAGATGTAACCCAGAATTTAAAGACGATTGAAGCGATTCCCTTGAAACTATCACGAAATGTTTCCTGCGAAATCCGTGGCGAAGTTTATCTGCCGATTGAAACATTTAATAAATTAAACGCTAAATATAAGAAAGAGGGAAAAGCGTTACTGGCGAATCCTAGGAATGCGGCGGCCGGATCAATTCGTCAATTAGATCCCAAAATTTCGGCTGAGCGAAGGTTGAATTTTATGGCCTGGGATTTACTTGGTGTTGAGACTAAAACTCATGAAGAATCGCATAAAAAATTAAAAGAGTTTGGTTTTAAAACAATTGCTCAAAATAAATTTTGCCGTAATTTGGGTGAGATCGAGAAGTTTAAAGAGGAAATCGAAAAAGAGCGTGAGAGATTGCCTTATCAAATTGATGGTATCGTAGTTTTAATCAACGATAATTCCGCTCGCGAAAAATTGGGTGTGATCGGTAAAGCTCCACGCGGCATGATTGCCTATAAATTTGCGCCGGAAGAAGCAACCACTGTTATTCAAGATATTCAAGTCAATGTCGGGCGAACGGGCGTATTGACGCCAGTGGCTTTTTTAAAACCGGTTTTAGTGGCGGGCTCCACTGTTTCGCGGGCGACGCTTCACAATGAAGACGAAATTCGTAAAAAAGATATTCGTATCGGTGACACGGTGATTGTTCATAAAGCTGGTGACGTCATTCCTGAAGTCGAGGAAGTATTAAAAGAATTAAGGCCTCAAAGTGCTCGTAAATTTCATTTCCCCAAAACCTGTCCGAAATGCGGCGGCAAAGTAGTTCGGGCTGAAGGTTTTGCCGCCTACCGTTGCGTTAATAAAAAATGTTTTACGATCCAATGGCGGTCTCTAGACCATTTTGTTTCGCGTCCCGCGTTTGATATGGCCGGTTTGGGCCCGAAAATTTTAGAAAAATTTACCGAAGAAGGATTAGTCAAAGATGCAGCTGATTTATTTAAATTAAAGGTTAGTGACGTTGAACCGCTTGAAAGATTCGCCGAAAAATCCGCCCAAAATATTATCAATAGTATTCAAAGCCATAAAAAGATTACGTTTTCGAGATTCATTTATGCGCTGGGTATCCCAAATGTTGGTGAGGAGACGGCTATCGATTTGGCGAAAAATTTTCACGATATTAAACGCTTGCGCCGAGCAAGTTTGGCGGAAATTGATACTATTCGCGATATCGGTCATGTCGTGGCACAAAGTATTTATAACTGGTTTCAAGATAAAATAAACATTAGTTTTGTTGAACGATTGATGGCGGCTGGGGTGGATATTGAAAAAGAAAAAGAGCATGCCGGTAAATTATTGGGGCAAACATTTGTTCTCACCGGCGGTTTAGAATCAATGACGCGTGACGAGGCCAAGGTCAAAATTCGCGAATTGGGCGGGGAAGTATTGGAATCAGTCTCAAAAGAAACCGATTATGTGATTGTCGGCACCGATCCGGGTTCAAAATACGAGAAAGCCAAAGAGCTCGGTATTAAAACGCTTAACGAAGAAGCCTTCATTAATATGCTAAAATAAAATTAGCATTCAAAATTCGATAGGAGGGTTCGATGAAATCAAACCGGCGTCTCAAATTTCTCCTCGTTTTTTTAGTGATTTTAATCTATGCGATGATCGGCATAATTATCTTTTTAAAACCCACTGTTGATGCCTCGTATCTTATGTCGCGAAGATGGCGATCGACGCCGACACCGGTATCAACTCCAACGCTGACGCCCACTAAAACGGCTACGCCGACGTCAACATCAGGTACAGCAGCGGCCATACTTTTTTCAGACGACTTTAATGGTACCTTGTCAAAGTGGCAGGTCGTTTATACTGGCTATGGCACGGTCGCCATCGTAAATAGCCAGCTTAGTCTGGCGCCGCAGGTTTCGACTTCCTCTTCTGAAACTCACGCCGCACTGGTGGCCGCCGGTGATACGTCATGGACAAATTATATTTTGAGCGTTCAAATGGATACGGTTCAGCAGCTTCGCACCGGTAGCACGCCGAATCCGTGGGAAGTCGGCTGGATTTTGTTTCGTTATCAAGACGCCCAACATTTCTACTACTTTATTCCCAAAACCAACGGCATTGAGCTGGGCAAATTCGTCAATGGTACCCAGACATTTTTAGCGACCGCCGATACACCAAAGCTAACATTGAATACATTGAGTACCTATAAAGTCGCTCTGAAAGGTAATAATATCCAAATATTTGTTAACGGCACGTTGGTACTAAACTACACCGATGCTTCGAGCTCGTTTTTGAGCGGCAAAATCGGTCTTTATGACGAAGATGCCCACGTGCTTTACGATAACGTGGCAGTAACGGCGAACTAAACAGAACGCCAGAGCAAGATGCTCTGGCGTAGGCCCGTCATTACGCGGGCATAACTCATATTCGCTTTAACCTGTCGAGGATCTTTTCCTCTGACAACGGATATGCGAGGTTGTTGTAGGCCGAAATGATTCTCACGCGGGCGAGTTTCAGTCGACCAGTTCTGATGTGCTCGACCGCGCGCCGAAGCGAACGGCTGGCGCGGCGAGCCCGCCGGCCCAGCGGTCTCATAGCAATTGCTCCGCATTCCCGCGATACTTTCTCGAGTGCAGCCAAAACTGTTTGTCGCTTTTTTTCATCGGTGTCGCCCTGAAAGGTTGGCGCATTCACCACGATTGAGCTGAGCGATCGTCGAAGGGATCGAAGCCGCGCCAGTGTTAGGGTGTGGAGACTGTCGACACCGGCTTTGCGGCTGGCGATATGTCCGGTGATCGCCTCGATTCGCGCCAGGCGATCCATCAGCGCCATGAAGTCACTCATGATTGGCTTTCCAGGATGCTCGTAGCCCTCGAGGACATAGACTTGCTGTCGCATGCAGTGGTCGAGATCGTCTACCTGCATGTAACAGAGTTCCTTTAGTTGTCCTTTAAAGGTGGCGTAGCCGTGGATCCGGTTATCCAAGCCTCGCTCCTTAAGATGCGCGACCCGCCAGTTCGGTACGGCAAACCACCGTGGTACCAGGAATGTTCCGAGGCGGAGATAGGTGACGGCAGTGGCCGTTTCGATCTGACCGCGCCGCCGGCGAACCCATCGTTGCCGAACAGACTTGCCTTTCGTGAGAATGAAGGCCGGTGTTCGTCGAACCGGTTCGATCTCGAGAATGCCATTGACAATCCAACGCCAGACAGCGGCCGCATTAAGAGCCGGCCTTCCACGATGCTTTTTTGCCATCGTCTGCGCTCCTTGGGTTACAGTAAAACATATTGTAGATTAAAAAGTTGCATATGTCAAACAAAAAATGTAAGATTTAAGATAGAAATGGCAAAAATATCAAGGCAAGATGTCGAGCATGTCGCTAGTCTTGCTCGTTTGGAATTAAGCTCCGAAGAAAAAGAGAAGTTTACGAAACAGCTTTCGTCGGTTTTGGAATATTTTGAGAAACTTGATAAGGCGGAAACGGCTGACATCAAGCCAATTAATCAGATAAATAAGATGGAAAATGTGACGACTGACGATCGAATAGGCCAGAAATGGGATCGTGGTGAAATATTAAAAAATACCCCAGAGCAAGAAGACGGGTTTATCAAAGTCAAAGCGGTCTTTGAAGAAAATGAGCCAGCTCAATAAATTAACTCTAAAAACAGCGTCGGAAAAGTTAAAAAACGATGAATTATCGTCGGGTGATATTGTTAGTGATTGTTTGACCCAAATTGATAAACATGATAAAGACATTAATGCCTATTTAACGGTCTTATCGGATGAGACAGTTAAGATGGCTGGAGAATCAGATCGTCGGAGATCAGCAGGAAAATCCTTATCTGAAATTGACGGCCTGCCGATTGCCATTAAGGATGTCATTTGCGCCAAAGGCATCAAGACAACGGCCGCTTCGAAAATTTTGGAAAATTTTGTGCCGCCATACGACGCCACGGTCGTAAAGAAGCTTAAAGATGCGGGGGCGATTATTATTGGCAAAACAAATTGTGATGAATTTGCGATGGGTTCTTCAACGGAAAACTCGGCTTTTAAGACAACCAAAAATCCGTGGGATTTGTTGCGGGTGCCGGGTGGAAGTTCAGGCGGTTCGGCCGCCGCGGTCGCGGCGGATATGTGTTTGGCTGCTTTGGGCTCGGACACCGGCGGTTCAATTCGCCAACCAGCCAGTTTGTGTGGCGTAGTTGGCTTTAAACCAACTTACGGTAAAGTATCAAGATATGGTTTGATGGCGATGTCTTCATCGCTTGATCAAATCGGCCCATTCGCTAAAACAGTCGAAGATGCCGTAATGATGTATAAAGTTATCGCTGGTTATGATCCAATGGATAGCACTTCAATTCCAAATGACAAAATTAAAATGTCAGATGAAGCTCGAAGTTCAAAATTTAAAATAGGAATAGTCAAAGAATATATGGGGGAGGGGATGACGGCGGGCGTCAAAGGAGTTATCGAAAAAGCTATCGAGACGATCAAAAAAATGGGACATGAAATTATCGAGATCTCGATGCCGAATGCCGAATACGCTTTGCCGGTCTACTATAATATTATGGCGGTGGAAGTGGCTTCTAACTTATCGCGATACGATGGAATTAAATATGGGCATAGTGTCAAAGATGTAAAAGACTTATTGGAAGTTTATTTAAGGAGTCGTTCTGAGGGTTTTGGCGACGAATCAAAACGGCGAATCATGCTTGGCACGTACGCTTCGTCGGCCGGCTATATTGACCAATATTATGCCAAGGCGCAAAAAGTCAGAACTTTGGTTAAAAAAGATTTTGACGAGGCGTTTAAAAAAGTTGATTTAATATTGACACCGGTTTCGCCGACGACCGCTTTCAAATTTGGCGAAAAAACCGATGATCCGTTGACGATGTATTTATCTGATATTTATACCATTTCGATTAATCTTGCCGGTGTGCCGGCGATGAGTATTCCGGCCGGATTAAGTAATAATTTACCGGTGGGTTTGCAAATTATCGGGCCAGCGCTTTCGGAAAACAAAATATTTGACCTTGGTTCTTCATTTGAGAGGAGTCGAGGTGTCTTACCAAGTCCATCGCTACCGTGAGGGGCAAAAAAGTGGGAACATTTTGGAAAGCATATTAAAAACAATATGGTGGTTGATAACGTTGCCATTTAAGCTGTTATTTGGGCGAAGAAAATCTGGTCAAAGAGCGGCCGGCGGAGGATTGGATCGAGGATTTATTCACTCTAAATGGCAAGAAATTGAGCAATTGATGCGGTTAGGAAGCCCATCCAATTTCGCCCGTGCTGTACTTGAAGCCGATAAATTGCTTGACCATGTTTTAAAGGGTTTCAGGGCGCCGGGCATGACCATGGCGGATCGGCTGAAGGCTTCGCGGAATCGCTTTAGTCCAGAAAGTTATGACGCGGCATGGAAGGGACATAAAGTCAGGAACGAATTAGTCCACAATGCCCAGTATCAGCTGATGGATTATGAAGCCAAAGATACGATTAGTAACTTTAAAAAAGCTTTAGATGAATTGATATAAATTAAATTATCGCCTTGGGTCGTTCTGGTTCAAATGCGGCTGCCCTAGCCAGCCTAGATTTGAACTAGCGTTCGGGGACATCCCTTTGGCTTTAAGAGGTAAAGTATGGATGACAAAAGATTTGATCCGGCCGAAATCATTAAACAACCGCCGCTTAATAAGATTGAAAACGACCATGAATTGGATGATCGGGTTGGAGAGCTAACTGACGACGAGTGGGATCAGGTTACCAAACTTCAAGGTCAAAACCGTTCTGATGGTACGGTGATTTCTCGCGAGGAAGCGGTTCAACAAGTTCTGGCGGCCAGAAAAAAATAAAGGAATCATGTCTTATCAAACCGTTATTGGGCTGGAGATTCATATCCAGCTCAAAACCAAATCGAAAATGTTTTGTCGGTGTGATAATAATGCTGAAGAAGCAATGCCGAATACTTTGGTTTGCCCGATTTGTTTGGGAATGCCGGGGACTTTGCCAGTGGTCAATAAGCAGGCGGTTGAATGGACGCTAAAGACCGGGCTGGCTTTGAATTGTCAAATCGCTGAATTTTCCCGCTTTGACCGCAAGCATTATTTTTATCCCGATTTGCCCAAAGGTTATCAGATTTCGCAGTACGATCTGCCTTTTTGTAAGGCAGGTTACCTTGAAATTGAAATGAATGGCGAGTTTAAGCGTATTAATATACGACGTGTGCATTTAGAAGAAGACGCTGGAAAACTTTTACATCCAACCAGTAAGGATTATTCTTTAGTCGATTTAAATCGAGCCGGCACGCCGTTGATGGAAGTCGTCACCGAGCCAGATATTTCAACACCCTTGGAAGCCAAGATATTTATTCAAGAATTAAGATCGATTTTACGATATCTGGACGTATCAGATGCGGATATGGAAAAGGGAAATTTTAGATGCGATGCAAATATTAGTGTTGCCATTAATGAACAAGAGGGGACACCTGTGGAAATAAAAAATATGAATTCATTTCGGATGGTCGAGCGGGCCTTATTGTTTGAAGAAGGTAGACAGCAGAAATTATTAGAAAAAAGTGAAAAAATCACTAAAGAAACGCGCGGTTGGAATGATGCTAAAGGTGTCACTATACCGCAACGTTCCAAGGAGTTTGCTCAGGATTACCGCTATTTTCCCGAGCCTGATCTTCCACCGTATCATCCACGGATAGCTTTTAATATCAAACATCTTAAAAGAGAACTTCCCGAACTGCCGGCAAAGAAACGCCGACGTTATATTGCTATGGGTTTAGCTCTGCAAGACGCCGCTATCATATCGATTGATCGAAATGAGGCCTTCTATTTTGAAAAAGTGGCTGAAAAAGTCAGTCCTAAACTGGCTGCTAACTGGATTATCAACGAGCTAAAAAGCGAAGGGATTTTAGACATCGCACCGAATGCTTTAATAAAATTACTTTCTAAGCTTGAAAAGGGTGAAATTTCCGGGAAAATAGCCAAAGAAGTTTTTGCCGAGATGATCAGTTCGGGTAAATCGGCTGACGACATCATCGCGGAAAAAGGAATAACCCAAATCGGTTCAGAGAATGAAATTGGTAAAATTATCGACGAAGTCATAAAAGAGAACGAAAAATCAGTCGCTGATTATCGAGTCGGTAAAAAAGAAGCGCTGGGATTTCTTATTGGCCAAGTGATGAAAAAAACTCGCGGCCAAGCCAATCCGCAATTGGTCAATAAAATTTTAAATGACAAATTAACGATTAGGAAGTAAAATGGCTAACGGCAGAAAAAAAAGTTTAAGACGGGAATTATTAAAAACAATGATTCAGTTGGCGACGGCCGGTTTTGGTCTGGTGGCCGCCCTTGCCTGGAATGATACGATCAAATCGTTGATCAGTCATTTTATCTCGCCGGGCAATACCTTGATTTCCCAGCTCATTTATGCGATGATTATTACCATCATTGCCGTGCTGGTCACTTATTATTTAGGGCGTTTGATTCAAGAGGAAGAAAACGAGCATGCTAACGAATCCTAGGAGGAAAACTTTATGGCTAAAATTAACTATTTAGACAGCGACTTTTTTAAGAAAAATCGTGGGGGGAAGTTTACTGTCATTTTTTTAATCCTAGCCTTTTTAATGGGGGTGGTTGGCGGAACGGGTGCTTTGCTTTTTATTTCATCAAACAGCAGTCTTCAAAAAGCGCTCGGGATTCAAAATAGCGGGATCAATTTGACGACGACCAAAACCGAGAAATTACAGCTCGAAGAGTCCTCGGCTATTATCGATACGGTTAAAAAGGTTTCGCCGGCGGTGGTTTCGATTACGACCACAAGTAATGTTTCGGATTTTTTTGGTCAGGTCTATCAGCAACAAGCGGCCGGGACCGGTTTTATTATTACCAATGACGGTTTAATTTTGACCAATAAACATGTGGCCGAGTCGGGGAGCACGTTGACGGTTTTGATGGCCTCGGGGAAAAGTTACAGCGCGACCGTGGCGGCTGAAGATCCGACGAATGATTTAGCCATCTTAAAAATTAATGCTACCGGTTTACCGGTGGTTGACTTGGGCGATTCCAATAGTTTGCAGGTTGGGCAGTGGGTGGTCGCCATCGGTAATGCCTTGGGGCAGTTACAAAATACGGTCACGGTAGGCGTGATTTCGGCCCGAGAACGGCAGCTGACAGCCGGTGATAGTAGCGGCACGAGTACGGAACAGCTCAACAACCTTCTTCAAACCGATGCAGCCATTAATTCCGGCAATTCGGGGGGACCACTCGTTAATTTAGCTGGCCAAGTTGTCGGGATCAATACAGCGGTGGCCAGTGATGCTCAAAGCATCGGTTTTGCCATTCCGATCAATCAGGCCCAACAGGCGATTAGTTCTTATGAGAAAACCGGAAAAATCATTAAGCCATATTTGGGCGTTAGTTATGTGACGGTGACTCCGGACATTGCCTCGAGCAACAATTTATCCGTCAGTCAAGGAGCATTAATTACCGCCAGTCAAGGTCAAGATGCCGTTATCTCGGGTAGTCCGGCCGATAAGGCGGGACTCAAGGAAAATGATATCATTTTGGAGATCAACGGTCAGGTTCTTGACCAGAATAATTCCCTCGGCGGGGTGATTTCGCAGTATAACCCCAATGATGAGGTGACCATCAAATATTTGCGCGGTAGCAAAGACTACACGGTCAAGGTCAAATTAGGATCCACAAGCTGATTACTTGCGAAGTTTTAGAGCCAAATCTTCTTTTTTGAGATCTTCGATAATTGAATCGATATTGCCTTCTAAAATCGAATTTATTTTGTGATACGATTTTTTAATCCGATGATCGGTCACACGGTCTTGGGGATAATTATAAGTTCTAATTTTTTCACTGCGGTCGCCCGTACCGATTTGAGTACGGCGCATTTGGCCATACTCTTTCTGTTTTTTTTCTTGTTGAACTTCATAGAGTCGGGAACGTAAAACCTTCATCGCTTTGTCGCGATTTTTAAGCTGGGAGCGTTCGTCTTGGCAAGTTACCACCGTGCTGGTCGGTAAGTGAGTGATGCGGACGGCTGAGTCAGTCGTATTGACGCCTTGACCGCCGTGACCTTTAGCACGATAAACATCAACTCGAATATCGGCTGGGTTAATTTGCAAATCAACTTCTTCGACTTCTGGCAAAACGGCGACGGTAGCGGCCGAAGTATGTAATCGGCCGGACTTTTCAGTTTTAGGAACGCGTTGAACGCGATGAACCCCGGATTCAAATTGCAAATCGCGATAAGCGTCCGCGCCAATAATTTCGGCGGTGAGATTTTTAATCCCGCCTAAAGCGGTTCGATCTGAATTTAAAATCCCAAAATACCAGGATCTTTTTTCAGCATACCGCTGGTACATTCGCAAGAGCTCGCCGGCAAAAATCTCGGCTTCGTCGCCGCCAGTGCCGGCACGAATTTCTAAAATAACATTTCGATTGGTATTTATGTCGGAAGAGATGAGCTTATTTTTAATCGATTCAATTTCGTCAAAAGCGAGTTTTCTGATTTCGGGATCGTCAGTTTTCTTGGCCAACTCTTCAATCTCCGCTAACTCTTTTTTTAGATCATCGGACATTTTAATCTATTTACTTTTTACTATTTTTTGCGGTTTTTTTATTTTGGTTGCTTGCTTTTGAAGATTGGCTTTCATTTCCTCAGCTTTTTTGATTCGGTCGCGGAATTTATCAACTCGCCCGGCCGTATCAATAAATTTAGCCGTGCCAGTGTAAAATGGATGGCAGGCGGAACAGACTTCCACATGGATTTCGGGAACAGTTGAGCCAACTTCAAAAGTGTTACCGCAGGAGCAAGTAACTTTGGCATTCTTGTAGTATTTTGGGTGGATATTTTTTTTCATGTTTTAAACATTAATATCTTATCAAAAAAACCTTAATTTTGCAACCGTCTAAACAGCTTTATCGATCCTAATGTCGTCTATTGTCAAAAGCTATAAGATATGGTAAGATTTCTTTTGATAGCAGTTTCGGCTATATTTTAGTATAATTAATTAAGATTATCTAAGGAGTCAAAGAACATGCCCACTTTAACCGAACTTCTGGAGGCCGGGGCGCATTTTGGTCATAAAAAAGAGAGATCGCATCCTCGAGCCCGAGATTTCACCTACACGATTCGTGATAGTGTTTATGTTATTGATCTTGAACAAACAGTGGCTCGATTAAATACGGCGATTGAATACCTTAAAAAGGAGATTGACGCTGGTAAAATTATTCTTTTTTTGGGCACGAAACGGCAGGCTAAAGAGGCTGTCAAAAAAGTTGCTTCCGACTTGGGGATGCCATTTATTATCGAACGATGGCTGGGGGGAACAATTACCAATTTCGAGACAATTAACCGCAGCCTCAAACAGTTAACCAATCTTGAGGAATTAATGAAAACCGAGAAGTTTAATCAATACACTAAAAAAGAAAGATCGCGCATTGAAGAAAAGGTTTCCAAATTAAACTCCATTTTTGAAGGGATCAAAGAGATGAAATATCTGCCTGATGTTTTGTTTGTCGTTGATGCCGCTCATGAAGAGGTGGCCGTCAGAGAAGCCATTAAAACAGAAATTCCGATCGTGGCTATTTGCGACACCAACGCTAATCCAGACTTAATTGATTATCCGATTCCAGCTAATGATGATTCGGAAAAAACCATTACTCTTTTGCTGAATGCGGTTGAAAGTGGCGTCAAAGAAACTATTCTGCGAAAAAAGTTTCAAGCTAAAAAGGATGAGAAAACCGAAAAGGTAAACTCCTCGATAAAATCCAAAACAAAGGAGGATAAATGATTTCGAGTGAACTTGTAGCCAGACTTCGAGCTGAAACGGGTGGGGGGGTGATGGATTGTAAAAAAGCGCTTGAAAAAACCGGCGGCGATTTTGAAAAAGCTAAGCAAATTTTAGTCAGCCATGCTCAAGTGATCGCCCAAAAAAAACAAGAGAGATCAGTCAAGCAAGGTTTAATCGAATGCTATTGCCATAGTGGTAAAATTGGCGTTGTTTTAGAGTTGAACTGCGAAACTGACTTTGTGGCCCGCAATGCTGAGTTTAAAACTTTAGCCAAAGACTTGGCGATGCAGATTGCCTCGATGAATCCGAAAAATCTTGAGGATTTATTAGCCTCAAATTTTATTAAAGATGAGTCTTCGACCGTTCAAGCTTTAATTGAGCAAGCCGTGGCTAAAACTGGTGAAAATATTCAGATTAAGAGATTTGTTCGATATGAATTAGGTGAAGAAAATTAGTTCACTCTAAAGCGAGGGAGAATGTTTCAAAAAATCATTAGCAACCTTCAGTCTAAAATGCAACAGGTGCTGGATAATCTCGCCGAAAGTTTTCGAAGTCTTCGAACTGGCAAAGCCAGTGCTTCTTTAGTTGAAAATATTTCGGTCAGTTACTACGGCTCAAAAGTGCCGCTTAAACAGACAGCTAGTATTACCACCCCTAATGCGAGTTTAATTGTCATTCAACCGTGGGATGCCAATGCGTTGGGCGATATCGAGCTCGCTATTCAAAATTCCGAAATTGGTCTTAATCCTTCCAGTGACGGCCGAGTTATTCGATTATCTTTACCACCGATGACCGCCGAACGGCGCGAAGAGCTAGTGCGGATGATTCACAAAATGGCTGAAGAAAGCCGAGTGGTTTTAAGAAACCTTCGAGAAGAAGCCTGGCGGGAGATTAAAAACCTGGAGAGTGTTAAGCAAATTACCGAAGACGACCGTTATGTGGCTGAAAAAGAACTTAATAAACTGATTGAAGATTTTAATAAAAAAATCAACGTTCAGGTGGAAACAAAAGAAAAAGAAATCCGGACGATCTAAAAATGCTATTAACTATTGTTATCTTCATAGCGATTCTCATTGTTCTCATTCTTATTCATGAGTTTGGCCATTTTGTGGTGGCTAAACTTTCCGGTGTTAAAGTCAAAGAATTTGCTTTTGGTTTTCCGCCGAGAATTACGTCGGTGGTCAAAGGGGGAACGCGCTATTCTTTAAATCTTATTCCTTTGGGGGGATATGTTTCTTTGCTCGGCGAAGACGAAGCGGTTAAAGAGCCTGGTTCATATTATTCGGCGAAAATCTGGCAAAAAATTGCCATTGTCGGCACCGGGGTGGTCATGAATTTTATTTTGGGAATTTTGGTCATTGCCATTGGCTTTTCTATTGGCATGACGCCGCTGGTTTCTGATCCGGCCGCTCTTTCTGGCACCAAAACTTCTCAAGTGATGATTGTCGAGGTGGTGCCCGATTCCCCGGCCGCTAAAATCGGTCTCGAAAGCGGCGATGTTTTAAACGGTTTTTCTTCGCCGAGCCAGCTTCAGCAATTTACCAAATCTCACGCTGGCGAGCAAGTAACTTTAAATATCCAATCGAATAACCGCCGCGAAAATTTCACGACTACTTTGGGTCAAGGTGATGCGCCACTGGGTGTCGGGGTGGTTTCGATTACAAAAGTGAAACAACCTTTCTTTCGGGCACTGGGAACAGCGGTGATCGAAGTGGGTAAGAGTATTGCGGCGGTTATTGTGGCCTTGTGGGGAATTATTGCCAGCATCTTTACAACAGGGAAAGCCGGCGAGGCCGGCCAAGCCGTTGTCGGACCAGTCGGGATTTTCAATTTTACTTCCGAAGCGTTAAGAATTGGTTGGATTTATATCTTGCAGCTTTTGGCCATTTTATCGATCAACTTGGGCATTATTAATATTTTACCGTTCCCAGCCCTTGACGGTGGAAAAATTTTCTTTTTAGTTTTAGAAGGCATTTTCGGTAAAAAAATAGTGCGGCAAGAAGTGGAGAATCTTATCCACACCATCGGCTTTATTATTTTAATTATTTTAATTTTGGCCATTACTTTTCGTGATATATTGAGACTGAGATAAAAAAAGAAAGGTGGCAAAATGAGGTATTCTAAATCTTTAATTAAAACTCAACGTGAAACACCCAAGGAGGCCGATAATATCTCCTCAGCTTTGTTATTGCGTGGCGGTTATATCGATCAGGAAATGAGCGGAGTTTATTCGTTATTGCCGCTCGGCTGGCGAGTTATTACTAAGATTTCACAAATTATTCGGGAGGAAATGGATGCCATCGGCGGCCAAGAAATATTCCTGCCGGCTTTGCAGCCAAAAGAGCTTTGGGAAGAATCAGGCCGGTGGAATACGATGGATCCACCTTTACTTAAACTTAAGGACCGCCACGATAAAGAATTAGCGTTAGGTTCGACGCACGAAGAAGTCATTGTCGATTTGGTTCAGGACCGCATTTCTTCCTTTAAGGAATTGCCGCAAATGCTCTATCAAATTCAGACGAAGTTTCGCAACGAACAGCGTTTTACCGGCGGGCTTTTACGAACCAAAGAATTTCTGATGAAGGACGCCTATAGTTTTCACGCTGATCAAAAAGAGTTTGAAGCTTATTATGAAAAAGTCATTATTGCTTATCGAAAAATATTCAAACGAATGGGGCGGGACGTTCATCTTGTCAGCTCTCATTCAGGCTCGATTGGCGGCAAGAAATCGAATGAATTTATGCTCCTTTCTGAAACCGGTGAAAATACAATTTATATCTGCGGCGCCTGCGATTACGCTGTCAATGTCGAGCTGACTTCCGATTTGGACAAATGTCCATCCTGCGGCGGGGCAGTCAAATCACTTAAAGCAATTGAGATTGCGCACATTTTTATGCTCGATGATTTGTATTCCAAAAAAATGAACGCCGCTTTTACTGACTCCGACGGCAAGATGAAGAATTTTATTATGGGTTGCTATGGCATTGGCATCCCGCGGCTGATGGCGGCCATCGTGGAAGTCTCGCACGATGACTACGGCATTATTTGGCCGGAATCGATTGCGCCGTTTAAAACTGTTTTGATTGATTTAACTGACGGAAAGGCCGATAAAGTTTATGAAAAAATGGTTCAAAGTGGTCTTGATGTTCTTTATGATGATCGCGAAACCGCCGCCGGTGTTAAATTTGCCGACGCCGATCTTTTAGGTATTCCATATCGATTAGTTGTTAGTGAAAAAACCGGCGAGAAAATTGAAGTCAAAAAAAGGACCGAAAAAGAAACTAAGATTTTGGCTGTTGACGAAGTGATAGCCGAATTGTTACGATGATCTCGAAAGCTTGGGAGTGAATTTAATTGGTAAGAACAAAATAGTGAACAAGGAGGTTAAAATGGATTACCAAGACCCAAACGCGAATTTGGTTAGTGACGATGATGACGATGGCACCCAAGATGCGTCCGGCGGCGCGGTGGAAAAAACCGGCGAAGGCGAGGAAGCGCCGATGGCTCGAAGTCTTGAAACACCGGCGGTTAAAGATCCCGAAGCCGAAATAACCGATGGCGAAAGTGATGATGAGACTGGTGAAAATAAACCGGGAGATGACGAACCCCCGGTGGATACCGAATAATTTATAAATTTAAACAAAATCCCTGACCATAGACGAAGGGGATTTTGTTTAAGGATGAGTAATTGACACGTCGCCAATTGAGACTATAATGGTGATATTACAATATCGTACGTTGAGAATTAGAGATGAGGAAAAGTGAGGAGAGCTATCTGATCGGGTTAGCCCCAAGGCCCTTGTCCGTGTTGATGGGAAACACTAAATCAGACAGGCCTTTTGTCACGCGTAACTTGGGCTACGTCCTGTGGTAAAAGCCTCTCTGATGTTTCGACCGCAAGGTCCTCTCCTCTTATGTCGGGTAGGGACTTAGCTTAGGATGGAAGAGCAAGCGGTAGCTAATGGTTGCTCTTCGGTTCGAATCCGAAAGTTCCTATCATGATTTGGGTGCGAGTGTCCGAAAAGGGAAGCGGCGTCAATGAGTGAATAGCCAAGATCCAGGGCATTGTGGATAAATGGGTTCTCCCTACCCAAATATCCCTCGCACCCTCTAACTTTGAGAGGTTAAAATCAGGGAGGCTCAAGTCGACACCCCCCCACCACCCCAACTTGTGCCATCTTGAGGGCGTCAGACTGGCTGTGGTCCGGCGCCCACCTCTCTCTTATCCTCTTATCGCGAGCCCCGCCGGCCGGCGAGGCTCGCTCCCCATCTCTAATTCTTAGAACTAATTTCATCAATAATAGATTTTTTTGTAAAAATATGGTATGATATCGCCATATGGATTTTAAGATTTCCTCAAAATTCAAGCCGGCCGGGGATCAGCCGGCGGCGATATCGAAATTGGTTGATGGTATCAAAAAAGGTTTTAAACACCAGACTTTATTGGGTGTGACTGGTTCGGGTAAAACTTTTAGCATTGCTAATGTGATTGAAAAAGTTCAAAAGCCGACTTTAGTTATCGCTCACAATAAAACTTTGGCGGCCCAGCTTTGTTCTGAGTTTCGCACTTTTTTTCCGGAAAGTGCCGTCGAATATTTTGTGTCCTACTACGATTATTATCAACCCGAAGCTTATATGCCGAACACTGATATCTATATTGAAAAAGATGTTGAAATTAATGAAGAAATTGATCGGTTGCGCCATGCCGCTACCCAGGCGTTACTGGCGCGGCGCGATGTGATTGTCGTCGCTTCGGTTTCGTGTATCTATGGTTTGGGTAGTCCGGAAGTTTATCGCGAAAGTCATTTAAATTTAGCGGTGGGCGAGGAAATTGCGCGCGAGGATATTATTAATCGTTTGGTTGAAATGTATTTTGAACGCTCTGAAATTTTATCTCGCGGGAAATTTAGAGTTCATGGCGGAACAATTGAAATTATGCCGGCCGATCGAGAAGTTATTATTCGGATCGAAATTGAGAAAGATTGGCTAACTAAAATCACGGTTTTTGAGGCTGTCACGATGAGAAAACTTTATGATGAAAAAAAACTGATGATTTATCCCGCCAAGCATTTCGTGGTTACATCACCGACGATGCAAAAATCGATTATGGCCATTGAAAAAGAACTAAAAGAGCGGGTTTCTTATTTTGAAAAAAGGGGGAAATTTGTGGAGGCGGAGAGACTGCGACGACGGACGCGTTACGACTTGGAGCTACTTCGTGAAATCGGTTATTGCGCCGGAATTGAAAATTATTCGCGGTACTTGACCGGCCGAAAAGAAGGTCAAGCGCCTTATACGTTGATTGATTATTTCCCCGAAGATTTTTTGATGATTATTGATGAATCACACGTGACTATTCCTCAGCTTCGGGGAATGTTTGAGGGCGATAAATCGCGAAAAGATTCGCTGGTTGAACATGGTTTTCGTTTACCATCGGCTCGAGATAACCGGCCGTTAAAATTTCCGGAATTTCAGACCAAAATAAATCAAGTTATTTATACCACGGCGACGCCAGCAAGCTTTGAGAGGGAACATTCGAAACAAATTGTCGAGCAGATTATCCGACCGACCGGTTTGGTTGATCCAGAAGTCGAAGTAAGATCAATCGAAGGACAAGTCGATGATTTAACCAAAGAAATCAAAAAACGCGCCAAAGCGGAGGAGAGAATTTTAGTTACTACTTTAACAAAAAGAATGGCCGAAGAACTTTCAGACCATTTTAAAGAAATTGGCGTGCGTGCCGAATATCTGCATAGCGAAGTTGACACTTTGGATCGAGTGGGAATTTTGGAAAATTTGCGCAAAGGTGAATTTGATGTTTTGGTCGGGGTGAATTTATTGCGCGAAGGCTTGGATTTGCCGGAGGTTTCCTTAGTCGCAATTTTAGACGCGGATAAAGAGGGATTTTTACGCTCGGATGTATCGTTGGTTCAAACTATCGGCCGGGCAGCGCGAAATGTTCGCGGTATGGTCATTTTGTATGCCGATAATATGACTGGCTCAATGAAACGAGCGATTGACGAAACTAATCGCCGGCGGGCTAAACAAATAAAATTTAATGTAAAACATCATATTACACCGAAAACTATTCAAAAGACGATCGAGAGTATTATCGATCATGAACTCAGGCCCGAAGTCACCCCAGAATTTATTGACTTAGAAAAAATCGAAGATTTGCCGGCGGCGATCCGTTTTAAAGAAATCGAAATGAAAAAAGCGGCTCAAAATTTAGAATTCGAGCGGGCGGCGATTTTGCGTGACGAGATTATTCAGCTTAAAAAATTGAGGCTTAGATAAGTTCTCGAAAATGAATTGAGGGGCGGCAATCAGATGTCAATAGATTTCCACTGTTTATTGTGCTACAATATAGCCGCACTTAAAATCTTTGTGTAGGAAAACCCGCCAAACGCGGGAACTTTTAGCGTATGTACGATAAAATCATCATTCGCGGGGCGAAAGAGCACAATTTAAAAAATATCAATCTTGAGTTGCCGCGCAACAAATTAATTGTTTTTACTGGACTTTCCGGGAGCGGCAAGTCAACTTTGGCATTTGACACCATTTATGCCGAAGGCCAGCGGCGATATTTAGAATCTTTGTCGAGCTATGCGCGGCAATTTTTAGGGCAGATGGAAAAACCGAACGTCGAATCAATCGAAGGCTTATCGCCGGCGATCTCAATTGATCAAAAAGCGGCTTCGCACAACCCGCGCTCGACGGTGGGCACGGTGACGGAGATTTACGATTATCTCAGGGTTCTCTATGCCCGCATCGGTATTCCTCATTGTCCGATTGGCGGCGAGCCGATTACTAAACTTTCCGTCGAGCAAATAGTAGAAAAGGTTCTCGATTTGGGCGAGGGCGAAAAAGTCAAAATCTATGCGCCGGTCGTTCGTGGCCGAAAAGGGGAATATCATACCTTGTTGAAAAATTATTTTAAGCAGGGATTTTCCAAAGCGCGCGTCAATGGTCGAATAATTGAGTTAGAAAAGAAAGTTACACTCGCTCGCTACCAGCAGCACACGATTGAAATTTTGGTTGATGAAGTCGAAGTCAAATCTGAAAATATCGGTCGAATCACCGACGATATTGAACAATCGTTAAAGTTGGCTGACGGTTTAGTTTTAATTACTCATAATAAAAAAGAGGAAATATTTAATCAAAGATTGACTTGTCCGGTTCATGGCGTGAGTATCCCCGAAATTGAACCGCGGGTATTTTCGTTTAATTCCCCCTACGGTGCTTGTCCAACCTGCGATGGCTTAGGCGTTAAAAAAGAAATTGATCCGCATTTAATTATTCCCGATAAAAATCTAGCCATTTCTCAAGGGGCTATTTTACCCTTGTCTTACAAGCCGAATAATTATTACGGTGTAATTTTAAGGGCGGCTTGCCAAAGGTTAGGACTTTCGGAACATACGCCGCTTACGAGCTTTAATGATAAACAAATCGATTCGATTTTGCATGGTTCAGGCGGCATTGAAACCATTAAGATTCGTTACTGGACTCATGGCCATGCCAATACTTTTTGGATCAATTTTGAAGGGATGATCCCTTTATTAGAGCGGCGTTACAAACAAACGGAGTCCGATAACGTTCGCCGCGAAATTGAACGGTATATGAGCAACCGGCCGTGTGAAGTGTGCTTCGGGGCAAGGTTGAAAAAAGAAAGTTTGCTGGTGATGATTCAAGCTCAAAACATTTCCGAAGTCACGGCGCTGACGGTCAAAAGTGCATTCAATTTTTTTGAGAATTTAAAACTTTCCGCCAAAGAAATTTTGATTGCTCAAAAAATCATTCAAGAAATCAAAAACCGTTTGAAATTTTTAGTTGATGTCGGTTTGGATTATTTGACTTTAGACCGCGCGGCCTTTACTTTGGCTGGCGGTGAAGCACAAAGAATTCGGCTGGCCTCTCAAATCGGGTCTGGTCTGGTCGGCGTTTTGTATATTTTAGATGAACCGTCGGTTGGCTTGCACTCGCGCGACAATACTCGACTTTTAAATACCTTATTAAAACTGCGGAATTTAGGTAACACCGTTATTATTATTGAGCACGATGAAGAAACCATGCGCGAAGCGGATCAAATCGTTGATATCGGACCGGGCGCCGGGCGTCGCGGCGGAGAAATTGTAGCTCAGGGGAAGATCGAAGATATTATTGGGACACCCGATTCGATTACCGGGCAATACTTGGCCGGCGTAAAAAAAATCGAAGTTCCGGAAAACCGCCGGAAGATAAAAGAAAAATATTTAAGTGTTTACGGCGCTAACGAAAATAATTTGAAAAATATCACCGTACATTTTCCGGTGGGGGTTTTGACTTGCGTGACGGGAGTTTCTGGTTCCGGAAAATCATCGCTTGTTAATGAAATTTTATACAAAGCCTTGGCGAGAAAATTAATGGGTGCATTGGAAAGGCCGGGAAAATATAATCGGATCGAAGGCGCCGAAAGTTTGGATAAAGCGATTATTATTGACCAATCGCCAATTGGCCGAACACCGCGCTCAAATCCGGCAACTTACACGGGTGTTTTTTCGCCAATCCGTGAAATATTTGCCAAAACTAAAGAGGCAAGGATGCGGGGCTATTTACCGGGCCGGTTTTCTTTCAACGTCTCCGGCGGTCGTTGTGATAATTGCCAAGGTGATGGCGTGATTAAAATTGAAATGCATTTTATGCCGGACGTTTACATCCCGTGTGATGTTTGCGGCGGCAAACGTTTTAACCGTGAAACGTTAGAAGTTAAATTTAAAGGAAAAAATATCGCTGATATTTTAGAAATGACGGTTGAAGAGGCCTTGGATTTTTTCCGTGATATTCCTAAAATCGCGGATATATTAGAAGTTTTAAATGATGTCGGCTTGGGCTATATTCATTTAGGTCAGCCGGCCACAACTCTTTCGGGTGGGGAGGCTCAGCGAGTCAAATTGGCGACCGAACTGGCCCATCGGGCGACAGGCAAAACTTTATATATTTTGGACGAGCCGACGACCGGCCTTCATTTTGACGACATCAAAAAATTGTTAAATGTTTTGAATCGTTTGGTTGACGCTGGGAATTCTGTTATAGTAATTGAGCACAATCTCGATGTTATAAAAACTGCCGATTACATTATCGATTTAGGACCCGAAGGCGGCGACGACGGCGGTAAAGTCGTGGCGACCGGCGATCCCGAAGAAATCGCTCATGTTCAAAAATCATATACGGGCCAATTTTTAAAAAATGTTCTGAAACAAAAAAAATAGCTATTTTTTTTAAATAAGTGTTAAAATATAAAATCATGAACGAAAAGCTTGTTTTTAAAATTAAAAAATTTCCCGATAGTCCCGGTGTTTATGTGATGCGTGATAAAAATCGTCGTCCTTTATATATCGGCAAAGCTTCTTCGCTTAAGCGGCGGACATTGTCGTATTTTCAGCGGCCGCAGGAAACGCGCATCGAACAAATGCTCTCTCAAATTTCTAATATTGAAACCAAAAAAACCGATTCGGTGATCGAAGCCTTATTTTTAGAAAATGACTTAATTAAAAAATATAAACCAAAATATAATATTAAGCTCAAAGACGACAAGACTTTTTTGGGTATTTTTATTACTAAAGAAGAGTGGCCGCGGGTATATCCGGCGAGAATCACTCAAAAATTGCCCAAAGGAGAATTCTACGGTCCATTTCCATCGGCTGGTCAAGTCCGCGAGGCGCTCCAAATTATTCGTAAAATCTTTCCGTTTCGAGTATCTTGCACACCCTTGTCTGGCAAAGCCTGTTTTGAATACCATCTCGGCCAATGCCCGGGCGTTTGCGCCGGCAAGGTGGAAAAGAAAGATTATCAAAAAACCATTCGCCAAATAAAACTGTTTTTGCGTGGCAAAAAAAAGAGCGTCATCAAAGAATTAGAAAAAGAGATGAAAGAATCGGCCAAAAAAATGGATTTCGAAGGCGCGGCCAAATTACGCGATAAAATTTTTGCTTTAAAGCACATTCAAGATGTCGCCTTAATCACCGAAGAAAATCTGCTGTATCCGCAAGACATTCCGTCTCGAATTGAGGCCTACGATATTTCTAACATTTCGGGTGCGTTCGCGGTTGGTTCGATGATTGTTTTTACCGAAGGCTTAATTGATAAGTCGCAATATCGCAAATTCAAAATCAATACCGTTTCCGGCGTCAACGATATTGCCGCTTTAAAAGAAATGTTGGATCGACGCTTGAATCATAGCGAATGGGCCATGCCGGACCTAATTTTAATCGATGGCGGGAAAGGCCAGGTCAATGGGGCCAAAGAAATCTTAAAAATTAGGCGTTTGCCCATTCCAGTCATCGGCATCGCCAAAGGACCAGATCGAGATAAAAACGAAATCATCGGGGCGAATAATTTATCGTTCGATAAAAAACTCTTACTTCGGGTTCGCGACGAAGCTCACCGGTTTGCGATTGAATATTACCGTCTGAGACATCGGCAGAATTTAAAATAATTGCTCGGTTGTGCTCATGGCTCGTTTGATAAAAATATAGTATATTAGTACTAAAGGAGATTTATAATGAGAAAGCCTCTGATTATTGGTAATTGGAAAATGAATACGACTTTGTCCGACGCCATCGTTTTAACGACGGCCATTCGCAATGCGGCTCACGAACTCGAAGAAGCGGAAATTGTTTTATGCCCGCCTTTTACTTGGCTCGTGCCGATGCAGGAATTGTTAGAACATGCCCCGGCTAATCTGAAACTTGGCGCCCAAAATATGTGGTTTGCTGAAAAAGGAGCCATGACCGGGGAAATTTCACCTTTAATGCTCGAAGGTTTAGCCAGTTACGTTATTTTAGGGCACAGCGAACGGCGAATGCATTTTGACGAATCTAATGCCTTAATCAATGATAAAGTTCAAGCGGCGCTACTGCATAAAATTAGGCCCATTATTGCTGTCGGCGAACTTAAAAAAATGCCTCAAGTCAAAAAAGGGAGAGGCCGTCCTTCAGAGATTTCCGTTAAAATGGATATTTTGGAAGAGTTAAGAGCGGCTTTAAAGGGTGTTTCGGCCGAAAATGTCTCTAAAGTGATTATTGCCTATGAGCCAGTTTGGGCAATCGGCACTGGTACGCCGGCCACTGGTGAATATGCCAATGAAATGGCCTTTAAATTAAGAAAGGTTTTATCGGATAAATACGGCGATGAAATTGCCCAGGAAATAAGAATCCTCTATGGCGGCTCGGTGGATTCGGAAAATATTAAAGATTTTGTTTATCAACCGGAAATTGATGGGGCTTTAGTGGGGGGCGCGTCATTGAAAGCCAATGAGTTTATTAAAATTTGCGAAAAAATTGCTGGCAGAGAGGAAGAATAAGTGCTTGTGACTTCCAAACAAATGGTTTTAGCAGCCCGCCAAAACGGTTATGCGGTCGGTTGTTTTAATACTTCCGATTTGGAAATCACCAAGGCAATTATTGCCGCGGCCACAGCTCAAAATTCACCGGTCATCATCGCCACTTCTGAAAAAGCGATTGAGTATGCCGGTTTAGAAACGTTAGCCGCGTTGATTAAAGAAGAAGCTCTTCAAGCTAAAATCCCGGTAGCCTTGCATCTTGATCACGGTCAAAGTATTACCACCGTCGAAAAATGTCTTCGAGCCGGTTACACTTCGGTGATGTTCGATGGTTCGAGTCTCCCTTTGGAAGAAAATGAAGTCAAAACTCGCCACGCCGTTGAGCTGGCTCATCATCAAGGGGTGCCGTGCGAGGGAGAACTGGGACATTTGGGTAAAGTGGAAGAAAATACGATTGATTACACGGACCCGGATGATGTGCCGGGGTATCTCGAACGGACCGGGGTGGATTTTTTGGCGGTTTCGGTTGGCTCAAAACATGGGAGCGAAGGTGAAGGAACGGAAAATCTTAAGATTAGTCTTTTAAATAAAATCAGCCAAAAGACGGATAAGCCGCTGGTTTTACACGGCGCGTCCGGGGTGGCCGAAAGTGATATCCGCGCCGCCATTCAATATGGTATTGCCAAGGTTAATATCGACACTGATATTCGGCTCACCTTTTCAAAATCAATAAGAAAAGTTGTTAGCCAAAACCCTCACGAGAATGATCCCCGAGAGATTTTAATTCCGGTGATGGGCGAAGTTCAAAGGCTGGTTGAAGAAAAAATTAAGTTGTTTGGTTCAGACGGTAAAGTTTCAAAATGATTTATGATTGTATCACAATCGGCGATTGCATGAGAGATATTTTCGTTTTTCCGGCGCTTTCCGAAATGGAAAAACCGATTGAGGGTAGAAAAATTTCAAAGGACGAAAAATATAATGAATATCTCGTTTTTGGTTTAGGTGATAAAATTACCGTTGCTGACGCTCAGTATTCTGATGGCGGCACGGCCGCTAACGTGGCTGTCGGGCTGACAAAATTGGGTCTAAAAACGGCTCTTGTCAGCGCGCTGGGAGGTGACACGGTGGGCGAAGAGCTCCGTCAATCGATCGAGGACAAAAAAGTCCAGACTTCTTTTACGAAAATCATCCGAGGGAAAAAATCAGGTTTTTCAGTCATTGTATCTTATAAAGGCGAACGAACGATTTTTGTTTATCATTCTTTTGGTCCAGCGGATTTTAAATTACCGGACGCCGGAACGATGTGGTACTATTTGGGGCCTATGGCTGAAGGCTACGAAAAATTATTTAATCAAATTGTGAGCGCTCTCGTTAAAAATGATATAAAAATTGCCCTCAATCCCGGTGGCGAGCAGATCGAGAGAGGATTAAACTCCTTTGGTGGTTTACTTAAATTAATAAGTATTATATTTTTAAATCGCGAGGAAGCCCAAAAACTTTCTGGTCTTTCGGGTTTTCCAACGGTTAAAGACATGGCCAAAGTTATTCAGTTCCAGGGTCCACAGGTCGTGGTTATTACTGACGGGGTTGAAGGCGCCTATGCTTATAACGGGATTGATTTTCTAAAAGTTGGTTCATATCCGGGTCATCTTTTAGAAGCGACGGGCGCGGGCGATGCCTTTGCTTCGGGTTTTTTAGCCGCCCAAATTTATGGTGAGTCCATGAAAGATTCCTTAAAATGGGGGGTCATTAATGCCGCTTCGGTGGTGGGAGTAATCGGGGCCCAAGGCGGATTGTTGAGGAAAAATATAATTTCGAGGAGGGCGAAGGAGTACAGATGGCCCGCCGACACCTTGCGATTTTCCTAAAAGGTGCGGCTGAGAAGGTTCTGAGCGGGGAAAAGAAAGTTGAAATCCGGCTCTCACAAAATCGAACCCTGCCTTATTTAGAAGTTTCTAAAGATGACGAAATTCTGCTTAAAACATCGGGGGAACGGGTGATCGGCCGAGCTTTAGTGGAAAACGTTCTTTTCTATGATAATCTTACCCCTAAAATGGTTCGAGCCTTGCAAGATGTCCACTTTGAAGATACCGCGATGGAAGATTCTTTTTGGCAAAAGAAGTTGGATTCTCATTTTGCCACGGTCATATTTTTAAAGAATCCCCAGAAATTTATCAGCCCGATTAATTTTAGAAAAAAAGATCGCCGGGGGTGGGTCGTTATTGATCAAAATTAAATATTTAATTGGAAAGGAGTAAGCAAATGAAAATCGCCATCAATGGTTTTGGGCGAATTGGCCGCACTTTTTTTCGGGCGGCTTATAAAAGAAAGTTAGATATCGTGGCCATTAATGATTTGGGCGATATTAAAACACTGGTTCATCTTTTAAAATACGATTCGACTTACGGGTCGTTTGCGGGGCAAGTGGCGGTTAAAGATGGTCAAATGATGGTTGACGGAAAAATGATTAAAGTTTTGACAGAGAAAGAGCCGGCCAAGCTGCCCTGGGGAGATTTAGGGGTTGAACTTGTTATTGAATCAACGGGCGTTTTTACCGATCACGAAAGCGCCGGCGCCCATATTCAGGCAGGAGCTAAAAATGTAATAATTTCAGCACCAGCTAAAGATAAAAAAGATGCGGCGGAAAAAGTCAAAACGGTCGTTTTGGGTGTCAACGACGCCGAATTTAATCCGAGTGAAGATGTCTTATCAATGGCTTCGTGCACAACAAACTGTTTAGCGCCGGTGGCTGATGTTTTACATAAGAATTTTAAAATCGAAAAATCATCGATGTCGACCATCCATTCCTACACGATGGATCAAAGATTGCAGGATGATTCCCATAAAGATTTAAGGCGCGCTCGCTCGGCGACGCAGTCAATTATTCCCACCACGACCGGTGCTACCATCGTCGCCGCCGAGGTGATTCCCGATCTTAAAGGAAAAATGGACGGCCTATCTTATCGTGTCCCCACAATGACCGTTTCTTTGGTTGACTTTGTGGCATTAGTCGGCAAGAACACGACAGTCGAAGAAGTCAATGAGGCATTTAAAAAAGCGGCCGCTGATCCTTCGTATAAAGAAGCCCTGGCCGTTACTGAGGAACCATTAGTGAGTATTGATTTTCGAAGCGATCCTCATGGTGCGATTGTTGATCTCTTGTCGACCCAAGTGATTGATGGTAATCTTATAAGAGTTGTCGCGTGGTACGACAACGAAATGGGATACTCGGAGCGTTTAGCCGCCTTTTGCCAGTTTGTCGAAGAAAAAATCAAAAAATAATATCCCAATAGAGGAGCGCCATGGGTAAAAGTTGGATAATCGTGATTGGTATCGTCTTAGTCGTGATTGTTGTTTTTGCCATTTTTGGATACTCGAAAATTTCAAATAACAGTGGTGGCAGTGCCACTTCTTCACCCTCGCCGACAGCCTTGTCGCAAAATCAGACCTATTTTTCTTCTGACGCTAAGATAATGTTTTTTTATTCCGATTATTGCCATTGGTGTCAACAAGAAGAAGCGGACGTCTTGCCTGATTTAGGCAAACAAGGTTATAAACTTAAACCGATGGATATTGCGACGGACTCTAATTTGGCTTCGCAATACAAAATCGATGGCACGCCGACTTTTATCGCCGCCAATGGTGATCGTTTGACGGGTTATCAGGATGAAAATACTCTCAAAGCGTGGCTTGACCAACATAAGTAATATATGAATAAGGATTCTAAAGAGGAGGAAGTTTGAAAAAATCAGTTCAATCATCCATTGGGATTATTATTTTAATTATAGGTGTCTTGACCTTGGGCGTGGATCGAATCTTCGTCTCGGCCGACACGGGAACGAGCTGGTTCCCACCCATGACCGTGCTGACCATTGTGGCCTTGGTCTTGTTTTTAATCGGGGCCATCTGGCTTTTTCGGACATTGTTCGACTAAAGCTTGCCTCACTAATAATAAATTGTAACAAATAACGCATATATAATTAGAAAGATCAGTATTAGTTATTAGTTTAAGTTTGCTATCAGTGAGGCCTTATGGAAGTGGAATTTAATGGTGAAAAGTTTGAGATAAAACCCCATCAAACGGTTCTGGAAAATCAGAAAGGTAAGCCTTTCAAAGATTTTAGTGATATCGCGATTACTCGTGACGAGTCAAAATGTATTGGCTGCGGTCTTTGCCGCGAGGTTTGTCTAGCCAATAATTCGCTTGGCATTCCCGTCGAGGAAAAAGTGGGGGAGTGTCTTTATTTTCGGCCAGATGGCAAATTAAACTTTTCCGAAAGTAATTGTACTCGTTGTGGCCAATGTGTGATCGCTTGTCCAACTGGAACATTAGCCGAAAAAGAAAATATTGATGAGGTGAAAGCGGCCTTGGCTGACCCAACTAAATGCGTGGTGGCCCAAGTCGCACCGTCGGTTCGGGTCAGTGTTTCCGAAAGTTTTGGCGGCCCAGTCGCGGAAAATTGGGAAGAGAAAATTGTCGCCGCTTTAAAAAAATTAGGGTTCGATTATGTTTTTGATGTCAATGTCGGCGCCGACTTTACTACTTATGAGGAAGCTCACGATTTAAAAGAGCGAATCGAAAAAAATACCTTGCCGTTATTTACTTCTTGTTGTCCGGCGCGAGTAAAATATATTGAAGATTTCCATCCAGGACTGGCTGACCACATCACGACGGTTCGTTCACCGCAGCAATGTCTGGCGGTTTTGGTTAAAACTTACTTTGCTAAAAAGAAAAATATTGATCCCAAAGACATTGTCGTCGTTTCAATTATGCCTTGCATTGCCAAGAAGTTTGAATCCCGCCGTCAGGGCGAGGATAAATCTGGGAGTTACGATGTTGATTGGGTTTTGACCACCCGCGAATTTATTAAAATGGTTAAATTGGCCAAGATTGATTTGAAAAATATTACGCTGGAAAAATTTGATTCACCGCTGGGTGAAGCCTCCGGTGCCGGGGCGATTTATGGTGCTTCTGGCGGAGTGATAGAGTCAGCGGTGCGGACTTTCGCGGAAATATTTCACAACGAGAAACTAGATAAAATAGATTATCAAGAATTCCGCGGCATGGAGGGCATTAAAAAAGCGACGCTAAAAATCGGCGGGGAAGAGATCAAAATTGCCATTGCCACAGGGTTAGCCAACGCCGAAAAAATTATTGCCGAAGTTAATCGCGGCGAAATCTATCACTATGTGGAAGTGATGGCTTGTCCGGGCGGCTGCGTTGGCGGCGGCGGACAGCCGAAGCCGCAAAAAATGGGTGTCATTGACAAAAGAAGAAAAGCTCTCTATGAAATTGATCAAAAAAAGAATATTCGTAAGGCCCACGAGAATCCCATCGTCCAACAAGTTTATAAAGAATTTTTGGGTTGTGCTGGGAGCCCGAAAGCGAAAAAATATTTGCATACGATTTACGATAAATCGCAGTCGAGAATTTGTTTAATGGAAGGAGAAAAATGAACGCTCAAACAAAAGTTTTAGAAAAATTAAGAGCTAAAGAAATTGCTTGGTTTGTAGGTTTGATGGCCGTGGCGGTAGTCGTGCCACACTATATTCACAACCAATTTGTGACCGGGCCGATTGTTAACGCTGTCTTATTTATCGCCGTAATGACAATCGGGGCGGGAAATGCCGTTTTGATCGGATTATTTCCGTCGGTGGTGGCCTTAATATCGGGTTTATTATTAGCGCCATTAGCGCCCATGATTCCATTTATTATGATTTCCAATGCCATCTTAATAGTCGTGTTTTCGAGTCTGCGCAAAACTAACTACTGGGCCGGCGTTTTGGGCGGCACCTTATTTAAATACGCTTTTTTATATTTAACATCAACTATCGTTATTGGCTTAATCTCAAATCATAATATCGCTCTTAAAGCAGCCGCCACGATGATGGCCTGGCCGCAAATCATCACGGCACTTATCGGCGGCGTTATGGCTTTTGGAGTCTTAAAATTAAATGAAAAAGGTTCAACAAGCAAAAATTAAAGGTAAAAATATCCTCTTACGTATTGATGCCGATGTACCGATCACTGACGGTAAAGTAACTGACAGTGAGCGTTTATCGGCTAGCGTCCCAACGATTAAATATCTGCTTGAAAACGGCGCGCGGCAAGTCACGATTATGGGTCATCTTGGTCGACCGATGGGCCAGACGGTTAATCATTTGAAAATTTTGCCGGTGGAAAAAAAACTTGTCGAATTAATCGGCACGCATGATTACTGGAATATCTTAGAAAATCTTCGCTTCAACGCCGGTGAAGAAAAAAATGATTTGGCCTTTGCCAAAAAACTGGCGTTGGGTCAGGACATTTTTGTCCAGGATGCTTTTGCCACCTGCCACAGAGCCCACGCTTCCACGGTCGGGGTGGCCAAATTGTTGCCAAGCTATGCCGGGATGTCCGTTCAGCACGAAGTCGAGGGTTTATCTCAGATTCTATCAAGTCCGAAAAAAGGATTGATGATTATTATCGGTGGGAAAAAAGCCGAGGACAAATTACCGGTCATTGAAAATCTATTCGATCGAGGGGAAGTATTTATTATCGGCGGAGTGGTGGCCAGTACATTTTTGGTGGGCCGAGGATATCAGCTTGGCCGGTCATTAATCGAAGAAAAAGTTTTGCCTTATACTAAAAAAATTATTGAAAATTTTGAGAAAGACTCATCTAAGAAATTGTTTCTTCCGACCGATCTCTTGTTTTCAAAGTCTTTAGAAAAGCCGGTCGGAACAAAAGAAATTAGCATTAAATCAACTCAAGAAATTGACGGGCTCATGGGTGTCGATATTGGCGTGGAGACGACAGCCAATTATAAATATGAAATTAAAAAAGCCAAGACCATTTTTTGGAATGGCAACATGGGCGTTTCCGAAGTGCCGGCATTTAGCCGAGGCACCTGGAGGATTGCGGAAGCTATTGCCAATTCCAGCGCCAAAAAATATGCCGGCGGGGGCGATACTTCTGCTTTTGTCCGAAAAGTCGGTTTAGCGGATAATTTTGATTTTATTTCCAATGCCGGCGGGGCGTCTTTAGAATATTTAGCCGGTAAGAAATTACCTGGGCTCGAAGTGTTAGAATAGTTTAAGATTTTTATTGTCTGATGGACTATTGATAAAAGAGCGATTTTTTGTTATCATTGAACTTGTGGAAATAAGAAAAGAATTACTGCCGAAATCCAAAGCCAAGCTGACGATAAAATTATCTTCGCCGGAAATGCGAGGTTTTTTTGATCGTGTCTATAAAAAGCTCGCGCCCCAAGTCCAAATTGAAGGTTTTCGACCCGGCAGCGCGCCGCGTTCGATGATTCTTTCGGCCATTGGTGAAAACCGAATTAACTCGGAGATTGTTGATTTGGCCTTGCAGGAAAGTTATCCTTCAGCGCTAAAAAAAGAGAACTTATTGCCGATTGCGCCGCCCGTTATCAATATTAAAATGCTTAAAGATTTGACGGCCGATACGGCCGAACTTGAATACGAGGCAGAAATTGATTTGCTGCCGAAAGTGGAATTGGGCGATTATACGAAAATTAAGGCTCATAAAAAATTAACTAAAAATTTCAAAGCCAGTGACGAAGAAATCGAGCAAGTAATTTCACATCTTGCGCGGCAGCAGTCCGACTTTAAATCTTTTGAAGGTCCGCTAGAAGAAGGTGATCGTCTGGAAATGAATTTTGAGGGCTTTGAAAAAGGGATCAAGCTCGAGAATTTATCAAGCAAAAATTATCCGGTTATCTTAGGCAGTAAAGTTTTAATCCCCGAGTTTGAAAAAAAACTCATCGGTCTTAAGAAGGGTGAAAAAAAGGAATTTAGTTTAGAAATGTCGCCGAAACCTGAAGATAAAAAGCGAAAAATAGATTTTAAAGTGGAAGTTTTAGAAACACAAAAAGTCATCCTGCCTCAAATTAACGACGATTTTGCCAAAAAATTTCAAAAACCCTCGGTTCCGGAGCTTAAAAAATCGATCGCGGAAGATATTATCAAACAAAAAAGAGAAAAAGAAGGTAAAGAAATCGAAAATGAAGTTTTGGAAGGATTGCTGCGGATGGTTAAAGTTGACGTGCCGGAAAGTCTGATTAAGCAAGAAATTGAACGCGAAGTCAATGAAATGCGTTCGCGCGTTTCGATGTTTGGTTTAACGTTTGAACAATATCTTGGAAATTTGAAAAAAAGTTTGGATGAATTTAAGGAAGGTTTGAGACCTCAAGCAGAACGTACGATTAAAATTGGTCTGGCTTTAGGAGAGATAGTGAAATCTGAAAAGATTGATCCTAAGGATAAAGAAGCGGGTAAAAAAGCTCTCGAAAAATTAATAAGTTTGGCGACAAAATAAATTAGTACTCCCTGAGTAAAATCGATAGTGTCCTTGACAGAACTTGCCAGTTCTCTTAACATCTGATAATTTTGATTTACTAAGGACTAACTTACAGGAGGATAAAAATGCCCGAAAATCAAAGGAAAGGGGAGACGAATAAGAAAAAAAGGGCTTTAATCACGGGGCTAACTGGTCAAGATGGATCATATTTAGCCGAGTTTTTACTTTCCAAAGGCTATGAAGTCTATGGAATGGTTCGCCGGACCAGCACTCAAAATCTTGAACGCGTTGCTCATATTTTAGATCAGATTCATATTGTCAACGGCGATCTGGGGGATCAGTCATCGCTGGTTAGTATTATGACTGAAATTCAGCCGGACGAAATTTATAATTTAGCCGCCCAATCTTTTGTCAAAGGTTCTTGGAGCGAACCGCTTTCCACGGGTGAATATACCGGTCTGGGGGTGTTAAGAGTTTTAGAAGCGATGAGACAGGTTTGTTCCAAAGCGAAGTTTTATCAAGCTTCTTCTTCGGAGATGTTTGGCGCGGCTTTACCGCCGCAAAATGAAGAAACCCGTTTTTATCCTCGCTCGCCTTACGGTGTCTCAAAAGTTTTTGGCCACTATATCACCGTGAATTATCGAGAAAGTTATGGCCTTTTTGCTTGTAGCGGCATTTTATTTAATCACGAATCGCCACGCCGTGGCTTAGAATTTGTCACTCGAAAAATTACCGATGGGGTGGCCAAAATCAAGTTAGGTTTGGCTAAGGAGTTAAGGCTCGGTACTTTAGAGGCTAAGAGAGATTGGGGCTTTGCCGGCGATTATGTCGAAGCGATGTGGTTGATCTTACAACAAGACAAGCCTGATGATTACGTGGTGGGGACCGGCGTCAATCATACGATTAAAGATTTTGTCATCGCTGCTTTTAAGGCGGCTGATATCGATCACTGGCAAAAATATGTTAAAATCGACCAGAAGTTTATGAGACCGGCCGAGGTGATGGATTTAAGAGCTGATCCAACGAAGGCCCAAAAGAAACTGGGCTGGAAGTCGAAAGTAGATTTTGAAGAGCTGGTTAAAATGATGGTTGAAAGTGACGTGAGAAATCATCTGACTACTCGAGTAAAAAGAGATTTAGACACCCTGCAAAATTTTAGGATTTGAGATGAAAAAGAAAATTGTTGTCACTGGTTCTGACGGTTTTGTTGGTAAATATTTAGTTGAACTTTTAGGGCGTAGTCAAGATAAAATTTACCGGCTCGATCGTCCGCAAGCCGACATCACCAAATTTTCACAAGTAAAAATTTACTTAAAAAAAATTAAACCGGATCAAGTTTATCATCTAGCTGGGTTTGCTTCCGGGGCCGGCAAAGATAAGAATTTAATTTTTGAAGTTAATGTCGAGGGCACTCTCAATATTTTGAGGGCCTTAAAGGAAATCGGAAAACCCTGCAAAGTGTTGCTGGCCTCCACCGCTTATGTTTATGGTAATACGTCGACTTGTGCCAAAGAAAATGCCGCGACCTCACCTGGAAGTTTTTACGACCAAAGCAAATTAAAGATGGAAGTCGAAGCAAAAAAGTATCATGGCGATAATCTTGAAATTGTGATTACGCGGGCCACCAACCACACTGGTCCGGGTCAGAAACCTGGTTTTGCCGTGCCGGATTTTTGTTTTGAAATTGCGGCTACCAAAGATAACGGCGAAATCGCGGTCGGCAACCTGGAGACTAAAAGAGATCTGTTCGATGTTCGCGATTGCGTGCGAGCTTACAAAATGGTGATGCAAAAGGGAAAAACCGGCGAGTTCTATAATATCGGTCCTGGTCATCCGGTCTCGATGAAATCAGTTTTAAAAAAGATCATCGCCATCTCGAAAAAGAAAATTAAAACCGCACCTGACCTAAAACGGATAAGGCTGTCAGACATCACTAAAAATTGCGTCAATAGCACTAAAATTAAAAAACTCGGCTGGCAGCCAAAGATCAGTTTAGAAAAGACTCTCAAGGATACTTATCGTTCTTTTCTGATTTGACAAACGCTCGAATGTAAAGTATAATTTACGTCGAGGTATTAATGAACGAAAAAAGTTCTCTTAATAAAAAGGAAATTATCAATCAATATCTGGTGCCGATGGTGGTGGAAAAAACCCAGTTTGGTGAACGCGCCTATGATATATATAGTCGGCTTTTGGTTGACCGGATTATCTTTTTGGGTGGGCCGATTGACGACCATGTCGCCAATTTGATTATGGCCCAACTTTTGTTTTTGGAATCGGAAGACCCGAAAAAAGATATTTCCGTTTATATCAACTCACCTGGTGGGGTGGTTTCGGCGGGCATGGCGATCTACGATACGATTCAGTACATCAAACCGGATGTGGAAACGATTTGTATCGGTCAAGCGGCTTCGGCCGCCGCGGTATTGCTCGCGGCCGGCACAAAGGGGAAAAGATACGCTTTACCGAACGCGCGGGTAATGATTCATCAAGTGATGGGCGGGGCCGAAGGCCAAGCGACCGACGTCGAAATCCAAACGCGCGAGATTTTACGGATCAAAAAAGCGATTAATGAAGTTTTAGCCAAACATACCGGTCAGACAATCGCCAAAATCGAAAAAGACACCGACCGCGATTTCTATATGACCGCCGCGGAGGCTAAGAAATATGGAATTGTCGATCAAGTGATAAAAAGTTAAACTGCTACAAACTACAAAAAATTCGATACAAAAATACAAAATACAAAAGAAAATATTGCAACTTAAAAATTTGGCTTGCTCTCCATAGCCCGCACTGAAAGTACACTTTGTAATAGGTTTTTCAGTAAGGGCGCAGGAGGGAATTAGGAATGAGGAAGAAAGGGGATCTGATAATGAACGAACTGGATCATGTCCAAAGCCGGTTTCGTGAGTACGGGGTGACGGCCAGAGACATCGCATTACATCATGCAATTAGAGCAGATCTGGCAAGTCGTTCTGAAGATGAAGCCGATGCCGATCGAGCTTATTGGCACACCGTTGCCTGGCGCCGCGAAGTTGGAGCTGCATTCTTCGGAGTCGATGACTGAAAGGAGGCGGCGATGAAATGGTATCACTGGCTGTTGGCAGTTGCATGGTTCCTCTTTATGGCGTCTCCAGCCATTGTCATCTACCGGAGTCGGAGGAAACGGCGATGAAGAAGCTGGAGGATGTTCTGCTTGGAATTCTGATGGCTACCATCATTCTGGTGGGGCTGACTTTCAACTGGGTGGGATAAAGAGAAAGGGTTGAAAGGAGGCGACGATGGCGGGGTTTCTGCCAGTCGTGCATAAGCACTATCAGCCAGGCAAAGCGGCGAGGGAAGCAGAGATGTTTCCATCTAACCGTGCTGGATTGCTGGTGCCGGGTGAGATGGATCCAGGGCTGGCGTGGTGTGAATCGGTAAGGGAAGTGGATCCGGATCTTTCAATCACGCTGGCACTACTGTATGACATGACGGGCCCCGTCGCCTAGTTTGGCCTAAGGCTACTGGGCCACAGCAGTGACCCGGGACGGATATCGCGGGTTCGAATCCCGCCGGGGCCATTGCTATTCTGACGAAACTTAGGCTTCGGCCTATCGATAGGCCGTGAGAGAGAGGAGAAAGCGGGCCTCTGTACAAGATGGACCCACGCTACGTTGTTCTGTTCCTTGTAAACCCCAAATAGCGTGGCCAACAACTAGGATGGGCGCCAACGTCTCACCCGCAGCGGCGCCCATCCGACCACAAGTCCCGAGCTTCGGCTCATATTCGTTTTCGTTGTCGCACAAACTGCTGTGGAAGGAGAATGCTCTTCCGGCTGACACACACCGAACCGGTGTGAAAACTGAAGATTTCGTTACAGGCAAAGTGCGGGCGCGCACCTACACGCGCCCGCACATAAAATCCTCGAGCAAGTCTTTTGCTCGTTCCATACCGAGGGGACGCACCCGCGTCCCCTCCTCATTCCTGATTCTTAAACCACTAACATATAGGCTCTTGACATCAATCACGAAATATTTTATGATGAGCTTGAGCTGTGATAAGTTCCAAGGAGTTTTGCTGATGGAGAAAAGTTTTTAACAATATAACGTTAAAAATGTATCGAAGATAGTCACAAAAATTCCGACTGTCAGGAATTTTTTTGATTGTCTTTGATGGCATGAACTTTAACAACGTAATATCGAATGTGCGAACCAATAAATCGTAAAAAAACGAAATACTTTCAGTTTTTTTGCGGTTGCAAGAACTTCTATGGTAATAGAAGTAAAAAAACTCCTTTCTTTAAGATTAGAAATAAAAGAAATCTAAGTCAGATGTTTATCTAGAGCAATCTAGATTCTCATAACAATTTTGAGAGTTTGATCCTGGCTCAGGATGAACGCTGGCGGCGTGCCTAACACATGCAAGTCGTACGCTCGTAAGAGCGTGGCGAACGGGTGAGTAATAGCAAGGAACGTGCCTTATCCCGGGAAATACCCCGCCGAAAGGTGGGTTAATGTCCCATAGTCTCGCAAGAGTAAAGCTCCGGCGGGATAAGATCGGCCTTGTTCCTATCAGCTTGTTGGTGGGGTAATGGCCTACCAAGGCTTCGACGGGTAGCTGGACTGAGAGGTTGACCAGCCACAATGGGACTGAGACACGGCCCATACACCTACGGGTGGCAGCAGTTGGGAATATTGCGCAATGGACGACAGTCTGACGCAGCGACGCCGCGTGAAGGAAGACGCCCCTCGGGGTGTAAACTTCTTTTTTAGGGGACGATTGTGACGGTACCCTAAGAATAAGAGCCTGCTAACTACGTGCCAGCAGCAGCGGTAATACGTAGGGCTCGAGCGTTATCCGGATTTATTGGGCGTAAAGCGCATGCAGGTGGATTTCTAAGTTGAACTTCAAAGCCCGCAGCTCAACTGCGGTTCGGGGTTCGATACTGGAAATCTTTGAGGATAGCAGGGGCAAGCGGAATTCCCGGTGTAGCAGTGAAATGCGTTGATATCGGGAAGAACACCAATGGCGAAGGCAGCTTGCTAGGTTATCCTGACACTCAGATGCGAAAGCGTGGGGAGCGAACGGGATTAGATACCCCGGTAGTCCACGCCGTAAACGATGCAGACTAGCTATCAGAAGTATCGACCCTTCTTGTAGCGAAGCTAACGCGTTAAGTCTGCCGCCTGGGAAGTACGGCCGCAAGGCTAAAACTCAAAGGAATTGACGGGGACTCGCACAAGCGGTGGAGCATGTGGTTTAATTCGACGATAAGCGAAGAACCTTACCAGGACTTGACATCTAGGGAAGAGACTAGAAATAGACTCGTGCCGGAAACGGAACCCTAAGACAGGTGCTGCACGGTTGTCGTCAGCTCGTGCTGTAGAGTGTGGCCTTAAGTGGTCCAACGAGCGCAACCTGTATTCTGTGTTAATTTTCACAGGAGACTGCCGTAGTTTATACGGAGGAAGGTGCAGATGACGTCAAATCAGCGTGGCTCTTACGTCCTGGGCAACACACGTGCTACAATGGTGGATATAAAGAGTCGCAAAACGGTAACGTTAAGCTAATCTCTCAAAAACCACCCCAGTACAGATTGAGGGCTGCAACTCGCCCTCATGAAGTTGGAATCGCTAGTAATCGTGGGTCAGCACACCACGGTGAATACGTTCTCGAGTCTTGTACACTGGCGCCTTGCCGTAAAAATGCCAGTTGGTTGAGAAACCAACTTTCCGGCCTGCAAACCGGAAAAAGCGAAATCACAGTCTAATGAAAGGTGACTTTCTAGGCGAAGGGTGAAAGTAGCATTTGCTAGCTTGAATACTCGAAGGTTATTGAATCCGCGCGATCCTCCGTGTGCATGGAGAAGCGATTTGCAGACTTAATGATTCAATAATATATGGGTGTCGAGATAGTGAAGAATGGTATTTTTATGACCAAGGGAGATCTTGTATTATCCTCGAGGGTTATTTATACTCGAGGTAAAGTAAAGCGCAAGCCTATTAATGTAATACAAGAAGTCTGCAGCGCTCATAGTACTCCGATGTTTCAGTCGGAGGAAGGAGCAAAATTGTCTAAACTTAATCCCCATTATGTTGCGGGGTTTATCGATGGAGAAGGATGTTTTGCCATCAGTATCGGTCAGCATAAAACTTTAAAGAATCGTCGAGAAATCAAATTAGAGTTTGAAATCGAGTTGAGGGCTGATGACAGACAAATTCTGGAAAGAATTCGAGAGACATTAGGATGTGGCAATATATACGAATTGAATTACGAAAGATATGGTTGGCATCCCCATGTCAAATACAAAATCCAGAAACTCCAAGATTTTCAAGAAAAACTAATACCTTTTTTTCGAAAATATCCTTTACAGGCCAAAAAGGCAAAAAGTTTTAGAATTTTTTGTCAGGCGGTAGAGGCCGTTGCCAAGAAAGAACATCTTACTCCAAGAGGCATACAAAAATTTCGTAAATACCAGCAACGAATGAGAATAGATGGAAAAAAGACAGTAACCGCGAGGGTGCGGGAAAACCGCTTGCCCCGTGGTGTTTCGGCTGTTAATGGTAACATTAACAGGTTGAAAAAACCGCCCGTCAAGCCAGCCGAGTCGGCGGGGCCCGAATTCCGCGAATGCGGGACACGGCCAAGTCGGTGAGGAGGGCTAAGTCGTAACAAGGTATCGCTAGGGGAATCTGGCGATGGATCACCTCCTTTCTAGGGAGTAAACACCTAGGTCCCGAGTGAAGCGCGCAAGCGTGAATCAAGGGATTATAGTGTCGATCGCGGAGATATGATTGTGTTATAGTCAGCGTTTCTTGCAACCACAAAAATACTGAAAGGAATGTTTAAAACAAATGTTTCTTCCAGATTAAATTTTCAAAAAGAGGCTCGCAAGGGCTTCTTTTTGGTGGAGTAATAACGTCGATCCTAAAATTGCCTGGTTGACCAAAGGATTATCATTAGTTAAGATAAAAAAGAAAGGAAAATATTATGAATGAAATTCCCAAACCAGAATCAAAAGATCTCGGAGCAAGTGAAGTAAATTTAAGCAATGAAGAAAAAGCAGCGAGGGCACAAGAGGAATTAGACCAAACATTAGCTCAGATGCAAGAACGAATCGAAAAAGACGAAAGACCGGGAGATAAAGAATACTTCAGTGAGGTTACTGAGATTATCGGCCAGATTCGTCAGCTTGCCGTAAGTGATCAAGAGGGATTTATTCCTGTTTTAAATGAGAGTAAATTTTTTTGGCAAGTGTTAGTTGAAAAACGCGGTTGGACGGGATTGGATCAAACGGTCAGGGATTTAAGCGGCGACGAATTAAGATTGGAAATAGATGAGGGTGGATTTCGAAATCAAGGCGCCGGAATTAGAATTTTGAGAAATAAAGAAAAAATATCATCGGATGTTGAACCGCTCGACTCCCGTGATTTATAGGCTTTGATGACATTGCTAGTGCAAAGTAAATAAGATAGTAAGAAGCGGCTTTAAAAACAGCCGTTTTTTTGTGTGAAATATTCATAGAAATATCAAGACTGCTTGAGTTTTTTATCGTAAAAAAATAATATAAAGATAGAATGCGGTAGCAAGGAGAAGCGATGGCACGTTCAGGCAATAGCAACGGGCCGGCTGGAGCACCAGCGGGCGAAAATGTCCAGGACAAGGCCGGCGATTATGTCGTCTTGGCCTTGGTTGGCAGCGCTCTTCTACTTGGAGCACTGGTGGGCTGGTTATGCTACGGCACAACCAGCGATTTGAAAGAAGCAGAGTCCGTCTCACTCACTGAAGAGTTCCCAGTTTAAGTGGTAGCTCGTTAGGGTAGACGAGCTCGAATAACCAGCTAGGACGTCGGGCCGGGTCGCCTTCGGGCACCCGGCCCACACTTATTGAAATAAACCTTTAAAGATGATAAAATTTATTTGTTAAGGGCGACTAGCTCAGTGGTAGAGCGCGTCTCTGATAAAGACGAGGTCGAAGGTTCGATCCCTTCGTCGCCCACCAGAAGCAACCCACATGGTTGTTTTTTGATTTTTCTGCTACTATTAATAGAGATGATTAAAGGAGAGGGATGATTACCTATCTATCTTGGTGGTACGCTCAGGAGCCTTTGTATCTTTGGCGATCGATTAAAATCGTCACCAAAAAAATTTATTTGAATTTTTCGATCACGACATTACTGCGCACTCTTTTTGATCCGTGGAAACGAGACGTCATGGCGGCCGAAAATGCTTCCTTGAACGTCCGGTTTAATATTTTAATTGGCAATCTGGTTTCCAGACTCGTCGGTTTTGTCTTGCGATTTTTTACAATTTGGGCCGGACTAATCACCACCATTGGTGCATTTTTTATAATGGTCGCCTTGTTTCTTATTTGGCTTTTTCTACCAATTTTGATTTTGTTTTTAATGATTAACGGTATAAGAGTGATATTCAATGGCTAGTTTTGATTATTACAATTCAAAAGCGCGGCGCCAGTACTTAGCCAGGAAGAATTTTTCGCAGGGTGTCTTTTGGGCTTCCACGGTCTTGGTAATTATCTTACTTTTGGTTTCGATTTATCTTTTTTTTCAAAGCGTGACTTTTTTGGCCGGCTTGGGGCAGCTGCTTTTCGGTCTGGGTTTGGCTTTTCAAGGTTATCTCTTAGCCAAGAAATACCGAACATCGAACCTCAAGGCCACCGATAATATTGTGGATCGATTTTCCTCAGAGCTATTTGATCTTTTTGAAGCGACCATTGAGGAAGCTAGAAAAGAAAATGTAACGAGCATTACTCCGGAATATCTTTTTACCAAGATGTCGCTTTTGAATTCCGAGGCCATGATAGAGATCCGTTTGGGCTTGCCATTGGTCGTCCCTTCAAAAAATCGGCCGACGGGATCCGTACCGGTTTTCTCGCCGGCTTTAATTTCGATTACCGAGAAGCTCAACCCTCAAAGCCAAATTGAGATTGAAGATTTTCTGGCCTTGCTCGTCCAATCATCCGAAGCGATTCAGTCGGCGCTTTTCGAACACAACCTGACTAAAAAAGATTTAGCCATCATTTTTAATTGGCTTAAAAGCACCAAAAAACGTCTTAAGAAACCGAAGTTTTGGCAGGATGAAGTTTTTCAGGCGGGCATCGGCCAAGACTGGTCATATGGCTATACGCCAGTTTTGTCACTTTATTCGGAAGATCTTTCACGCTATTTTTCCAACACTAATTTAGAGATCAATATTTTTTCTCATGCCGGCAAACTCGATGAAATCGAAACCGTCCTCGCTAAAGCCAACAAAAACAATGTCTTGCTGACGGGCGAGCCGGGCGTCGGCAAGCAAACCATTATTAACGCGCTCGCCTTAAAATTGGCAAGGGGAAGGTGTTTACCGGCCTTGAAATATAAACGAATTCGCGAACTTAATATCGGTAAACTTTTAGCTGGCGCCGAGGCGGGCACCGTCAGAGCCAGACTGGAAGGCTCGCTTTCGGATGCGGTCGGGGCGGGCAATATTATTCTCTATATTAATAATTTTCAAAGTTTGCTCGGCGGAAGCGCAGCGGCCAATGACGTCGGCGGCGTTGATGCCTCGCAGATTTTAATTCCCTATTTGGAAAGTTCAAACCTTAGAATTATTGCCTCTGTCAGCCCCGATGATTATTTTTCGGTGGTCAGACGTCGAACAGGCATTGAGGAAGCAATGGAAAAAATCGAGGTCGCCGCCCCTGAGCCTGAAGATGTCCCGCCCATTTTGTTGGAATCGGTTAATTACGTCGAATATAAATATAATGTTTTCTATCCGTATCAGACGCTCAAAAAAATCGTGGAGCTCTCAGCGCGTTATATTCACGAAGTGCCGTTTCCGGAAAAAGCCTTGAGATTGCTGGAAGAATCGGCGGTCGGGCTACAGGGTGAAAAAATTAAAATCGTCACGCCAGCCGAAATTGAAAGCTTGGTTTCCAAAAGAACCAATGTGCCGATTGGCCAAGTCGGCGAGAAAGAAAAAGACCGGCTTCTCAATTTAGAATCGATTCTGCACCAACGAGTTATTGGGCAGGACGAAGCAATTAACGCGGTCGCCAATGCTTTACGGCGGGTCCGGTCAGGTTTGACGACGGGCAAGCGACCCGCCGGGGTATTTTTATTTTTAGGCCCGACCGGTGTCGGCAAAACCGAAACGGCCAAAGCTCTGGCGGAAAGTTACTTCGGCAGTGAAAAAAATATGATTCGCTTAGATATGAGCGAATATGAACAACCGGATTCGCTCGATCGGCTGATTGGAACGGTTCAAAATCCGGCCGGCATTTTAACCGATGCGATTTTGGCTAAACCTTTCTCGCTGATTTTATTAGACGAACTCGAAAAGGCCGATAAAAATGTCCTTAATATTTTCTTGCAAGTTTTCGAGGACGGCCGCTTGACCGATCCGCGCGGTAAAGTCAGCGATTTTACTAATTCCATTATTATTGGTACTTCCAACGCTGGCTCAGAATTTATCCGGGAAAATGTCGGTCGGCTCAGCGCCGAGCAGTTAAAAACTACTTTAATTGATCAGCTTCAAAAGCAAGCCATTTTTACGCCGGAGTTCTTAAACCGTTTTGATGGCGTCATTACCTTTAAGCCGCTGACAAGGGAAAATCTCACTTTAGTGGCGGGCTTGATGATTGGTGAAATTAATAAACAACTCGAGGAACGAAAAATCCGCGTCGAAGTGGAAAGCGCGGCCTTAGCGAAATTAATTGAGTTGGGGTATAACCAGGAATTTGGCGCGCGTCCTTTGCGCCGGGTGATGGAAGAAAAAATCGAAAATCTCTTGGCTAAAAAAATGCTCGAAGGCGTTATCAAAGAACATGGCGTTTTGCATGTCAGTTTGTCGGATATCTCCTAAGACTTGAAAACGTTCTTTAGAAATGATAAAATTCAAGTTACTATCGGATCGGTTTTAAAATGACGATCACACCCCATCTTTTGACCGGCGCGGCGATTGTGGCGAACACCAAAAATATTCCTTTAGGATTAACGCTGGCCTTTTTTTCCCACTTCGTTTTGGATGCCTTGCCACATCTTGATCCGGGCACTTTTCACAATCAAAGACAACTGGGCTACCAGAAAGTCGTTAAGCTTGAGGAAGTGCACCGCCATGATCGGCCGTGGCCGCTCTGGATTTACCTTTTCGTAATTTTAGAATTTATTTTTGCTTGGATTCTGGTGGTTGTCTTGTTTTACGGCCGGCCAAACTTTGGCTGGATTATATTGGGCGGGTTTTTAGGGATGGCGGTTGATATTTTGGATAATCCGGTCTTTTACCCGACGCTTTCCTGGCCAGTCTTAAAACAAATTCATTATTTACACCACCGAGTCCATTACAATCTAGATCCCAAGAAATGGTATTGGGGACTTTTAAGCGAAGTCATTATTATCGCCGGCAGTCTTTGGCTTATCTTTAAGTAGACGGAGGAAAGATGGTTTTTATTGAAAAGGTTTTAATTTTTTTAGCTTGCACCGCTCTTGGACTTTTGATTTTAATGTACACCGAGCCGATTGTCCGAATGTTTGGCAAAATGGACTGGGCCGAGATCAGACTAGGTGCCGGCAGCACCTACACCGTTTGGAAATTGATTGGCATCATTCTTATCATCGGCAGTTTAGTTTTTGTCACGACTGTTCATTGGTAAAATAGATACGATGGGCCGTTAGCTTAGCTGGTAGAGCGCGACATTTGCAATGTCGAGGTCGCCGGTTCGAATCCGGCACGGTCCACAAAAATGATTAATTTAGGATATGAAGTAATTGATTTGCATACGCATCTCAGAGACAATATCCCATTCCATACGCGATTAGCCAAAGAAGCGGGGATTGGAATGGTTTTATATATGGCCAATACTCATCCCTGCTTAGATAATGTGGCAGCCATCAAAGCGTCGTTGAAGAAAAAAAGACATATTAAAGCCATGCCGGTCAGTGCGATTACGATTGGCCGGAAGGGAAAAGATCTGGCTGATATCGATTCAATTAAACCATATGTGGCTGGATTTTCCGACGATGGCGATTGTCTGAAAGATTTACAATTACTCGCGACGGTATTGAAAAAGAATGTTTTAGTGATGCTTCATGCCGAGCCAGAGACGGAAATGGTCGAAAAATATCTCCAGGTGTTATCAAAAGTTGGCGGAAGGCTGCATCTTCAACATATTTCTAAAGCCTCAACTATTAATGTCATTCGCGAATACAAAAGACGGGGCCTAAGATTTACCGCTGAGACTTGCCCACATTATTTTAGCTATAATAGCGAAGTTGAAGATAAGCCGGTTAATCCACCGCTGGGTGATATCGAAGATATCAAGGCAATTAAAGCGGCACTTAAGGACGGGACGATTGATTGTGTTTCCTCTGACTACGCGCCTATCCCGCGACCAAAAGGGACGGGTTTTGCCTCATTTTTATCGTTTATTCCTCTTTGCCACGGCTTAGTGTTGGATAAAACTTTAACTAGCCAACAACTCAAGCAAAAAATTCACGATAATCCGCTTAAAATCATTTCGACCCCGTAATCTCAAGGTTTAGGTGTGGGGGTTGACATTTAGATTGATTTTTGATTTCTAAAGCCATATTCTGGGGGTGGATAGAAATCCCTTAACTTTTGTAAAATTTCACGGGAGAAAAGGGTCGATCTATCTCTGTTAGCCGACTTTGGTCGGGACAGGCAAGTTATAATACTAGATGGATCTGTTAAATCCATCTAAATCCTTCTAAGGTAAATCATGGTTATTACAGATTGGTCAACCGCGGTTTCGGACAGCTGGAGGAGTATTTGGGATCGGTTCATTAACTTTCTGCCGAATATCGTTGGTGCCTTCATTATTCTGGTACTTGGTTGGATTGTCGGCATGCTGGTGGCGATGGTTATCGACCGGCTTTTTAGAATCATCGGACTGCAGACACTCTTCGAAAAGGCCAAAGTTGAGGATCTTCTCAAAAAAGGCAACATTGATAAAGATACGACCGCTCTTTTAGCGGGCGTGGCCAAGTGGATTATCTATTTGGTGGCCTTCATCGCGGCGGCGAATACTTTACAATTGCCTAGTGTGGCCGACTTTCTTAACCGAATTCTCGCTTTCACTCCGTCGGTCATTGCGGCAGGTGCGATTCTTTTGATTGGCTTGGTTTTGGCTCATTTTCTTTCGAACGTGGTCAAAGGTACCATGCTGGCCGCCAATTTTGCCGCCTCTGAAGCCGTGGCCGCAATTGTTCGCTATTCGATTATTATCTTTACCTTCTTAGCTGTTTTAAGCCAATTGGGCGTGGCCGAAAATTTGATTGGTACATTCTTTATCGGTTTAGTTGCTTTCTTGGCGATCGCCGGTGGACTGGCTTTCGGTCTGGGCGGACAAGGCGTTGCCAAAGATATCTTGGAGAAAATTCGCAAAGAATTAAAGTAGAGAGCTATATTAAACACAAAAAACGGGTTATGGGAGTACTCCAGCCCGTTTTTTGTGTTTTAAAGAGAAATAATGTCTATCTTGACACGAGCCAAAAAACTTGTATAATGTGATTACTTGTGTCTTTGAATGAGGCCATCATCCCACAAAAACAGAAACGGGCCGGGCAGTTGTTGCTTCGTTCGCTAAACCCGCCCTCTCGAGTTGTTGGTTGATGGCGGGCCCGAGCGATCGGATCGCAGTCAGACGCTCTTCGGGAGAGCGGACCGGGTTAACCCCGACTGTGCTTTCCTGACTTGAGCTTGACAGTTCCGGCCTCGGGAGGTCGGGGGCCTGACTACAGGCCCCCGACCGTTTCGTCTCAAAGTATTGGCGAGAAGCTTGTTATACGTATCAGATGTATCCACCAAGACCTACAAATCACAAATACAAGCTTCTCGCCATGATTTCTACGGCGCCCGCCATCAAGGCGGGCGCCACCTCACTTTTAACCTTGCTTGACAAATTTATTGAGTCTTGTTAAAATTAATTCAGACGAATATAAGGAGTCATTTCTGATGTATATTAGCAACAAATTATTCGAGGGGGTCGACGGATAAACTTAAACTTAAATCCAAATTTTGAGTTGTGTTTCATCCGCCGAAAGGCGGTTTTTGGTTTAGAGATGGTCAGATATTCAGAGAATTAATTGATGAGGTTTAAAATATCAGATTATCTGATGATCCGACTATCTCATTGAACTTTAACAAGTGAAGTATTCAGTGTCTTGGTAGTTGTTCTACCTAATATTTGGTTTTCAATAAGAGCATAAGGTGGATGCCTAGGCATGGAAGACCGATGAAGGACGCAGTAGGCGTGCGATACGCTTCGGGGAGGAGCCAAACATCCTTTGATCCGAAGATTTCCGAATGGGGCAACCCGGTCGCCGAAGAGGCGACAGTCCGGTTTCGCATTCCCGGCATGAGATGAGCCTTTAGGATCTATTAAATTATAGGATCCAAATTAAAAGGCCTTTACAATCATTTCGTGTCGGGAAGGTGGAACCGGAAGGGAACCGCCTGAACTGAAACATCTTAGTAAGGCGTGGAAAAGAAAACAAGACTCACCAAAAGTGAGATATTCGCGCGAGCCGAAAGGTTTGCGCCAATATGTGATTCCCTTAGTAGTGGCGAGCGAAAAGGGAACAGCCTGATGATGGTAAGTGAGTTTATTTAGCTAAATGAACCTGGAAAGGACGACCAAAGAGGGTAACAGTCCCGTAAGCGAAAAGTAAACTTTTACTGCCATCATTACTTTGCGTCTCTTTGAGACGTAAAGGCAAGTACTGCTGGACACGTGAAATCCAGCAGGAAGATGGGAGGATCATCTCCTAAGGCTAAATATCTTCCGTGACCGATAGTGAACTAGTACCGTGAGGGAAAGGTGAAAAGTACCCCTGATTGGGGAGTGAAATAGTACCTGAAACCATATGCTTACAAGGAGTCGGAGCCCCGCAAGGGTGACGGCGTGCCTTTTGTAGAATGAACCAACGAGTTAGCTGTATGTCGCGTTAGCTTAACCACTTTTTGTGGGAAGGCATAGGGAAACCGAGTCCGAAAGGGCGCTAGTGGCATACACTAAACCCGAAACCGGGTGATCTATCCTTGAGCAGGGTGAACTCCAGCGAAAGCTGTGAGGGAGGCCCGCACGCTATAGCGTTGCAAAGCTATGTGATGACTTGAGGATAGAGGTAAAATGCTAATCGAACCCGGAAATAGCTGGTTCTCCCCGAAATATATTTAGGTATAGCGCTCGAAGTTAAAATTCGGAGGTAGAGCTCTGGATGGCTTATTCCGGCGAAAGCCGGAAGGCTAATCAAACTCCAAATTCCGTTTTGGATTTTCGAGCAGTCAGACTGTGGGGGCTAAGCTTCACAGTCAAAAGGAAAAGAATCCAGACCGCCATCTAAGGTCCCAGAGTATAGTTTAAGTGGAAAAGGATGTCACAATCCTTAGACAACCAGGAGGTTGGCTTAGAAGCAGCCATCCTTTAAAGAAAGCGTAACAGCTCACTGGTCAAGGTTTGTGGCGCCGAAAATTCATCGGGGCTCAAAACTATCACCGAAGATGCGGACTCCAGTTTACTGGAGTGGTAGGGGAGCGTTCTTGGCTGGGTGAAGGCAAACTGTGAGGTTTGCTGGACGGCCAAGAAGTGAGAATGTTGGTATGAGTAACGAATTAGGCAGGTGAGAAACCTGCCCACCAAATATCTTAGGTTTCCCCCGTAACGATAATCGGCGGGGGGTTAGTCGGGCCTAAGCCCGCGAGGGCGATGGACACGGCGTTGATATTCGTCGACTGTTAAAAGATTATATTACAGTGACGCATCGTAGAGGTCTGCCAATCGTATGGTTGAAAGGTAAGGCTGAAGCGGTGACGAGAAAAGCTGTAATCCACTCCTTTTAGCACCCGTACCGCAAACCGACTCAGGTAGATGGGTAGAGGATACCAAGGTGATCGAGCTAACTTTCCCAAAGGAACTCGGCAAAAAAGCGTGTGTAACTTCGGGAGAAGCACTGCCACCGTAAGGTGGCTGCAACAAACGTATTTCAGATGACTGTTTAGCAAAAACTTAGGTCCCTGCGAACCCATTATGGGGATGTATAGGGGCTGATGCCTGCCCAGTGCTAGTAGGTTACGGGGAGAGCTGATCTTCTGACGCAAGTCAGAGCTAGGCTTGAACTTAAGCCCTAGTGAACGGCAGCGGTAACTATTAAATAACGGTTAGTAGTTATAAAATCTAGCTATATGCTGGAAAATCTTGTTAAGTCTTTGGTAGGTTATAGAATAGTTAACTATACCTAAAAATCCAAAGAATAGAGACAATCAGCAGGAAAGGCTCCAAAGGAGGTCAAGTGAGCGAAAACTGGCTCAAACAAATTCCTGATAAAATAGGTTACTATTTTGCAGGATTTGTTGATGGTGAAGGAAGTTTTAATGTTTCATTGAGAAATAAACAAGATTACAAGCAAAAATGGCAAGTGTGTCTTTGCTTTAATGTTTCTCAACGAGATATAACTATTCTCACCATAATGAAACGATATTTAGGTTGCGGAAAAATTAAACGGAGACAAGATGGATTATTTATATATGACGTTTGTAACTTTGCGATGATTAAAGAAAAAATAATCCCATTCTTTAGAAAGTTTAATTTTTTCTCCGCAAGTAAAAAGCAAAATTTCAAAATATTTTGTCAGATAGCCAATCTAATGAATGGTGAGCATTTAACAGATAAAGGTTTGCGAGAGATAGTTTTCTTAAGAGAGAAATTGAATGTTGGTGCTGGCAGAACAAGAAAATATTGTTTTAAGGATATTTATGGAGAATCCTCAGAGACTATACGCTAGACCCGCCGCAAGGTGGGATGATATAGTCCGATCTGTATGGAGACATACAGGGCTGTAAAATCAGCCATAAACACAAATGAACCGTTCTATGGTAGCGAATTTCCTTGTCGGGTAAGTTCCGACCCGCACGAATGGCATAACAATCTGAAAACTGTCTCTGGGAAGGGCTCGGTGAAATTACAATGCCGGTAAAGATGCCGGTTAATCGCAGCAAGACGGAAAGACCCCGTGAAGCTTTACTATAGCTTGATATTGAATTAAATTTTCAATTGTATAGAGCAGATGGGAGTCCCTTCGGGGACGAAAGTGTAACACCATCCTGTTGGGAGTTTGATTCTAACCCTCGTAATGAACGAAGGGACAGTGTCAGGTGGGTAGTTTAACTGGGGCGGTTGACTCCTAAATTGTAACGGAGTCGCCCAAAGGTTGGCTAGCTCTGTATGGAAATCAGAGCGATAGTGCAAACGCATAAGCCAGCTTGACTGCAAGACCTACAAGTCGCGCAGCAACGAAAGTTGGGGTTAGTGATCCTCTGGCACAAAGTGATATGGCCAGAGCTCAACGGATAAAAGCTACTCCGGGGATAACAGGCTGATCGCATCCAATAGCCCACATAGACGATGCGGTTTGGCACCTTAACATTGGGGTGCTATAGAAGTAATTCTATACCAAAAATCGGCTTATAACGGTGAACCCCTATTGTTTGTTCGTAATATGTTCGGTAAAATATAAGAATCAACAAGGGCAATACCGTGGGAAGTCCTCCGATATCTATCGGGGTGACCCCGTAACGACTGAATCGAAAGATGAGATTTGACTTTGGTAGTTATAAAAAGTCAAATAATACGCCGATTCCTACTACAAAAAACCAAGGATATGGCTTTATGCCTAAAGTCCGGTTGTAGGATAAAGATATAGTCTACACCATAAGTAATTATGGATTAAGGTACGATGTCGGCTCATCCTATCCTGGGGCGGAAGTACGTCCCAAGGGTTTGGCTGTTCGCCAATTAAAAGGGTACGCGAGCTGGGTTCAGAACGTCGTAAATTATTTGCGACTTATACGAGTAATTGTATAATAAATTTGGCTAATAACGGTGAAGCCCTCCTTAATTCAACCGAATGTTAAGAGGGTAATACCGTGGGAAGAAAGATTTATTATGTCAGAAGAAATAAAAGCCTATATTGCAGGGTTTTTAGATGGAGATGGATGTCTAATGGCACAGTTGATAAAAAGAAAAGGCTATAAATTTGGTTTTCAAATCAGATTAAGTCTCGTTTTCTATCAACACAAGCAAAATATTAGACATCTTGAATGGTTAAAATCTTTATTAAAGACAGGTTACATTCGAACAAGAAATGATAACATGGCGGAATACACAATTGTTGGAATTATGCCGGTAATCACGGTTGTTCATAAGATTTTACCTTATCTACGTTTAAAGAAGAAACAAGCGCAAAATTTGTTACTGTTTGAAAAAATACCCCCAAAACCATCAAAGAAACAGTTTATTAGTTTTTGCCAACTTGTTGATAACACTGCTAAATATAACTTTTCAAAGAAACGGAAAAATTTCACACCACAAGTGTTAAAGTATCTGACAGAAAATAATCTTTCCCCGTAACGACTGATAGCTGATCTAGGCAATCAGCTTGAGTTCCGATTTATCGGAACACACGCCAACTCCTTATTCATCGGTGGATGATAAGGAAGAAGATATAGTCTGCACCATTAGTAATAATGGATAAAAGCGAAGACAGTTCGGTCCTAATCTGCTGTGATCGTTGAAGTTTGAGAGGGTCTGCTCCTAGTAGGCGCGAAAGCGCATTGCTACTTTCCCGAGTAATCGGGATTGAAAATTCGGCTAATAACGGTGGAGCCTTCATGAAATCTATGGTTTAATGAAATTTCAAGAAACTTAAAAAACCATAAGTTTTGAAAGGGAATACCGTGGGAAGTCCCCTGATATTAATCGGGGTGACCCCGTAACGACTGAGATCGAAAGATCGAGATACCAATTTGATGGTAATCGAATTATATTGGTATCACACGCCGACTCCGCCACCTGGCGGATGAAGATATAGTCTAAGCCTTTAGAAATAAAGGATGCACTTGACGAGAGGACCGGAGCGGACGAACCTCTGGTGTACCAGTTGTCCTACCAAGGGCATTGCTGGGTAGCTATGTTCGGTTGGGATAACCGCTGAAAGCATATAAGCGGGAAGCCCGCCTTAAGATTAGACTTCGTTAAGGTTCCCTGTAGACCACAGGGTTGATAGGCTCTAGGTGTAAGCATCGTAAGATGTTCAGCCGAGGAGTACTAATAGACCGAGAAAACCTTTCTCCATTTTGGAGGTATTAGGTTAGAACAACTATTAAGACACTGAAAAAAATATCTCGTAATTTAAATTGTGGGTGCTATCGCGCGGTGGGTACACCTCTTCCCATTCCGAACAGAGAAGTTAAGCACCGCAGCACTGATGATACTTGGACCGCAAGGTCCCGGGAAAGTAAGTCAGTGCCCACAATTTAGATTACGACTCGTCCCGAATATATCGAAGCACTTAATGCTTATCGGTAAACAGGACTTTTTAGAATCCCTAAAAAATAGAGTGCATTAATGACGTTTTTTTGTTATAATCTAATAGAGGAGGGTCTCAATGAAAAAAACCTCGATTAGGATCTCGATGATATTATTTATCATCCTGACACTTGGCATCATTGGCATGGTCGTTTATACTTACGTTGGACCAAAACTTAATAAAGAAGATCGCCAAATTGACACTTGGATTGCTAAAAATGATCTTAACCCTTATGGTGACCCACTCAATACGGTCTATTCTAATGGCAAGCCGGTTAAAAATAATAATCCTCAAACCCGTTACGATTTCATCATTAAAATGCATCCGGATAAACCGTGGGAGAAATAAGTTTAAAGCTAGAAACTCAAAAGTAAAAACTTCAACTCAAAACAAAAAGAATAATCCTTTATCATTCTTATTATTGTTTTAACATTTAATTATGCGTATCATTGCTGATTTTCATATCCATTCTAAATATTCTCGGGCCACTTCCCGCGATATGGACATTGATCACATCGCCACCTATGCCAAATACAAAGGGATTGATCTTGTCGGCACGGGTGATTTTACCCATCCGTTTTGGTTTTCCAACCTAAAAGAAAAATTGATGGAAGACGGTAGTGGTATTTTGAAACTTAAAAATTCGCGTGCCGAGGATCCGAAATTTATTCTTACAGCCGAAATATCAAATATGTATAATCAAGGAAGTAAGGGCCGTCGAGTCCATACTGTTCTTGTTGCTCCTAATTTTACGACGGTGGCCAAGATTATTGATCGCCTCACCAACTTAGGTAAACTTTATTCTGACGGCCGGCCGATATTAGGGATTTCTGCCAAGGATCTCGCTAAAATTATTCTTGAAATCAATCCGCAGTGTCTGATTATCCCGGCCCACGCCTGGACGCCGTGGTTTAGTATTTTCGGCTCGAACTCTGGCTTTGATTCGATTAAGGAGTGCTATGAGGAATTATCGAATAATATCTACAGTATCGAAACGGGCTTATCGTCTGACCCAGAAATGAATTGGCGATTATCAGCTCTTGATAAAATAACCTTAATTTCGAACTCCGATGCCCACAGTCCGGCCAATTTAGGCCGCGAGGCCAATGTTTTTGAACTCGATAAAAATAATTTTACTTACAATGAGATCGCCAACATTATAAAGACTAAAGATCCAAAAAGATTTTTAAATACCATCGAATTTTATCCGGAAGAGGGAAAATATCATTTTGACGGCCATCGCAATTGTAATCTTGTTGCCAATCCGTTTGAAACCAAATATCCTGATAATATTTGTCCTAAGTGCGGTCGGAAACTGACCATCGGCGTCCTCAATCGCGTTGAAGAATTGGCCGACCGTCCGGTCGGATTTCAAAGTAATAATTTTCCTGGTTCGGTCCATCTGGTGCCTCTCTTAGAAATTATCGCCGAAGCACTGAAAGTAACTCCCTCGAGCCAAAAAGTTCAGCAAGAATATCTTAAAATTATCAACACTCTTGGAAGTGAATTTAAGATTCTCTTAGATCTGGGCGAGGGAGAATTAAAAAATAATCTGCCTCCCCAAATCGCCGCCGGAATAATGAACGCAAGAATAGGTCAAGTCGAAACCGAACCTGGCTATGACGGAGTTTACGGTAAAGTCAAGGTTCTAAGCAAAAATACTGGTGCGCCGTCACAGGAAAGTTTGTTTTAAAAATCAAAAGGGTAATATCATGCCAGAGCTTCCCGAAATTGAAACAATTAAAAAAGGTCTAGCCAAAAAGATTATCGGCAAGGAGATAGTTGATATTAAAATTGAAACGACCAAATCTTTTCAGGGTGACAAAGAAAATATCCTTGGCGCCAAGATCGAAGAAATTGGTCGTCGCGCTAAATTGATTTCGATGAAATTATCCAACGGTTTTAACTTGTTATTTCATTTAAAGTTGACCGGCCAATTAATTTATGTCGAAAACGGTGAGCGTATGGCCGGCGGCCATCCTTCACACGATTGGCATGCCAAACTGCCCAATACCAACACCCGGTTAATATTTACATTTAAAAATGGGAGCAAACTCTTTTTCAACGATTTAAGAAAGTTCGGTTGGTGTAAAGTTTTAACCGACATAGAACTTCGGGAAATTTTTGAAGGCTACGGCGTCGAACCCTTCACTTCGGATTTTACGGTGGATTACCTGTTAAGAAAAGCCAAAAAAATTCCCAATCGGAATATCAAACAATTTTTAACTGATCAGGAAATCATCGCCGGCATTGGCAATATTTATGTTGACGAATCATTATTTCTTGCTGGTGTGCTGCCGACGAGGAAACTTAGAGATCTCTCGATGGCGGAATGGCAAAAAATTAACGTAAGCGTCTTGAAAGTTTTAAAACTTGGGTTAAAATATGGAGGAACATCAGACCGGGATTATGTCAACGCTTTAGGGGTTAAAGGCGGGATGCAAAATTATCTTAAAGTCTATCATCGGGTCGGCCAACCCTGTTTAGGCGGCTGCGGCGGGGTGGTTAAAAGAATGACCATTGGCGGCCGGGGGACTCATTATTGTCCGACTTGTCAAAAATAATAGACGAGACTCTTCTCGCTCTTTTCAAACTTGTATTTATGCGTTAAAATAATTCTGATAGACGGAGAATGAAATGAATCATAAAACGAATCCAGTCCAAGCGATCGTTTTGGCGGCGGGCAAAGGCACCCGGCTGAATTGTAAAGAATTACCCAAAGTAATGCTCCCGATTGCCGGTATTCCGATGATTGATTATAGCTTGGATAACTTGAACAAAGCTGGTTTTTTAAAACCGGTCGTGGTGGTGGGTTTTTGTGGCGAAAAAATAAAAGAACACCTTGGCAGTAAAGTCATTTATGCCGAACAGCCTCGACGGTTAGGAACAGCTCATGCAGTTATGTCTGCCGAAGCGAAAGTCCCCAAAAATGTCGAAGATGTGGTCGTCGTGATGGGGGACGATAGCGCTTTTTATAATCCCGATACCATTACAGAACTGGTGGATTTACACCGAGAAAAAAGCCCGTCGATTACGATGCTGACGGTCCAAAAGAATGATCCAACCGGTTTGGGGCGGGTCATCCGTGACGAGACCGGCCACGTTACCGGTATTGTCGAAGAAAAATTGGCTCGATCGGCCGAAAAAAAGATCAAGGAAATCAATGCCGCCTGTTATGTCTTTAAAACTTCTTTTTTGTGGCCGGCTTTAAAAAAAATCAAACGCAACCCCACGGGCGAATATTTTTTGACTGATTTAATTGAAATTGCCAATCACGAAGGCCGGCGAGTGATCGCCCACAAGATTAATGCCAGTCAGTGGAAAGGCGTCAACACGCCTGAACAGTTACAGCTGGCCCACAAGGCGATGATTTCCAAGTTAAAGAAAAACGGCCTGGTGGCACCGGAGTTTAAACCCGCCACTTAATTTGATGGCCAATTACAAAGCCCGGGGGATTATTTTAAAGAGAACTCATTTTGGTGAAGCCGACCGGCTTTTGACCATTTTTACTTATGAAAAAGGCAAGATTAAAGCCATCGCGAAGGGAGCGAGAAAACAGAACTCCCGGCTCGGCGGTCATCTCGAGCTTTTTTGCCTGACGAGCTTAGTTATTGCCGAAGGGCGAAATTTGGATATTATCACCGAAGCGGAGATTATCAAGCCATTTCTTCAGATTCGAAATAATTTAGGTCACACCAATCTCTCCCATTATTTAGCGGAAATCGTCGACCGTTTAACGGTGGAAAATGAAAAACATCTGGAAATTTTTGAACTTTTGTTAAAAACCTTAACCCGACTTGACCACGGTAGCTCAAAACAACTTTGCTTGCCCTATTTTGAAATTAATTTTTTAAAAACCATTGGCTACGAGCCGGAACTGAAAAAATGTCTTAAATGTTTAAATTTAGTGGAATCCCAAGGTAACTCTTTTGATTTTGAAGAAGGCGGTCTGGTTTGTCGTCAATGCGGCGGTTACGCCGATAAAATTTCCGCCGAATCGATTAAAGTTTTAAGGCTTTTTCTCAAAGAAAATATTTCCATTATCGATCGAATCAAAATTTCCCCAAAACAAGAAAAAGATATCATTGAGATTGTGAAAAATTACATTCGTCATATTCGGCAAGAGGAATTCAAATCGAGAAAATTTGTATGAAATCCTCGCCGTTTCTGATATATTGAAATTAGGAGAAAATATGGAAAAGAATTTAGAAAAAATTGTTTCATGGGCGAAAAGACGGGGTTTTGTGATGCCGGGTTCGGAGATTTATGGTGGCCTTTCGGGGATTTATGATTTTGGGCCGTATGGCGTCACTTTCAAGAATAATCTCAAGAAACTTTGGTGGAAAAAGTTTGTCGAAGACCGCGATGATATCGTCGGCCTTGAATCGGCGATTTTAATGAATCGTCAAGTCTGGCAGGCGAGCGGGCATGAAAAAGATTTTATTGATAAGCTGGTTGAATGCAAGAAATGCCATCAGCGTTTCAAAGCCGATGATTTGCCCAAAGAAAAATGTTCTGCCGGCGGTGAGCACGAATTCACCGAGGCCAGGCAGTTTAATCCGATGTTTAAGACTAATGTCGGGGTGATTGAGAATGATGAATCGATGACCTATCTAAGACCCGAGACCGCTCAAGGTATGTTGACCGATTTTAAGCAGGTGATGGAAATCTCGCGTCAAAAATTGCCATTTGGCATTGCCCAAATTGGAAAATCGTTTCGCAACGAAATCAATACGAAAGATTTTTTGTTTCGAGTCCGCGAGTTTGAAATCGCCGAGATCGAATATTTTGTTAAAAAAGGCGATGATGAAAAGGCTTTCGACGAATGGCTGAAAGATTGGGAGGAGTTTGTTCTATCAATTGGTATTAAAAAAGAATCAATCGAACATCACGAGCACCCGAAGGAATCTTTAGCGCATTATTCAAAAAGAACTGTTGATATTTTATATAATTTTCCCTTTGGCAAAAAAGAACTGGCCGGCGTGGCTAACCGCACTGATTTTGATTTATCGTCTCATGAAAAAGCATCGGGTAAAGATCTGAAATTTTTCGACGAAGAAACGAAAGAAAAAATCTTGCCGTATGTCGTTGAACCAACTTTAGGGATCGAGCGTCTGATGTTGGCAATAATTTGCGACGCATTTGAGGAAATCTCGGGTGGGCGAGGGGAGCCGGAGGAGAAATCGGAAAGTGGTGAAATCATTCTTCATCTAGAGCCCAAACTCGCGCCGGTCAAAGTGGCGGTTTTACCTTTAGTTAAAAAATTATCGGACAAAGCCCAAGAAATATATCAAGACCTCAAAACTTGTTGGGGAGAGATCGAATATGATGAATCGGGCAGTATCGGTAGACGATATAGAAGGCAAGATGAAATCGGCACGCCATTTTGCGTGACGATCGATTTTGAAAAGGACAACAAAGTCACCGTTCGCGACCGTGATACGATGAAACAAGAGCGGGTGGCAATCAAAGAACTCAAAAATTATTTATTTGGGAAATTAGGCAGTTTCTAAAAAGAATTATTGTTCTTATTGACAAGCGCTTACTTTTTGAGTTATTATCGATTTGAGGTTGCGTTTTGAGGTGACAAAAGGCTGATCCTTGCAAACCCAAAAAAGCGAAGAAACGGCAGATGAGGCGATCGAATGTCTCGAAACGCAATCTCCTTGCTCTTTTCTAACCATCGTTGGGTCGTCTCCCTCTCATGACACTTCCGGTTCCTTAGGTCCCCTTAAGGGCCGGAAGTGCTCTCATCCTGGGTTGGTTTCGGTGTCAGCGTCCGAAGCCAACTCGTCATGCGACCTCCTGCTTTAACCCGGCTGTCCGTGGAGACCGGACGGCCGGGAAACATTCTCGATCTTCTTCGGACTGGCACCCTCCCTTTACACTGGGTCTTGGCATCGCCAAGGCCTAGTGCCCTCATCAGCGCAACTCCCTCCCGCGCCAAGGTGTCCACCGTTCAGTTAGTCCCCCTCGGTGGACACCGCCCTGATCCCGTATCTCCTATGTATCTGGGTTCTGGGTACTCGGACTCCGCAGTGTCACTGCGGAGTCCGAAAAATCACCCGGCCAAAAGCCGTTTCATTTACAAGGCTCGAGATTCGTCTCGAGCCTTGATCTTTTTTGTTGAGAGTCTTGACGCTGCCAAAAGCTTGCGGTTAAATAGATTTAGAGGAGCTGTTCGAAAGTCGAACGGCGTTATGGGTGGAAGGACTCTAGTTGCGGCTGAGTGACAGTTAAGTACCAGCAAATGTAACGGTAAGTACCGTTCTAAGATGAACAGTCCTGAGCGGCTCCTCTCCTTGCACTTTTGATGGAAGGTTCATTGGTCGGTTCGGTGTGGTATCTTGGGCGTAATCGGGGGACAGAGCATGATGCAGGTCGTGGCTTTTCCGGTTTTGACCGGCGCTCTGTTGGGCTTCACCGAAACGGGAGCGTTGCCCGAGCAGCCTTGTCTTTCGGCCGCGTGTTTGCTGGGCGAAACCTTGTTTCATCAGAGGTTGAGCCCGCGACCGGTCCCAAATCGACTGCTCGTGATCTCGCGCGCCCGCTCACCGCCTGGCGGAGATAGCTTGGGGTCTTATCCAAGCTCTCTTCGACCCTTCCGCTCGGCGGCCATGATTGCTGCCGAGCACTACCCAACTTTTGCGAACCGGTAGCCACATACTGGTTCGCTTGAACGCCGGGAGCCTCCTCCGCGGCTCCCGGCTTCACCTCTTTTTAGAGGTGTTTTTTTGTTTTGGGGAGTTTTTGAGCTTGAAGGTCTTGACAAAATGTTGACTTAGGTATCACGGTGACATAAGATAAATCCAGAGTGTCAAATTGTGGATAAAAGTGGGGAAAACCAAGGGAAGCTGGGGATAACTCTAAGATAGATCAATGTTCATAGGAGAATACACACATATAATCGACCCGAAAGGTCGGATGGCTGTTCCTTCCAAAATGAGAAGGGAACTTGGGGGTGGGGCGGTCATTACCCGCGGTTTGGATAAATGTCTTTGGGTTTTTACAAAAAAAGAATGGGAAAATTTGGCCGGGAAGTTGGCCCAGTTGCCAATTTCCGATCCGAAATCACGCGCTTTTTCCCGATTAATGCTGGCGGGGGCGATGGAGGTTGAATTTGACTCTCAAGGAAGGGCGCTTCTACCGGGATATCTTAAGGAATATGCAAACTTAAAACGGGAGGCGGTGATCGCCGGTTTGTATAATCGTTTAGAGATCTGGGAGAAATCGGCTTGGCAGAAATTTAAGGAAACGACCGAAAAGCAGACTGACGAAATTTCAAAACACATGATGGATCTGGGGGTGTAGGAAAATTCGGCCTGGGAAATGAGAGAGCGCTAACAGCTCGCATTTTCCATCTCGAATAAACTTTCTTGTAAGATTAGCAGCCAGGTAAAACAAAAGGCTGCACGGAAATATTTTTCAGGCCCTGCCCGTCCCATATTGGGCCGGCGTGGGGCAAAACAAAATTGGTTATTTTTGCTCTAGGCGAAAGCTTAAAGCAAATTAAGGAGGGGCACTGGCTGCTAATCTCTTTCCAGCGCCCTGCCCGCCGCGCCTTTTAAAGCCTGACAAGCCGGCCCTTAAAGACTAGCCGCCCGCAAAGGAAAAAATGCCTGAACACATTCCGGTGCTGGTCTCTGAAGTATTGGAATCTTTAAAACCAAAACCCAACCAAAATTTTATTGATTCCACCGTCGGTTTTGGCGGCCATGCTCGAGAAATCTTGAAAAAAACTTTTCCCAAAGGTCAGCTCCTCGCGATTGATCAGGACCCGGTGGCTATCGAAGAAGCCAAAAAGCAGCTTAAAAATTATCTTGGACGGGTTCAGTTTGCTCAGGTGAATTTTGCCGAATTGGGTTTAGTCATCCGCGATTGGAAAGTGGGAGAAATTGCCGGGATTCTCTTTGATTTAGGCACTTCCACTGATCAGTTAACCTCCGAGGAGCGTGGCTTCTCTTTTAGGGGTGATGCGCCTCTCGATATGAGAATGTCGCCCAAAATCCAAATAACAGCCGCTCAAATAATTAATCGAGCCAAATTTCAGGAGCTGAAAAGAATTTTAAAAGATTATGGGGAAGAGCCATGGGCGGCTAAAATTGCGGCCGAAATCGTTAAGGTAAGAGCGCAAAAGCCGATTACCCGGACGGCGGAACTGGTGGAAATTGTCTCTCGGGTCATCCCTTTAAGATTTCAGACCGGTCGAATTCATTGGGCGACCAAAACATTTCAAGCTTTTCGGATTGCGACCAACGATGAATTAAAAGTGCTGGAAAGCGGTTTAAAACAAGCTTTACAAATTTTGTCTCCAGGCGGGAGAATCGTCGTGATCTCGTTTCATTCGCTTGAGGACAGAATTGTTAAAAGGTTTTTTAAGGAAAATAATTTGACTCTTTTAACACGGAAGCCGATAACGGCATCTATGGAAGAAATTCGGGCCAACCCGAGATCGCGCTCGGCCAAGCTCCGGGCAGCCATTAAAACATGATTAATCATCTAAGTCTTTGGAGGGGAAATGCTCATCACTCAATCGAACAGTTGGGAAGCGGGAATTCGAAAAAGAACGGTTAAAAGTGAATTAAAATTAGGGCCAGTTTCTTTGAAATTTGTCACCATTGCTCTTATCGCGACGGCGGCCTTGTTTTATTTGGCTCAAAGCACGCAGGCGACTTCTTTGAAATATCAGGTGATGAATTTACAGACCAAAGTCGGCAATGAACAAATGGATTTAAAACAACTCCAGGTTGAATCGGCCCGGCTGCAGTCTCTCAACGAAATTAAAACCAGTGCGACGAATATGGGTTTGGTGCCGACCAATTAGTCTCTGAAAAAATTCACTTTCAATCTTAAAAAATTGGGAATTATTTTTTAAAGTGATGATTAAAGACGATGTCTGGAACAAAAGAATTCGCATCGCGACTGGCTTGGTGGTAATTTTAGGCCTGATTTTGGGCTTTCGTCTTTTTCAAAAACAAGTTCTTGAGCATGGTGTTTACGCCACGGCGGCGGAAAATCAATATATGGTTAAGGAGTCATTACCTTCCCAACGCGGCCAAATTTACGCCTCCGATATGTTTCCTTTGGCGACGAACGTTCAAAGCTATCAAGTTTTAGCGGTCCCCAGCCAAATCACCAATCCCGATCAAGTGGCTGGCGAATTAGCCTCCATTTTACAAATGAGTCAGGCGGATATTTTTAATTTGATCAATAATAATAAAAACTATCTTCCGCCGATCAAACATGGTCTGACTGAAGAAGAGGGCAATAAAATTGCCGCCTTAAAAATTAACGGGGTCACCGTTTTACCGGAGATGGGGCGGGTCTATCCGGAAGGGCAACTGGCTTCTCAAGTTTTAGGATTTGTTAATAAAGATGGCGACGGCCAATACGGTCTTGAAGGGTATTATAACGATGAACTTAAAGGCGATAGCGGTCTGCTTTCTGCCGAAAAAGATATTACCGGGCGTCTCTTTAGTATCGGCGAGGAAATCAATCCCCAAAATGGCTCTGATTTGGTTTTGACGATTGATCATGCCATTCAATATCAGGCCGAACAAGTCTTGGCCGAAGCAATTAAGAAATATCAAGCCGATTCTGGCTCGATTGTGATTATGGATCCGAAAACGGGGGCCATTTACGCCATGGCCGGCAACCCCACTTACGATCCGAATAATTACAACCAGGTTCCTTCAGGAGAGCAGAACGTTTTTAATAATCCGGTCATTGCGAATGCTTGGGAGCCTGGCTCGGTTTTTAAACCTTTGATCATGGCGGCGGCCATTAATGAGGGCAAAGTAACGCCGGATACCACTCAAACTTTTTCCAATATGGTTAAGGTTAATGGTTATGAGATTCACACGGCCACCGATCACGCTTACGGCAAGGAAACGATGACTAATGTTTTGGAAAACTCGGATAATGTCGGGATGGTCTGGGTAGCTCAGCAGCTGGGTAAGGCGGCCGAAGCTCAATATTTAACCAATTTTGGGTTCGGCCGAAAGACCGGGATTGAGTTAAATACAGAATCGACCGGCATTATGGCGGACGTAAAAAAATGGTCCGATGTTCAGGCGGCGACGATTGCCTTTGGTCAGGGTATCTCGGTTACCCCCATACAACTTGTCACCGCCATTGCCAGCATTGCCAATGGCGGCCATTTAATGCAACCATATATTGTTTCCGAAATCCATGAAGCCAATGGCAAAGTGGATAAGCAGAGCCCGGAGGAAGTTAAAACGGTTTTAAGCGCTCAAACTGCTCAGGAGGTAACTCAGATGATGGTTTCGGTCGTCAAAGACGGTCAGGGTAAAAAAGCCGGCGTGGCTGGTTATAATATTGCTGGTAAGACCGGAACAGCCCAGATTCCTGATCCCAGTGGTGGTTATTATACTGATCGGCAAATCGGCTCTTTTGTTGGCTTTGCGCCGGCGGAAGATCCTAAATTTGTCATGCTTGTCCGGTTGGACCAGCCTAAAACGGTGGCTTGGGCGGAGGATTCGGCCGCACCCGCCTTTGGCGAAATGGCGCAGTGGCTCTTGCAATATTTTGGCATTGCGCCATCATCGTAGGTTCCCTCGACAAACAACCGGTTTAGTGGTAGAATAAACAAAGCCAATGAGACCATCGAAATTATTACGAAATTATCTTCGCTTTTGGGCGAGGATTTATCTTCAGCGCGCTCAACCTCAAATAGTGGCCGTGACCGGGTCGGCCGGTAAAACTTCCGCCAAAGAGGCCATTTTTGCCGTCTTAAAAATTCGGTTTGGTAAAAAGGTCCGAAAATCTTATGGCAATCTCAATACTCAAAACGGGGTTGGCCTGGCCGTCTTGGGGTTTAAAAAATCGCCCGCCATATTTTATCAGTGGCTCTGGCCGCTCATATCAAGTCCTTTAATGGCCTATTTGGGGAAGAAAGTAAAATTTTTAGTTTTAGAAATAGCGGCGGACAAACCGGGGGATATTGGTTTTATCACCAGCTTTATTAAACCCGATATTGTGGTTTTAACCAATATTGGGCCGGCTCACCTTGAGATTTTTGGCTCAATGGAAAATCTCATCAAAGAAAAAATGACTCTTCTCGAAGCCCTTAAAAGTGATGGTTGGGTCGTTTTAAATGTGGACGATAAAGAGTTAAAAAAGTTAAAAAATAATCTCAAGAATATTAAAACTTTCGCCATTTACGAATCGGCTGACGTGATGGCAAAAAATATCCAAACTAAAATTATCAATTTTCAGCCAAAAACGGATTTGACTATCAAAACATCAGTCGATGAGTTTTCACTTTTTTTGAACACTTTGGGCGGAGTGGGCAATGTTTATGCGGCTTTGGCCGCGGTCTCTTGCGGTGAAATTTTTAAGATTGATCAAAAAGATATGACAAAGGGACTCCTTGAAATTCAGAGTGAAAAACACCGCCTGCAAGTTTTTGAAGGAAAAAATAAGTCAGTCTTAATTGATGACGCTTATAATGCTAATCCGCTTTCTATGAAGGTGGCTCTCGATGTGCTGCGAAAAACAGAAGGCTCAAGAAAAATTGCCGTTTTGGGCGACATGCTCGAACTGGGCACGATCAAAGAGGAAGCGCATCAATTGATTGGAAAATACGCCGCCGAGAGTGCGGACGAAGTTCTGGCCATTGGCCCATTGGCGAAATTGTACGGGGCAAAAAAACATTTTGAAAAACAAGCAGAGGTTATTGCTTACCTTTTGGGTGAGATTCAAAAAGGTGATATAATTTTAATTAAGGCCTCCCGAGGCATGGGTTTAGAAAAAATCGTGGAAGCCTTAAAAGCGGATTAATTTATGGAAACGATTCAACTTTACGTGCCGGACTTAGCCAAGATTTTTTGGTTGACATCACTGGCCTTTATTATCGCGGTTATCTGGACGCCCTTATTTACTGATTTTTTGTATCGCAACCGTCTGGGGAAAAGGATCAGAAAAACTGGTTACGATGAGAAAACCGCGCCGATTTTTTATCGTCTCCATAAAGGCAAAGAAAATACGCCGACGATGGGCGGTTTATTAATCTGGGTGACGGTTGCCGTTATTACCTTACTTTTTAATCTTTCCCGCGCCGGGACCTGGTTACCTTTATTTGCGTTGGTTGCCACCGGCATGATCGGGGCGATTGATGATTTAGCCAATATTAAAGGACGGGGACCGAATAACGGCGGGTTGCGTTTTCGCTATAAATTGTTGATCTATCTGACCATCGCGGTGGTAGGCGCGGGGTGGTTCTACTTTAAACTTGGCTGGGATATGTTTCATTTACCCGGGGTCGGCGATTATTCGCTCGGACTCTGGTATATTCCTTTGTTTATGGTGGTCATTACCTTTTTTGCTTTTGCCGTCAACGAGACTGACGGGTTAGACGGTTTGGCGGGCGGCACGTTAGTGATTGCCTACGCCGCCTATGCTGTCATTGCTTTTGTCCTGGGTAAATTCGCTTTAGCCGCTTTTTGCGGAACGGTGGTGGGCGCCTTGCTAGCCTTTTTGTGGTTTAATATTTATCCCGCCCGATTTTTTATGGGTGATACGGGCTCGATGGCTTTGGGGATGACGTTGGGCGTGATTGCTTTTTTGACTAACACGGTGGCGGTTTTGCCGATCATCGGTTTTGTCTTTGTTATTGAAGCATTTTCGGTCATTATTCAAATTTTTTCCAAAAGAGTTTTTAAAAAGAAAGTCTTTCTTTCCGCCCCGGTTCACCATCATTTGGAGGCGCTAGGCTGGCCGGAAACCAAAGTGACGATGCGTTTTTGGGTAATCTCGGCCATCATGGCCTCCATCGGCTTAATGATTGCCCTCATTGGTCGGGGCATTTAATCAAGGAATTATCAATTGGTTATCCAACAGTGCTTAGTGACTGGGTTTAAAGCTTGGATTTTACTCTCAGCAAGATTTCTTCTTCCATATAAGCGGTCATTTTGATACAATAAACGTAATGGAATCTTGTTTTAAGTTTTCTTTATTTTCCAAATTTCCGGAAATCAGCCAGGGGATTTCCAATCGCGCTGACGGCAATATGAGTTTTTACCGGGGCGAGCAGGGCAAAGTCATCCAAAACCGGCAGCATTTTCTTAAAGAGTTGGGTTTAAATCTGGCCGAGGTGGTCATGCCCGAAATTGTTCATGGCGCTAAAGTGATCGCCGTCGGTTTAGCTGAAAAGGGAAAAGGCGCCACCGCCCCTGACGATATTAAAGGAGTAGACGGCTTGGTCACCACTGCTCGGGGCTTAAATTTGATGGTCACCGCCGCCGATTGTTTCCCGATTTTGGCTTATGATCCGCTCAATCATGTTATTGGCATCGCTCACGCCGGCTGGCGGGGGATTATGGCGGGCATCGTGACCAATTTAATCCATGGTTTACAAATGAGTGGGGCCGAGCCGCCAAGTCTCATGATTGGCGTTGCCCCGGGGATTTGTCAGAGACATTTTGTGATTGGCCGGGACGTGTTAAAAAAATTTCTGGGGCTTTATCCGATGGCCTCTTTAGTCCGCAATAAAGACGGTTATGTTGATTTAAGGAAGGCCATCCGGAGTGATTTAAACGAGGCAGGGATAACCCATCAAAATATCGAAATCAGTCAGATTTGCCCGGTCTGTCATAACGGTGTCTTTGGCAGTCATCGGCTTGAACAAGAAAAAGCACCGGTCTCGGCGGCCATCATCGGCCTTAAAACTGAATAATATTATGAAGAGTATCAAAGAAAAACTTAGAAATAAGAGGGTAGCTGTTTTGGGCTTGGGTGACGAGAATGTCGCCTTGGTCTCCTATCTGATAAAAGAGGGGGCTTTAGTTACAGTTTGCGATCAAAAGAGTAGAGAGGAGCTCAAAGAAAATTTGGCGCGATTAAAGAATTTAGACGGGATTGACTATCAACTCGGCGAAGACTATTTGGATAATCTTAAAAATTACGACATTATTTTTCGCACGCCCGGACTCCCCTATCTTCATTCAAAAATTCGGGAGGCAAAAAACAGCGGGGCCGAAATTTCTTCCCAAACCAAATTGTTTTTTGCAAGGTGTCCATCCCCTATTATTGGGGTAACCGGGACTAAAGGCAAAGGCACGACCACGACTTTAATCGGCGAGATCCTCAAGCAAAGCGGCAAGCATGTTTTTGTGGGCGGTAATATTGGCCAACCCCCGATTGAATTTCTGGATCAACTAAAAGTCAATGATCTTGTCATCTTGGAACTTTCGAGTTTTCAACTTCAAGATCTTAAAAAATCGCCGCACATTGCCGTGGTTTTAGATATTAAAGTTGACCATTTAGATTATCATAGCGGTCCGAAGGAATATATCGAAGCCAAAAAAAATATTGTTGACTTTCAGCAAGATTCTGATTTTGCCGTCATCTGCGCTGACTATTTGACTAGTTTTGAGTTTGCCGCCCAAACACCGGCCAAAGTTTATTATTTTTCAAGAAGAAAATCCGTCGATTTGGGCGCCTTTGTTTTGGATGGAAAAATCATCTTAAGGACTGAAGATTTTGAAAAAGAAATCATTGATATTGCCAAAGTTCAATTACGCGGGTCGCATAATTTGGAAAATATCTGCGCTGCGGTGACGGCGGCGTATTTAGCTGGGGCTGACATCTCATCGATTCAAAATACGGTGGCGGGTTTTAAAGGACTTGAGCATCGTTTGGAATTAGTAGGCGAAGTTTCGGGCGTTAAATATTATAACGATTCTTTCTCCACGACCCCCGACACGGCTATCGCCGCCATCAAGTCATTTTCTGAGCCAATTATTTTGTTTTTGGGCGGATCAGAAAAGAACGCTGACTACCGTGAGCTTGCCGATGTAATTACCCAAAGTACGGTCAAAATGGTTGTGCCGATCGGGCTGACGGCCGATAGAATTATCAAAGAAATTTCCAATCCGAAAATTGAGATAATTTCGGGGATTAAATCAATGTCGGAGGCAATATCGCTGGCTCAAGAAAAAGCCCAGCCGGGTGACGTGGTCATTCTTTCACCGGCTTCGGCTTCGTTTGACCGCTATAAAAATTATCAAGAAAGAGGTCAATTGTTTAAGGAGCTTGTCTTAAAATGATGCGAAGGCACGAGGGTGGTAAACCAGATTATGTTTTAGCCCTGACCGTTTTTTTGTTATGTTTATTTGGTATTGTGATGATATTTTCGGCTTCGGCGGTGACTTCCCAGGAATATTTCAACAACAGTTACTATTACGCTTATCATCAAATTATCTCGCTGGTCGTGGGGCTAGTTTTAATGATTATTGCTTATTTAGTCGATTATCGTTTTTGGAAAAAAATTGCCCTGCCGTTATTTTTGGGGAGCCTTCTTTTACTGATTGCCGTCTTTTTCCCCGGTATCGGCAAAGCCTACGGCGGCGCTCATCGTTGGATTGGCCTGGGTAGTCATATTATTCAACCTTCCGAAATTGTGAAGTTAACCTTCCTTATTTATCTGGCCTTTTGGCTGGAGAAAAAAGGCGAAGGCGTTAAAAATTTCATGACTGGCTTTATCCCATTTCTCTTTTTGGTTGCGGTGTTAGGGTTTTTAATTATTATCGAGCCGGATATGGGAACATTGATGGTCATTGTCATCACTTCCGTGGTCGTCTTTTATATTGCCGGCGCGAGGTATTCTCATTTAGGTTTAGCTTTAGCTTCGGCCGTCGTTTTGGTGGCGGCCTTAATTAAAGCGGCGCCCTACCGCATGTCAAGGTTTACCGTTTTTTTAAATCCTGGCAGCCAAACTCAAGGAGCGGCTTATCACATCAACCAGGCCTTGTTGGGCATTGGCTCGGGCGGCCTTTGGGGCTTGGGCTTTGGCCAAAGTAAACAAAAATATTTTTATTTACCTCAGGCGCACACGGATTCAATTTTTGCGATTATTGGTGAAGAGCTCGGTTTTGTTCGGACAATTTTAGTCATCGGGGCTTATGTCTTTTTTGCCTTACGCGGCTTTAGGATCGCTAAAAATGCGCCCGATAATTTCGCTAAATTTTTAGCGGTGGGCATTACAACCTGGATTGTCATTCAGGCCTTTATCAATATCGGGTCCATGCTTTCGGTCATGCCGATGACCGGCATCCCGTTACCATTTATTAGTTTTGGCGGGTCATCACTGATGTTTTCACTTTTTGGCATTGGCATTTTGCTAAATATTTCGAAATTTTCCCGGAATATGGAGAAGACCATATGAAAATCTTACTTTGTGGCGGCGGCACGGCCGGCCATGCTTGGCCGGTCATTCTGGTGGCGGAAGCCCTCTCTAAAAATAAGCGCAACCAGGTTTTATACGTTGGTTCGGCTAAAATCGAAAAGGAATTATCGCAAAAATCGGGGATTACCTTTAAGCGAATTATCGCGGGCAAAAAAAGAGCCTATTCGTCAATCCTCAATATTTTTGATGTTTTTAAAACCGGTTTAGGCATTTTACAATCATATTTCTTATTCCTTTTTTTTCGACCGGCGGTCATTTTTGCCAAAGGCGGCTATGTCACCGTGCCGGTCATTTTCTGGGCGAAATTTTTTAAAGTGCCTTTAGTGATTCACGAATCAGATTCGGTCATGGGACAAGCTAATTTATGGGCGGCGCCGCGAGCGAAAAAAATCTGCTTAGGTTTTCCGGTCAAATACTACGCCAATTTAACGGTGCCGTTGGAGAGATTAATCTATACCGGTATCCCGATTAAGACTGACTTTTATCAAACGCCGGTTAAAACCGGAGAAACCAAAAAGTTATTAATCACCGGCGGCTCGCAAGGTTCGAGGCGAATTAATAAAGTGATTTCTGAAATCCTGCCGAAATTGATTGAAAAATATGAAGTTTGGCATCTTTCCGGCGAAGGGGATTATGAAGAATTGTCACAGTTTAAGCATCCGAGCTATCATCTTTTTGATTTTTCTTATGAAATGTCGAAGTTAGTCCGCGACGCGGATTTGGTGGTCACCCGAGCGGGAGCTAGCACCTTGGCCGAAATTTCCGCGGCGAAAAAAGCCGCCATCATTATTCCCTTGCCCGAATCGGCTAACAACCATCAGACTAAAAACGCCAAAGTTTATACCGATTTAAACGCGGCCATCGTCTGTTCCGAAGCCGGTCTGACGGCTAGTTCGCTTGAAAGCATTATTAATGATTTGATGGCCGACGATTCACTCCGAGATCTTTTGGGTCATCACGCGGCGGCTTTGGCCAGACCGCAAGCCGTGGCGGAAATTGTCGATGCGATTTTTGAGGCGACTTATGAAAAATAGATTTTGTCAAAATATTTTTCAACGTCCTTGGATTCTTGTTGGCTTACTCACTTTGATTGGATTTTTAGTTCGGATCTATCATCTTGGTCAAATTAAAAGCTTGATTTTTGATGAGGTTTATTTTGTTAACTTTGCCAAGGATTATTTGCACGGAGTCACTTTTTTTGATATTCATCCGCCTTTAGGAAAACTCATCATTGCCTCGGGCATTAAAGTTTTTGGCGACTCACCGTTTGGCTGGCGGATGATGTCGGTCGTTTTTGGCACTCTTTTAATACCGCTCATGTATCTTGCCGGCAAAGAATTAGGCGGAAAATTGGCGGGCATCTTTGCCGCCGCGGTCATCACTTTTGACGGCATGCTGACCGTCTATTCGCGGCTGGGGCTGATGGATATTTTCTTATCCTTTTTCATTGTCGCTTCCTTTTTGGCCTTTTTAAAATTTACGAAAAATCTAAAATTTTATAATCTGGTTTTGGCCGGGGCGCTCATGGGTCTGGCCGCTTCGGTCAAATATAATGGCTTTTCTCTGTTTTTTATTTTTATCTTAGTTGGTCTGATTAAAAAAATTCCTTTCAAAAAATTTATTTATGATTATTTTTTGGCTTTAATTCTTCTACCGGGCGCTATTTACTTGAGCTTTTTCTTGTTTAATTTTCATGGTCGAGATTTTTTCCAACAGGTCTATCAATGGCATTTACAAAGTCTCGGCTATAATTTTCATTTGACCGCCACTCATCCTTACGGTTCGAAATGGTGGACATGGTTTTTGATGCTCCGTCCGATTTGGTTGTATTTTCAATCAGTCAATGGTAAATATGTGGGGGTGGTGGGGATGGGTAATCCTTTGAGTTGGTGGTCGGCTTTGATTATTGTGCCTTTAATGATTTACGACGGGATTAGGAACAAAGATAAGACCAGTTTAGTCATTCTCGCTGCCTTTTTGATCTTTTGGTTGCCCTGGGCTTTGGTGAAAAGAGTTTTATTCATCTACCATGCCATTCCGTCATTTCTTTTTTTAAGTTTGGGCATTGCCTATTATCTTGACAAATTAACGAAAATCGAAGGTGGTCAATGGCTGGTCGGCTTATATTTTTCAATTTTGATTATTTTATACGTTTATTTTCTCCCGATCTGGATCGGCTGGCCCATCAGCTCGCCGGCTTTTTATCACCGGATTTGGCTGAAAGGCTGGATTTAACGGTCAATTTAGGTTAAAATGTGAGAAGATTAAATGACAAATTTTAAAATAACAAATTTTTAAATGACAAATTTTCAAACAATTCATTTTATCGGCATTAAAGGGGTGGGCATGGCCGCCCTGGCCATCTTGGCTCAGGAAATGGGGTCGACCGTGACCGGTTCCGATGAAGCGAACACTTTTGTGACCGATGAGGAATTACAAAAAGCTCAAATTCCCGTTTTTGAATTTGACGTCGCAAATCTCAAAACCAAACCAGATTTAGTGGTTGTCTCCGCCGCCTACGATAAAAATAATATCGAAGTCAAAGAAGCTCATCGGCAGCATCTTGAAATAATTTCCTATTCCGAAGCGGTAGCTCATTTTTCGAAAAGTTCAAAAGTGATCGCCGTCGGTGGCATCCATGGAAAAACAACGACCACGGCGATGGTCAGTTTTATTCTTTCACGCGCTAATTTAGATCCGAGTTATTTGATTGGTGCCGGCATTGTCGCTTCCTTAGGAGGCAGCGCGCATCACGGACAAGGAGAATATTTTGTCTTAGAAGCGGATGAATATAAAAAAAGCCAAGATGATCCGACGCCAAAATTTTTAGATCTTTCGCCGGCAATCGAAGTTATCACCAGTATTGAGCTAGATCATCCTGATATGTTTGCGACGGAGGAAGAAGTTTTTAAGGCTTTCTATGATTTTGCTTGCCTTCTCCCGAGAAATGGTTTCATCGTTCTTTGCGCTGATTATGCTAAAGCCAGAAAGTTGGCTAATACCATTGCCGATCGGGTTTTTGAAACATACGGTTTTTTACCAGAGGCCAAATGGCAGGTGGTTGATTTAGTTGAAAATGAAGAAAAGACCTCTTTTAATATCCAACACGATGAAAAAATCTTCGGCCCTTTTAGTCTTAAAATGCCCGGCAAAGGTAATGTCCTCAACGCCGCCGCGGCGGCCGTCTTGGCTTTGAAGTTAGGAATTTCAGAAACTTTGATTAAAAAAAGTCTGGCCGAATTCAGCGGCATAAAAAGACGCTTTGAAATTATTCGAAAATTTGATGAAGTGGTCTTAATGGATGATTATGCTCATCATCCCCGCGCTATTTCTTTGACGCTTGAGGCGATTAAAAAAAAGAATCCGAAAGCAAAAATATGGTGTATTTTTCAGCCCCATACTTATTCACGCACGCGGGGGCTGCTGCGGGAGTTTGCTCAAGCCTTTGATTTAGCTGATAAAGTCATCGTCACCGATATTTACGCCTCGGCGCGCGAGCAAGATCAGACAATCACCGGACAGGAATTAGCTTTGGAAGTACGCAAGCATCAACATAATGTTAAATTCATTGATGATTGGGAGAAAATTGCCGAGGAAATCAATGACAATATCAAGAAGCCAACCGTGATTGTGACGATGGGCGCGGGGGATATCTATAAACTGCAAGATCGAATCTATGAGGTGCTTAAAAATGGCTAAGAAAATTACCGATCTTTTGCCGGGGGCGAAAGAACAAGTCGTGATGAGAGATTTTAACACTTTTAAAGTGGGCGGCGTCGCTGACTATTTTTATGAAGCTAAATCGGTTGAAGATTTAATTAAAGCCGTCAAGGTGGCCGTCAACCAAAAGTTGTCTTATTTTATTCTTGGTAATGGTTCGAATATTCTTTTTTCCGATTATGGTTTTCCTGGTTTAGTGATTAAAAACATGGCGGCTCGGGTGGCTTTCATGATCGAAAAAAGCCAAGTCATTGCCGATAGTGGCGTCATCTTAACGAAACTTATTATGGAATCAGTTTCGCATGATCTTTCGGGATTAGAATTTTTATACGGCGTGCCCGGGACAGTGGGCGGGGCGGTTTACGGCAATGCGGGGGCGCACGGTTCGGCCATCGGGAGTTATGTCAAAAGCCTAACTCTTTTAAAAATTGACCCCAAAGATAATTTGCCTAAAGTCGTTCAAGTCGATGGGGCCTGGATGAATTTTGGCTATCGTCAAACGAAATTAAAAAACCTCAAATCGAAAACGAAACCGGTTATTTTAACGGTCAGATTTCAGTTTTCTCGGATTCAAAAAGAAAAGCTAATGAGACATCTGAAAGAATATCAAGAATATCGTCGCCGCACCCAACCCGTCGGTTTGACGACGGGCAGTATCTTTAAAAATCCCATTCCTGACTCTTTAATTAACGTCATCGGATCGGGCACCAAAGGCATGCCGGAGCTTCCTCCGGAAAGAACGGCCGGGTTTATGCTTGATCAAGCGGACGCTAAACGACTGAAATATTCGACCGTTGAAGTTTCCCCCAAACATGCCAATTGGGTGTTAAGTAAAAATGGGGCCAAAGCGACCGAAATTCGTTCACTCATTGAAGAAATGCGCGAACGCGTCCGCCAAAAATACGGCATCACTTTAGAAGAAGAAATCGAATATATCGGTCAATGGTAGTAAAGTAAATTTTTTTCAGCAAGGAGAGGTTTGAATCGAACTCCTAATCAAAATGCGTATCGGAACCCGAAAGTTTTCAATCTTCCCTTCGAGCCGCCGAAAAAAAAGCGTCGGGTTAAACTTTACAAACCAATTCTGATATTGATTTTATTAGGTGGAATTTATTATTTCATATTTCAGTCCCCCTATTTTCAAATTAAAAATATCATTGTTGATCAAAATATGCCGCCGCAAGTGACTCAGTATTTGGCCCAGTATAAAGGTCAGAATATTTTTACTTTTCAGCCAAACGCCATTCGCGATAATTTATTGGCAAAATATCCGGAACTGGTCAGTATTAATGTCGCCAGAGGCATCCCTGATGCGATTAAAGTAACCTTCAGTCAGCGTTCACCGGTCTTAGTCTGGCAAACTGGCGCGCAATTTTATTTAGTTGATGCTTTGGGCACGGCCTATATTGAAGTGTCAGACCCGGGCGGTTTAATTGTCGTCAAAGATAATAAAAGTTTACTGGTTAAATCGGAACAGCAAGTCGTCACCGATAACTTTATTAAATTTGTTTCCTCAGTAAAATCGAAGCTCGACGCAAATGGCCTGCCGGTTGATCATTTTGAAATTAACGAAACAACTTTCCAAGTCGACGCGGCCTTAAAAAGCGGCATCTTAATTAAGTTTGACATCACTCGATCCGTTGATGACCAAATGTCTGAACTGACGGCATTTTTAAAAGATCATGCCAACGAGGCGACTCAATATATTGATCTCCGCGTCGCCGGCAAAGTTTTTTATAAATAAGGAAAGTGATTTTTTGATACGCTTAATGTAAGATGAAGTCATTTTTTAGAAGTTCAAAGAAAAACTTATTAATTGCTTTTGTGTTTTTCGTCGGCTTCTTTTTATTTTTCTTTTTAAGAAACCATTACTTTGGGCCCTCTTATATAAATCTTGACGGTAATTTTCCGGCGGGAACTACGTTTCAAATTAGTTGGGATGCCGGGAGGGGATACAACGAAATTGAAAAAAGATCTATTTCGATTAAAGAAAGTACTCTCGATGTAGATTTTTTATTGCCTCAACTTCCCTTAAAAAGCGTTAAGGTTATCAGTAATGGTCAAAAAGTTAATCTTGAATCTGGGAAAATAGTCATTTTGAAGTCGGGAACCTCAATTCCGTTCGAAATTAAATCTAATGTCGCCTCCGCTCAAATTGATCCGCGAAAATTAGAAAGTCCGAGAATTCTTTTATTATTAGTTCAGATAATGCTGGCCATCCTTATAGGATGGCCAGCTTACGAACTTCTTGTCTTTAAATCTCGACTTGGCTTGAATTGGAAAAATTTTATTAAATATATTTTTTTTGAAAATCAGCGTTGGGTTTTTTGGGCAATGTTTTTTATTGCTTGCGCAGTTTTTTCATTTTGGTTACTCGGGCAATGGCCCGGCGCAGCCACCAGCGATTCCTTTAATCAATTAATCCAAACAAAAACTTTCGAGATCACGAACGCCTTTCCGTATTTGAGCACGTTGTATCTGATGGCCTTGATGCAGTTTCATGATTCCTTCGCGGCGGTTTCTGTTTTTCAAATTTTAGCCACTTCGGCTCTCGCAAGCTATATATTCTATTTCGTCTACAAAAACGGGATTAAATTTTATCTTATTTTGCCATTTTACTTACTTTTTATTTTCTCGATCCCCATCGGCTTGCTAAACATCACAATCTGGAAAGACATTCCCTTCAGTCTTTTAGTCGTCTTCTGGGGTTTTTATCTTTTTTATCTGGGTTATCGTCAAAAATTAGGCATCAAAACGAATTTCAGTTTTAAAAAAATATTTATCCTATCGTTGCTTTTTATTTTGGTGGTGCTTATTCGTCACAACGGTTACCTCTATCTTTTAGTTTTGCCATTGGTAATTGTGTGGGGTCGCCTGATGAGTAAAAAAACATTTATAACTTTTGCCATCGTCTCGTTAATATTTTTGATATTTTTTAAATTTGTTATTCCGGCAGTTTTTAATATTCCCCGTTGGTCAAAAGTGGAATCTAATCTCGCCTGGAAATTTCATCCGATGGCCGCCCTGATTCTATCCAATAAATATATTTCTGACAATCCGACGGGGGATCGCGCCATTGTTGATAAGGTCATCGGATTAAAAAATATTGAAGAATATTACGATCCAAATAACGGGGCGCCCCTTTCTGGCACGCTCAACCTCCAATTAAACCAATCAGATATTAACCAATTTAATAAAATGTTTTATCAAAGAATCTGGCAAAACCTGCCTCTTTTTCTCGCCGAAAGAACTCGGCTTTTTACAACCATGCTGGATTCTAACTATCCCAACGAGGCGTTGACGTGGGTCAACCATTACTGGAGTAATCCCGGCATTCAAAGCTATTTATGGGATTGGAACGGTGGTACTGGATTATATATTAAATTTAACCCGGTCAAAAAATTTTTTACGATCCAACAAAAAATTATCGCTTTCATCAGTCCCATAAGACCGGCAATTTTTAATTTGCTCTACCCGGTTATATTTTTAACTATCATTTTTCTTTTGTATCGGTGGGTGCCGCTTTCAGCGCGTTCAAGTTTTTTTATTCTCGCCCAATTGCCTTTTTGGTTTATTTTTGTGATATCACCCCTTTTTAGATATTTATATTTTATTTACTTTTATTATTTTTTCGCCGGACCGCTATTGCTGCTTGAGCTAAACTTTAAAAAACCGTCCAGATATGTATTTTACGTAACATACGCTGCTTTTATTGTTCCGTTTTTGATCGCCGGTGTTTTAATCATTTTTAGATATTGCGGTGGGGCTGTCCTGCTTTATTAGTATTTGTTATATAATTGAATCGAACTAACCCTAAACCACAATGGGTTCAGGGCAAGAAATCATCGAGGAAAAATTTGACTAAACGTTGGGTTGTTTTACCTAAAAAATCTGAAAGTGTTATTGAGCAGCTGCTTATTAATCGTCATATCGAAAAGGAGGATTGGGACTCTTTTTTAAATCCCGATTTTGAAAAAGGTTTGCACGATCCTTTATTGATGAAAGGCATGAAAGAAGCGGTCGCAAGAATCGAACAGGCAGTCTTGCAAAAGGAAATTGTCGGGATTTTCGGCGATTACGATGCTGACGGTATTCCGGGGTTGGCGTTACTTTATGATCTCTTTTCTAAACTTGAGCTGAAAGTCGTGCCTTATATTCCTTCGCGAAGCGAAGGTTACGGCTTAAACAAAGAGGGGATTGACATATTCGCCAAAGCAAAAGTCACTTTAATGGTAACGGTTGATCTGGGGATTCGGAGTTTCGATCAAGTTGGATATGCTAAAGAAAATGGCATCGAAACGATTATTTTGGATCACCACGAACCAGGCGAAAAAATTCCCGATTGTATTGTCGTTAATCCTAAACAAAAAGGGGACAAGTATCCTTTTTGCGAGCTTTCTGGCTGTGGCGTGGCCTTTAAGCTGGCCCAAGCTTTATCAAAGAAATTTAATAAAATTAATATTCCCTATTTAAAATGGCTCTTAGATCTGGTCGCCATTTCAACCATCTGCGATATCGTGCCGCTGGTTGACGAAAATCGGATTTTTGCCAAATTCGGTTTAATCGTTTTGAGAAAAACCAAAAGAATCGGACTTTTGAAACTTTATCAAGCCGCGAGTATCGAGCCGGAAAAAATCGATACTTACACGGTTGGTTTTCAAATCGGGCCAAGATTAAACGCGCCGGGCCGAATGGCTCACGCCAATCAAAGTTTTTATTTATTAATCTCCAAAGACCCCAAAGAGGCAACGGCGCTCGCGGCAAAACTTGATCAAATTAATCGTCTTCGTCAAAGCGAATTGGATCGCGTCTTAAAATCAGCCAAAGAGAAAGTTATTCAAGATGGCTTGGATCAAAAAAAAGTTATTATCGTTTCTGGACGGGATTGGCCGCACGGGATTATTGGCCTGGTGGCTGGCAAATTGATGGAGGAATATGCCCGCCCGGTCATTGTTTGTGAAAAAAGAGAAAAGGATTTTCGCGGTTCGGCCAGATCAATTGATGGCTATAACATTATTGAAGCGCTCGAAGAATCGAATCAATTGTTGACCTCTTTTGGCGGTCACGCCAAAGCGGCCGGTCTGACTTTCGAACTTTCGAAAATGGAAAGCCTTTATGACCAGTTGCTTCAAATTGCGGCGGTCAAACTTAAAGATAAGGATTTAGTCCCGAAAATAAAAATTGAGGCTAAAATTTCGGAGAAAGAAATTACCAATCGCTTACTTCAGTCTCTGAAAAAGCTCGAACCGTTTGGTCTGGGCAATCCGCGACCCGTCTTTACTTTAGAAAATATTAAAGCGACCGATGTGAGAACGGTCGGCAGAGAAGATAAGCATTTAAGTTTTAAGGTCGGAGATCTTAGAGCGATCGCGTTTGATCTGGCCGCTTTTTCCGATCACTTAAAAAATCAAGTAATAGATTTGGCCTTCACGATCGATGAGGATACTTGGGGCGGGGAGTCAAAACCTCAATTGAAGATTGTAGATATAAAAAATGAATAAATTATCTTTTCGAAATCTAATCTCCATCGATCAGCTCTCCGACGCGGATATAAAATTAATTTTTAAAAAAGCCGCCGAAATGCGGCGGCAGTTTCAAACTTCTAAAATCACACCGCGCCTGAAAGGTAAAATTGCGGCGGCCCTTTTTTACGAACCATCGAGCCGGACTTTTGCTTCCTTTCTGGCGGCCATGCAACGTTTGGGCGGCCAGGTCATTGCGATGCCCGGGATGAATTTTTCCTCGGTGGCGAAAGGGGAGACATTTGAAGATACGATTAAAACTTTTTCACAGCTTGCCGATATTTTAATTGTCCGCCACCCGGTAATTGGGGCGGCGGAGAGAGCGGCGGCCAAGAGCAAAGTGCCTATTATTAACGCCGGTGATGGGGCGGGCGAGCATCCAACTCAAGCGTTACTTGATGCGATGACGATTTTAAATCATTTTAAAAATCTAAGAGAAGTTAAAGTCGGGCTGGTCGGGGACTTAAAAAACGGTCGGACGGTCCATTCATTATTAAAATTGCTTATAAAAATCGGTTTAAAAAATTTTTATTTGATTTCACCTAAAGCGCTTAGAATGCCGGCGGAAATTGGCCGGACCGGTCAGAATAAGATTAAAATAATCGAAACTGAAAATCTTATTAAAAATATCAATCAGCTCGACATTTTATATATGACGCGAATTCAAAAAGAGCGATTTAAAAGCCAGGCCCAATATCAAAAATATAAGGGGCGGTATGTGATTGATGAAAACATCATGAAAAAAACCAGAAAAGATCTGATTTTGATGCATCCTTTGCCGCGCATTGACGAGATTGAACCGGCGGTTGATAAGGACAAAAGATCATTATATTTTCGAGAACAAATAAAAAACGGCCTCTATGTCCGTATGGCAATTTTAAGTCTTCTTTTGAACTCCAAATAAAGTAGCAGGGCAGGGGGCATGAGCCCACTGCCCTGATCGTTGACGGATCTCATCCGACGGGTTCGTGCCCAGTGAAGGGCGTAAAGTGTTCACGCGCATTGGCGATGGCGTGCTTGATCGCTTCGGTGTCGTTGGGGTTGATCTTGGCGAAGACATCGGTCAAGACGAGTCCCGGGATCAGCTCAAAGCCGCATTGGTGGCGAATAATCCGCTGCCAACTGGTCCCCCAGGTAATCGGGCAGCTGACGATGGCGATTTGGCTTTTAGGCTCGAGGCCGACGCGGCGATAGGCGACGGCATAGTCCTTCAGGCGGCATTCGTTATAGTCGAGGTGAGCGGCGAGGAGGTTGGGATCCTCGATTGACGCCAACATGAGTTCGAGGACGCCAGGATCATTGAAGTGAACCAGTCCGTAGACGCCGGCTTCGGCGCAGAGCGCGGCGAAAGGTGCGAGCTCGTCCGGCTCCGCCCCCTCGTATTCGATGATGTCGAAGCCCAAACAGACCGCGAGCTGGTTGTGGGCGAAGTTGATGTTGTTGAAAGCCGCGATGACGGGGCGAGCGGTCTGAGTGTCTGTGCGTCTAGAGGCTTTGATCGCCGCCTGGAGGACCTCGGTCTTGAGGGCCAAATCGACGCGCGGGATGAAGTCATGGGCAAAAAGCGTCTTGACTGCTACCGCCATGACGGCCGGCGTGCTGATCGTCGGTAGACCCAGTGGGACGAAGAGGCAGTCGGCTTCCAACATACCTGTTCTGACCTCGCTTGAAGTTCGGTTACGGCATGGCAACGCTGTCATCTTGTCCTCCCGGAGAGCTGGAATTAAGCCGCAGGCAATCTTATATAATTATAGCGATGAAGTTAGCACTGTCAATATTTTTGTCAATTGCCGGAGGTGATTTCGGGGAAAATGACGAGTTTTTATCTAAAAGTTGTGGTATAATCTAACCACATGAAAAGTAATTATCAGACGGTTTTTGTTTGTTCAGATTGCGGCGAAGAATATTTAAAGTGGCAAGGAAAATGCGACAATTGTGGCCAGTGGAACACTTTAAAAGAATTTAAATTAAGCTCTAAACACGAAGGACGAAGAGATATTCCCTCATCCCAAGCAATTGAAATTGATAAAATTAAGTCTTCCAATTTTCAGCGCATCTCCACTAAGATCGGGGAGTTTGATCGGGTCTTGGGCGGTTCAGCTAATAAAGGCGGCATTGTCCCGGGTTCGATTATTCTCCTGGGCGGCGAGCCGGGGATCGGTAAATCAACTTTACTTTTAGAAGTGGCCGCTGAACTTTCAAATGTTCTTTATGTCTCCGGCGAAGAGTCTCCCGGTCAAATAAAATTGCGCTTCGACCGCATGGGACTGAAAAATAAAAAAATTATGGTTTTGGCCGATATTTCCTTGGCGGGTGTTCTGGCGGCGGTCGAAAGGGTCAAGCCCGACCTCGTTATTATTGATTCCATTCAGACCATTTATTCGGATGATTTTCCCTCGACGCCCGGCTCGCTCGTTCAAGTGAGGGAATGCGCTTTGAGACTTCAGCAATTAGCTAAAACGACGCCCACCTCCGTCGTCTTAGTCGGTCATGTCACCAAAGATGGCACGGTTGCTGGGCCCCGAACCTTGGAACATTTAGTCGATGTCGTTTTATATTTGGAAGGTGAACGCTATCATAATCATCGGATTTTACGGGGGACGAAAAATCGTTTTGGGGCCACCGACGAGATCGGCGTTTTTGAAATGACCGAAAAAGGGCTGAAAGAAGTGGCTAATCCTTCAAAACTATTTTTAGAAGAACGGTCGCCCAATATTTCGGGCAATGTCGTAACCGCGACGATGGAAGGGACCAGAGCCTTATTAGTGGAAGTTCAAGCCTTAACTTCGACGACGCCTTTTGGTTTCCCTCAGCGTAAATCTTCCGGCTACGATCTTAACCGCTTGCAATTACTGGTGGCCGTTTTGCAAAAAAGAGCGGGCTTAAATTTGAGTAATCAGGATATTTTTATCAATATCGTGGGGGGGATTAAGGTTAAAGAACCGGCGGTCGATCTCGCGGTCGCTTTAGCCATCGCCTCGGCTTATAAAGGTAAAACAATCAGTCCAAGCGTTTGTGCTTTTGGCGAAGTGGGACTCTCGGGCGAAATTCGCAAAGTTTCGATGGAAAATAAGCGTATTACTGAAGCTAAACGTCTTGGTTTTTCAAAATTTATCAATCAAAAATTATTAGTTGATTCAATTCAAAAAAATTTGAATTAAAAAGGAGTAATCATGTTTAATTTTTCCAATGTGGAGGCGACCAATTTAGCCATTTTTTTCATCATTTTAGGCGTGGCGATCATTTTGCTTTTTTTAACCAGAAGATTGCTAAAAATTTCATTTCCTTACTTTTTCATGGGTTTAATCGGTTTAATTTTGGGCTTATTAATCGGCTCGCTGGCCGCCACGCCGCTTGCGAGATTGCCGGGCGCCTACGGTACCTGGGTGCCGATGATTGTGGAAGTTTTTGTCACGGTCGCCGTTTTAGATTTGTTTATTGCCCAAGGGCAGCCCGCCTCAGTTTTTTTCAAACGGATTATGGACCGGATTATGGGACATAACAATGCGCCCGGTTGCAGTATTGTCGTGGACACCTCTTCACTCATTGATGGTCGGCTTGAACAAATCGCTCAAAGCGGGTTTATCTTAGGTAATATTTTAATTCCCCAATTTGTCCTGGCTGAACTGCAAAATGTTGCCGATTCCGAAGATCCGATCCGCCGCACCAAGGGCCGACGAGGGTTGGAGTCTTTGGATAAAATGCAAAGTAATGCCAAATTAGAGATTGAAATCATTGATGATCTTGAGTCTTCCCGCGAACCGGTTGATCAAAAGTTAATTAAGACGGCAAAACGCCGCAATGCCAAAATCATTACGGCCGACTATAATTTAAACCGCGTTGCTAAAATTCAAAAAGTCGATGTTTTAAATGTGAACGAACTGGCCGAAAGTCTTAAACCGACTTTAATTCCCGGCGAAGAAATTCGGGTCAAGGTAATTCAAAAAGGTAAAGAGCTGGGCCAGGGCGTTGGATATCTTTCCGACGGTACAATGATTGTCGTTGAGGGCGGCCAGAGTTTGGTCGGTAAAGAAGTGGATTGCGAGGTGGTGCGCATCTTCCAAACGGTGGCCGGTAAAATGATCTTTGTTCAACCCAAGAAAAAATAGAGAACTATTTACGGCAAAGTGGTGGTCGAGTATTGAGTCGTGCTATTGTTTTCGTTACCCAATGAATCCACCGGTCTTAGAGTGACATAGTAGGTGGTTTTATTTTTGAGACTACTAATTGATTCGGCCCCGTTTGAGGAAGGTAAAGCACTAAAATTGCCGTAAAGATTGCCGAGGGTGCCGGAAGAGGTGGAAATGTAGATATTGACCGAAGCCAAGTCAGCATCACTGGGGTTTTTCCAGGAAGCGGCAATGGTATTGGTGCCAGGGGTCAGCAAAACATTGGTGACGTCACCCGGCGGGCCGCCGGCGATAATAATGCCGACGGAATCAGCGGTGGTCGTCAGGCCGTATTGATCGGTGGCAATTGCGCTGAGGCTGTGAGCCCCTGAAGCCAGGCCGCTCGTATCGTAGCTTATTTGATAAGGACTATTCGTGGCGGTGCCAATATTAACGCCATCAAGCAGAAAATCAACTTTAGCAATGGAAACATTGGAATTAACCGAGGCGTTGATGTTGATTGTGCCACTCACTTGCGTCCCGGCGGCCGGGGCGGAAAGGCTAATGGTTGTATGGTCGGTCGTGGCGGCGCAAGTTTTATCGCCCGACGGCGGGGCAACGGTTAAGATCCCGGCCGCCGCCAGCCAGGCTCGGACGGGGCTTTCCCAAGCGGGGTTGTTGGGTTGTTCGGAATGAATATCCTGGAAAGTTTCCGTTTCCGTAAACTGATCGGGGCAGTCATCGGTGGCAATTTTGCCGGTGTATTTATCAATTCTTAAAGTGCCGACACTTTGGGCGCGTTCCGTCGGAATTTGCCACGGCGTGCAGATGTCGGTCGTGGTTTGACCGCCGCTGGGTAATTGGTTGGTGTAGCGGTCAAGGGTGCAGCTTTTAACGTTACTGGGCTGGTTAAACTGCTCGACGGGTGTGCCGCTGAGAACTTTGGCCATGTACTCGTGCCAAATGGGGGCGGCCGCCATGGCCCCAGCGCCGCCGGCTGACATCGGGGTATTATCGTCGTTACCGACCCAAACGCCGGCCGTGATCGAGGGCGTGTAGCCGACCGTCCAAGCATCGCGGTTATTTTGAGTCGTGCCGGTTTTGGCGGCGACCGGTCGGTCGGAAAAATATAAAGCGGAATGACTGCCGAACTCGAAGGAACGGGCATTGTTGTCGGACAAAATGTTGGAAATTTCGTAGGAAATGCTCGGGTCTAAGACATTTTTGGGATTGGCTTTATATTGTTCGAGCACTTTTCCTTTGAGATTGACGACTTTCAAAATAGGGGTCGTCGGCGCCAGAACGCCGTTATTGGCAAAGACGCCGTAAGCGGTCGTCTCATCGAGTAAGGTCACCTCGCCGCCGCCCAGGACAAGCGAGAGACCGTAACGCGAAGGATCGTTGAGAGTCGTAATGCCCATACTGTGAGCTTGATCGAGGACATTATTGATGCCGGTTAAAGCGAGCGTTTTAACGGCCGGGATATTGAGCGAACCGGCCAAGGCCGTTCGAATCGTCACTGGGCCGCGGGTTTTACCGTCGTAATCTTGCGGCGTGTAATTACCAAAATTGGTTGTTACATCCCAAAGGGTATAGCCGGGACTAAATTGTTTTTTAAAGGCGGTTGCGTACATAATCGGCTTAAACGAAGAGCCCGGCTGGCGCGGCGAAATAGCGACGTTGACTTGACCGTCGATGGCTTGATTGAAAAAGTCCCGTGAGCCGACCATGGCTAGAATCTGCCCGGTTTTGGGATCAATCGAAACAAGCGAAGCGTTGGTGGCGTTAACGCTTGAAAGTTTGGCGTCGGCGACGGCTTGCTCAGCCGCTTGTTGATCAGTGCTATCGAGGGTGGTATAGACTTTTAAGCCTCCTTCCTCGAGCATTTGCTCGCCGTATTTTTCGGCCAGTAAATCTTTGACATACATGACAAAGTGGGGGGCGGCGATTTGTTCGTTTTGAGGCACAAATTTGATATTTTTGGCTTCGGCTTTAGCGGCGGTGGCCTGATCTTGAGTGATATAGCCCTGGGTGACCATACCATCTAAGATCCAATCCACCCGTGCCAAGCGGTCGTCAGGATGGATCCCATAGGGCGAATAATAAGTCGGGGCTTGAGGGAGCGCCGCTAAGGTGGCCGCTTCGGCTAAATCCAGTTGGTTGGCTTTTTTGCCAAAGAAAGTTTCCGACGCTGCCTCGATGCCGTAAGCGTAAGAGCCATAGGGAATCTCGTTGAGATACATGGTTAAAATATCCGGCTTCGAATACATCGTTTCAATTTCGATGGCCAAAATGGCTTCCTGAATTTTTCGCGTGAAAGTTTTTTGGGAAGTCAAAAGGGCATTTTTCACATATTGTTGGGTAATCGACGAACCGCCGACCAAGCCGCCGCTGCCATGAAAAATATCGTCGTAAGCGGCGCGCAGAACACCTTTAAAATTAATCCCGTAGTCGTGATAAAAGCTCCGGTCCTCGGCGGTCAAAGTTGCTTCTTTCACGTTCGTGGGGATGTCGTTATTACCGACCATGATGCGTTTGACATTGCCGTGGATTGTATAAAGTTCATTGCCGTTTCGATCGAAAATTTGAGTGGCCGCGGCCGACTGAAGATTGGTAATATGACCCGGCGTCGGTAAATCCTTCGCAAACCAAAGAAAAAGCGCCAACATTAAAAGAAGGAAGCCGAGGCCCAGACGGAGGATCCAGGTTTTTATTCTCTTCCAGTTGATCTTTCGAAATCTTGAGGTCGGAAATTTGGGGACTTTTTTTAAGGGGTTACTTAATGGAAATATTTTCTTAAAATTCATATTTTTAGCAAGGTGACGGTCTTTTTATCTTCGGCCGTTATAATTATTTCCCTTTCCTTTGGTTTTCACCTTTACATATTATCAGGTTTTACGATAAAATGAAAGTGATAACAATCTGAAAAGGAGCCAAATGAATATTGACGAATTGCTCAATAGGGGAGTTGAAGAAATTATTGTGCGGGAATCGCTTGAAAAGAAGTTAAAAAACGGTCAAAAATTACGCCTCAAATTTGGCATTGATCCGACGGCCGCCGATCTTCACTTGGGCCACACCGTGCCTTTAAGAAAATTAAAACAGTTTCAAGATTTAGGCCATCAGGTCGTTTTAATTATGGGGGATTTTACGGCCACCATTGGTGATCCCTCAGCGCGTCAGGATGCCCGAAAAGTCCTTTCCCGTGAAGAAGTCAAGAAAAACATGGGGACTTATTTAGCTCAAGTGGGCAAAATTTTGGATTTGAAAAAAACCGAAGTGCGTTATAACCGTGAATGGTATGACCAAAAAGACACACTTTTTTTGTTTGATTTGAGCTCAAAAGTCACTCTTCAACAGGTTTTGAAGCGAGATGATTTTCAAAAACGCCTTTCCGAGAATCGGGATATTAATATGTTAGAAACCATGTACCCCCTCTTGCAAGGATATGATTCGGTCTGTGTCAAAGCCGATCTTGAGCTCGGCGGCACCGACCAGAAATTTAATCTTTTAATGGGCCGAAAAGTCCAAAAATCTTTTGGCCAGCCGTCTCAAGATGTCATGATGCTCTCTCTTTTGGAGGGGACGGATGGGGTTCAAAAAATGTCGAAAAGTGTCGGAAATTATATTGGCATCTTGGAAGAACCTGATCAAATGTTTGGGAAAGTGATGTCTATCCCCGATGATTTAATCGTCAAATATTTTCGGCTGTTGACTGATGTTCCCAATAATCAGGTTGACGACATGTCAAAAAGGTTTAAGAAACAAGTTCCGGAACCGTTCGATCCCCGAAAAGAAAAAGCCCGTTTAGCTTTTGAAATAGTCAAGCTGTATCATTCCGAAAAAGAAGCGGTCACAGCCCAGAAAGAATTTGAAAGAGTGTTTGTCAATAAAGAACAGCCGGCCAAAATGCCGGCAGTGGTCATCACGGAAGATGAGTTAAAAGCGATTGATCTTGTGGCGGCGGCCTTTAAACAATCGAGATCGGAAGCCAAACGGTTAATTGAGCAAAATGCGATTGAGATTAATGATAAAAAAGTTTCTGATCCGTTTCAAAATATCGAAATAAAAACCGGCCTGGTAATTAAAGGCGGCCGAAAGTTTGCCAAGATAAAAAAATGAAAGATCTGATAAGGGAAAAAATTATCGAGGCCGTGAAGTTGGTCTATCCAAAGGTGGAGATACCGGATTTTAATATTGAAGCGGCCGACGAAAAATTTGGTGATTATTCGACCAATGCGGCCATGATTTTGGCCAAGGGAATAGGGGAAAGCCCGCAGGATGTCGCCCATAATATTATAAATAGGATAGAAAAAGATGAGGTTATCGAAGAGGCCAGTGTCGCCGGGCCAGGGTTTATCAATTTCAAATTATCACTCCCCTATTTACAACAAAAAATTTCCGAGATTATTAACGCGGGGGAAAGCTACGGTCATTCTGATTTAGGTCAAGATTTAAAAGTCAATCTCGAATTTATTTCGGCCAATCCGACTGGTCCGTTGACGCTCGGCAATGGCCGCGGGGGATATACTGGTGACGTTTTGGCCAATGTTTTGGAAGCTTTCGGCGCAAATGTTGAGCGCGAGTACTATATTAACGATCGCGGCGCTCAGATTTTGGCCCTTGGACATTCGGTTTTAAAAGACGCGGAAGCAGTTTATAAAGGCGCCTATATCGATGAAATCGCCCCGAAAATATCCTCGAAAGAGCCAATGATGGCCGGGCAAGAAGCGGCAGCGATATTGGTGGAAGAATCGATTAAAAAAACCATTCAAAAAATGGGGATTAAATTTGATCATTGGTCTTCGGAAAGCCACCTCTTTCAAGGTCCGGTTGAAGAAGTGATGGGCCTCTTGACCAAAAATGATTTGATTTATCGTCAAGAGGGCGCCCAGTGGCTTAAGACGACCAAGTTTTCTGACGATAAAGATCGAGTTTTGGTGACCTCAAAAGGCGAATATACCTATCTTACGGCCGATTTGGCTTACCATTATCTTAAAATAAAACGCGGTTACAATACTTTAATTGACATTTGGGGGGCGGATCATCACGGCTACATTGGTCGGATGAAAGCCGGCGTCCAAATTTTGGAAGAAGAATTAAAAGCCGGCGTTAACTTTCAAATTTTAATCGCCCAGCTGGTGCGATTGATGTCAAAAGGTCAAGAAGTTAAAATGTCCAAACGGGCCGGCACTTATGTCACGCTTGACGAGCTGATTGATGAAGTCGGGGCCGACGTCACACGTTTTTTCTTTTTAGAAAGGTCACTTGACACGCATATGGATTTTGATTTGGATCTGGCCAAAGAACGTTCGGAAAAAAATCCGGTCTATTATATTCAGTATGCCCACGCCAGAATCCATAGTATCCTCGCGAAATCAAAAATTAAAGATCAAAGATCAAAAAGTGATTTGGATTTAATCAAAGACCCGGCGGAGCTGTCGCTGATTAAAGAGTTGGTCAAATTGCCCGATGTGGTGATCGAAACAGCTGAAGATTATCAAGTTCAGCGCTTGCCGTTTTATGCGATTGGGCTAGCCAATAAATTCCATAATTTTTACGAACATTGCAAAGTCATCTCCGACGATGAAAATCTCACTTCGGCGAGACTTGAATTAATCAAAGCGACTCAAATAGTTCTCAAAAAAACCTTGGATCTCATGGGTGTCTCTGCACCGGAAAAGATGTAGTTATTCTGGTCATTAAGCATTCTCGTCGGTTTGACTTTTAGTTTTTATTTGTCTATATTTTAATTAAGGATTAGATATGAACAACTCTTATCAGTTACAAAACTTGGTCTGGAAGGAAGGCAAATTTTATGTTGCTCAATGCTTGAATGTTGAAGTTTCCAGTTTTGGTAAAACCAAAAAAGAGGCTTTGAATAATCTTAATGAAGCCTTAGAACTCTATTTTGAAGATCACAAACCCACCAAAATTGTTAAAATTGAAAATCTTTCGATAGTCAAGCATCAATTTCAGCATGCCTAAACTATATTCTTCTCAGCACATTATTAAAGTTCTCGAAAAACAAGAATTTGTTTATGTCTCTCAAAAAGGTAGTCATGTTAAATATCGAAGACATGGACGACCGACTTTGACCGTTATTGTCCCCGCTAATCGTCGCGAAATACCGTTTGGCACTTTTCGTTCTATCCTTAGACAATCTCAACTTCAAGAAGTTGATTTCGAGTAGATGGTCTGAAAATTTACTCAAATATACTTATAATATTTACCCTGGCGGGGTCGGCCGATTTAGCTGAGAACGTTCTCAAATCGGGCCTGGATATATTTTTTTCTTAAGCTTAAAAATGAAACCAGGCCGACGGGAATAGGCAGCCAAAAGGAAATGAGTCTGAAAATCAAAACGGCGGCCAGAGCGATGCCGGCCGGCACACCGAACCCGATAAAAATGAGGGCTAAAGTGCCTTCGACAATTCCCAGGCCGCCTGGAATAAAACTGACTAAAGATAAAATGCGGGCGGCTGAATAGGCGAAAATCACCATCGGGAGGTGAGGCGTATAACCAAATCCCCAAAGAGCAAAAAACAGACACATGATATCACCGCCCCAAAACAAGATGGCGCCCGTAACGGCATTGATTTGTAAATGACGATTCTTGGCCAGGATTTTGACAGCTTCATAAAATTTTTGAACTAGTTCGGGGATAGTATTGAGTGGAATGCGGCCAACTTTAACAATTTTTAAAATCCGGTTGGCCAAACGGGCCAATTTGGCGACGCGCTGAATCAAAACCGGTTTTCGAGAATAAAGACTGAGAAGATAAAAGAAAAACCCGAAAGCGGCCAGATAGGTAATCCAAATAACGATTAAGGCTCGGGCGCTTAAGCCGTGGTTCGTCGGGGAGAAAGCGACGCCGATAAGATAGATAAAAGCAAAAATTAAATAGACGATAATGACGCGGGCGATGAACATTAAAACAATATGGGCGGTCCGAATTTTTTTCTCTTTTAAAAAATAGTAATCGACTGCCCCTTCGCCGAAAGTGCCCAAAGGCAGAAACTGAATTGAAAAGGAGTCAAGCAGCGAAATTTTGATGACATCGATAAATTTCAGTTTATCACCGGTCATCCTTAAAACGGCGCGGGTGAGAATGGCCGAACCGACATAGTAAAAACCTTCGGCGACGAGCGCCAAAATTAAAGCCCAATATTTTATTTGCCGGAGGAGCTGAAGAGCCTGGGTGAGGCCGATCAGTTTGGGGATCAGAATCCAGATGGCAATCCCAAAAAGGAGGATAATAATAATGCGCGGCCAAGAAAAAAAATTTTTGTCTAAATTCATATATTTAGTTCGTAGACGCTGTTTTTTTGCAAGACCCAAATTTTACGGGATTTAATCGAAATGTCAAAGTCTTTGATATCGTTAAATCTTTCTGGTAGAGCATATTGATGGATAAAGTTGCCGTTTTTATCAAACTCGACAATTCTTTTCTGGGAGTTATCTAAGATATAAAGAGCGGGGGTGTCGGAATCGGTATAGATTTTAATCGGTTTAGCCAGTTGATCGGCGGGGGTCGGGAGACCAGTTAATTTAAAGTCCTGCAGCTTAGAATGCTGGAACTCGATTACGTCGCCGGTGCTTTTTAAAACATAGATCGAGCCGTCAATGGCCATCGAAAGACTTTGCTTGACGGTGGAGGTGTTACTCGTCAGATAGGCTTGCCCGGCGGCAAAGGTATTTTGAGTGGAGGTGTGCTTATAAATCTGCCCCAGGACGCCGTCAAGGAGATAGAGACTGCCCACGTAATACGAAAGCGCATTGGCGGTTTCCCATTTGCCGCCACTGACCAAGATTTGATTGAGCTGGTTATTGGTGGCATCAAAACTGAACATATATTGGTTATTAGTGTAAAGGTAAAGAATTTGACTGGCTTGAGTGGAGGCGATAATGCTGCCCTTGCCGCTGGGCAAAGCGGCGACTTTTTCGGGTGTACCGCCGAGCACACTGCCTTGATAGATGGTCGTTGGGCCAATAAAGTAGATTTCCCCGTTTAAAACGTAGAAATTATTGGTCTCGGTGGGGCTGGTCGAGAGGGCGTTTAAGCTCGTAAAGCGGGTTGTCGCCGTGAGCTTATCGAGTTGGCTATAGGAATCGGTTATAACTTGATTGGCGTCTTTGGCGACAAAGGTGTTACCTAAGATGCTTTGAGCTTTACTGATCGCATCAGAAAACTGAGTTTTGGCTTGGTCTTGATTGCCGTTAGCCAGGGAATTTTTACCGTCTTTTTCGGCAGAAAGGGCCTGATCTAAAATGTTTTGGGCCTGGATGTTGCCGACTTTCGTGCCCTTCCCGTGAAAGAGCGTAAATAAGGCGATGATGAGAATGAGCACCACCGCGCCGGCGATGTAGAGATATTTTCGGCGATTCCGATCTTGGGCTAAGGCGATCACGAAACGATAGAATCGAGCCATCGCCCCTAAAATTTTCGGGAATAACTTGCTAAGATAACTTTCTTTCGGCTTTTTGTTTTCGTTATAATAGTGAATGTATTCCGGCGAGAAGTTAATCTGCTCATCTTTAAGAAGGGTATCATCGCGCGGGGTATCTTTTAAAAACTCGCGATGAAAGTGATCTTCTTTCGGCTCGGCAGGCGGGCTGGGGGCGCTGGGGGTGGTTGAGGGAGGTAAAGCTTGACTTTTGACCTCATTTGCTTCGGCTGGTTTTTTTTCTCTTAAATTCTTGAATTTAGTTGAAGCGTCGTTAAAAGATTTGGTCGTTAATTTTGCTAAAGAGGAACCGGTCATTTTTAGAATCGGGGCCAAAATATTGTGCCATAAATTTTTGAGCCGATGAAAAATCGAATCGCTCGATTTATCTAGATAATAGGTTGTTTCTAATTCGCCGGTAGCCGGTTCGGCCGAGATTTCGTCTTTGGAATAAAGACCGATAATGACAAGGTTGACGTTCCGGCCGCGCGCTTTTCGGAGCAATTTGGCGATTTGCGAGGCGGCGACCGACGGATTATTGAAGGCGACGAGCTGCTGAATCGATTCTAAGGAAAGATAATTTAAAAGATCGCTGCTGGTGAGGAGTACCTTATCGTGAGGTTTTAATTCCCCCGAAATGACATTGGAAAAAGTTTTGAGCGGATGAACTTCGACCGTCCCGGCCATCCCTTCGGTTAACTGATTGACTTTTCCGTCGCGGAAAATGTAAGCATCAATTTTGCCGGTCGGGGCGATGTGCAGACTGCTGCCGACAACGACGGCTAAAATAGCATTGAGTTTACCGATCCAGTCCGTTTCCCCGTCTTGGGTCGCTAAAGCCAAACTTTCATTGACGCCTTTGAGCGATTCTTCAAAGTTAACCAGGTCGGAGGTGCTGCCACCCTGATAGTAATGCTTGTTAAAATTATTGATGATTAACTGGCCGATTTGAGCGGTCGGAAACCAAGGGGACAAGATTTCCACAATGGAAAAAATTTCCCCCATGCCTGATCGGGAAAGATCCTCCGACTGAGCATATTGACACGTCAAAAACCGGTCTTGGAGTTTCCCTGAGTTTGTAATTTTCGCAAACTTAATTTCGCTAGCCATTAATAAATAACCCTCACTTAGTAATTAAGTCTATTCTAATAGTAATAATAAAACAGGTTAATGTCAAACCGCTCATCGGACGCTATCTTGATTTTGATTTGTAGTTAGAGTAATATAAACTTAATTATGGATAAAATAAATTGGCAAGAGTTTGATCGTGGCGTGTTTTTGATTAACTTGCTGGCGGTCATTAAAAAAGACGGCAAAATTTTAATTGGCCGGCGTGAAAACGATCCCTATTTAAAAAACCTGACTTGGTCTTTTCCTGGTGGCCGTCCGAAGTACGGCGATGATCTCGAAAAATATTTAAGTGCGGAAGTCAAAAAGAAAACCAATCTCGACGTTAAAATCAAAGATGTAATTTTTGCTAAAACCTATCCCGAAAACCGCCAATTTTTATCAATTTATTATACGGCGGAAATTGTTGGCGGGAAAGTTAAAGCCGGGGAAAAATTTAAAGAACTCAAGTGGGTCAAACCCGAAGAACTAAAGACATATTTTACGACCTCTTTACATCCGAAGTTGTATCGTCTTATCCAAGATCTCAAATAGACCTGTTGTTTACAAAAATGAACGATTGGAGATACGATATTGCCATGCCAAAGAAAACCAAGGCGTGGCTCGCCTCAAGTTCCGGCAAGGACAGCATTTGGGCGCTAAAAATTGCCAGAGCGAGCGGCGAGATTGAAGTTACCGGAATCATGACGACCATCACCGAAGGTTACCGGCGGGTTTCGATGCACGGCGTTCGCGAAAGTTTATTGGCAGCCCAGGCTGAAGCTTTGGGTCTCCCGCTACACAAAGTTCTCATTCCGAAAGCTTGCGCAAATTATACTTACGAAGAAAAAATGCACCGGGCGATGCTTGAGGCAAAAAGCTGTGGCGTCGAAAAAATTATTTTCGGCGATTTGTTTTTGGAAGATGTGCGCGCTTACCGCGAAGAAAAACTCCTTCCCGCCGGCATAACGCCGCTTTTTCCGCTTTGGAAAAAGGACACGAATAAACTCGCCCACGAAATGATTGACGGCGGACTCAAAGCCAAGGTGGTTTGTCTTGATCCTAAAAAAATGCCGCCGAAACTGGCGGGCGCAAGTTTTGATTTGGATTTTCTAAAATCTTTGCCAAAAGGCGTTGATCCGTGTGCCGAAAACGGCGAATTCCACACTTTTGTTTTCGATGCCCCGGGCTTTCGCCGCCCGCTCGATATCCGCGTCGGCAAAACCGTCCTCCGCTCCGGCTTCCTCTTCACCGATCTCAGAATGAAAGATTGATATCTTCCTATTACTGGAGCTTGCCCCGTTAATTCTCTGGACTTTATTAATTAACTGGGGTAGAATTGAGATAAGAAAGGGGCTGTTTTAATATGCTCAACGAATCCGATACAAGATCAAAACTCATTGATCCTCAATTAAAAGATTCCGGCTGGAAAGACGAAGACACTCAAAGGGAATTTCAAATCACCGCCGGCAAAGTTAATATTTTAGGCGATCGGGTTGAAAGAGAAAAAAATAAGATTGCCGATTATCTTTTATTTCACAATAACGCTTTTCCGATCGCGGTTGTCGAAGCCAAAGACGAAAACCACACTTCAATGGATGGCATGCAACAAGCCAAAGACTACGCGGAGAAACTTGAACTTTCTTTTGCTTATTCTACTAATGGCCATGCCATCGAAGAGTTTGATTTTATCACTAATACTCAAAAAACAATCAAACAATTCCCGAAACCCGAAGAACTTTACGCCCGTTTAAAAAGTTACAGTAAAGTTTTGGCCAAAAAACTTGAGAAAAATCCGCTTGAATACCCGCTCTATATTACCCCCTTTGGCAAAAATCCTCGTTATTATCAACTTTTAGCTATTCAAAAGGTTATCGAAGCCATCGTCAAAAAGCAAAAGAGGATTTTGGTCTCTATGGCGACAGGTTCGGGAAAAACAAAAGTCGCTTTTCAAACCGTCTGGAAACTCTACCAATCCGGGTATATCAAACGTGTTCTTTTTGTTGCCGACCGCCGGCTCATCCGCGATCAGGCTTATGAATTGGAGTTTGGTCCTCTTAAAGACGCCCGCGAAAAGATAATTGAAGGCAAAGCGCCTCAAGTGCGAGATATTTATTTTACTACCTACCAAACTCTTTATTCTCAAAAGAATGGTAAGCGGCTTTTTGAAACTTATCCCAAAAACTTTTTCGACATGGTTATCATTGATGAGTGTCATCGCTCGGGCTGGAATCTTTGGTATGACATTTTAAAACATTTTTCCGGCGCTATTCACTTCGGCATGACCGCTACTCCAAAGCGTGATGATAATATTAATACTTATAAATATTTCGGCAATCCTGTTTATGAATATAATCTTCGCCAAGGCATCAAAGACGGCTTTCTCGCGAATTATATGATCCAGAGAATTTTGACCAACCTTCATAAAGAAGGCGGCGTGGATGTTGAAGAACAAAGATTGCAGGGAGCCGAAGTTTTTTATCCCGAAGAATTTGATGACGAAATCAAAGCCTTTTACACTGCCGGTGAGTTTGAACGTAGAGTCGCCATTCCTAACCTAACGAAAAAAATCGCAGAACATCTCGCCGGTCTTCTTAAAAAATTTGGCACCTACGAAAAAACGATTGTTTTTTGTGTTAATAATGACCACGCCCGGGCCATGACTAAAGAATTACAAAATCATTTTTCCTCCGAAGGCGCGGCCAACTACGCGGTCACGATTGTCTCCGAAGAAGGCGGCGCTCACGAATTGGCCCAAGCTTTTAAAGATTCGGAAAAGAAAACACCGGTTATCGCCACCACCGTTGATCTTTTATCCACGGGCATTGATATGCCTTCGGTAAAAAATATTGTTTTACTTCGGCCAATCTCGTCAGTGGTTTTTTTCAACCAAATTATTGGTCGTGGTAGTCGCATTGATGCCGCCACTAGTAAATATTATTTTCGCATCATTGATTATGTCAATGCCACCAGACTATTTTCTGTTTTAACACCCGAGGAAAAAGAGGAAGCGGAAGACGAAGAAATTGGTCCTAATGATAGCTTTTTAGAAGGAAAAATTGTCATTTCCAAAACCGAAACGCCAATTATTGGCGCCAAAGTAACCGTGATGACCAAAGCGCACGAGCACTTACAAACAACCACCAATGAACTCGGAATTTTTGCCTTTGACAAACTTCCCAGAATTAAAGTTACCCTGCAAATTTCCGCCAACGGTTTTGTTCGCCGAGAACTTCGAATCACTCCCACCCCTGAACCCCAACCAGAAATCTATGAGCTTAAAAAAGAAAGAAAAACTCCTCACAAAATCACTCTTGGCGGCGTTGACGTCTACATTTATTCCACTGCCGATCTTACTTTTGATGTCGGCGGCAATCACTTAAAAAGTGCGGAATACAAAGAATATTCCAAAGAAGAAGTCGCCAAACTGGCTCTAACTTTGGATGACTTGCAAAAAATCTGGATTGATGAAGAAAAGAGAAAAACTTTTCTTTCGAATTTAAAAGATCAAAGCGTTTCGCCTGAAGCCCTAGCTAAGCTGATTGATCGCGAAGACGCTGACTTTTTTGATGTCTTAGCTCATGTTGCTTTTGACGCGCCGATTATTTCTCGCGATGAACGGGCCCAGGCAATCGAAATTAGAAAACAGGAATTTTTATCATCGCTTGGCAGAGAAGCTCAACCGATTATTTTGGCCCTACTTGATCAATACCGCATTGGCGGCATCGAAGACATATCCCGAAAAGAAGTTTTCAATTTGCCAAAATTTCAAGAAATCGGGATTGAAAAAATTATTGTCTCCCTCGGCGGGCCCCAACAAGCCAGGTCTGCGATTCAAAAATTACAAAAATATCTTTATCAAAAGGAAAGAGTCTAAATGGATAGACAAACCCTCTCAAATAAAATCTGGTCAGCCTGCGATATTATGCGCCGTGACAAACTCTATCTTTTGCAGTACATCGAACAAGTTTCTTGGATGTTATTTTTAAAACTTTTTGAACAGATTGAGCATAAAAGCCGACTGGGGGCGCAAGTTTTTGGGGAAAGATACCAGCCAGTTATCGAAAAAAAATATCAATGGTCTGCTTGGAGCAAGCTGGAAGCAAAAGAACAATCAGAGTTTGTAAATATTAAATTGTTTCCGTATTTAAGAAATCTTCGCGGTACCCCATTAAAAAACATTATTGCCTCACTTTTTGATGATCTGCGCAACTATATGCACTCGCCATTCAATTTCAAAGATGTCGTCAATCTTTTAGATGAACTTGATTTTTCTAAGCCCGAGGACACTCACATTATTTCCCAAGTCTACGAAGAACTGCTTTTAAAGATGGGCCAAGAGGGTGGCGCTTCCGGTGAATTTTATACTCCGCGACCAATTATTCGGCTGATGGTAAAAATTATTAATCCCCAAATCGGCGAGAAAATCTTTGATCCTTTTGCTGGCTCCGGTGGATTTTTAGCTGAAAGTTTCAAATACCTCCAAGAAAAAAATCCTAAATTAACGGCTAAACAATTTTCCGTTCTCCAAAATGAGACTTTTTATGGCAATGAAGCCAAATCCCTGCCCTATCTTTTGGGCATTATGAACCTGCTTTTACACAATCTCCAATCGCCCCACATTACCAAAACTAATACTTTTGCGGAGGATTTAACTTCTATTCCGGAAAGCGAACGCTACCATATTATTTTGACTAATCCGCCCTTTGGTGGCGTTGAAGACAAAGAAGTTTTGCAAGGTTTTCCGATTAAATCCTCGGATACCGAACTTTTAGCCTTGTATTATTTGATGAAAAAGCTCAAAGCCGGCGGCCGAGCCGGAATTGTTTTGCCTGAAGGCGTGCTTTTTAGAACTGGAAAAACCTATGTCAATATTAAAAAAGAGCTTTTAGAAAATTGTAATTTACATACCATCATCAGCCTTCCGCCCGGCGTTTTTGCCAATGTTTCTTCATCCGGCCAAGGTCCCAAAACCAATCTTTTATTTTTTGAAAAAGGCAAACCAACCGAAGAAATTTGGTATTACGAACTGAACCCGCCTGCCGGTATCAAATACACCAAGAAAAACCCAATTTTAGACGAACATACGGCAGATGCTCTTGAAAAATGGCAGAAGAAAACGAAATCTGAAAATTCTTGGGCGGTTAAAAATGAAGGAATTATTTCCAAAAATTATGACCTCTCTGCCAAGAATCCGAATGGGAAAGAGAATTTAGATCTTAAGAAACCGGAGGAATTGATTAAAAATATAATAGAAAAAGAAGATGAAATTAAAAAAATTTTAAATAATCTAAATTTATGAAAGAGCCAAAGGAAGATGAATTTGTCCAGCTAGAATTACCAGAATTAAAATTGCCATTGATTACTAAAGAAAGGAATAGTAACAATGATTTTATGGTCGATCTTGTGGCTGTTGCAAATGATGTGCGTAAAGCAGTCATTTTAATTGCGGGAATTGTATCCCAAAAAGAAATTGAACCAGAAAAATTAGATATTCTTCGAGGGCATCTCGTCAGGATTTACAAACTTTACGACACTTTTACCTTTTTAATCGTAGAGCGCAGGACAGAAATTGCTTTTATTGTTTTAAGGTCACTTGCTGAAACAATAATAAATTTAAATTATTTGATAAAATACTTTGATACGGACATTTATAAAAAATATAAAAGGGCTTCGTTAGCTTACGAAAAACAACTAGAAAATATCGTTCTTCGAAATATTCAAAAACGGAATAATAAGTTACCCATTGAAAAAAGGATGTTGGAAAGTATAAATAAAACTTACAAACGATCACATCTCGATAATCTTGAGGAAAAAGAACTCGAAAAAACAAAATGGGGACTCGAAAAGAAACACTTAGAAATATCTGGAAAGGCAGAAGATGTCGGTCTTTACCCTATATATGAACTTGTATTCAAAATTAGTTCTCACTATGTACATGGTAGTTGGCACGAGCTTGACTTTGATCACTTAGAAAGAGACGAGGATAAGATGGGTTTTCGGCTACCAAAATTTGAATATGCCACTCCCAGGCCACAGCTGATTGAAACAATATCCGTACTAGTTTTACAAACCTTAGAAGAATATCTGTCAATAATCGCATTTGGCGAAGGCCAGGCCAAAGAAATAAAAAGCTATCTTGATAAAATTGTGCAATGGCTTTTCGAAATAGCTGATAAACATGAGGAATATTTATCGTCCAAAAAATAATTGAGTAAGAAATTTATGACATTAGAAATTATTAAAGTCATCCCAGAATATTTAAAAGCTGTCTTGTCATGGCCTGTTGCTATTTTCGTTTTAGGACTAATTTTTATATTAAAATTCAGTGATTCTATCCGAGAATTTCTGAAAAATATTTACTCTCTTAGAGTTGGTCCTGTGGAAGCGACTCAGCGGCCACCGGAAAACATTGACAGAAAGATTGAAAATTCACTGGAACAAAAAGGAATTACTTTGACAGAAGAACAAATTAACTTATTAGATCAAGAATTTTTGAAAATATCAGGTGAATCTGAAGAAAAGGAAAAAAAAATTCAGGAAAAAGAGAATTTCATCAATTATCTTGTTCAACGGTCTGAATTGTATGAATTTTTATATCTTAATCTATTCTTTGTGCCAAACACAAAAATTGTTTTAAAGTGGGCTCACGATCTTGGGTCATTCACAAAAGACCTGTTCAACATTATTTATGAGCCCAGAATCCCAGATAAATTAGAACGCGAATCGATTTTTAATGTTCTATTACAAAATATAATGATTCAAAAAATCGATGACAGCTATATTGTTACTGAAAAAGGAATAAGATTTTTAAAGTTTATTGGATTAGTTAAATGAAAACTAATAATAAGGATATTGTAAACGAAAAATATGATAGGATTTTAAGTGATTTTCACGATAAAGTTCAGAAACTTCATTCCAACAGGAATTTTTATAAAAATGTTTCTTTGCAATTAAACTATAGCGAAAATGAAGGTCTAACTGTGAAATCGGCCGGTCCGGATGAGCAATCGACAAAAGCCTTTATTTTAGATTTCCGGCATTTTATTGCAGAAAATTCATCGATTAATTTTTATTCAGTTTGTAACTTTGTTTTTCAAAATTGTAAAAATGAAGAAATCATCAAAGAACTTGTTGGGTGTCGCGAAAATTGGGGAAAAATATTAGAGAAAAAAGATAATTTCCCTCTCGGTGGGATGAGACTTAAGGTGAATAATCAAAATTTAAAAACAGAAGAAATTGTGGATTTATGGTTTAACGCTGAGTTTTTTCACATAGATGAGAGAAAAAGAAAGATTTTACAGGATTTACAGCGAACGCCGATGGGGCAATTTACTTATTTTGTTTTCATTGACTGTTTACAAAGATTGGGATTACTCCTTTTTTATTTCGATCGGAAAATCATTAATGGTCTGATGAGGAAATCAAAATGAAAACTAACTGGCCGATAAAAAAAATAGGAGAATTATTAAAGACAAAACCACAATACGGTTTTACGGCTAAAGCAAGTTTACAAGAAAAACCATATTTATATCTTCGGATAACGGACATAAATGATTCAGGAATGTTAAATCTTGCTAATCCTAAGTTTATTGATACTAATGAAGTAACTTTCAAAAAATATGCTTTGGAAAATGATGATATTTTAATTGCCCGAAGCGGCTCAGTTGGCAGAATGTATTTAGTTAATAAAACAGATTTGCCAAAACCCGCATTGTTCGCATCTTATTTAATTCGGTTTAAGCTGGATAAAAATAAAGTGCTTCCCAAATTTTTCTTTCTATATTCATTAAGCCCCTATTATAAAAACTTTATTTCAAGGACACTAAATCAGGTTACACAACCCAATATAAATGCCCAACAATATTCTAATCTCGAAATCCCTATCCCGCCTCTCCAAATCCAAAAACAAATCGTGGCGAAGATTGAGAAATATTTTGAAAAAATTGACAAAGCCATCGTCCTCCGCCAAAAATCTCTCGTAGGAACAAATCAGATTTTCTGCTCGTCTCTTAAAAAAGTTTTACAAAATATCAGTAAAAAAAATAAAATGATAGAATTTTCCGAATGTATTAAAAAGTTACCAAAAAAAATAAAAGGAATTGCTAAGACAAATTACTATAGAGAAGGAAATTATCCAATTGTTGATCAAGGTGCGTCTTTGATTGGCGGTTACACAAATGATAAATATACCACGTATCAAGGGGAATTGCCGGTAATTATTTTTGGAGACCATACTCGAATTTTTAAATATATTGATTTTGTTTTCGCCATCGGGGCAGATGGCACCAAAATCATAGATCCGAAAGATGAATTCAATCCAAAATATTTTTATTATGCTCTTCAAGATTTAGATCTTGAAAGCTTGGGATACAGCAGACATTATAAAATTTTAAAAAAAGAAAGAATCCCGCTTCCGTCGATTTCGGAACAAAAAAAGATTGTTGCTTATCTCAATAATTTGCGAGAAAAAGTCGAAAAACTCAAAACCCTTCAGCAAAACCAGCTCGCCGATCTTTCCTCTCTCAAACAATCCATCCTATCTAGCGCATTTGAAGGGGAATTATAAAAGAACTTTTCGATTCGGTTTTGCACAAATCAATGAATGGAGAATTGGATGGATAATGAATTTAAAAAAGCGGAAATTAGCGAATTACTGATAAAACGTGGTCAGGCTCTTTTGGATAGACCCAAAGAAATTGTCAACTTTACTACTAATAATAACCAAGCCGAAAAATTATTAAATAATCTGGATAAATATCCACACGCATTTGTGCTTGCCTGTGTTATGGATCGGCAAATCCCCGCCGAAAGAGCTTGGGTTATACCCTACAAAATCTCTCAAGAGTTAAATACTTTTGAAATAACTGAATTATTAAAATTAAGCAAAGAACAATATATTGAACTTTTTAATAATAAGAAACTTCATAGATTCAATACTGATATGGCTGAGAATTTTTTTTATGCTTTGCAAGACATAAAAAATAAATATAAAAGCAATGCGGCAAATATTTGGTTGGGAAAACCAAGTAGTGCCTTGCTAGTTAAAAGGTTTCAAGAATTTAGGGGTGTAGGGATTAAAATTTCTACAATGGCCGCTAATATCCTTGTTAGAGATTTCAAGATTGAAGTAAAAGATAAAATTTGTATTGATGTCTCGCCAGATGTTCATTTGAGACGGGTATTTAAGCGGATTGGTTTTACAAAAAAAGAAAATTCTGAAGAATTGGTATATGCTGCCCGCGAACTTCATCCGGATTATCCTGGAATTTTTGATTTGTCTTGTTGGGAAATCGGGCACAACTGGTGCCGACCAAAAAATCCAGATTGTCAAAAGTGTTATTTGAATTCATTGTGCCCGAAGATAATAAGCGAGAAATAAAAATTATTGAAAGAAATGAAACTATCAAGAGAAAAAATAATAGAATATAGCAATAAATACGATTCAATTTTTCGGGCAACGGACGACGAAAAATATGAAAAGGAATTAAAAAACTGGTTTTTATCAAATAAATACTTGGATAAAAGGCATTTTGTAATACTCGGGCTTTGGAAGTCAAAACGTCCCAAGAAACATTATGAAAATAATGACGACGAGTTTATTAGAGAAATAACTAGCTTCGCATTATCCACAAAAAATGAAAGAGCGAGCATTGGATCATTATTATTGATTAAAGGTGCATCGTGGCCGGTTGCATCTGTAATTTTACATTTTGCATATCCAAATAAATATCCAATATTAGATTTCAGAGCTATTTGGTCATTAGGATGGCAACAGCCCAAAAGCTATGATTTTGGATTTTGGGAAAAATATACTGAAGAATTAAGAAAACTATCAGAAAAATATCAAGTATCGTTGCGAACATTAGACAAGGCTCTCTGGTACTATTCAAAAGAAAACCAGAAAAAGAGTTAGGTATCTTGACTTAAAAAGCACGAACTAAAAATCACCGAGGGAAATTCTGGGTTATTCTATCTAAATAAAACCGCCGTTCGCTTTAAAGCTACTAGGCGGTTTCGTTCGATCGTTCAACTGGCCTGGGCGGCTACTCACGTTCTGAAAGAACGCGCTCGAGGACACCGACCTCCTTGCCTTGAGCCCTGCGTTCTGCGATCTTGGCTCTGATCTCGCTTGTAGACATGGAGCTGGTCTCGGAGTACCGTTCAGAATACGTCTTTCTTCCTGGTCTGGGCGGATCGATACCGAGCGTTTTGGCCCGCTCGTCGGAACGATCCGCTAATACCCTGTGGAGTATGCCGCAGGGTTTTCCAGCTGCCTCGCGCGCTCTGATGGCTTCGTGAATCTCCTCGGTGGACATCGCTTGGGTCTCAGCCAGTCTTTGCGCGTAGGTCTTCTCATCGGCCATGATTTGTTCACCTCCTTCTGACGCTGGAATCCAAATCGTGTTTATTATACTATATCTATTTAAAAAATAAAGGTTTATATAGTTTTTGGAGTATAATTAATATGAATCAAAAATCGTCGAGGGATTTAAATAAATGCAAAATATTAAAATTAGAAAACTTGGACAACGAGATCGGCCGGAAATAATAAAGATTGCTAAAAATCTTCATGATTGGTTTGATAATTACGCGCTGACTTTCGAAATTCCGAATGATTTGAATTTTCATCAAGGCTATGTAGCCGAATGTGATGGAAAAATTGTTGGTTTTCTAACCTATAGCTCTTTTGAGGGAGAAGTGTTTATAAGTTGGTTGGGAGTTTTACCAGACTATCAAAGAAAAGGCATTGGTCAAGCTTTAGTCCACGAATTAGAAGAAATATTAATAACATTAGACATCAATAAATTAAAAGTTGAAACATTATCTGAAAAAATTAAATATGAACCTTATGTACGAACACGCAAATTTTACCGTAAAATCGGTTTTACCCAAATCACAAGCAGAAAAGTTATTAGTAATGTTATTAATAAAAAAACGAATGAAGAATTAGAATTGGTAACATTGCAAAAAGATTTAACATAAGAACTAAAAATCGTCGATTGAATATTTTTAAAAGGAGGTATAAATGACTTGTGTTTTAGTGAAAAGCAAATACGGTGAAGGGCGAGTGGATGTCGAAAGCTGGGCGAATCCAAAAACCTTTATGCTCGATGTTTGCTTGGAAAATGGCGACACAATGCCGGAATACAAAAAGAAACTGGAGTACCAAGGTATTGAGGAATTTTGAATTCCACACTGCTCACCAAAAATCCAAAGCGCTTTTAGCAGAAGCGAAAAAAAAGTTGAAGAAGTGATTGAGAAAGGTGGTGAGTAATAATGGCAAAAAATAAAAAACCAACAAAAGCTCAGCTAAGTAAAGCCGGGAAAGGCCTTCAAAATCCACATACGCCAGAGAAAAAAGAACCAGGATATGCACGAACTTTAGTAACGGGAAGAAGAAAGAAACCAAAGAAGAAATAAAAACTAGAGGTTTCTGGATTAAAAAGTCCTAAAGTAATATAATTTGGGTATTATGCCGATATTTAAAATTGAAAATAACAAGTTCAAGGCCCTTAAGTCAGAAAGTTTTAAAAGTGAACTTGAGTTGCAGACATTAGTTGACAATAATCTCAAAGAGATTTTTGGTTTAGAATTTCTAAGAACTGAATTCGGAGGTCAGGGACTTTCGATTGATACGATTGCCTACGATTCAGAAACAAAAGGCCCCGTGCTTATAGAATATAAAAAAGATTCTCATGAAAGCGTCATTGATCAAGGCATGGCTTACTTAAGCTGGCTCTTAAACCACAAAGGTGACTATCAAATTGTTCTTGAAAGTAAAATTGGAAAAAAAGAAATTGATTGGTCTCAAGCGCGGGTAATTTTTATTGCTCGAAGTTTTAACACTCACCAAACAAACGCCTTGGGATTTAAAGGTGTTCCTTTTGAACTTTGGAAGTATGATTGGTCAAATGATATTTTTCAAATTCAGCAAATTGAAACTCCCAAATCGGACATTTCGATTTCATCAATTTTAAAAACTAAACCAGTCAAAGAAGTTAGTCGGGAGATTCAAGAATATACGATTGCCGATCACTTAAGTCGCGTCAGTGGAAATGTGAAAACACTTTTCGAGGAAATGCATGAGCGAATAATAAATCTGGATAGTCGTATTCAGGCAAAACCGGTTAAAAATTATATTGGCTATAAAGTTCAATATCATAATTTTTGCTCGTTGAACTTGTCAAAAGAAAAAATTAGAGTGTATGTTCGATCGACAAAAATTGACGATCCCAAAAAGATATTTAAGAAAGTTCCGGCGAATTACAAATGGGGCACGACCGCTCTGTGGTATCACGATTTTGTCAACAACGCCAATGCCGATTATATTATGTCGGTTATCAAGCAAGGTTACGATAACGCACCGGATAGATAGGATAACTTTATGTATAAACTGTCACCGTCGGATTTCGCCTACCTTTACGAAGAATGTAAGCTTTGCTATTGCTTAAAAGTCAAAGCTGGAATCTATCAGCCTAGCATGCCGATGCCGGGAGTTTTTGCGGCGATCAACAGTCGGCTCCAAGGAGATTTAGTCGGGAGAAATTTACAATCCATTTCCAAAGATCTACCTGAGGGAGAAGTTATCAAACAAGAAGGCTGGGTCGAATCGATGCCGGTGCCGGAAACGAATGTTTACATCAAAGGAAAATACGATTTATTGGTCAAAAATAGCGATGGTACCCACACTTTAATTGACTTAAAAATCAGCCAGCCGGCCGAAGATAAAATCGAAAAGTATAAAACCCAGCTCGGCGCTTATAAATTTGCTCTCGAAAATCCGAGTAGCGGCGAGTCGTTAAAAATTACCAAGCTTGGGCTTTTGATTTTTTATCCAGACATGGTGAAGTTCAAGAATGGCATTGCTAAAATAGATTTTCCGCCCAAGTGGCTGGAAATTCCTTGCGATGAGGCGCATTTTCTTAGGTTCGCCAAAATTATTGATGATCTTTTATCTGGGCCCTTGCCAGCCGAAGCCGAAGACTGCAAGTGGTGCAAATACCGCCATGTTGGTGACCAAATAACTCACGGCTACAAAAGTCCAGACAATGAAACACCCTTTTAACTCAAAGTTGAAAAATTATAATTAAAAAGGATAACTCGATGACTGAATACAAAAATTCAATTTGGGTAGCGGGGCCGATAGATAATAAAGAATTTTATGTTAACTTTACGGCAAGATTTTCAGCGGTCATGAATTCCACTAAAGAAAATGATGAAGTAACTGTTTTTATCAATTCGCCTGGCGGCGATACTCATACTGCTCTTGGGCTTTACGACTTACTTAAAAATTGCAAAAGAAAAACCGTTGGAGTTGTATCAGGGATTGCTTTTTCTGGGGCGTCTTTGATATTACAAGCTTGTGAAAAAAGGTTGATGACAACTAATAGTCAAATGATGCTCCATAAAAGTAGTGTTCAAGTGGCCGGTTATGTTGATAATGCTCAGGAAGCATTAAACACTTTTAGAAAATTGGATGAAAAATTTTTTGAAATTTATGCTACTAGAAGTGGCGAGAAAGTTAAACAAATCGAGGCTGCTGCGTTGGGAGACAAATATTTTTCTGCAGGGGAAGCCCTCGAGGCAGGTTTAATTGACGAAATAATATAGCAATAAAAATCGTCGAACCTCCAAATTTTGGATGTCAAATAATTGTGTTATAATAATGTTGGAGTGAAAATGAAAGTTATTGATCAGACAAAAATTTATCAAGATTATAAAGGGCAATGGGTGGTTTTGGATTCTAATCAGACGACGGTTCTTTCTGCAGACAAAAAACTATCTCAGGCATTAAATAAGTTTGAGAAGAAATATGGTAAGAGAAAAGTCCCTCTAACTTTTAAAGTTCCTGAAAAAATATTGTCCTACATCGGCTGTTAAAATGAAATTTCCATATGTAAAATTTCAGATGTTTTACAAACCGGTTTTGCCGGTTGTTTTTAAATCCGGCGGCAAATCTTTTCCCTATCAAGCGTTAATTGATACTGGTGCCGATATAGCAATTGTCCATGCGGAGGTTGCCGAACAACTTCATATCGATTTGGAAAAAGGCGACGAATACCCCTTCGGTGGAATATGCGGTACCGGTCGAGGTTATATTCACAAAGTAGATTTAGAAATTGGCGGTTGGCTTTTTAAAGATGTGCCGATAATATTCACACGAGATATTAACCCGTATGGATTCGGGATTCTCGGTCACGAAGGATTCTTTAATAAAGTTAAATTAACTTTTGAAGTAGGTAAAAAGCAATTCGAAATTATACCTAAAGAATATAAATCGAACTAAAAATCGCCGAGATATTTTATGAAAAAATATTGGTCGGGGAAAGTTACAAAAGAAAGTAATGCTTTGGATTTGGAGCCGGGAATTTTTAGTTTTGATGATCCGAAACGGATCGCCCGTTCCTTAATGAAATCGGCCAAAACTAGCACTCGGCGCAAAGCCCGGATGCCGTATAATTCGGCCATGAGCATGCTTTCCTTTTACATCAATCGCGCCGGCAAAAACTTACCCGAGAATCGCAAAAAAATATTAGAAAAAGTCAAAATAGAATTAAGAAAAATAAACTAAAAATCGTCAAATTCATCAAAAGTTTGGAGTAAAATAAAAATATGGACTATCAGAAAACCTACAAAACTTTTAAGCGGCCGCCGCTGTCACCGCCTCCTTACCTCTTCGGTATTGTTTGGCCATTTTTGTATATTTTGATCGCCATTTCCTATGGCTTTGTTTTTTATCAAGCGATAAAAGGAAATATCCCCGGACTTCTCGTGATACCTTTTATTGTCAATCTGGTGACTAACGGTCTGTTTACTTACTTTCAATTCAAATTAAAGAACAATTTGCTCGCCGCCTTGGACATCATGATTGTTCTTATTAGTATCGTTTTAACCATGATTTTAATTTGGCCTTATTATCACTGTGTAACTTATCTTCAAATCCCATATCTTGCTTGGGTGACCTTTGCCACTTATCTTCAGCTCGGGGTCACTATTTTGAATCGCAAAAAATAAATTATCTAAACTAAAAATCGTTGAAGCCTTTTTTGTGGCCAGTTCTAATATGATAATATTGACCTTTCCGAAAAAATTGTGTTATCATAGGCCGTAAGTCTTGATTCTTTCTCCAAAGTTACCCCTGTGAGGTTGTTTTAGAGAGAGGATCAAGGACTACCGTCTTTGATAATCTACCCTCTCTGGAAAGTGCAATGGATTCGAGATGAAAGCAGTGCTAGCACAGATATTCGTGATCCTCGTCGCCAGTGCCCTGATCATTCTCGAGACCGCGCTGATTTGGCCTGAAGGGCTTCGAGACAGCAGAACACCGTTACACTGCTCCGAGTCGTTACTTGTAGCAATCGTGATCGTGGGCTTGACAGCGCTTGTTATTGGCTGGATTAAAGACAGAGAGCCGATAGATAAGCCCCCCTCCTGACGCATTTACCTGCCCGCTGACGCAATACCATGGGCAATCTTAAACGATTGCCCATCCCTCTACACAAAGTGTACTGATGAGTCGTTGAAAATTACGACGAAAGGGTTAATAAAAAGATAAATTGATCTCTTCTCGAATATCCCTGGTAACTCCGAATTCCTTAACTTTATTGGAAGTATTAAGCGAAAGGCCTCCGGGGTCTTTTTTTGATTTTGGAAGCTTTTTTTGTATTTTATATCTTTCCTTGGCCTGCCGCCATCTTTCTGGGGCAGCCTTAAGCTTTTTCCCAAATTTCACCGGTGACGCCATGCTCCTTTATCTGGTCAACCGTGGTAAATTGAATGGAAAGATCCTTTGGGTTGTCCTCTTCTTTTAACAGTCCTCTCGTCCGCCGTTTGGCGTAGATTAGGGTCACCAGCGTCGGGCAGACGATCATGATAGCGGGGAAGGGTTTATCTTCGTGATCTGCCCACTCTCCCTCAGTGTAGAAACTGAGAAAGTCTTTGAGCCTTTTCCGGATGGAATAGCGGGGCAGGGTCGGCGAAATGATCGTAAAAAGAAAATAAGAGATTGTTGTTTTATTGCCGGTTTTCTTTTTTGTTTCCTTTTTTAAAAGAAGGTCAGTGTTCAATTCGGCCAGAAAATTAAAATTGTTCGCTGAATTAGCCAGGTCAACCGCGGTAGCGGCAGCATATGAGAGTTCAGTTTCTTCCCCTTTACTTTGAACGCCGTAATCCTTTAGATTAAGAACGATATCGGCGACCAGAAGACATTGGTCAATAAAACTGTTTGACCGGTCTTTATCCCGGTAGAGTTTTTTAAGGATCTCAGGCGGACAGTTAGTTTGGGTCTTAAGGAATCTAATGCCTTCTAATCGGATAGAGTAGATAGCTGGTTTGGTATTTTCGCCGAACTTAGTTGAATAGATCCGATTGACGTACTCTTTTTCTCTGAGGTCTTTTAACCAGTCATTGATTCTCTTGTGATATTGATGATTTAAGAATACTTGGATCTGAATTCTATTTAAGAATCGGTATTGATAGAGGTATTTAAGTATTTCCTTTTGTTTTTGGGTGATTGTTTGAGTCATTGTTTTTTTGAATGAATTTTATTGCGTGACTATACTATTATTACCAATCCCAACCTACGCCATTATATATAAAGGTAGATGCGACAATATTTTTCAGTTTAACCTTAAAATCAGCCATTTTCTGTATCAGCGCGCTGATACAGACCGCTGATACAATTTAAGAGCGGATTTGGGAGTCTGTCAAGCCAATCTTTATCTTAGTGAGACTCGTTAAGTCAAGAACTTTTTCATAGATAATTTTAAATTTTTGCTATTAGTTATTATGATTTCCTATTGAGTCGGGATGGCGAGACTCGAACTCGCGACCTCCGGACCCCCAGCCCGGCGCACTACCAGCTGTGCTACATCCCGTTATGATCTGCTCAACTGTGTTATTGGCCCAGCCGCCACCCTCCTCTTGATTTATAAGTTAAGCAGCAAAGAGAGCATTTCGGGTTTGGCGGTCAGAAAGTTAAAAAAGTTGAAAATTACTTTGGTTTCAATAAGCGGGATGAGTCCGGTTAAAAAGACGACAATTAGAAGGATAAAAATCCCAAATTGCTGAAAGTACATGAAAATTTCCTCGGGTAAGAAAAGAGCCAATATTTTCGAGCCGTCGAGCGGGGGAATGGGCAGGAAATTAAAGACCATCAAAAGCAAATTAAAGTAGACTAAAGCGCCGACAAATAGACTGGCGGTTGGCGGCAGGACTAGCACTCGGGCCATGAGACCAAAAAACACCGCTAAAATAAGGTTACTCATCGGCCCGGCGAGCGAGACAGTCAAATTATCAAGTTTAGGATTGGGAAAATTTTTGGAGTTGACGATGACCGGCTTACCCCAGCCAAATCCAACCAGCAATAAAAAAAGCGAGCCGTATAAATCCAAATGGGCCAAAGGGTTAAGCGACATTCTCCCCATCAGTTTTGAGGTGGGATCGCCGTAATAATTGGCCATCCAGGAATGGGCGAATTCGTGAAAAGTAATCGCCACTAATAAAGAAAAGATGATGGCGGCAAAATGCCAGGGCGATGTAAATAATAAAGCAATAATCATAATAATTGACGGGGCGTCTTACATATGATATCATATAAGGGCATTTAAAAAAAGCGTCAAAGGAAATAATGAAGCTAAAAACCTGCGAAATTTGTCATCGAGGGCCCGTTCAAGCCAATATGGGTCGTCATTTAAATTCCGGCAAATGGCGTCATCGCGGACCCGAAACGGCGCGCAAGGTTTTTTTAAACATCCAAAAAATTGATGGCATTTATATGTGTACCACATGTTTGAGAACTCTCAATAAACAAAAATCTCTTAGTCGAGACTAAAAGACTCTCCTAAAACTTTTGAATTTTAAAATCTCAAGAAATAATTTATTGAGTTGCTCAAGAAAATCAGAGAGAAAAATAACTGATATAGATAAGAGCGAACCCGGCTAATCTTAATTTTTGGTTAGGCTTTGGCCGGTTTTTCGGGTTTTTCAATCGGTTTTTCGGTGTCTTTAGCTGGTTTTTCAGTGTCGGCCGCTTTTTCGGGGCTCATCGTCTCTTTTTCGGGAGTTTCTTCGGCTCTTTTGGCAGCAAAGCACTCGGCGCAAAGCACGTCGTTGGGATTTCTCGGTTGAAAGGGGACTTGACCTTCTTTGCCGCATTGCTTACAGATAATGGAGAACATTTGCCGATTGGCTTTTTGTTCTTTTTTCTGCTTGCGACAATCCTGACACCGTCCGGGTGGATTTTGAAGGCCTTTGTCGGCGTAAAATTTTTGTTCGCCGGCCGACCAGACAAATTCTTTCCCACAATCCTTGCAAGTTAAATTCTTGTCTTCGTAATCCATGAAATTCTCATTATTTCTTACTTTATGAGGTCGACCACTGCAAAAAAATTTGCTCTCTCTACTATTGATCGTAATCGACAATGAAAAGCTTGTCAATGTAAATGAAAGTCTTTTTGTGTTAAGTTATGAGCATGGAAAAACTTATCGGAAAACTGCAACGTCAGTTAAAAGTTGGTCGGTTGGGTCATGCCTATCTCATCTTCGGGCCTTTAGATGAGGGACCCATTATGATAACGCTTAAAGTGGGCGAGCCGGATATGTTTCGATTGACCGAGGCGCCGATCAAAATTAATCATATTCGAGAGCTGAGGCGCTGGATTCACCTTAAGCCTCATAGCTCCGAGCGCAAACTGGCCGTTATTTACCAGGCTGAGAGCATGACGCTGGAATCGGCCAATGCCGTCTTAAAAATTCTCGAGGAGCCGCCGGCTGATTCCGTTTTGATTTTACAGGCTTTTAAAAAAGAAAGGATTTTACCGACCATTCTTTCACGCTGCCAAATGTTTAAGATCAGTTCGCCGGTTAATAAGGATTTGCCGGAAGAATATTTAGCCCCGGATTTTATTTTCCAACAATCGGTGAAAGAGCGATTTGATTATGCGAACAAAATATACCAATTGGAAAAACTCCCGCAAATTTTGGATGAGTGGGAAGGGTACTTTCGAAAAAAAATGCTCGAGGGCAAGGCTGAAATTAATCTTTTAAAAAAGATTTCTCAAACCAGAGATTTACTTTTGACCAATTCTTCGGTAAAATTACTATTAGAAAATTTATTATTGGATTTTTAAAAATAGATGGCGATGAAAAAAGTTTTTATTCGATTTCCCACGACCGGCAAAATTTGTCACTATGAGAGCTCTCTCGATCTTGAAACTCACGATGAGGTTTTGGTCGAAACGGAGAATATTTTAGAGGTGGGGATTGTTATCAAAGAACCCGAGCAGAATTTCCCTTCGGAAGCCGGGACCGGCACCATTTTGCGGAAGCTAACCAACCAAGATAAAGTTGATCACCGAAAATTGAAAGCCGTCGCCGGTCAATATATCGAAGAAGCTAAAGAAAAAACTCTTCGGCACGGTTTGGACATTAAAATATTAGACGCCGAACTCTCGTTTGACCAAAAAAAATTGACTTTTTATTTTAGCGCCGACGGGAGAGTGGATTTTCGCAGTTTAGTTTCCGACATGGCCAAGAGTTTTAACAAATTGATTCGGCTGCAGCAGGTGGGGGCGCGGGACGAGGCCAGATATTTCGGGGGGATCGGAAAATGCGGCCGCGAACTCTGCTGCCGGAAATTTCTTAATAATTTGGAAAGTATAACCCTCGAAATGGCTCAAGTCCAGGCTTTATCGACGGCCGGTTCGGCGAAACTTTCCGGCTGCTGCGGAAAATTGATGTGTTGTCTTTCCTACGAGGCCCAAAATTATGAGGATTTAAAAAAGAAAATGCCGAAAATCGGCAGCGAATATAAATCCTCCCAGGTGATTGGCAAAGTGGTCGAACATAATATCTTGGAAGGTAAAGTGGTGGTGGAAACCCCCGAAGGCAAAAAAGTAGAGGTGATTTTAGGAGCTTAAGATGATTTGGAGCATTTTAGTGGTCGTCGCGGTTGTTGCGGTCATTGTTATTTTGGCCAGACGTCTTCCCGATGCCCGTCAAAAGATGGTCGCCTCTAAAGAAGTTTCCGATCAGGAATTGAGTCTCTATGGGATGATTGCGCGGGCCGACGAGGCTTTTGAGCGCCGTCGCTATTCCGAAGCGGAAAATCTTTATGTTAAAGTGGCCGTTAACGATCCGGATAATCCCAAAATATATTCCCGCTTGGGCGCCATTTATCTCGAGCAAAAAAATTTTTATGACGCGAAGGATGCTTTCTTGCACGCGTCGAAACTGGAGCCCGATCTGGCTTCCCGGCACATCAATCTTGGTTTGGCTTACATGGGATTAAAAGATTTTTTTAAAGCGGTGGAGGAATTCAAAACGGCTTTGGATTTAGATGGCAAAAATAAGAAATATCAGCGTTTACTCGATAAAGCGAATAAATATTTAGAAAAAGATAAAAAAAGAAAAACAGCATAATAAGCCCCCATAGCATAATGGTAGTGTAGGCGCTTTGTAAGCGCTTGGTGCGGGTTCGATTCCTGCTGGGGGCTCCATTTTTATTCTCTCTTGAGAAAAAGACGTTTCGATGATAAAATGGGATTAATGCCGGGTTGGCGGAGCAGTCAATCGCACCTCACTGTAAATGAGGCGCCTTTAAGGCTACGGGAGTGCAAATCTCTCACCCGGCACCAGCTGAAGGAGGATTTTGATAGAAAAAGCCGTTCTTGAAAGAATGTATCTTGAAAATCATCTTTCTATGTCCGAGATCGCTAAAAAACTGGGAGTATCGGTGCATAAAGTTGTATGGTGGATGGATAAATATCATATTCCGAGGCGTTCGTGGAGCGAAGCGACATATGTCAAACGCAACCCAAACGGAGATCCATTTAAAATAAAGGACAAACTAACTTCGAAAGAATTAGAGCTTAAAGGTTTAGGATTGGGAGTATTTTGGGGTGAAGGAAGCAAAAACAATCGAAACGGAATTATAATTGCAAATTCTGATTACCGATTAATTAAAAAGTTTATCGAATTTTTAGAAAAAATCTGTGGGGTAAAAAGAGATAAACTGTATTTTACCTTAACTACTTTCAATGATGCAAATCCTGAAGATTCCTTGAAATTTTGGTCATCCAAGTTAAAAGTCAATCTGAATCGTTTCGGAAAACCCGTTATTATCCCTCCCCAAGGTAAAGGAACATATAAAAAGAAATCAAAATATGGAGTGTTGACTGTGGGTTGCTATAACACAAAATTGCGAAGATGGTTAGATGGCCAATTATGCTTCCATAGTTAAATGGCATAACAGTACCTTGGTAAGGTACCGTCCCCGGTTCGATTCCGGGTGGAAGCTCCACAGCAATCAATGAAAGGAAATTATGGCTAAAGCAAAATCGATTTTAATTCAATTGCAGTGTACCGTTTGTAAATCGCGTAATTATACAACAAGTAAAAATCCAACCGAAAACAAAGAGAAATTGGAATTATCCAAGTTTTGTAAAAAATGTCGCAAACACACGCCGCATAAAGAAATTAAGATTTCCAAAGCGAAGAAATAACCCGGCGAATTCTTTTCACGAATTAATCGCGAATAAATTGAATCTGGGCGTTTACCCCATGGCTTTTAAGCCTGGGGTCAAGCCCAGCCCGGAGCGACACGAAGTGGAGCGGAGGCAGGATTTGTGGCATACTTGAACCATGAGTTATTCGTATTGGA